>NZ_JBITJA010000004.1:190476-556129 GCF_044459545.1 Micromonospora sp. NPDC050276 | reverse complement strand
GGGCCCGGGGGCACGCGCTGCTCCGGATAGGTGCGTGGTTGCTCGCCGGGGCGCTCGTTCTCGGGGCGGCGGTGTTCGCGTATCCACCGCCGCAGACCCGCGTCGCGGGCGGCGAGGACCGCTCGCCGTCCGGGCCGGTGCAGACGCGGCAGGGGCCGATCACCGGCGTCTACAACGACGAGCGCACAGTCGAGGTCTTCGCGGGCATCCCCTATGCGCAGGCTCCGGTGGGGGATCTGCGTTGGCGTGCGCCGGAGCCGCTGAAGCCGCGCGAGGGCGTGTTCACCGCAGACCGGTTCTCCGCCGTTCCGGTTCAGAGCACCTCCACGTTCTTCACGCGGGCGCTCTCGCAGATCGTGGAGGTACCCCTGGAAGGCACGCTCCTCAATCCGTATCCCGTGAGCGAGGACAGTCTCTCCCTCAACATCTGGCGGAGCACGACACGCGCCCCGGAGCACCTGCCCGTGCTCGTCTACATCCCGGGCGGCGGCTTCGCGACCGGCTCCGGCGCGCTCCCCCTCTACGATGGCGAGTCGCTCGCCTCCCGGGGCGAGGTGATCACCGTCACGATCAACTACCGACTGGGGGTACTCGGCTTCCTCTCCCATCCCGAACTGTCCGCCGAGTCCGCGCACGACGCGTCGGGCAACTACGGCATCCTCGACCAGATCGCCGCCCTGGCGTGGGTACGCGACAACATCGCGGCATTCGGCGGCGACCCCGACCAGGTCACCATCGCGGGCGAATCCGCCGGGGGCGAGAGCGTCTGCATCCTCGGTGCGACACCGCTCGCCGAAGACCTCGTCGACGGCATCATCGCCGGCAGCGGAGCGTGCATGGGCACCACGGGGAACACCGAGCGCGGCGACCAGACTGACACGCGCGAGGCGGCAGAGGATGCCGGCCGCCGCCTGAGCGAACAACTGGGAGGGGCAACCATCGAGGAAATGCGCGAAATGCCCGTCGAGCGCCTCGTGGACGCGGCGGGGGCGCTCGATGCGCACTGGCAGCCCTCCGTCGACGGCCACGTGCTCGACCGATCGCCGGCGGAAACCTACGCGTCCGGAGAGCAACTGGACGTGCCGACCCTGGTCGGCAGCAACGCGGACGAGGCCTCGCTCGCGCTGGCCAGCCCACCGGACACCGACGTCGACGAGTACCGGTCGTCCGCACGCGAGACATACGGTGAGGATGCGGATCGGTTCCTCGATCTGTATCCAGGGGAGACAGCGGAGCAGGTTCTCGAATCGCTCCTGCGGGCCGAGACCGACAAGATCATGACCCGAGCCATGCGGCGCTGGGCCCAGTTGCAGACGCAGACGGGTGAGTCGGACGCCTACCTCTACTTCTTCTCACACATCCCTCCTGAGAAGGGGCTTGAGAAGTACGGCGCCTACCACGGCGCCGAGGTCGCGTACGCATACGACAACCTCGGCGCCGACAGCGCCGCCGACTACACGGAGACCGACTACCGGCTCCGCGACCAGATGAGCGCGTACTGGGTCAACTTCGTCCGCACCGGCGACCCCAACGCACCAGGCCTGCCGGCCTGGCCGACGGTCGCGCAAGCGCCCGACCAGGTCATGGAGTTCGCCGGCGGCAGCGGGATGGCACCCCGCCCACGCTCCGACGCCGTCGACTTCTGGATGGAGTACGACGGGCCGATCCCCTAGACGAGCACGTCCAAACGACCCCGGGTTGTCGGCGTAGGCGAAGGGTGGTGGGGGTCCCCCCGTCTGGAATAGGCCCGTTCGGGTATGCGCGGCTGGCCAGCGCTTCGCTCCGAGGCCTGTCCCAGCCTGCGAGGTAGGAATGCCGGAATCATCGCCGCGCCGTGCACGGGGCGGGTGCCACCCCCCGGGTGACGTCGTTGAGTTGCGGGTGCACGGCGTGATGGGTGCCGGCGCGGATGACATCCTGGATCGGCCGCACGTGCAGCGGGTCGCCGGCGACAGCAAGGGCGGCTTCTACCGGCCCCGCAGAGGCTATGGCGACTCCCGAGGCGCCTGCGGCGTGGTGTTGGAGACATACCGGTGGAGCGATCTCCGCAGCGGAGCCGCCGCGAGGACACTGTCGCTGGTGTTGCTGTTGCCGTTCATGGCATGCAACGTGGCCGCATGGATGCGGCCGAGGGCGACGGTCAGCGGCAGTGTGGTCTGGGTGGGCTGCAGGCTGGTCGGCCTGAGCCTCACGGCCCTGTACGTCCTGTCTTTCGTCGGCGTGGCGTTGGACCTGCTCGCCTGCAAGTGCATGTCCCTGGATAGTTGCCTCGGAGGCCGGACCTGGCTGTCCTGGCTCGGCGGTCAACCGGTCGGATTGCGCATTGCGCTGTTGTCGCTGGTGCCCGTCGCCGCGATCTGGGTGTTGTGGCTGGTGGGCTCCCGGTGCCCTCGCTGGTACGACGACTTCATCCCACCTACGGGTGAGCCGGCCGACACGGCACTGGGCGCGATCGGGACACGTCACACCACGCCGGGAGTGGTGCGACTTCGCTCCATCCACGTGGCGACCGGTCTCGCCGTGCTCGATCTCAGTCTGATTGCGACGTTGTGGACCGCTCGTGGACCGAACCTCCTCGACGTCCTGCTCTTGCTCTGCGCTGCGCTCATCCTTGTCGCCACTGTCGTACTGGTGTGCGTACCTTCCGTCATCGACGCCGTAGCCGGCACCCCGGCGGTCGATGGGGTGGTCCATGCCCTGCGGTCGACTGCCGTGGTGGTGACGATCGCCGTCATCGGACGGGTCGCGTTCGACCGCAGCGAATGGCCCGCCGAAAACGGACTGCCCGGCCACGACGTCGCGGTCGTCCTGCTCTTCGGGACGCAGGGCGTCCTACTCGTGCTGATCGGGGTCGCCGCGCTGGTGGGCCGGGAGGGCAGCCTGAGGAGGCTCCGCTGGTCGGGTGCGCCGCTGTTCGCGTGTCTGGCGGTGGGACTGGCGGTCAGCTTCGCCACCGAATTCAACTACCGCGTATCGGACTACCTCGACCGCGACCAACCCACCCCCGACGTGCTGCCCACCAGCCCTGTTCTGGCATACAAGTGGACGATGTTCGGGTTCTTCGTGTCGGTCATTGGCGCAGCGTTCGCGGGTGCGGTGATGGTGCTGTTCACGCGGAGGCACCGACGACGGTCAGCGGACGACATCGTCGCGCGCGACTTTCCTGAGGCAGATGCGGGGACGGCCCGACGGCGGGCACAAGTGCGCGACGCAATCGCCCGGGCGCAATTCACGGAACGGCTGTTTCCGCTCGGAGTGACCTACTGCTGCCTCGTCGCGCTGAGCATGGGTTTCACCGCTCTGGCCCTGGACGAACTGCAGCCCAGTGTCGCCGTGGAGGGCCTGGTCAGCCTGCCGTCCGATTTCGTCAGCGCGGGCACTCAGTTGGGAAGCTACCTGATGGCGTTGCTGTTCGTCGGCCTGTTCTTCGGAGGATTGTTCGCCTACCGTACGACCACTTTTCGTCGCTATATCGGTATGCTCTGGGACCTCGGGATGTTCTGGCCGCGCGCCGCTCACCCCTTCGCCCCACCGTGTTACGCCGAGCGCGCCGTGCCCGAACTCGCGTCCCGTATCAGCATGCTGGTCCGGCAAGGAAGATGCGTGCTGGTAGCGGCGCACAGCCACGGATCGGTCCTCGCTCTGGCGAGCGTCCTGCAACTAGAGCCGTCCGTGCTGTCCAAGGTTGCCCTGCTGACGCACGGTTCCCCGCTGAGATGCCTCTACAGCACGCTGTTCCCGGCGTACGTGGGCAGAAATGTGCTGAGTGAGGCCGGCCGCCGATTGGGCTGGCGATGGGTGAACCTGTGGCGTGACACCGATCCCATCGGCAGTTGGATCTTCACGTCCGGACGCGGGGGTGACGACGACGCGCTGCGGCAGCGGTCCGAGGTGGACCGCCGGCTTCGGGATCCGCAGGATCTCGATGCCCGAGGCCGTGACACGGTTTGGCCCCCGATGTGCGCTCATCAGCCGTGCGTGACGGACGACCGATACGAGGCGGCGGTCTGCGAGCTGTCCGAGCGGCTCCGGACCGGCTGAGGTGGTGCAGCTGTCGCCGAACCTCAGGCGCTGCGGCGTGTGGTTCCACCGGCCTGAGGTGCGAAAGAGCCGCGTGTGCCGGTCACCGATCGAGCGGACGACGTCGCACGAGACAGCGTCCGAGGTTGTCGTAAAGAGCCCGCCCGGCTCCCGCCGGGATGCCCCTGGCAGGAGGCGTGCCGGGGACAGTGACCTGCGGTGTGAGCGGGGGTGAGCCGTCACGCGAGATGGGGTCAGTGGTCGTCGGGATCGATGTAGCGCTCGGGGTTGGTGGCAGTGTTGTGAGGACCGTGGTCCGATGGCAGATCGTGCAGCCAATGGCGCAGACCGGGGTCGGTGGTGAGGGTCCAGGCAGGGCCGGCGGGGTGCTCGTCGTGCAGGCCGGTGGCCACGGGCATAGCGGTGGGCACCCCGGCGAGGGCGTCGAGCAGGCTAGCCTCACGGCGGCGGTGCGGCACGCGCAGCAGGACGGGGTATCGAGGGCCGAACTCGGCGAGCCGCTCGTAGGCGCGCAGCTTGCCCAACACCCTGGCAAGCGGTTCGGTGCCGTTGTCGTTTTCGAGGAAGAATCCCACGGTCTGCCCGCAGGCGGTCCAAATGCCGTGACCGTCGGGGCGGATCTTGGCGAGAGCGTAGGCGGCGGTGGCGGGCTGCTCGGACCACCAGCGCCACAGGTGGGCACGCGAGTCGGTGCGGGTGTAGGCGACCAGGTCGACGAAGAGTTGGTTGACGCCGAGCAGGTGCCGCAGCGGAGGGCTGCTGATGATGCGTTCGGTGCGTTCGATGCTGCTGCGTGGCGGTCGAGTGTCCGGCCGCTCGGGATCGATGTAGGTGGTCGGATGTACGAGCATCCCGAGCGGGCCGAGGGTGTAGAGGTGCTGGTTATCGCCGGTGGCGACGTCAACGGACCGGTGCACGGCGTCGATGCGGGTGCAGGGTGTCCAGGCGCAGCTGGGCCGAGCGTTCCGACGGGAACAGCGCCCGGGTGATCTGGGCGGTGGACAGCACGTAGTGCTCAGCGAGCCACGGGAGGAGCTCACGGTCGAGCAGGGTCAGCCGCCGCAGTTGCGACAGTCGCTGAGACTTGTTGGACGGAGTTCGGGACGACGACGGACGGAACAGGGGAATGGAGGAATCGCTGTTCATAAGGAGTTTCTTCAGGGAGTAGAGGGACGGGACCTCTTCCGCGGAGAGGAAGCCTGGAACTGTCGCCCTGATGACGGTGGACGGTCACGGGCGGCGTGCTGCGTTGACAAGCCGCATCCGGGCGCCCGTCAGCGGCACGGGTGGTGCAGGCTCAGTGAAGCCGCAGCAGAGGGCGTCAAGGTCGCGACCACGACCTGCGCTTCACCTGCTCCGCAGTCACCCCGCCCGCGGCCGGCCCGGACAGGCTCGCCCAGCAGCCCGTCCGGGCCGTGCCGCCGAACCGTGACCGACCGCCCGGCCAGAAGCCGAAGCTCGCCAGCTCGTGCGAGTAGCCCTCCTGCATCACCGCGGGCGGGCAGTTGGGCACGCCGCCCGGGTGGGCCGGGGCGACGCGGCCGGAGAAGCGCGTATAGGCCAAATCCATCGCTCCCCAGAAGAAGTGCACCGGGCTTGCCTTGCCCACGAACTCTGAGCGGAAGCGGCCGAGGACGCGTTCGGCCTGCGAGAGTTGCTGCCAGAAAAGTCGCGCGGCCTCCCCGTCGTACGACTTGTTCTTGTGGTCGTCGGCGAAGGGGATCGCGATTTCGACCTCGTTGGGAATCGCATGGATCTGCGGCTGGAGTCCGAGCGCTGCCAGTGCCTCGAAGGTTTCGAGGTAGAACGTCGCGACTGGCTTTGGTTCGAGCGCGATGGCGCTTGAGCCGCCGTCGCTGGTGCGCAGGTGAAGCCGGTGATCGAGGAAGTCGAACTCGATGTCGGAGGCCCCCTCGCGGTACGGCACCGGCGACGTGGTCAGGCCGCGCGCGGTCGGATAAGGCGTGACGTGCCACCAGTGGTTGACCGTCGGCGCGACGGCCATCCGAATCTTGCCAATGATCTGGATCCACATGTGCAGCGTGTCGCGGGTAGCCGCCCAGTCCGCCACGCGCAGCCCGGGCCATGGGCCCGGTGATCGCGTTCTGCATCGCCCTAACCCTCCCAGCCGGTCGACGTGGCCGCCTTGAGAATGATCTCGGCCACTGCGGTGGGCTCTGAGGCGGGGATCGCATGCGATGCCCCAGGAAGTTCCACGTTGGCGCGAGCATCGGCACGCTCGGCCATGAAGCGGTGTGCCGCGAGCGGGATGTTGTAGTCCAGCTCCGGGTACACGAACCAGGACGGCACGGTCTTCCACGCCGGTTCGCCGGAGCCCTCGATAAGCGCCGTGGTGTTAAGCGGGCGCTGGGCGGCCGCGTCGACGGCGGCTCGCTCGGGCGGGACATCGGCGGCGTCGCCGGACAGGCTGCGCAACGGATTGGGCCCGGCGACGACCGGGTAGCCGTCGGCGTGCAGC
This sequence comes from Micromonospora sp. NPDC050276, assembly GCF_044459545.1. Taxonomy (NCBI): domain Bacteria; kingdom Bacillati; phylum Actinomycetota; class Actinomycetes; order Micromonosporales; family Micromonosporaceae; genus Micromonospora; species Micromonospora sp. NPDC050276. The sequence continues at coordinate 549,609 of NZ_JBITJA010000004.1, read as the reverse complement.
TGCTGGACCACTCTGTTCCAGCTGGCGGACTCGGCGAACGCGCCGGGACAAGGACGATGGTGGATTTCATTCCAGTACCTTTCATCGGGTCGGCACAAGGGCGGACAGGAAGTTGGCGGCCTTGCGGATCGCCTCGGCCGCTCGGATTCCGCCGAGCGTGCAACCCGGCCAGTTGCTCGGCGATGGCGCGCAGCGGCGAGGCGGTGATCTAGCCACGCTGCGCGGCGTCGGTGGTGTACTGGTCGCAGTACCACTGCATGACGTCACGGCACAGGAAGCAGCCCTCCGCGAACTGCCGGTACGAGCGTGTGTCGAAACTTGCGTCGGTGACCGGGGAGAACAGACCTGCCCGGCGAGCGGGACGTCGCCGTGCTGCTTGGCAGCCAGGATGAGAGCGATGGCCGCGTTCCCGCCGACGGAGTCGCCGGCCATCGTGAGGCGGCCGGGTCGAGCCCGTGGGTGGCGTCATATATAACGACCCACTGCGCGGCGGCGTAGTTCTCCTCAACTTCGATCGGGGTGGCGGGTCAGCCCTGTGTCTGACGGCAGGGCTGACCCGCGTGGTCGCAGGACGGCTGAAGACGGCTCCGCCCGCAAGTACACAGGACGGCCTTGGTCTCGGCGCGCGGGCCTTCCGGCGGGTGCGCGCTCAGCTCTCCCTGCACGATCAACTGTCCGACGAAGTTGCGCGTGATCTGCGTGGGCCGGTCTGGGTCTCGGCCCCGCCGTCCACGAGTTCGTACTGCAGCGCCCCCGAGGGGCAGCGCCGCACCACTTCGGCCAGGCGCTCGGCCTCGGCACCGTCGGGCCGAATCCACGGGCGCTGGCCCGTGTCGAAGACCTCCGGCAAGCCGCGGACGCACTCGGCGGCGTGCAAGCAACGCCTCGCCTCGAAGGTGACAGTGATCTTCTGGCCCTTGTACGCCTTCTTGCTGGCTCCGCTGCTCATAGCGGCCTCCGTCGTCGCGTCGTCGCCATGCTCGGCCATCAGTCACTGACCCTGCTGTAGGCCTGGTACACCAGGTCCTGATACTCGGGGTGCCTGGCGATCCACCCCGCGATAAATGGGCAGGTGGCCAGGACCAGCAGGTTCGCGGCGCGCGCCTCGTCGAGGGCGGTGCGGGCCAGTGCCGCCCCGACTCCCCTTCCCTCGTACTCCGGCGAGACCTCGGTGTGTACGAACACGACGAGTTCCGCGGTACGGATGTACTGTGCGACGCCCGCGACCTTGGACTCTGCGTCGACGCGGGCCTCGTATCGCTTGGCCTCGGGGACATCACTCACTCTTACTGCCACGTGTTCTCCATGTGTCTTTAGCGTGGATCTCAAGCCACGGTGGTTCGGTTTCGTTGATGTGTCACTCAGTGTCACCGGCCTCCGGGCCCGGGGCCTGCTTTCGGGACTTGGTGGACAACGCGTCGCTGGACGTCGCCAAGTTGTGCGGGCACAGTCGTCGCCGCGTCGTTCCGGTAAACGCGGCGATCCCGCGGTCACCCCCCAGTTTCCGTCAGCAACCGGCCGCGACCAGTGACACCGCGTCACATGCGGTGATGACACAGCGCCACTACCGGACCGGCTCGTAGGCGCTTCCAGGAGGCCTGTCCAACCCCCGATGGGTGTCCTGCTCGCAGATGGTGGCTTCTCCCGGAGCTCACGTTCGGGACGTGCCGCTCGCGGCGCCTGGGTGACCTGCATCCCAACCCCTTGCCGAAACGCGCCGCTGAGTTGAGAGTTCAACTCAGCGGCGCGTCGTCCGCACCAGCAACGGAAGGGCATGTCATGACCAGGCAATTAACAGGCCGTAGCTTTCGCTTCGACCTGGGTGACCTGAAGGTGCGGTTCACCTTTGATTCGCCGACCCAGGGCAGCTTCATCGTGGTGCAGGGCGCGGGGCTCGCGCCCGACGGTCACGCTGAAACGGTGGCTCTGAACCTGCGGGAGATCCGTGAAGGTGTGTATCTGAACTCCTGGACCGAGGCGAGCGGGGCCACCGTTACGCACCTGGAGGACTTCGAGAACGGGACGGTCTATTCCAATGTGACCGTCGGCGGCAAGCTCTACAACTTCGTCGGAACGATCAAGGAGGCCTGAAGATGACCCAGCACCCCGTGACCCAGGACGATCAGGCACAGCGCAACACTGAAATTGTACTCACCGCGATGCGAGAGTTGTTCGCGGAGAAGGATCTCACCGCGATCGACCGATACTGGGCCGAACCGTACGTCCAGCACAGCCCGCAGATGCCCAACGGGCTGGACGCCTTGCGCAATGTCGTCCCGGGGCTGGAGGGCTTTTCCTGGGAACCGCAACGGGTTGCCGCTCAGGGCGATCTGGTCTTCACCCACAGCATCGTCCGTGGCTGGGCCCCGAACCCGGTGGCCATTGTCGACATCTTCCGGCTGGAGAACGGACGTATTGTCGAACACTGGGACGTCGTCCAGGACATCGTCACCGCCGAGGCGTCCGCCAACGGCAACGCCATGGTGTAGGCGCCCGAAGGTCGACATGCCGGTGCGTCGACGCACAATGAACACCGTGACGATGCGACGTGACGACGACCTCGACCGGGCCGCGATATGGCAGGACTTCGTGCTGGCGGCCCACCTCCTCGAGGTCGCGCTGGAACGACAGTCCCAGCGCGACGGGAACATCTCGCATGGGCACTTCAAGTTGCTGGTCCTGCTGAGCGCTGCGGAGAATCAGACGCTGGGCCTGAAAGCGCTCGCCGGCATGCTGCGCTTCTCGCCCAGCCGCGTTAGTCACACGCTGAACGTCCTGGAACGCCAGGATCTGGTCACCCGGAACCGTGTACCAACGGGACGGCGTGCCTACGAAGCCACCTTGACCTCGCAAGGTCGGCTGCTCGTTGCGCGCGTGCTACGCGCGCAACGAGCAGAAATTCGAGACGTCCTTTTCGGCAGCCTGGGTGCAGCTGATGCCGCCGCCCTCGGCAGGATCAGCGCGCGTGTTGTTCGAGTGTTCGACGAGGCAGAAGCCTAGTACAGATGCGACAGGATGGTGTGGTGGCCCAGTGCTATCCAGTTACTCTCGGGCGGGTGTGCCGGAATTCAATGAGAACAGTTGGGCTGCGGGTAAAGCGCGTTTCATTAGTAGTTGCGCGCCGGGTCAGGTCACGGCGTGGCGGTGATCGATATAGGGTGAGGTCTCCGGTATTTGGTACTACGACGAGGAAGCACCACGCACCGGAGACCTCGTGGTCACCCTGGCGGTGACGAGGCGGCACGACGGACCAACGCGCACTGGGCCGTGTTTGCCCTGCCGCTACTATCTGCGCCGCCGGTCAAGGGTAGTCCGCCGAATGGCGCCCACGGAGCACCGGCGGGCTCTCACGGACAAACCTCGGACGCCGTCTCGTGCGACGTCGTTCGTTCGATAGGTGACCGGCTCTTTCGGGCACTGAAGGCCGGTCGAGCCACACTCCGGAGCGCCTGAGAGCGCATTTGGTATGTGGGTCGGTCAGGTGTGTCTCACAGTGAGTCCGGTCGATGGAGGTAGCTCGGCCGATCGACAGGAATGGATCGTTTGCGGCGGTAACCGTCTGACCTGACCGACGCCGAGTGGGAGACTGCCCGACGAGGAGATCCACCTTCCGAGTTACGATTTGTCACCAGCACCCGAAGAACTGCGATCCGCTATGACGGGCATGAGAGCGCGCGCCAGCGATCCGCTGTCTCTGTCGACTGGCGACCCGATTGGATTACAGTTCATCGAGCCAGTCGTGCGGTTTGACCCTTTCGGAGAGTTCGCAGTAGCTTCGAAGCCGCCACATCAAGGAGTTGGGGTGGGATGCTTTGTCTCAGGCATGTGAGCTGGTAAGTTGAATGCATGAACACCCACGCTAAGCGTGGATGCTCCAAATATGTGTTCATCCCCCCTCGGACACCAGTTTTTGTGGGGATTCGCGAGAGATCAACCGATCTCCGCGAATCATCCAGAAAAGACAAGCACCCACGCGCATAGCAACCATCGGGGGACGGTTCCCGCTGCGCTGATATCGGCGCGACTCCGCTGGCAGTGGCCATGAGTCGCCGACCGCACCCCCCACACCGCGACGTCGAGCAGCTCGTCGACGCGCTCATACCCGCCCCGCTGCCGGGCACACCGCCGCAACCGGCGCCCCTGCCGACGTTGCCGTCACCCCCTAACCAGAGCACCCATGTGCTGTTCGACGTGGCCCGCCCCGATGCCGCCGGCCGGGTCACCGCCCGACCGCTGCTGCGCGCCCTGGGCTGGACTCCCGGCCTCGCCCTGCACGTCGACGTGGTGCACGCCGCCGTGCTCATCACCCCGACGCCAGCCGGCGCGCACGTCGTGGGCACCCGGGAGGAACTGCCCCTGCCGGCCGCCGCCCGCCACCTCTGCGGCATCACCGCGGGTGAACCGGTGCTCCTGGCCGCCTTCGTGGGTCGGGATCTGATCGTCGTGCACCCCTCAAACACCATCGCCGCAGCCCTTGCGGGCCTGCACGCCCGCATCCTCGGAGAGCCCCGATGAGCGCTGACCCCAACCGCGTGAGCACCGCCCTCGCGCTGCTGAAGCACCTTGGGCTCAGCCCCGCTGATCTCACGGGTGCCGACCCGCGTCCGGTGCCGACTGTCGCCGAATACCTGCCGTGCGTCGTGGCGGCGGCGAGCCCGGGCACCCGGCGCACCTACGGCAGCTACTGGCGACGAATGGCCGACGGACTGGGGGAGCGGCGTGTCGACGAGGTGGCTGCCACCGACCTGGAAGCCCTGATGCGGCAATCCACCGCCGGCGCCCGGTCCCGGCGCAACTCCCGCCAGGGTCGGCACGCCGGCGAGCACTTCATCGCCGCGGCCCGCGCCTTCTACAACCGGGCCATCGCCGACGGGTATCTCGCGGCCGTGGACAGCCCCGCCCACCGGGTCCGCAAACCCCGCCGGCTGCCCAACACCCGCCGCGCCCTCACCGCCGACGAGCTGTATGACATCAACGCCGCCGCGCGCAGTGGCGGCAACGACATCATCCTCGACGCCCTGCTGCTGCGCCTGCACACCGAAACCGCCTGCCGACGCGGCGGCGCCCTCGCGCTACGCCTGATCGACCTCGACACGGACCGTGCCCTGATCCGCTTGAGGGAGAAGGGCGGTACGCAACGCTGGCAGCCCATCACGCCGACGCTCGCCGCCCGTCTGATCGAGCATGCCCAGGCCCGCGGGGCCGTCACGCCCACCGATGCGCTGCTGCGCTACCGCAACGGCCGGCCCGTCAGCTACCGCCGCTACGACGTGCTGTGGGCCCGCATCGGCCGACAGTTGCCGTGGGTCGCCGCCCAGGGGATCTCCACGCACTGGCTGCGCCACACCACCCTCACCTGGGTGGAACGGCATTTCGGCTACGGTGTGGCCCGCGCCTACGCTGGACACACCGACAGCCGCGGACCCGCCACCACCACCTACATCAAAGCCGACCTCCAGGCCGTCGCCACCGCGCTTGCAGCCCTCACCGGTCACCCACACCCACTGGCCATCGAACAGCAAGGGCTTCCACGGCCACCGGCCTAACCTGGGGCCGCTGATTCAACAGACGTGACCAGTTCGAACGCTACCGATCCCGCACTACGCGCGAGGCCGATGGAATCGATAACCTGCGCGTCACGTCAGGTTTCAGTGGACGCGACACGTCGAAGCCGCTCCGCTATCCGCGCAGGCGGGTCGCGATCCGGTCGGCCTCATCGGCGTCCAGGGGGTAGGGGCTGCCGTGCAAGATCGGGCCGGTGATAACGGCGGGGCCAGTGACCGGCGGCGAGCCGTGCTCGGCGGCGAGCAGGCTCGCTGCGGGGTTGGGCTGCCCTGGTCGGGCCCGGCCAGGGCTGTCCTCGGCGTGCCACAAGGTCAGGTCGGTGCCGAGCCTGGTGGATCGGATGTTCTCCGAGCCGAGCAGTCGGGCCACCTCCTGTACGAGACTCATCCCGAAGAAGGGTGTCGTCACTTGCTGGACGCTGCCGACGGTCACCAGGAGCAGCTGGGCCGTCTTGTCACGTTCATGTACTTTCCGGGGATCACTTGGCCCGCCTGTCGACGCGGTCACGGTCTGGCTGGACGTGGCCTGAGGCTGAGCCGGCCGGGACGCGCGCTGTATCAGCACGACGATCCCGCTCACCACGGTGGCCAGCAACGCCACCGCCCCGAAGGGCACGGCCAGCATGAAAGGCCACCGCCAACCGACCGCCCGCCCGACAAGCACCCCCGCCACGGGCCCGAGAACCAGCGCCAGCACCACCACGGCGGCGACGAGGGGTGTTACCCACACGCGTCGTGTCCCCATTTGCGCCACCAGCATGGCCGTGACGCCCCATGCCAAACCGGCCCCGAACCCCGTCACCGCGCGGCCGAGTAGCAGCAGAGCCTCCCCCGAGGCCAGCGCGGTCAGCAGCGACCCGGGAACCAGCAGCACGATTGCGGGCAACGCTACGGCAGTCGGCCACCGCCGGCCGACGAGAGCGCCGACCGCAACCGCCAGCACCGCCGGCAGCAGGTAAGCGACGAAGATCCAGAAGACTGCCGCGGTCGGCAGGCCCATGTCCCGCTGGATCGCAACCCATTGCGGCCCGACGGTGACGGCGAGCAAGAAAGCACCTAGCGATGCAGCGAGTGTCGGCCCGATCAGCAGCCAGACTGGGCGGAAAACGGGCGGCCGGTCACCGATCACGACGGAGGGTGAACCGTACGGGGGAACCTGGTTGGCGGTGCTGGGGAAGGGCGCGGTCACGCCGGCGAATATACCGACCCGGAGGCTCTGTGGAGTCCGAGCGCGGCGGCCGCCTCCCAGATCCGCAGTGCGGCGGCACGGTCGGCCGGATCGCACCCGCCTTGGCGGCTGTCGGGGAGCTGAAGCGTTGCTGAGCTGCCGCTAGTGAAATATCACATGGCCTTTGCGCGGTGCGTATGGCGGAAAGCCGAGGCCTGGAGTGCGTCCGGCACTAAGCGTGAACAGTGGGATTTTTTCGAACCAGCATTCCTTGAGCAGTGCGGAATGTGACATAGTACTGTCATGTCCTCCTCGCGGTCGGTGCTCATCGTCGGCGCCGGCATCGTCGGCGCCGCGATCGCCCGCGTCCTGGCCCGGTCGGGCTGCGACGTGGTCGTCGTCGACCGCGGTCCGAGCGCTGGCGGTACGTCGGCGAGCGGCGAGGGCAACATTCTCGTCTCCGACAAGGGGCCTGGCGTCGAGCTGCGGCTGACCCAGCGCTCGCTGCGCGCGTGGACCCGGGTGCGCGAGGAACTGCGCGATGAGCTGCCCGACGGTTTCCCCGACCTGGAGCTGGATCACAAGGGCGGTTTGGTGGTCGCCACCACCGCGACCAGCGCCGAGGCCCTACTGGCGTTCGCCGAGAGTCAGCGTCGCGCGGGGGTGCAGGCCGAGTCGGTGGACAACGCTCGCGCGCTCGAACTGGAGCCCGACCTGACCCGGGACTTCACCGCTGCGGTCTTCTATCCACAAGACGCCCAGGTGCAGCCGGTGGTGGCGACCGAGGCGCTGCTGGCGGCGGCCCGGCGGCACGGAGCCCGGGTGCGTCAGGGCGTCGAAGTGGTCGGCGGGGTCGTCCGGCATGGACGCCTCACCGCCGTACGCACCAGCGCCGGCACGCTCGCCGCGGACAGCGTCGTGATCGCCGCCGGCCCCTGGTCGGCCGCCGTGGCCGAGCGGCTCGGCGCGCCCGTCCCGGTGCGCCCCCGGCGCGGTACTGTCCTGGTCACCTCGCGGATGCCGGCCCGAATCCGACGCAAGGTCTACGACGCCGACTACGTGGGCGCCGTCGGCTCCGGCTCGGCCGACCTTCAGGTATCCAGCGTGGTCGAGTCGACCGCAGCCGGCACCGTGCTGATCGGCTCGTCCCGGGAGAGGCGTGGCTTCGACGACCGGATCGAGGCCCGGGTGCTGGCCGCCCTGGCCGCGAAGGCGCTGGTGCTGTTCCCGTTCCTGGCTGACGCGCAGGTGATGCGGGCGTACGGCGGGTTTCGCCCGTTCGTCCCCGATCACCTGCCGATCATTGGGCCGGACCCGCGGCTGCCCGGCCTTTGGCACGCCACTGGCCATGAGGGCGCCGGGATCGGCCTGAGCCTCGCCACCGCCGACCTGCTCGGCGACCTGCTGCTCGGCGGGGAGACGACAAACGATTTCCGGCTCGACCGGCCGAGCCTGGAAGGAGTCGTGTGATGCCGCTGACGGGCCCACACCGGATGGATGACGCGCCAGCCGAAACGATCCGGATCGAGGTGTCCGGCGAGCCGGTTGACGGCCTGGTCGGCCAGACGATCGCCGGAATCCTGTTGTCCGCCGGTCGGACGTCCTGGCGCCGTAGCCGCACCGGCCGGCCGCGTGGCATCTTCTGCGCTATCGGGGTGTGCTTCGACTGCCTCGTGGTGGTCAACGGGCTGCGCGACGTGCGGGCCTGCCAGCGCCGCGCGGTCGACGGTGATCAGGTCGAACTCCAGGAGGACGACGGTGCCTGAGGTGCTCGTGGTCGGCGGCGGCCCGGCGGGGATGGCGGCCGCCCTCGCCGCCCGCCGACGCGGTGCCCGGGTTGTGCTGGTCGAGTCCGGCGACGACGTCGGCGGCCAGTACTGGCGGCACCTGCCCGCGTCCCGGGCCACCGACGCCGAGCGGGCGCTACACCACGGCTGGGAGAGGTTCCGGACGATGCGTGTTGCGCTCGCCAACGACCCCGGCATCGAGATCGTGTCGTCCGCGCACGTCTGGTCGGTCGACCGCCGGGACGATCAGCCGCCGTTGGTGCACCTGCTGGCCGGTCCGCCGGACGGGCAGGGCCGCGCGGCCCGCACATTCGACCCCGCGGCGCTGGTCCTCGCAACCGGTGCGCAGGAGCGTACGCTGCCGTTCCCCGGCTGGGAGTTGCCCGGCGTCAGCACTGCCGGCGCGGCCCAGGCGTTGGCCAAGGGGGAGCGGGTGGCGGTCGGTCGCCGGGTGCTCGTCGCCGGCTCCGGCCCGTTCCTGCTTCCGGTCATGTCCAGTTTGGTCCGTACCGGAGCCCGAGTGGTCGGGGTGTTGGAGGCGGCGGGCTGGTCGCAGCTGAGCCGCGGCTGGGGCGCGCGGCCGTGGCGGCTGGTCGGCACCCAGGCCAAAGGCAGCGAACTGGCCGGGTATGTGCGTGATCTGATCAGCCACCGGGTTCCATACCGGGTCGGTACGGCCGTGGTCGCGGCCCACGGCACCGACCGGGTCGAGGCGGTCACCGTGGCCCGGCTGGCACCGGACTGGGCGCCGGTTCCCGGCACCGAAACGACCATCGAGGTGGACGCCGTCTGCGTGAGCCACGGCTTCGTCCCACGCACCGAGTTGGCCATCGCAGCCGGGTGCGTGGTGGACGGCGTGGTCGTGGTGGACGCGCACCAGCGTACGTCCGTGCCGGGGGTCCTCGCCGCAGGCGAGCTGACGGGGATCGGCGGCGTTGATCTGGCCCTGGCCGAGGGCGAGATCGCCGGCGCGGTCGCCGCCGGCGGCGCGCCCCCGCCCGGGGCGGTGCGCACCCGCGCGGTCTTCCGCGAGTTCGCCGGCCGGCTCGCCGCAGCGCACGGCATCCGACCTGGTTGGCAGTCCTGGGTGGACGACACCACCACGGTCTGCCGCTGCGAGGACGTCACCGCTGGCGACCTGCGGTCGGCTGTCCGGCTGACCGGGTCGCGTGGGGTGCGCTCACTCAAACTCACCACTCGCGCGGGCCTGGGCATCTGCCAGGGCCGCACCTGCGGCCAGGCCGTCGAGGAGATCCTCGCGTCCGCCACCGGGCCGGCCGGACTGCTCGATGCCGGCCGGACCGCTAACCGCCCCCTCGCGGTGCCCCTGCGGCTCGGCGAGCTCGCCGCCGCAGCAGATCCGACTCAGTGGCCAGGGCGTCCAGACCGACGGGGCGGCCGTACCGGTTGAGCCGCTGTGCGACAGACACCAGATCAGCCACCCCCCACCGCCCTACCCAACCAGGGCATTGGCCCTGAACAACATCAACCTTAGGGAGGTTCAATGAGTACCGAACCGATCAACCTTCGCGGAGTCATTGTCGCCACCGCGCTGCCCTACAAGGAGAACCCGTCCGCGCCGGCCGGGCTGGAGGTCGACTACGACCGGTACGCGGCGCACTGCGACTGGCTGATCAGCAAGGGCTGCCGCGGGGTCGGGCCGAACGGTTCGCTGGGCGAGTACTCCTCGCTGACCGACCAGGAGCGCCGCAAGGTCGTGCAGGTAGCGGTGGAGGCGGTGGCCGGTCGCGGCCTCGTGGTGGCCGGCGTGCACGGTACGGGCTGGCACCAGGCGAAGCACTGGGCAGAGCTCGCCGCCGACGACGGCGCCGACGCGGTGCTCGCGCTGCCGCCCACTACGTACCGGGCCAGCCGCGCGCAGGTCGTCGAGCACTACGCCCGGATCGATGAGGTCGGCCTGCCGATCATGATCTACAACAACCCGATCGATACGAAGGTCGACCTGGTGCCGGACCTGGTGGCGGAGATTGCCAAGCTGCCCAACGTGTCGGCGATCAAGGAGTTCAGCGGCGATGTGCGGCGGCTGTTCGAGATTGCCGAACGGTGTGACATCGACGTGGTGGCGGGCGCCGACGACGTGCTCTTCGAGCTGATGGCGGACGGCGCAGTGGGCTGGTTCGCGGGCTTCCCGAACGTGTTCCCACGCGAGTCGGTGGAAATCTACGAGCACATGCTGGCCGGCCGCTTCATTGAGGCCCGGGAGCTCTACAAGCACCTGGTCGCGGTGTTCCGCTGGGATTCGCGTACCGAGTTCGTGCAGGCCATCAAGCTGAGCATGGAGATGGTCGGCCGGTATGGCGGCCCGTGCCGTCCGCCGCGCGGCCCGCTCACCGCCGAGCACGCCGCGCAGGTCCGCGCCGACACCGAGCGGGCCATCGCGGGCCTGGGGGCGTACCCAGCGGTGGTGGCCTGACATGCGGGCGTCGCGGTTGTTCCACGCCGTGGACTCGCACACCGAGGGGATGCCCACCCGGGTGGTGACCGGCGGGTTCGGCGTGCTGCCGGGCGCGACGATGAACGAGCGGCGGCTGCACTTCATCGCACACCTGGATCACCTGCGGCGCCTGCTGGTCAACGAACCGCGGGGACATGCGGCGATGAGCGGGGCGATCCTGCAACCGCCGACCCGTCCGGACGCGGACTTCGGGGTGCTCTACATCGAGGTGTCCGGCTGCCTTCCGATGTGCGGGCACGGCACGATCGGGGTGGCCACCGTCTTGGTCGAGACCGGGATGGTCGAGGTGGTTGAGCCGGTCACCACGATCCGGCTGGACACGCCGGCGGGGCTGGTGACCGCCCGGGTCGCGATCCGTGATGGGCACGCGGAGAGCGTCACTCTGGAGAACGTCCCGGCGTACTGTGACCGGCTGGACGAGACCATCGAGGTACCCGGCCTCGGCTTGGTGCCGTACAGCCTGGCGTTCGGCGGCAACTTCTATGCGATGGTCGAGTTGGAGGCGCTCAGGCTGCCGTTCGACCGCAGCCACAAGGCCGAGATCCTGCGGGCCGGCTTGGCCATCATGGACGTGATCAACCAGAGCGCGCCGCCGAAGCACCCGACGATCGACGGCGTGGACCACTGTCACCACGTGGAGTTCATCGCTCCTGGCTCGAACGCCCGGCTTTCCCGGCACGCGATGGCGATTTACCCCGGCTGGTTCGACCGGTCGCCGTGCGGCACCGGCACCTCGGCCCGGATGGCCGAGCTGCACGCCCGCGGGGAGCTGGCGATCGGCCAGGACTTCGTCAACGAATCCTTCATCGGCAGCCGGTTCACCGGTCGGCTGGTAAGCGAGACCAGGATTGGGGACCTCCCCGCCGTTCTACCGACGATCACCGGCCGTGCCTGGGTAACCGGCTTCGGGCAGTACATGCTGGACCCGACCGATCCGTACCCGGCCGGGTTCGAGTTTTGAGGAGGAGCTTCGTGTCTGTCGACGCAGTGCTCACGGCCGCAGAGGCGGCCCGTACCCCGATGCGCCGCGCGACCCCGGAGCGCCGGGCGGCGTGGCTGGACGCGGTGGCGGCGGCGCTGGAGGCCGCGTCCGCCGAGTTGACCGACCTGGCGGCCGGCGAGACCCATCTGCCGCTGCCGCGGCTGACCGGTGAGCTGAAGCGGACCACCTTCCAGGCCCGGCTGTTCGGGCAGGAACTGCGGTCCGGCGAGCTCCTTCAAGTCCGGGTCGATCCCGCTGACCCGGACTACGGCATGGGCCCTCGCCCCGACCTGCGCCGCACCGTGGTCCCGATCGGGCCGGTGCTGGTCTTCGCCGCGAGCAACTTCCCGTTCGCATTCAGCGTCTTCGGCGGGGACACGGTGTCCGCGCTGGCGGCCGGCTGCCCGGTGGTGGTCAAGGCGCATCCGGGCCACCCGGAGCTGTCCCGGCGCACCGCCGACCTGGTGGTCGGCGCGCTCGCCGGGGCGGGCGCGCCGGCTGGCGCGTTCGCACTGATCGAGGGTGTCGAACCGTCGCTGGTAGCGCTGCGTGACCCGCGGATCAAGGCGGTTGGCTTCACCGGCTCCACCAAGGGTGGCCGGGCGCTGTTCGACATCGCCGCGTCCCGGCCCGAGCCAATCCCGTTCTACGGCGAGCTGGGCAGCGTCAACCCCGTGGTGGTCACCCCGGCAGCGTGGGCCGAGCGGGGCGCCGGGATCGTCCAGGGCTGGGTCGGCTCGCTGACCCTCGGCGCCGGCCAGTTCTGTACCAACCCGGGCGTGATCCTGGTGCCGGACCCCGACGGCTTCGTCAATGCGGTGGACCTGCCGGTGCCCGGCCGGATGCTCACCGCCGGGCTGGAGGAGGGCTTCGCCGAGGCGGTACGCCAGGTGGGCAGGCACCCAGGGGTCCGCGCGGCGGTTGACGGCCCAGCGAACGAGCAGGGCGTGCACGCCAGCGTGTTGAGCATCGACGCCGCTGACGTGCTGGCCGACCCGGCGGTCCTGGAGGTCGAGATGTTCGGGCCGGCCGGTCTGGTCGTCGGCTACGCGTCGCAGGACGAGTTGCTCGCGGTGCTACGCCGGATGCCGGGGCAGCTCACCGGGACGATCCAGGGGCACAGCTCCGGGACCGATCCGCTCGCGGTCGAGGTGGCCGACGCGCTCACCGAGACGGCCGGCCGGATCGTTTACAACGACTGGCCGACCGGGGTGACGGTATCCGGCGCGCAGCAGCACGGCGGCCCGTACCCGGCAACCACGGCGCCGACCTCGACCTCGGTTGGCCTGGCGGCCATCTCCCGGTTCCAGCGTCCAGTGGCGTTCCAGAGCGCACCGGCCGCGTTGCTCCCGGTGGAGCTGCGCGATCGTTGAACGGGGATACTTGGATCTGTCGGGGATTCGTGCACGGTGTGACATTGTATTGTTGCCGGAGAAAACCCGGTTCGCCGGGCGGCGTTCAGGAGGCCACGGGTGAGCTCGTCGGTGATCGGCCCGGTGACCGTGGGTGCGAGCCTGCGCGGCACCGTTGAGGACGCGTTAGCAGCCGCGATCATCTCCGGTGAGCTGGCATCGGGCACCCTGGTGACCGCCCCGGCGCTCGCCGCCCGCTTCGGGGTGTCCGCCACCCCGGTCCGCGAGGCGATGCTCAACCTGCAGAAACGCGGCTTCGTCGACGTGGTGCGCAACAAGGGCTTCCGGGTTACCGAGGTCAGCGAGCAGGACCTGTGGGAGATCGTCCGGCTGCGCCAGCAGTTGGAGGCGCCGCCGATGCGGGAGATCGCCCGCACCCTGCAACCGTCGGCCGGAGCTGAGCTGCGGACCCTGGCTCAGGCCATCGTGGACGCGGCGGCTGCCGCCGACCTGCCCGGTTACCTGGCCAGCGACATGGCCTTCCACCTGCGGCTGTTGGAGCTTCACGGGAATCGCCGGCTGGTCGCGATCGTCAAGGACCTGCGCCAGGAGACCCGGATGGTCGGCCTGGCCGACATGGTCGGGACGGCCGAGCTGACCCGCTCGGCGGCCGAGCATCACAGCCTGGTCGATTTGCTTGAGGCGCGTGACGGGCGGGGCGCGGAGGCCCTGCTCAACGCGCACATCGGGCACGTGCTGGGCTGGTGGAACGGGCGCGCCGAGGAATGATCCCCGGGGTCTGGCCGGCTTGAGGGGCGAGCCCCTGGCCCCCGTTGAGCAGCGCAACCGGCCGTTCGTTGGGTGGCAGACCGGACAGCCGGGGGATGCCTGCTGAGCAGCGAGATGCTGGCCGGTAGCCAGAGAACGAAGAAGTTCCTCGGATTTTGTAACTTTCTTGCAGTCAGAGCTTCACCGGCGAGGTGTGACATACTACTCTGACTTCCAGTGACCGAGTCGCATCGCGAATCGGCATCGTCGCGGTCGCCGACGGCAGAGGTGACCCCGCCCCGTTGCGTCCGGGACCGCGACCTACCCCCTGCCACCACGTCGTGGCTGGCCCACCCCAAATTTTCGACGAGCGCAGGACCGCCGGTCGTTGACCGGTCGGGCCCGCGTCATCCTAGAAAGCGGGACCCCTTGAAGAGAACCACACCCCCGGTGGCCCTGGTCGTGTTGATGGCGTCGGCCCTGGCCCTGCAGGCATGTTCCGGCGACGGCGGCTCGTCCAGCACCACGGGCAGCGGCGGCACCGCCGTCAAGGGCGGCACGGTCCAGGTACTGCAGGCCAACGACTTTTCCTACCTGGACCCGGCGCGCGGCTTCGACGGCGGCGTCAACGCGTTCTACCGGCTGGTCTACCGGACGCTGGTGACCAAGGCGGCGAACGACGCCAGCGATCCGAACGCGATGGTCCCGGACCTGGCGGAGAGCCTGGGCCAAGTGTCGCCGGACGGTAAGACGTGGACGTACAAGCTGAAGGGCGGGGTCAAGTTCGACACCGGCGCGCCGATCACCGCCAAGGACGTCAAGTTCGGGATCAGCCGCGGCTGGGACCCGGAGATCGGTATCGGCGCGCCGTACCTCAAGCAGTTGCTCGACGCACCGACGGACTACCGGGGCCCCTACCGCTCCGGTGAGCTGTCCGCGATCGAGACGCCGGACGACGAGACGGTGGTCTTCCACCTCAAGGTGCCGTTCCCCGAGTTTGACGCGGTGCTCTCGATGCCCAGCGCCGTGCCGTTTCCGGTGGGCACCGGCGGCGGTGACACGTTCATCAAGGACATCGTCTCGTCCGGCCCGTACGACCTGGAGAGCTTTACCCCGGGCAGCACGATCGACCTCAAGCGCAACCCGAACTGGGACGCGGCGACCGACCCGGTGCGCAAGGCGTACCCGGACAAGTGGCACTTCGCGATCGGCATCGACGGTGCCACGATCGACGAGCGGCTGATCGCCGGCCAGGGCGCGGACATCAACGCAATGTCCGGCACGGTGCAGACCGCCACCATCGCCCGGCTGCAGGCCCCGCAGCTCAAGGACCGGGTCGTCAAGGCGCCCTCGACCTGCCTCACCTACCTGGGCCTGAACACCACGAAGCAGCCGCTGAATGACGTGAAGGTCCGCCAGGCGATCAACTACGCGGTGGACAAGAGCTCGATCCTCAACGCCACCGGCGGCAACCAGTTCGCCACGGTCGCCACCGCGATCATCCCGAGCACCGTCTCCGGGCACACCGACTACGACCCGTACCCGAGCGCGGACGGTGCCGGCGACGTAGCCAAGGCCAAGCAACTGCTCGCCGAGGCGGGCGTCCCGAATGGCTTCAAGCTGACCCTGGACATCCGCTCGAACCCGGTCATGCAGCGGCAGGCCGAGTCGCTCCAGCAGAGCCTCAAGCGGGTCGGCATCGACGTGTCACTCAACGTCATCGACCGCTCCACCTACTACGAGACCATCGCCACCCCGTCCCAGCAGCACGACGCCGCAATCACCGGCTGGTGCCCAGACTGGGCGTCCAGTGCCTCGACCTTCCTACCGCCGCTGTTCGACGGCCGCCAGATCGCCCCCAAGGGCAACCAGAACCTCGCCCAGATCAACGATGCCGCGGTGAACCAGGAGATCGACCGGATCAAGGGCCTCACCGACCTGGCCGCGGCCAACAAGGCGTGGGGCGAACTGGACCAGAAGATCATGCAGCTGGCGCCGATCGTCCCGCTGAACGTGGAGAACCGGATCTACCTCCCGGGCCAGAACCTGGCCGGCATCGTCGCCCCGCAGGGCGAATACGACTACGGGATCGTCGGTCTCAAGGACCCCTCGAAGGGCTGAGCTGACGTGTCGATCTCGCCCACCGAACTGGAGGCCGCGGCCGCGTCGCACGACGCCCCCGCGGTCAGCACGGACCCGCGGCGCAGCGTGGTCCGAATCCTGCTACACGACCGCGCGGCGGTGGCCTGCCTCGCGTACATCGGTCTCGTGGTCCTGATGGCGGTGTTCGCGCCGCTGATCGTCCGCCTCGGCGGGTGGGACCCGTACGAGTTCGACCAGCGGGCCATCGACCCCGACCTGGGCGGCGTCCCGCTCGGGTCGTGGGGCGGCATCTCCACGGAGCACTGGCTCGGCGTGGAACCCGGCACCGGCCGCGACATCTTCGCCCGGATCGTGTACGGAGCGCGCACCTCGATGCTGATCGCGCTCGGCGCAACGCTGCTCACCACCGTGTTCGGGGTCGTGTTCGGCCTGCTGGCCGGATACTTCGGTGGGCGGGTCGACATGCTCATATCGCGCGTCATGGAGTTCCTCATCGCCTTTCCGGCGCTGATCTTCATGATCGCCGTGCTGTCCGCGCTACCGGCTGACAACCGACAGTTCCTGCTGATCGTGGTGATCTCGGTGTTTGGCTGGCCGTACCTGGCCCGGATCGTGCGGGCACAGACCATGTCACTGAAGGAACGCGAGTTCGCCGAGGCGGCCCGCGCCTCGGGCGCCTCACGCACCCGGCTGGTCTTCACCGAGATCCTGCCCAACCTGCGCTCGACGATCCTGGTGATGGTCACCATGGCGGTGCCCGGCTACATCGGCACCGAGGCGGGCCTCTCCTTCCTCGGCGTCGGGGTGGTGCCACCCGCCCCGTCCTGGGGTCAGATGATCTCCAGCTCGGTCGGCTGGTACTCGGTGGTCCCGACGTACTTCCTCGTGCCGGGCGTGTTCCTGGCCCTGCTGGTGCTGTCGTTCATGGTCCTCGGTGACGATGTCCGGTCGGCAGTGGACTCAGGAGGCCGCTCATGACCCGCTACGTCGTCCACCGTGTGCTCGGCATGCTGCTCGTGCTGTTCCTGGTGTGCCTGTTCACGTACATCGTCTTCTTCGTGCTGTCGCCCGACCCGGCGGTGCAGATCTGCGGCAAGAACTGCACGCCGGAGCGGATCGACCAGATCCGCGCGAACCTCGGGCTGGACGATCCGTTCCTCGCCCAGTTCCTGCACTTCCTGCAGGGTCTCGTGGTCGGCCGGGACTACGGCGGCGGCAGCTCGGTTGTGCACTGCCCGGCGCCCTGCCTCGGCTACTCCTTCCAGACCTCGCAGATCGTCACCGACATGATCGTCCAGCGGCTGCCGGTGACCGCGGTGGTGGCCCTCGGCGCGGCCGTGCTGTGGTTGCTCGCCGGTGTGATCGGCGGCCTGATCAGCGCGGTGCGCGAGGGGAAGTTCGCCGACCGGTTCATCGCCTCGCTGACCCTCGGCGGCATGTCGATCCCGAACTACGTGCTGGCTCTGGCGCTCCAGTACGTCTTCGTGGTCCAGCTGCAATGGCTGCCGTTCCCACAGGCCGTCCCGTTCGTCGACGACCCCGGCCAGTGGTTCCTCAACTTCATACTGCCGTGGACCGTGCTGGCGATCGGGTACGCGTCGTCGTACACCCGGCTCACCCGTGCCAACGTGATCGACACGCTCGGCGAGAACTTCGTGCGCACGGCCAAGGCCAAGGGCCTGCGCCCGAACCTGGTCTGGCGGCGGCACGCGCTGCGCCCGGCGCTGACCCCGGTGATCACCATCGCGGGGATGGACTTCGCCGGCCTGCTCGGCGGCGCGCTGATCACCGAGACGGTCTTCGGGATCAACGGGGTCGGCAAGCTCGCCGCCGACGCGATCACCAGGAATGACCAGCCGGTGATCATGGCGGTCACCCTGCTGGCCGCGTTCTTCGTGGTGGTCGGCAACATGGCGGTCGATCTGCTCTACTCGGCGATCGATCCGCGCGTCCGAGTAGGGGCGGCGGCATGAGCCTGCTCAGCGTGCGGGATCTGACAGTCTCGTTCCGGACCGGCGGTCGCGACGTGCGGGTGGTCGACGGGATTGACTTCGACGTGTCGGCCGGCGGCACGCTCGGCATCGTCGGCGAGTCCGGCTCCGGTAAGTCGATGACCAGCCTCGCCGTAATCGGCCTGCTCCCGCCCGGCGCCGTCCGGACCGGCCGGATCGAGTTCGACGGCGGCGACCTGTGCGCGTTGACCGAGCGGCGGATGCGGGCGATTCGTGGTGACCGGATCGCGATGGTCTTCCAGGACCCGCTGTCCTCGCTCAACCCGTACTACACGGTCGGCATGCAGATCGCCGAGGCTTACCGCTCGCACCGATCCGGCGTCGGTCGACGGGCCGCCCGCCGAGCCGCCATCGAGGCGATGGAGCGGGTGCATATCAAGGACGCGGCTCGCCGCGTCGATGACTACCCGCACCAGTTCTCCGGCGGAATGCGGCAGCGTGTGATGATCGCGATGGCGCTCAGCACGGAACCCGAACTGATCATCGCGGACGAGCCGACCACCGCGCTCGACGTGACGGTGCAGGCGCAGATCCTCGACCTGCTCGCCGAGGTGCGGCGGGAGACCGGGGCCGCGTTGATCCTGATCACCCACGACCTTGCGGTGGTCAGCGAGGTGGCGGACAACGTGCTGGTGATGCGGCAGGGCCAGATGGTCGAAACCGGGTCGACCGAGCAAATCTTCTCCGACCCGCAGCACCCGTACACCCAGGACCTGCTCGACGCGGTGCCGCGGATCGACGACGCGATCGGCGAGCTGCGCACCACCGGAGGTGACAACCGATGAGCGATGAGCCGCTGCTGCGTGCCCGCGACCTGGTCAAGGAGTTCCCCGTCGCGGGCACGGGCGGGCTGTTCCGGCCGGCCCGCAGCTTCACCGTCGTCGACGCGGTCTCGTTCGACCTGCACGCCGGCCAGACCCTCGCGTTGGTCGGCGAGTCTGGCTCGGGTAAGTCCACCACCGCGCGCCTGGCCGCCCGGCTGATCGACGTCACCTCCGGCACGGTTCACCTCGCCGGCCGGGACATCACCCATCTCAAGGGCAAGGACCTCCAGGAGGTGCGACGGTCTGTTCAAATGGTGTTCCAGGACCCGTTCTCCTCCCTGAACCCGCGCCACACGGTCGAGCGGATCGTCACCGCGCCGCTGCGTTACCAGAAGCGGCCGATTCCTGGCGGCACCCGGGCGGTGGCGCGGGCCCTGCTCGACCGAGTCGGCCTCGATCCGGCCTACATTGACCGCTATCCGGCCCAGTTCTCCGGCGGCCAGGCGCAGCGGATCGGGATCGCCCGCGCGCTCGCGGTCGGTCCCCGGGTCCTGGTCTGTGACGAGGCGGTCTCCGCGCTGGACGTCTCGGTCCAAGCGCAGATCATCAACCTCCTGCGTGAGCTACAGCGCGAGGAGGGCTTCGGCTGCCTGTTCATCGCGCACGACCTGGCCGTGGTGCGGCAGATCGCCACCTCGGTCGCGGTGATAACGGCCGGCAAGGTCGTCGAGGCGGGCGAGCGGGATGTGGTCTTCGACCATCCGCAGCACGAGTACACCCGGAAGCTGCTGGCCGCCGTGCCCCGGATCCGGTCCGAGTGGGAGGCCGCGCGGCGGCAGAAGGCGGCAGCCCGATGACAGTCGAGTATCCGATCCCCGGCGCGTGGGTCCGGGAGTTCACCCTGCCGGTGCCGCTGGATTGGGCCGACCCGTCCGCCGGGGAGATCAGAATCTTCGTCCGGGAGTTGACCCACCCCGACCGGCGGCACGACGACCTGCCGCTGCTCACCTACCTTCAGGGCGGCCCTGGCGGGGCCAACCCGCGGCCGACCACGGTCGGCGGGTGGCTGGCCGAGGCGCTGCCGGATTACCGGGTGCTACTGGTCGACCAGCGCGGCACCGGGCGCAGCACGCCGGTCGACGGCACGGTGATCGCCGGCTTCCCGTCCGGCGTGGCCGCCGCCGACCACCTGCTGAAGTTCCGCGCCGACTCGATCGTGCGCGACCTGGAGCACGTGCGCCGCACCGCGTACGCCGGGGAGCGGTGGGCGACGCTCGCACAGAGCTTCGGCGGCTGGCTGACCCTCACCTACCTGTCGGTCGCGCCGGAGGCGCTGACCGCCTGCTACGTCTGCGGCGGCATCCCCGGCACGCCGCCCGACCCGGACGACGTCTACCGGCGCACGTTCACCCGGGTGGCCGGCAAGACCGCCGACTTCTACGCGCGTTACCCGCAGGACATCGCCGCGGTGTCGGCCATCGCCGACCGGCTCGCCGACGGCGAGGTCACGCTGCCAGACGGGTCGCCGCTGTCGGTCCGCCGCTTCCAGACGCTCGGCAACGACCTCGGGTTCGGACCTGGGCACCTGCGACTGCACTGGCTGGTCTCGGAGGCGTTCGGCGCTCACGGTCAGCTGACTGACGGCTTCCTGGAAACGGTCCTCACCCGCACCTCGAACGCCGCCAACCCTCTGTTCTGGGTGCTTCAGGAGGCGATCTACGGGGCCGGGGCGAACGGGCCGTTCCGTTGGTCCGCGCAGCGCGAACGGGACCGGCGGGCGGAGTTCGCCGAAGGCCGCCGGCCGCTGCTGTTCACCTCCGAGATGACGTTCCCGTGGATGTTTCAGGAGATCCGCGCGCTGCGGCCGTTCGCCGCCGCGATGGACGAGCTGGCCGCGATGAAGACCTGGACGCCGCTCTACGACCTCCAGCGGCTGGCTGACAACGAGGTCCCGCTGGCCGCCGCGGTCTACTTCGACGACGTGTTCGTCGACGCCGGCCTGCAACTGGACACCCTCTCGCGGGTCGGTGCCGCGCAGGCCTGGGTGACCAACGAATTCGAGCACGACGGCATCGGCAGCGGGCGGGTGTTCACTCGGCTGCGCGAGATGGTCCGCGACCGAGGAGGAGAACGGCGATGACAGGCACGACCCGCCCGGCGTACGCCGGCACCAAGCCGCCCCGGCTGGCCGACGACAGCCCCGGGTTCCTCGCCCAGATCGGTCACGGTTGGGCCGAACGCGACGTGGTCGCGCCGGTCGACGCCGCCGCGGCCCGGGCCGCCGCCGAGCACCGGGCCCGGCTGAGCGCCGCGCTGCCCGGCCGGACCATCGTGATTGAGGCAGGCTGGGCGCCGCGCCGCAACGGGGACGCCAACTACGCGTTCCGGCCGGACAGCGACTTCGTCTGGGCCACCTCGTGCCAGGTCGAGGGCGGCGTGCTGGTGCTGACCCCGCTACCGGGGGGCCACGACGCCGTCCTCTACCTGCCGTCGCCGGCGCGGCCGGGGGAGCGGGACTTCTACGCCAGCCCGGCGTATGGCGAGCTGTGGGTCGGCCCGTCGGCCGGGCTGGACGCCTGGTCCGCCGCGCTGGACCTGCCGGTCCGGCCGATCTCCCGGTACGCGGCGCCGACCGACCCCGTCGACGCCGGCCGGGTGCTCTCCGACCTGCGGATGATTAAGGACGACTGGGAAATCGCTCAGCTGCGGGCGGCCGTCGATGCCACCGTCCACGGATTCGCCGCCGTCGCCCGCGAGGTGCCGCACGCGATCGCGGAGAACCTCGGCGAGCGCTGGCTCCAGGGCACCTTCGACCGGTACGCCCGGACGTTCGGCAACGGCCCCGGGTACAGCACGATCGTCGGCTCCGGGCCGCACGCACCGATCCTGCACTGGGTGCGCTGCGACGGCCCGATCCTGCCCGGCGAGACCCTGCTGCTGGACATGGGCGTCGAGGCGACCTCGCTGTACACCGCGGACGTCACCCGAACCCTCCCGGTGGGCGGCGCCTTCACACCCACCCAGCGGGCGGTGCACGACCTGGTCGAGGCGGCGCACCGGGCCGGCATGGCCCAGGTGCGGCCGGGCGCGCAGTATTCCGACTTCCACTTCGCCTCGATGGAGGTGCTTGTCCACGGGCTGGCCGACTGGGGTCTGCTGCCGGTGTCGGTGGACGAGGCACTCGCGCCGCAGGGGCAGCAGCACCGACGGTTCGTGGTCTGCGGCGTCGGGCACCACCTCGGTCTCGATGTGCACGACTGCGACGTTTCGGAGTACGAGCAGTATCACGGCGCCCCGCTTGCGGCCGGCATGGTGCTGACCGTGGAGCCAGGGCTGTATTTCCACGCACACGACGAGACCCTGCCACCAGAGCTGCGTGGTATCGGCGTACGCCTCGAGGACGACCTGCTGGTGACTCCGACCGGGCACGAGGTGCTGTCCGAGGCGCTGCCGATCGACGCGTTCGGACTCGAACAATGGACCCTGGAGAAGACCCGGTGACCCTCGCTCAGCCCTTCCCTCTGCGTGACGTCGCCCTGCATGACGGGGTGCAGGCGCGGGCCCAGGAGCAGATGCTGCACCTGGCCCGGGTGTACCCCGTCGATCGTGCGCTGGCCGTTTTGCGAGCCAACGCCGGGCTTGACACCCGGGGCGCCGAGCCGCCCGGCAACTGGGAGGACTTCGGGCACCCGGAGGAGCAGCCGTGGTCCGCGTCGGACTACCCGGGCGCCGGCGTGGCACCGACGGCCAGCCTGCTGCGCGGGCATTACGCGGGGCACTTCCTGTCGATGCTCGCGCTCGCCTACGCCTCGACCGGTGACCCGGCTATCCGCGACAAGTCTGATTCAATGGTCGCCGGACTGGCCGAGGTGCAGGGCGCGCTCGCCGCCACCGGCCGGTTCAGCCACCCCGGCTTCCTCGCCGCGTACGGCGAATGGCAGTTCGCCCGGCTGGAGGAGCTCGCCCCGTACGGCGAGATCTGGGCACCGTGGTACACCTGCCACAAGATCCTGGCCGGGCTGCTCCATGCGTACGAGCACACCGGCAGCAAGCCGGCGCTTGAGGTGGCCGCCCGGATGGGTCACTGGGCGGCCTCCCGGATCCTTCGGGTTGACCGCGCGCAGCGGCAGCGCATGTGGTCGCTGTACATCGCCGGCGAGTTCGGCGGGATGAACGAGAGCTTGGTCATCCTGCACCGGTACACCGGCGAGCCGTCCTTCCTGGAGGCCGCCGCAGCGTTCGAGATGGACGGCCTGCTCGACGCCGCGGTCGCCGGCCGCGACGTGCTCGATGGCATGCACGCCAACCAGCACCTGCCGATGCTCATCGGGCACCTGACGCAGTACGAGGCGACTGGCGACCGGCGCTACCTCGACGCGGTGCTCACGCTCTGGGATCAGATCGTGCCCGGCCGCACATTCGCGCATGGCGGCACCGGCGAGGGCGAGCTGTGGGGCCCGGCCGACACCATCGCTGGATTCGTCGGCCGCCGCAACGCGGAGAGCTGCGCCACCTACAACCTGCTGAGGATCGCCCGCGGGCTGTTCGGCCACACGCTGGACGGCCGGTACGTCGACTACGTCGAGCGGGCGTCGCTGAACCACATCGTCGGCTCCCGCGCCGACGTCGCCTCGGACACCAGCCCCGAAGTCGTCTACATGTATCCGGTCGACCCAGGCGCGGTCCGCGAGTACGACAACGTGGGCACCTGCTGCGGCGGCACGGGGCTGGAGAGCCACGTGAAGCACCAAGAGTCGGTGTGGTTCGCGGCGCCCGGCGAACTGTTCGTCCTGCAATATGTGCCTTCCCGGCTGACCTGGGCGGAGGCCGGCGGCGAGGTCGAGTTGCGGACCCGCTATCCGCGTGAAGGCCGGGTGACGCTGGCGGTCGACGTCGACGGCCCGGTCGCCCTGCACCTGCGCATCCCGCCGTGGGCGCGCGGACGACAGCAGGTCCGGGTGAACGGCGCGGCGCACCCCGCCCCGGTCTCGGCGACCGGCTTCGTGACCGTGCGGCGCGAGTTCCGCCGCGGCGACACCGTCGAGCTGACGCTGCCACTGCCGCTACGGCTGGTGCCCACCCTCGACGATCCGTCTCTGGTCAGCCTGGAACTCGGCCCGACCGTGCTGCTGGCCCGCGACGACGCGACCACCACGCTGTCTGTAGCCCCGGCCGCGCACCGCCTGCTAGACGGCAGCCTGGCCGGTGCCGACAGCGACGGTGACCTGGTCACGGTGCTCGGCCATACCTTCGAGCCGGCCTGGTCTGGCGGCGACCGCCGCCATCACATGTACCTGCGGTTGGACGATCCGGACATCGCGTTCCGGGGGAGCGCGCCCGGCGTTCCCGACCGACATGACCAGCACGGCTGGTCGTTCCTGACCGGCCTGTGGGCGGATGGCGGCTACGCCACGATCGCGGACTTCCTCGCCGCGGCGCACCGGCACGCGCTGCGCGCCGCCCGGGCCGGCCTGCTCAGCCGCGCCGAGGTGGGTGCCGTACTGGTGGCGGCGTCGAGCAGCACGCTGGACGACCCGGCCGTGCCCCGCCGCGGCACGACCGACCCGCGCCTTCCCGCCGGCCGCGACTGGTCGGAGCGCACCGACCTGGTCGTGCCGGACGCCCGGGTGTGGCGCTCCGCTGATCCGGTCGAGGACCTCGTCGTGTGGTCGCTGCCCGCCGACGTGGGCGCGGCCGACGCGGTCCCGGTGATCCGGCTGGACGTGGTCGGCGAGCGGGCCGCCTCGGGTTGGTACACCAGCCCGCCTGCGTTCACGGTCACCGTGGTCTCGCCGGGGCCCGGGGTGTCCGGGGTCGAGGCCGCCGTGGGCGACGGCAACTGGCAGCCGGTGAACGGCGAGCGCCCGCTGCCCGACGGTCGTCACCGGTTGCGGGCGCGGGCTACCGACAGCACCGGCCGCACCTTCCACGCGACGCGCGAGGTGGACGTGGACACCACGCCGCCGGTCGCGACCGCGCGGGTCCGCTCGCTCGGCCGCAGCGTCGAGGTGACCCTGGACGCGACCGACGAGGTGTCCGGAGTGGACCGCATTCAGTGGCGCACCGCGGAGACCTTCTGGGGCGTCTACCAGGAGCCGTTCAGCCGAACACTGCGCCAGGAGCCGCAGGTGTTGGAGTTCACCGCGTCCGATCGGGCCGGCAACACCACCCCAGTCCAGCGGGTGGAACTGCCGCCGCTGGACTGACCGGCACTTCCCGGCCGGCGGCCACCGCCGGCCGGGCCCTCGTGCCGTTGCTGGCGCTGGGCCTGGTGTTCACCGGGCTGGGAGTGGCGAAGGCCGCGCCCGGGGACAATCTGGCATGGACCGCGACCGCGAGTGCGTCCTACACCTCACCCTGGGAGAGCGTCGGGGCGATCCGCGACGGCATCGACCCGACGAGCTCGAACGACACCCAGAACCCGCGCTGGGGCACCTGGCCCAACACTGGCGAGCAGTGGGTGCTGCTCACCTGGTCCCAGCCGCAGACCATTCGGCCGCCGAGGCCTACTTCTTCGACGACGACGGCGGGGTTCGCCTGCCGGCCTCCTGGCGGGTGCAGAGCTGGAACGGCAGCAGCTACGTCGACGTCGCCGAAGCCAGCGGCTACCCGATCGCGGCCAACCGCTACAACCTGGTCACTTTCAACGCGGTCAGCACCACCCGGTTGCGGGTGCTGATGGCCAGCGGCGCTGGCTCGGTCGGCCTGCTGGAGGTCAAAGCGCACGCCCAGCCGCCCGGACCCGGCCCAACCAACCCGCCATCGTCCGGCTGGAACCCGCCGTCCAACCTGGTCACCCCGCTGGACGAGGTCTGGCGGCACCAGGAGCAGACCTACAACAACGGCAACCTGTACGGCTTCCGCAACTACGGCTGGGACCAGCTCTTCGCCAACGGGGGCTACATCAACTACTGCGTCCGCTGGGAATCCTCGGCCACCGTCACCGCCGCCCAACGCGACCAGATCCACGCCGCCCTGGCCCGGCAGTACAACAAGTGGATGGACGTGATGGTCGGGCACAACGGGTTCCCGTACACGGAGGTGCCGGTCCGGGTCGTCGGCTGGGCGGTCCGCGACCGGACCCAGCTCCAGTGGTCGGACAACTCGGTCGACATCTACGTGAACGACATCCGGGAGAACGCCCCGCAGTGCGCGGCACCGTGCGGCAGGTTCTTCAACCAGAACGGCCAGTACCCGAACTGTCCCGGCGGCGCGGCCCGGCACTACGACCAATCGCTCTGGCTCACCGACGGCTTCGGCGCCGGTCACGGCGGCGACTGGGGCCAGCGGTTGCCCCGGGAGTACTTCATGGACAACATCAACGCCACGGACATGTACGCCCTGCTGCACGAGATCGGCCATACCTACGGGTTGGACGACTTCTACGAGTTGACCCCCACCGGACAGTCTCGCTTCATCATGAAGGCCCTCACCTCTAACTCGATCACCGAGTTCGACCGCTGGATGCTCCGGGACTGGTGGCGGCACCTGAAGAGCCGCTACGGCTACTGACCTGGTCGCTCGAACCGTCATTCGGGGCCGCCCGGGCCGGCCGGTCGGGCGCCCCCCCAGCCCCAGGAGGTGACCAACATGCCCAAATCCGCCCTGACCCGCCGGTCCCTGCTGTAGACCGGGGCCGCCGTCGCGGTCGGCACTGCGGTCGCCGGCACCCTGCCGGCCGCGACGGCCCGGACCAACATCGGTATCTCCGCGTACACCCTGCTGGCCGGCCCGTTCCAGGCGATCGCCGACCGAGCCTGGGCGCACCTGAACTCCCTCGACCAGGACCGGCTGCTGCACACATTCCGGCTCAACTACAGCTCTCCTCCTCGGCGACCGCCTGCGGCGGCTGGGAGTCGCTCAGCACGGAACTGTGCGGCACTCCACCGGCACGTGCTGACCGCACCTGGCCCAGGCGCACCCGAACACCGGGCAGGCGCTTTCAAGACCAAGGGCGATTACCTGGTGGCACCGTTGGCGATCGGCAGCATCGGGCCACCGCGGCCGGCTGAACACCGGACACCTGGCGGCGTGCCCGGAGAGCGGCCGCCGTCGGTCGACATCCAGCGGGTGCGCCTGCCGCAACACGACATTACGGCGAGCCGCTGCGGCACCTCGACTACGCAGTGGGTGAGCGCGGCCGTCAGGGCTGCCACCACACCGTGGCCTGCAACAAACCTGCACATCGCAAGCCTTGCATCTCAGGTAAACGCTTTCCTAGCATGAAGTCCATCGATGTCTCGGTTCGCGGCCGCATTAGGGAAACATGCAGAACTGTGTGGCGCCGCGCCTGCGGGGTGGTGTTCCTTCGTATTGATTTCTGAGGAGTTCGACAGTGAAATCCAGATTGAGATCCAAGTTTCTCGCGGGCGGCGTCGCCTTCGCGGCGGTCGCCGCGGCCGTTGTGGCTTTGCCGATGGTCCAGGTGTCCGCCGCCAGTAGCCCCAACCTCAGCCTCGGGGCTGGTGCCGACGGTTCCAGCAAGGCCAGCGGGACCAGCTTCGGCGATGTGGTCGACGGCAACATGGGCACCTACTGGTCGCCTGCCGGCTCGACCGGTCGCATCTCGGTCAAGTGGAGCGCGGCCACCGCCGTGTCCGCGATCAGTATCCGCGAGGCAGCCGGCGCGGTCGGGGTAATTGGATCCTGGCGGGTCGTCAACAACGACACTGGCACCGTCCTGGCCACCGGTAACGGGGCGGGTGCCATCACCTTCGCCCCGGCCAGGCTGAGCAAGATCAACTTCGAGATCACCAGCTCGACCGGCACGCCGAGAGTCGCCGAGTTTGAAACCTACGCCTCGACGACCCCTCCACCAACGACTGCCCCGCCCACGACCCCTCCGCCGACGACTCCGCCGCCGTCGGGCACCACGCTGTACGTGGCGCCGAACGGTAGCGACAGCGCGTCCGGGACGGAGTCGAACCCGACGACGCTCACCTCGGCGATCACGCGTATCTCTGCCGGCGGGACGATCTACCTGCGTGGCGGCACCTACCGCTACTCGCAGACCGTCACGGTCGGCCAGGGCAACAACGGCACGTCGAGCGCGCGCAAGAAGCTGTTCGCCTACCCGGGTGAAACCCCCGTGCTGAACTTCTCGGCACAGAGTGAAGACCCGGCGAACCGTGGACTTGTTCTCGGCGGGTCATATTGGCACGTCTACGGCATCGCCGTGGAGCGCGCCGGGGACAACGGTATCCTCCTTGCCGGCAACAACAACATCATCGAGCGTGTGATCACCCGCCACAACCGCGACTCGGGGCTGCAGCTCTCTCGCCTGGTGGCTGGCGCGCCCCGTGACCAGTGGCCGTCCAACAACCTCGTGCTGAGCACCGTGTCACACGACAATGTCGACTCCGACGGAGAGGACGCAGACGGCTTCGCCCCGAAGCTCACTGTCGGCCCGGGCAACGTCTTCCGGTACACCGTGGCCCACAACAACATCGACGACGGCTACGACCTCTACACCAAGAGTGACACCGGGCCCATCGGCGCGGTGACCATCGAGTCCTCCCTCGCCTACAACAACGGCACCCTGAGCAACGGCGGACAAGCCGGCGCCGGCGATCGCAACGGTTACAAGCTCGGTGGCGAGGACATCGCGGTCAACCACGTCGTCCGAGGCAATATCGCCTACGACAACGGCAAGCACGGGTTCACCTACAACCGCAATCTGGGCACGCTGCAGGTGTCGAACAACGTCAGCATCGGCAACGCCGAGCGCAACTTCACCTTCGACGGCGGCAGCTCGGTGTTCCGTAACAACACCTCGTGCGACGGCGGATCGAACGACAAGATCATCGGCAACTCCGACAGCTCAAACCAGTTCTGGTCCGGCTCCAACGGATCCCGGTGCTCCCAATACTCCGGCGCGCTGGGCTGGTCCTTCGCCTCCGATGGCCGTCTCGTCGTGACCTTCGGCGGCAGGGTGGTAACGCCCTGACCGAACCCACCCCCAATGCCCGCCGATGAGCCCACAGCGGCTGGCCACACCGTCACCGTCTGGGAAGACTTGGAACGATGACGCGCCGGCATCGCCAGCACAGGTGATGCCGGCGCCTCGTGGCGCAGTGCTCGTTACACACTGGAGGCTGGTCAGGAACCGGCCGACCTGCGTGCCGACGGCCAGCGCCAGCGGAACCGGCACCGCCTCCAGCAGCGTCACCTCCACCCCGGATCCACGTGCGGTGGCTGCGATCTCCGCGCCGACGAATCCGGCGCCGACGATTACAGCGGCCGCCCCGGCCGTAGTCTTTCCTTCAGTGCCACCGCGTCCGACAGAGTGCGCAACACATGTACCCCCTCCGGACAGCCCGGCATTCTGCGGGCACGCACCCCCGTCGCCACGACCAGAGCGTCGTACGGAACGCGGATGTCATCGGCCAGGGTCACCACGCGCTGAGCGGTGGCCAGCGTGGCTGCGGGCACACCGAGGCGCAGCTCCAAGCCGAGACCGTCGAGGGCACTGCCCGTACGCAGGGCCAGCCCGTCAGGCTCCCACCGTCGCGGACGCTCACCTCAGCTCTGAAAACCACCGTTGCACTGGCCGATCACCCGGGCAGGCCTGCCTCCTCTCGGTGGCACTGACTCAACGTCGAATGATCACCGAAACATTTTCGAAACTACCTGATGGTCAGTGTGGCGGCGGGTGCATCTGCTGTGGCCAGCCGCGATGCCGCTGAGGTTGATGCCGGGGTTGCAGGTGGTGTCGGGTCGAGAGGCGGCAGCGGTTACGCGCCTGACATCTTGCCGAAAAGGTTTCCGTGCGGCAGGGTGGCGTAAGGCATCGAGATACATCACTCCAGGAGTCTGATGAAAGGCAGGCTCTCTCTGTTCCACGCCACCGTTGGTCGGCCGTCGGGCTGGCTGGCGATCCCGGTCGACGGCCGAGCCCGGGGCGGCCGGGAACGATCGCCGGTCGCAGACGGGCCGGCGATGGTGTGGCGGCATCGAGCGGCGGCGACGGCGGTGTCGTCGGCACGAACTTCTGGTAGAGCCGACAGGGACCGGCAGCTCGCCCGCGCCCCGGAAACCGGGTCACCTCGTGTCGGAGCCCTCGACGGCCGCGTCCGTTCCGACGCCTGGGGCCGCGAACCAACGGCGCCCGGAACGGTTCGCTGCGGATGCCCAGCTCGGAGGCGCCAGCTCTGCTGGCGATCGCCTTCCCCGCGTGGCTGTCCGCGCGGTTGGTCCTGACAGCTTGCCGCCTGGCGGCATCGATCAGGTCACGCTCGCCGAGAAGCGAGCCGACCTGACCATCATAAACAGATTTTTGTTGATCGAGAGGAGTGTGAGATGACCTGGAATCGGCGAATCTCGACGTTGATAGTGACCCTGGCCCTGTTCGCCTCTAACCTGCTGGTGGTCGGTGGTGCGGCGAACGCCGCCCCCGGGGACAATCTGGCCTGGACCGCCAGCGCGTCAGCCTCCTACACCTCGTCCTGGGAGAACGTGGCGGCGGTCAAGGACGGAGTTGACCCACCCCGTTCCAACGACACCGCCAACCCCCGGTGGGGCACCTGGCCGCAGACCGGCGCCCACTGGGTCGAGCTGACCTGGGCCACCGCTCAGACGATCCGCGCGGTGGACGCGTACTTTTTCGACGACCAGGGCGGAGTTCGGCTGCCGTCCGCCTGGCGGGTGCAGGCCTGGGCCGGCGGCGCCTTCGCCGACGTGCCTGGCGCCAGCGGCTACCCGGTGGCTGCCGACCGGTACAACCGGGTGTCCTTCGCCGCCGTCAACACCACCCGCCTGCGGGTCCAACTGACCTCCAGCGGCACCTCCTCGGTAGGCCTGCTGGAGGTCAAGGCACACACCAACCCGCCCACGTCGCCGCCGTCGTCGGGGTGGAACCCGCCGGGCAACCTGGTGACCCCGCTCGGTCAGGTGTGGACGCATCAGGAGCAGACCTACAACAACCTGTACGGGTTCCGGAATTACGGTTGGGATCAGGTCTTCGCTAACGGGGGGTATCTCAACGTCTGTGTGCGGTGGGACTCCAGCGCGTCGGTGAGCGCGGCACAGCGTGATCAGGTGCATGCGACGTTGGCTCGGCAGTACAAGAAGTGGTTCGATCTGATGGTCGGGCATAACGCCTGGCCGTACAGCGAGGTGCCGGTGCGGGTCGTCGGGTGGGCGGTTCGGGACCGGGCGCAGTTGCAGTGGTCGGACACGTCGGTGGATATCTATGTCAACAACATTCGGGAGAACGCGCCGCAGTGCGCCGAGCCGTGCGGGCGGTTCTTCAACCAGAGCGGCCAGTACCCGAACTGTCCGGGTGGTGCGGCCCGGCACTATGACCAGTCGTTGTGGTTGACCGACGGGTTTGGCGGCGGTGCCGGGGGTGACTGGGGTCAACGGATGGGCCGCGAGTACTTCATGAACAACCTCAATGCCGCGAACATGCACATCCTGCTGCACGAGATCGGCCACACCTTCGGCCTCGACGACTTCTACGACTGGACTCCCAGTGGTGTCGGCGGGTTCCTGATGAAGGCCGGCAGCGCCAGCACGATCACCGAGTTCGACACCTGGATGTTCCGTGACTGGTGGCGACACCTGAAGAACCGCTACGGCTACTGACGGAAACGCCACCAGCTCGGCATTCCTGGGGATCAAGGCAACACGGCTAGAAGCACGGATTACCGGCGGTGGGCGGTTGTCGTCCCGCCCGCCGCCGGCCCTGGTCTTCCGCGCCGCTCGTCGGCGGTGAGCGGCGCGGCATGCGCCGCCCCGGGTCCGGCCTGCGCCGGATCCGGGGCGGTGGGCATCTTGCCGAAACCCTTTTCGGCGGCCATTCTCGAGGGCTAGACCGTGGATTGGCTGAGGCCGAGGAGAGTGGGTTGTGGTCAAGATGAACGGTCCCGAGGCGGTGGGCGGCCCGTGGCCGGACGCTTCCACCCGACCGGCCGCGTGGCCCGGACGACCCATCATGCGTGACGTCGCCGAGTTGGCGGGGGTGTCCACCCAGACGGTATCCCGGGTCATCAACCGGCACCCACACGTCACGGCCGCAACCCGGCAGCGGGTAGTGGATGCGATGCGAAAGTTGGACTACCGCCGGAATCCCGCTGCTCGCGCGCTGGTCACGCGGCGCTCCGGCATGTTGGGGATCATCGGCTACGAAAGCCCGCTGTTCGGGCCGACCTCGATGTTGTATGCGATCGAGGGCGCGGCCCGGGCGGCAGGCTACTTCGTGAGCGTCGCCAGCGTTCGCCACCTGGACCGCGGGTCAGTGCTCGACGCGATCGACTGGCTGTGCCAGCAGTCGGTCGAGGGGATCATCGCCATCGCGCCCAAGTCGGCGATGGCTGGCGCGCTGGCTGAGGCGTCGCCCGCAATCGCCTGCGTGACCGTGGGTGGAGGCAGTATCGACGCGGTGCCGAGTGCGCGGATTGACAACGTCGCGGGCGCGCGACTGGCCACCCGGCACTTGCTCGACCTGGGGCACCGCACCGTCCACCACGTGGCCGGTCCGAACGACTGGCCGGAGGCGGGCGAGCGGCTCCGTGGCTGGCGCGAGGCGTTGCAGGAGGCGGATCGGCCGGTCCCTGCGGTAGTGCCCGGAGACTGGAGTGCCAGGGCGGGGTATGAGCAGGGCGAGTGGCTGGCGGTCGATCCGTCCGTGACGGCCATCTTCTGCGCTAGTGACCAGCTGGCTCTCGGTGTGCTGCGGGCCCTGCACGAGGCTGGTCGGCGGGTACCCGAGGACGTCAGCGTGGTGGGGTTCGACGGCGCGCCCGACGGCGCGCATTATTTGCCGCCGCTGACTACGGTGTGCCAGGACTTCTCCGAGCTGGGCCGGCTCAGCCTGGGGCTCCTACTGTCCGAACTGGACCGGGCCGAGGGCGCCCCGACGCAGACACGACAGCTGCTCGTGCCTGAGCTGGTGATCAGGCATAGCACCGCAGTGCCCTCCCGCCCCCTGGGGCCGCCGGACGCCTCGCCATTCACCGCGGCGCCGTCGCCCTGCTAAGGCGCGGACTACCGGGGAAGTGCGGGTCCGGTGGATTCACGTACGACGAGACGGCCGTGCTGGCGGATGACCCCGGAGTTGGCATTGCCGTCGAGAGCCGCGAGGAGATGGTTGACCGCGGTGGCGCCGAGTTGTTCGAGGTTGAGGTCGACAGTGGTGAGAGGCGGGCGGCACTCCGCGGCGAAGTCCTCCCAGTTGTCGTAGCCAACAATCGCCACGTCCTCGGGGATCCGTCGACCCAGGTCGCGGAGGGCGTCGGCGACCCCGGCGGCGACCTGGTCATTGCCGCAGAAGATCGCGTCGACGTCGGGGCAGGCGGCCACCAGCAGACGTGCCGCGTGCCGGCCCCACCGCTGCGACCACTCGCCGAAAAGGGGATCGTTGGCGAGCGAGAGGCCAGCATCGTCAAGGACCGCCCGAAGCCCGGCTGCCCGATCGCGGGCGGCGCGGTAGCTGTCCGGTCCGGTGATGTGCCCGATTCTGCGTCGACCATGCAGGACCAGGTACTCGGCTGCGAGCCGGGCGCCGCCCTCGTCGTCCGCGATGATCGACAGATCTCGTGGGTCGACTGACTCGGCATAGGCATAGACCACCGGGACGGGGATGTCCTGGGTCAGTGACGGGCTGACGTCGTTGCTGTCTCCGACGACGATGAACCCGTCGACCTGACGTGCCAACAGGGTACGGATGTAGTGCTGGCGGCGGATGGCGTCACCGCGGGCGTCGCAGAGCAGGACTGACATCTGTCCGTTGCCGAGGGCATTCTCGGCACCGAGCAGGATAGGGATCGAGAACCGCCCGCCGAGTTCGTCGGTGAGCAGCCCGACCGTGCGGGTGCGGCCGGAGATCAGCCCAGATGCCAGCACGTTGGGTTGGAAGCGCAGATCGGCGGCGGCACGTATCACCCGTTCCCGGGTGTCCGCAGCGACCTCGGCGCGGCCGTTCAGCGCCTTCGATGCGGTGGCGACGGAGACGCCGGCGCGATTCGCCACATCGCTCAGCGTCACCGACTGTGATCGTCGTCGCCCCACCGAAATCCTTTCGCAAGGTTTCAGGGCCACCCGCCGAGGGTGGCTCCCGCTCATTTTCTGAGTAAGCGTAGAGCGCAGAGCGGTTCCGGGGAAGCGGCGAGCGGTGCCGAAAGGTGTTTCGGATTTACCCGCATGACATCTTGCCGAAACCGATTTCGTGCGCCACGCTAGCGGCGAAAAAGTGACACGCACGACTCGGGCGCAGCGGTGACGACGTGGCGGGCGAGCGGTGCCGGCGGGAGGCGAGGGCGCGACGGGGACATCCGGGGCACCCCGCACCGGATCGCCGGCTTACGGAGGCCATGCAACGGCTTCCTCGGAACGACGGACCCAAGGGAGATAGATCATGAGGAGAGCCCTGGGCAGGCGAACTGCCCTACGTTCGCTGGCCGGAGCCCTAGTGGCGACGCTGACTCTCGGTGTGGCAGCCTGCACCGGCGATGACTCGACCGGCCCGAGCGCCGCCGAGGCTGGGCCCAACGGCGTCGACGACGGCGCCGAACTCACCATGTGGACCCGCGCGCCATTGGAAAAGCAGGCGAAACTCCTGGTGGAGGCGTACAACGCCAGCCACAAGAACAAGGTCAAGCTGACCGTCGTTCCCAACGATGACTACGTCGCGAAGGTCGGTGCGGCGTCCGGCTCGGGTGCCCTTCCGGACCTCTTCGCCGCCGACATCGTCTACGTGAAAAATTGGGTGAACCAGGGGCTGTTCCAGGACATCAGCGCGAACATCAACGGCCTCAGCTTCAAGGACTCGATCAACAAGGGCCACCTGTCGGCCGGCAAGCTTGACGGCAAGGAGCACGTCCTGCCCTTCGTGCTGGACCTGTCGATGCTGTTCTGGAACAAGCAACTGTTCAAGGACGCCGGGCTGGACCCGGAGAAGGCCCCGGCGACACTGGACGATTACGCCGCTGCGGCCAAGGCGGTCCAGGCGACGAAGAAGAACGGCGTCTACGGCACGGCAGCCGGCCTGAACTGCGGCGGGTGTCTGGTCTTCACCTGGTTCCCGTCGGTCTGGGCCAGTGGAGGTGAGGTGTTGAGCGCGGAGGGAACCGAATCCAAACTCGCCGACGAGACCGCCCAGAAGGTCTACCGCACCTGGCACGACCTGTGGAAGTCCGGCGCGGTGCTACCCGCCTCGGCGGGGGAGACGGGCCCGACCTGGACCGCCGCGTTCACCGAGGGCAAAGTCGGTCTGATGTTCTACCCGGCGACGCTGCTCTCGTCGACGCCGTTCGATGTCGGTGTCGCCGCCATCCCCGGCCCCAACGGTGGCGGCTCTACCTTCGTCGGTGGGGACGGCATCGGCGTCTCGAAGGACTCGAAGAAGGCGCCACAGGCATGGAACTTCCTGAGCTGGATGATGTCCGAGGACGCCCAGGTCGAGGTGCTGGCGAAGAACAAGGACGTGGTGGCGCGGGCCGACCTCGCCAACAACAAGTACGCCGTGGCGGACCCACGGCTGGTCACCATCAACGAGGCGGCCGGCAAGGGTGACACGCCCGTCGCGCTGAACTTCCAGCAGGCGTTCAACGCGCCGAGCAGCCCGTGGCTGACCCTCGTCCGCAACCAGGTGCTCAACGGTAGCGGCGACATCCAGAAGGACAACGCCGAGATCACCGCCGTGCTCAAGCAGTAGCCGATCCCCACAGGCGGGTGCCGACCGTGCCGTCGGCCGGCGCCCGCCTGCGGTAGGACCCGCCCGTTGGCTCTCACCTGAAGGAACAAAGAGGCTCCGATGAGCGTCACCGCACCCTTCCGCCCGCCCCCCGAACCGGCGGTACGCGGCCGCGCTCGCTCGCGCGCCCGGCAGGCCCTGCTCGGTTGGTTCTACGCGACGCCGACCGCGGTCTTCGTCGTGCTGCTGTTCGCTGTGCCGCTGTTGCTGGTCATCAAGATGTCGGTGTCGAGGTGGCCGCTGCTGACCGGCGACCAGGGCATCAACGCGCCGGACAACTTCGTGAAGGCGATCAACCACCGCTTCTTCACCGACTCGGTGGTGTTCACCGTCAAGTACACAGTGCTTGCGACCGTGCTGCTGCTCGCACTCGGCCTGGGACTGGCCCTACTCGTACAGGAGTCGAGCCGGTGGAACAACCTGCTCCGAGCCTCGCTCCTGATTCCCAGCGCACTGGGGCTGGCGTCGGCGTCCCTGCTGTTCTACGTCCTCTACTCGCCGTACGCGAGCCCGCTGGCGCCGCTGATGGACCATCTGGGTTTTACGTTCCTCGGCTCACCGAACTCGGCGCTGCTGTCGACCACCTTCCTCATCGTCTGGCGCTACGCCGGCTTCTACATGGTGCTCATGCTCGTCGGCCTGCAGGGCATACCGGCCGACGTGTTCGAGGCCGCCCGCTCGGACGGCGCCAGTCGCTGGCAGACCTTCCGAATGGTCACTCTGCCGTTGCTGCGCCCGACGCTGGCGCTGACCACCGTGCTCTGTGTCACCGGCTCGCTGCTCGCCTTCGAGCAGTTCTACATCCTGACGAAGGGTGGCCCGGACAACAGCACGATCACCGTTGTCCAACTCATCTACATGGTGGCCTTTCAGGGGCAGAACGACCTCGGCGTGGCGGCGGCTCTGTCCGTCATCGTGCTGCTGGCCCTGATTCTCGTTAACGCGCTGCAACTGCGCGTCTTCCGGTCCGAGGAGAACTGAGCCGATGGCCGTCCTTTCCCGATCCAGCTCCACATCGGCCGGAGCGCCGTCATCGCCCGGCCGGAGACCGACCGGTCGGTCCAGATCAGCTGGCGTCACCGTCGCCGGCATCGCGCTCCGAACGCCGTACTGGGTCTTTACCGGCGCGCTCGCGTTGATCTTCCTGGCTCCGCTGGCCTGGACGGCGGTGGCATCAGTCGCCCCGCACGCGGGCACCAACCAGGTGAACGGCTGGGGGTTCGGCAACTACGAGACGCTGGCCAACTATCAGGCCGGCATCTGGCGTTATCTCGGCAACTCGGCGATCGTCTCACTACTCACGGTCGTCCTGACGCTGGTGACCTCGTTGCTCGGCGGGTACGCGTTCGCCCGGTTCCGGTTCCCGGGGCGCAACATCCTGTTCCTGCTCACACTCGCAATTCTCATGGTCCCGTACGCGACGCTGCTGATCCCGCTCTACGTGCTGCTCAACCAGGTGGGGTTGCAGAACTCCCTGGTCGGGGTGGCCCTGGTGCTCACCATGTTCCAGCTGCCGTTCTCCACGTTCCTGATGCGCATCTCCTTCGAAGCGGTGCCACGTCAACTCGACGAGGCCGCGATGGTGGACGGCTGTTCGCCGTTCGGCGCGTTGTGGCGCGTACTGCTGCCGGCGGTGAAGCCGGGACTCATCACCGTCGGGCTGTTCGCCTTCCTCACCGCCTGGAACGATTTCATGGCGCCGCTGATCCTCATCAACGACACCGAGCGCATGACGCTCCCGCTTGCGGTGTCGAATCTGCGCGGCCAGGTCCAGGGTGTCGTCGACTACGGAGCGACCGAGGCGGGCGTCGTCGTCCTCGCCCTGCCGTGCGTCGTCCTGTTCCTGCTACTCCAACGACACTATGTGCGGGGCTTCATGTCCGGCGCGCTGAAGGGATGAGAATGAGCGGCATCGCACCTACCGCCGCCCCTGTCCTGCCGATCCGCGGCCGGTTCCGCCCGCTCGGGTTGCCCGAGGTGCGCGTCACGGGTGGATTCTGGGCTGAGCGCCAATCGATCAACGCCGTTGCGACCCTGCCGCACATCGAGCACTGGCTTGAGCGGGCAGGCTGGCTCCGTAACTTCGACCTCGCCGTCCACGGCGACCTCTCCCGCGACCGCCGCGGACGCGAGTTCTCCGACTCGGAGGTCTACAAGTTTCTGGAGGCCGCGGCGTGGGAGATCGGCCGCAGCGGCGACGCGGACCTCGAGTCGAGGTTTCGCGCCGTGGTGCGACGGGTGGCCGCGGCACAGCAGTCCGACGGCTACCTCAATACCAGGTTCGGCGGGCCGGGGCAGGCGCCGCGCTGGTCCGACCTGGAATGGGGCCATGAGCTCTACTGCGTTGGCCATCTCCTGCAGGCCGCTGTCGCCCGCGCCCGGACCCGGCCAGGCGCTGACGACGGGCTGCTCGACGTCGCCCGCCGCGCGGCCGACAACGTGTGTGAGACGTTCGGACCGGACGGCCTGGACGGCCTCTGCGGGCACCCGGAAATCGAACCGGCGCTGGTCGAGTTTGCGCGGGTCACCGGTGACGACCGCTACCTGACTCAAGCTGCTCTCTTCGTTGACCGGCGGGGCCATGGCCGGCTCAGCGATGTGGAGTTCGGCCGGGAGTACTTCCAGGACGAGCTTCCCGTCCGGCAGGCGACGGTACTGCGGGGACACGCGGTTCGGGCAAACTACCTAGCCGCCGGGGCTGTCGACGTTGCGGTGGAGCTGAAGGAGACCAGCCTGCTGGATGCGATCCGCAACCAGTGGAGGAACACCGTTGCCCGGCGCACCTACCTCACCGGGGGGCAGGGTTCCCGCCACCAGGACGAGGCGTTCGGCGGGGACTGGGTGCTGCCGCCCGATCGCGCCTACTCTGAGACCTGCTCCGGCGTCGGCTCGGTCATGCTCGCGTGGCGGCTGCTGCTCGCCGACGGCGATCCGGAGTACGCCGACCTCATCGAGCGGACCCTGTTCAACGTGGTCGCCACCTCCCCATCGGCTGACGGGCGCAGCTTCTTCTACACCAACACCCTGCACCGCCGCGAACTCGGCATCCAACCGGACGCAGACCGGCCGAGCCTGCGCGCGGCGGCATCGCTGCGGGCGCCCTGGTTCGAGGTTTCCTGCTGCCCGACCAACGTCGCCCGCACCATGGCCAGCTTGACCGCGTACGTGGCCACCGCCGACGACGACGGACTGCAGCTACACCAGTACCTGCCCGGCACCGTCGCGCACCGCCTCGCCGACGGACGTGAGTTGTGCGTGACCATCACCACCGATTACCCGCACGACGGGCGGATCCGGGTGCGAATCGACAGCGATGACGACCGCCCGTGGTCACTGTCGATGCGGGTGCCCGGCTGGGCGGCCCGGGGGGCGACGGTGACCCTCGTCGGCGACACCCGACCGGTCGGCCCGGGGGTCGTCACCGAGCGTCGGACCTGGCGACGCGGCGACGAGATGGTGCTGACCCTGCCAATGGCGCCTCGGTTCACTTACCCCGACGACCGGATCGACGCCATCCGCGGCTGTGTGGCCGTTGAGCGCGGCCCGCTCGTGTTCGCCTTGGAATCCGTGGACGTCCCGGGCGTCGAGACCGTCGACGAACTCCGCGTCGATACCCGCCGACCGCCCCGCCTGGTCGACGGCAGGGTCACCGTGACGTGCCGGCGGGTGCGGGCCGGCGACCACGGATGGCCCTACCGGGCTGACGAGGCCGGGTCAGCTCCCGTGCCCGGCGACGAGTTCGACGAGGTATCGCTGGTGGAGTACCACGCCTGGGCCAGTCGAGGGCCCTCGACGATGCGCGTCTGGCTCGCCACGGCCACCGAGTAGCGCGGGCACCCTGCGGTGTTAGCGCTAACTGCCGTCGACCGATCACTCCTACTCAAGGCTCCACCACCGGTGCCGCGTTCCAGAGACGCCGCATTCTCCGGAGCGGCACCGCCCATGAAGGAGGAAAAGATCATGACCCCTGGACGCGTACGGAGGGCACCCCTTTGGGTCGCCCTCGCCACGCTGGTGGTGGGCGGGGCGGTCGTACCGTCTCCGGCCCGTGCCGCCGGCCCGGTCGTGCCCGGCAACGAGGGCGACGTCGGCGTTTACACCAACGGGCAGAGCCATGCCATGGACATCGGCGACCCGGTGTACGGCAACGTGGGTGACGTTGCCAACCAGCTCAAACCCGGCGTGCCGTTCACCGCGGCGAGCATGCATCAGTCGATTTTCGACAAGGACCTCGCCGCCGGCGGTACGGACTACTACCTCGACCGCGTCCTGGGCGTGCCGGGAACACTCGGATCGACGGTGCTGATGACCCGGGGCCGCACCCTCTACCTGCGGGGTGCGAGCAACAACAACTTCACCGTTATGGGCTTCGCCGGCAGCGCGTACGTCGGTGGCCCCAACAACCTCGGCAGTCTGTACACCGTCACGGTCCCCGGCCAGACCGTCACGGAGGTCGGGGCGCAGCGGTTCAACGCGCCGAGTCACGCCAAGGGTCGGTACACGATCGGCTCCACCGGGGTCACCGCCGACCTGACCAGGTTCATCACCTACGACAACGTCGCGGTCACCGCCATCAACTTCAGCAACTCCGGCGACTCGGCGGCGAATCTCACCGTCCGCGCCGCCTCGCCGCTGGCCACCCAGGCCGGTACGGGCAACGCCACGCTCACCGGCACCCGCACCATCACCAGCGGCGCCAACAACGGGCTCGTCGACGCCCCCTGGGACTCCGTCCGGGTCGACCTCGCTGGGGCTGGCTTCACCCGTACCGGGACCAACCTGGACCGGGAGATCACCGTACCGGCGGGAGGCTCCCTGTCGCTGTCGGTCGTCGGCGCTGTCTCCTCGGCGACGCTGCCCGAGACCGTGCGGAGCTACCAGGAGTACGCCCAGATGCCGCCGGCCACGGCCGTGCGTACTGGCATCACCGAGTTCAACCGCCGCTGGGCGCAGGACGTCCCCTACATCGACGTGCCCGACCCGGCGTTGGAGAAGGCCATCGTCTACCGGTGGTGGGGCGAGCGGTATAACACCCTCGACGCCAACGCGTCCGGCCACGTCTATCAGTACCCGACGACGATCGAGGGGGTGAACCTCTACCAGAACTCCGTCGCGCTCACCCAGCCGATGCACCTGCAGGACACCAAGTGGCTGCGGACGCCGTACCTGCCGTACGGCCAGATCCTCAACATCGGCGAGTTGTCGGGCTCCTCGGCCTTCCTGGACAGCCCGGGGCACACGAGCTGGAACAACCACTACTCGCAGTACCTCGGCACCGCCGGACTCGAGGCGTACAACGTGCACGGTGGCGGCGCGGAGGTCGCCAAGAAGTTCGCCGGGTACTTCGAGGGCGACGGGGTCGGCCAGCTCGAACACTATGACGGCAACGACGACAAGTTGATCGCCTACGACACCAACTACATGCCGGGTAACGACTCCGACGCGATCACCTTCGGCTACCCGAAGAGCAACGCCGGCGCACCCGGCGCGCGAACCATCGAGCGCCCCGAGTCGGCGTACGTATGGGGCGCGCTCGACGCCGCCCGGCAGCTCTACCAGATCGCCGGCGCCGACCAGGCGAAGGTCGACCAGTTGGCGAACGGAGCCGACGATGTCCGGGCCGCGATCCTCGGTCGGCTGTGGAGCCCTGACATGCGGATGTTCCTGGCCGGCACATCGCACGGGGCCACCAGCGCGGCCAGTTCCAACGGCCGGGCCAACCCGCTGCCTGAGTCGGCGCGCACCCTGATCCCGGCCAAGGAGTCGAACCTCTACGACATCTACGCCGAGAACCTGGTCCCGGCCGACCAGTGGCAGAAGTACGTCGACGGCTTCCGCTTCCTGACCTACGGCGACAACTTCCCGATCTTCCCGTTCTACACCGCCAACCAGTACGACCGGTCTGCCTACGGGATCGGCGGTTCCAACAACTTCTCCAACATCAACTTCACTGTGCAGTACCGCGGTGTCCGCTCGGCGCTGCGGCACTACGACCCGGAGCAGAAGTACCTCACCCCGGCGTACGCCAAGCGGCTGCTGGACTGGATGGCCTGGAGCATCTACCCGAACGCGGACCTACGGGTTCCCAACCAGGCCGAGTACTACTCCAACTGGAACCCGACCGCCAAGACCTTCAACCGCAACAACCCGAACCACGTGATGCTCGGCAACATGAACTACATCTTCGTCGAGGACATGGCGGGCATCCAGCCGCGCTCCGACGACAAGATCGAGCTGTGGCCGATCAACTTCGGCTACGACCACTTCATGGTCAACAACCTGCGTTACCACGGGCAGGACGTCACCGTGGTCTGGGACCCCGACGGCAGCAAGTACGGCCTGGGCGCCGGCTACAGCCTGTTCATCAACGGGGTGAAGAAGGTCAGCACCGACAAGCTGGGCAAGCTCACCTACGACCCGAACACCAACCAGGTCCAGGCGGCGGCTGGAGTAACTGTCACCTCCACCGCAACCACCGGGGCCGACCTGCCGAGCGCCGTGGACACCCCGATCTCTGACGACCGCGTCGTGTCCTACCTCAAGACGGCAGGCATCGACCTCACCGAGGACGCGCCGAACCTGGCCCGGGGGGCCGACCTCAGCTCGTCGTACACCCAGCAGGGTGTGCGACCGACGCCGTGGCGGCAGTTCCACACGCCGGGCTGGAGCAGCACTTCGATGAACCACACCCCGGGTGCGATCGCCGAGACTGAGCGGCCGGTGTCGCTGAGCGCGGTGACCGATGGCGTCACCGCCAATGAGCCGTACTGGGGCAATTACGGCACCACCGACCGTGCCGGCTACGTCGAGTTGGACCTGAAGTCGACCAAGTCCTTCGACAACGTGAAGGCGTTCTTCGTCAGCGACCGGCAGGCCGGTGGCTACCGCGAGCCGGCCCGGTGGTGGGTCCAGGTGCCCGACGGCAACGGCGGCTGGAAGGAGGTGCCGGGCCAGTTCAAGAGTCCGACCGCCCCGTCGGCGAAGTTCAACGAAGCGCTGTTCGACACCGTCACCTCGAACAAGGTGCGCATCGCGTTCACCAACAGCCCGACCTTCTTCACCGCGATCTCCGAGATCCAGGTGTTCGACTCCGGGCGGGACGTGCCGGAGGTCGCCAACCAGGCGCCGGTCGCTACCGCCACCCGCGACGGCTCGGCGGACGGCAACCTGTCCACCCGGCTGGTCGGCACGGCGACCGACGACGGTGTCCCCTATGACAGCGACCTCACCTTTGGCTGGGAGACCGTCTCGGCCCCGCCGGGCGCGGGCGTCATCTTCGCCGACGCAAAGGCGCTGGCCACCCGGGTCACTGGCACCGTCGCCGGCGACTACGTGTTCCGGCTCTTCGCCGATGACGGCGAAAAGCGGTCGGTGGCCACCGTGGCAGTGACCCTCGCCAAGCGGGACGTCAGCGCCGAGCTCGGCTCCTCGGCGACGATCAGCACCAGCGGCACCGCGTCCTGGGAGAACCATTCCCGGGTCAACGAGGCCACCAACCCGAGCAGTTCGAACCCCGGCGCCGGGAACGGTTGGGGCAACTGGGGTCAGCCCCAGAACGGCACCAGCGTCGCGAACGCGGCCTGGATCCAGTACCGGTGGACGGCGCCGGTGCGGCTGTCGTCGACCGACATCTACTGGTACGACGACAACGGCGGCACCCGCCGCCCCACCGCCACCACGTACGCCGTCGAGAGTTCCACCGACGGCACCACCTGGACACCGGTCACACTGGCCAACGGGTCGACCTACGCCGACGCCCTGGCCACCGACACCTACAACCGCCTCGAATTCGCTCCGATCACTGCTAGCCATCTGCGGATCCGTGTCTGGGGGCTGATGGGCGTCGGCGAGGGCACCGGCGTGCTGCGCTGGCGTGCCAACGGCGAGACCGTCGACTCGGTGCGATCACCGGTGCTGATCCGTACCCGCGTCGGTCAGGTGCCGACCCTGCCGGGCGCACTCGATGCGGTCTACGCCAGTGGCACGCGGGGGACCGTCGCGTTCAACTGGCAGGCCATCACCCCGGCGCAGGTCGCGGAGGCCAACGTGGAGCCGTTCGTGGTCTACGGCGCCAACGACACGTACGGCCTGATCGCCGAGGCCCACGTCTACGTGCGGCCGGAAATGTCCGACGGTGGCATCTCCATCCAGGGCGCCGAGACGTTCGAACAGACCGTCGACGTGGGTGAGCAGCCGTACCTGCCGAACAAGGTGGCGGTCTCCTACAACGACGGATCCCGGGACAACCAGGCCATCGGTGTCGACTGGGACTTCGACGAGAGCATCGTCAACACCCCCGGCCGCCACACCATCATCGGCGACCTGATCCTGCCCCGGTACGTCAGCCAGGCCGGCGCCACCCGAACCACCCTCACCCTCACCGTGGGCGACCCCCCGGCGACCCCGACGTGGGAGGTCGAGGTGCAGGCGCGCACCCAGTGCACCGGCACCAACGGCTACGTCTCGGTCAACGCGCGGAACGTCGACGACGTGCCGCTCACCATCGAGCTGATCACGCCGTACGGGTCACGGACGGTGTCGAACGTCGCTCCTGGCAAGTCCGTGTTCCAGTCGTTCAACAGCCGGGCCAAGGCGGCGCCGGCCGGCACCGCGACGGTGAAGGTCACCGGCGTGGTCGACGGCAAGCCGGTGACCACGGAGACCCCTGCCCCGTTCGGGGCGATCACCTGCGGATAGTCCGTCCCGCGGTGGGGGGGGGGGGGGGGGGGGGGGGGGGGCCCCCCCCCCCCCCCCCCCCCCCCCGCTGCCGCCGTGAGGCCGAACGCTCACGGTCCATGTTAGAAGTGGAATGACTGCGCTACGTGTTCGTGGAATCACGATGGACGCGGGCTCTTGACTCACGGGAAACATCGGGCCAGGATCTGACAACGTTGTCACAGACCCACCATCTGACAACGTTGTCATGTCTGGAGGCAAGATGTCCGAGCCATCGCCCATATCGCGGCGTACCTTCCTCTCCGCCAGCGCGACGCTGCTCGCGTCGGTCGGGGTGACCGCGGCCCTGCCGGGCGCTGTCGCAGCCGCCGCCGAGAAGGCGCCGACTGCCACCCCGGCGGCCACCGACCTCGCCCGGTACCGCCCGGTGACGGTCTCCTCGACCGACTACGCGCCGACGCCGGGCACCTTCGCGGTGGACGGCCTGCCGCAGGTCGGAGTCCGGGGGAGTGGGTGG
This sequence comes from Micromonospora sp. NPDC050276, assembly GCF_044459545.1. Taxonomy (NCBI): domain Bacteria; kingdom Bacillati; phylum Actinomycetota; class Actinomycetes; order Micromonosporales; family Micromonosporaceae; genus Micromonospora; species Micromonospora sp. NPDC050276. The sequence goes on along the minus strand of NZ_JBITJA010000004.1, from coordinate 504,747 downwards.
CGCGCCGCCAACGGCGATCCGCAGTGGATATCGGTGGACCTGCAGGCGCCGTGCCGGATCGAGGCCGTCTCCCTGGTCTTCGAGGCCACCCTCACCGACGGTCCGTTCGACGGCAACTACACCGACACCGACGGTGACGAGATCCTCTCCAGCGCCGCGACGGCGTACCGGATCGAGGTCTCCACCGACGGCCGCACCTGGCGGTCGGTGTACGAGACCAGCGAGGGCCAGGGCGGCGTGCAGGCCATCAAGCTGCCGGAGCCGGTCACCGCCCGCTGGATCCGGATGACGGCCACGAAGCGCTCGAACAGCAACCCGGTGGGTCTCAACGGCTTCCAGGTCTATGGCGTACCCCTGGCCGGACGGCCGAAGGCCGAGGGCTGGACCAGCTGGGAGGGCGGCAACACCGACAAGGCACCCGACCTCACGGTCGCCGCGGACGGCACGGTGCCGCTGGAGTCGGGCTGGTCGTTGACGATGGACGACTTCGCCGGCACCGCCGACGGCGCCGAACTCTCCCGTGCCGGCGTCGACGTCCGTTCCTGGCTGCCGGCGACGGTCCCCGGCACCGTGCTGGGCACCCTGGTCGAGCAGGGCCACCTGCCCGACCCGGTGGCCGGCTTCAACAACATGCGTATCCCGGAGGCGCTGTCCCGGCACACCTGGTGGTACCGGCGCGCGCTGCGGCTGCCGCGGGACCTGGATACCTCGGCCGGCCGACGGATCTGGTTGGAGTTCGACGGGATCAACCACGAGGCCACCGCCTGGGTCAACGGCGTGCAGGTCGGCGACGTCAAGCACCCGTTCGCGCGGGCGGCCTTCGACATCACCGACGCGCTGGCCGGTCACCGTGGCGAGCACGTCCTCGCCGTCCGGGTCACGCCGATGCCGCACCCGGGCACCCCCGGTGACAAGGGCCCCGACGGTCGTACCTTCCTCCAGTCCGCCCACCACTACCTCGACGCGCCCACCTACCTGGCGGTGTCCGGGTGGGACTGGATGCCCGCCGTCCGCGACCGGGTCACCGGTCTCTGGGACCACGTGCGCCTGCGCAGCACCGGCGCCGTGGTCATCGGCGACCCGCACGTGCAGACCACCCTGCCCGACCTGCCCGGCACCGACACCGCCGAGGTCACCATCCGGGTTCCGGTCCGCAACGCGGCGGCCAGCGCCACCACGGTCACCGTCCGCGCGGAGTTCGATAAGGTACGCGTCGAGTCCACCGTGACCGTCCCCGCCGGCGGGAGCAGCACCGTCACCTTCACGCCGGATCGCTTCCCCGCGTTGCGCCTGCGCAACCCGCGGCTGTGGTGGCCCAACGGCTACGGCGACCCCCACCTGTACGACCTCACGCTCACCGCCACCGTCAAGCGCTCGGTCAGCGACCGGCGTGCGCTGCGCTTCGGGGTCCGCGAGTTCGGCTACGACTGGCACCAGCCGATCGTCATCTCGCCGCCCGGCAAGCCCGCGCTGGAGTTCGTCGACGGCGCCGCGACCCAGACGGTCACGTTCGCCCGGCAGCACGCCCGACACCTGCGCATCCAGGCCGGACAGCGCGCCACCGGGTGGGGCATCTCGATGTTCTCGCTGTCGGTGGCCGACGGCACCGGCCCGGATCTCGCCCTGCACCGCGACGCCACGGCGTCGTCGTCGGAGAACGACGCCAACGTTCCCGCCAGGGCCGTCGACGGCGACGCGGCGACCCGCTGGGCCTCGCAGGCCGAGGACAACCAATGGATCCAGGTCGACCTCGGCGCGGCGGTCGACTTCGACCGGGTCACCATCGTGTGGGAGCAGGCGTACGCGCTGGACTATCGCGTCCAGGTCTCCGCCGATGGGGACGCGTGGACCGATGTGACGTCGGTCAGCAACGACACCCCGCTGGGCAGCCGCGCCGAGCAGGTCGAGACGTTCGCCAGCCAGACGGCCCAGTACCTGCGCATCCAGGCCGGCGCGCGGGCGACCTCGTGGGGGGTGTCCATGTGGGCGCTCTCGGTGCAGCGGCAGGCCGAGCCGGGCGTCGACCTGGCCCGGGGCAGGACGGCCACCGCGTCATCGTGGGACGGCGACTCCAACGGCCCCGACCGGGCCGTCGACGGCAACCCCCGGACCCGGTGGTCCTCGAAGTTCGAGGACAACCAGTGGATCCAGGTCGACCTCGGCGCCCCGGTCAGCTTCGACCAGGTCACCATCGTCTGGGAGCAGGCGTACGCCCGCGATTTCGTCATCCAGGTGTCCACCGACGGGCAGTCGTGGATCGACGTGAAGTCGGTCAGCAACAAGATCACCGAGCTGAAGGTCAGTGTGAACGGCGTGCCGGTGTTCGCCCGGGGCGGCAACTGGGGCTGGGACGAGCTGCTGCGCCGGGTGCTGCCCGACCGGCTGGCCGACACGGTCGAGATGCACCGCGACATGAACTTCACGATGATCCGCAACTGGCTGGGCAGCAGCAACCGCGAGGAGCTGTACCGGGCCTGCGACGAGCAGGGCATCCTGGTCTGGAACGACTTCTGGCAGGCGGGCGCGTTCCTGCCCAACCCGCCCGGCTACGTCGACATCGCCGCCGACACCATCCGCCGTTTCCGCCACCACCCGAGCATCGTGGTCTGGTGCGGCGCGAACGAGGGCGACCCGCCGCCGATCGTCGACGCCGGGCTCAAGCAGGCCGTCGCCAGCGAACACCCGGAGATCCTCTACATCCCCAACTCCGCCAGCGGCATCGTGAGCGGGCGGGGGCCGTACGGCTGGGTCGACCCGGCGACCTACACCGACGCGACGATCTACGAGGCGGACTCGTTCGGCTTCCACACCGAGATCGGCATGCCGGTGGTGTCGGTGACCGAGAGCATGCGCAACCTCGTCGGCGACGCGCCGGAGTGGCCGATCGGTGAGGTGTGGAACTACCACGACTGGTCGACCATCGGTAACCAGCGTGTCGGCACGTACCAGGCGGCGATCGACGCGCGGCTCGGTGAGTCCGACTCGCTCGACGAGTTCGCCACCCGGGCGCAGTTCGTCAACTACGAGAGCCACCGCGCCATGTTCGAGGCGTGGAATGCCAACCTGTGGCAGGACGCCACCGGCCTGCTGCTGTGGATGTCGCACCCGGCGTGGCACAGCACCGTCTGGCAGACCTACGACTACGACCTCGACGTGAACGGCGCCTACTACGGCGCCCGCAAGGGGTGCGAGCCGGTGCACGTGCAGGCCGACCCGGGCAGCTGGCAGGTCCGGGTGGTCAACCACACCGCCGCGCCGCTCAGCGGTCTCACGGTCAGCGCCCGACAGTACGACCTGAGTGGCCGGTCGTTGGGTTCGCCGCAGCGTCAGCGGGTGGACGTGGCCCGCTCGGCCACGACGGCGGTCTTCCCGCTCGCCGCGCCGGACGGCGGTGGGTTGCACCTGGTGCGACTGGAGCTGCGGGACAGCCGTGACCGGTTGCTCGCGGAGAACACCTACTGGCGCTACGACAAGGCCGAGCAGATGCGGGCGCTCAACGACGTGCCGAGCACCCGCCTGTCCACGTCGTCGAGCACCGTACGCGTCGTGGACGGGCGGAACACCGTCACCACGACGGTCCGCAACCAGGGCCGTACGGTCGCCGCGCTGGTCCGGCTCGCCGTGCGCGACAAGCGCGGCAACCGGGTTCTACCGGCCCGCTTCGACGACAACTACTTCTGGTTGCTGCCGGGCGAGGCCCGGGAGGTACGGATCTCCTGGCCCGCGCGCAAGGGCCTCGCCCGCCAGGTCACCGTGACCGCGCAGGCGTACAACTCCTAGGAGGACGCGGTGGGAGGGCGGCGCTGTGCCGGCCGCCTCCCACCGCGACCGGCCGGCTTCGGCCCGAGCGGGCGGGGCGCTCACTTCTTCTTTCTGACCGCCTCGCGCCAGAGCAGACCCGCGATGCTCGGCCGGACCTCGGTGGTGATCACCGCCATCGCCCGCCGGACGTACCGGTCGTCGGTCAGCTGCGCCACCATGCTCGCCGCCAGGTCGGCACGTGCGGTGAACAGGCCGTCCGCGACGTCCTGTGCCACCTGGTAGCCGGTGACGGTCGGGTGGTCGAACAGCCCGGACGGCCGGGTGATGGTCCAGTCCAGGTCGCTGTCGCGGACGAGGGCTTCCATCCGCCGCATGTCCTCGTGCGCGGTGCGCCCCACCCTGCGGTTGAACAGCGGATCCAGCACGGTGTTGAAGAAGAACTCGCCGGTCGGTCGCCAACGGGGATCCAGGACGCTGGAACTGACGGTGATCAGGCGCTTGACCCCGTGGCGGTGCATCGCGGCCACGATGTTCGCGTTGCCGCGCGAGTAGACGGTGATCGGCTTCGGAGTGAGCGGGACACCGAGGCTGGACAGGATGGCGTCGCCGCCGGCCACGGCCCGGTGGACGGCGTCCGGGTCCGTGACGTCGGCGCTGACCACGGTGAGACCGGGCCGGGGTGGTCCGGTGTGCGGGCGGCGGGCGACCGCGACGACCTCGTGGCCGGCGGACAGGGCCTGCTCGACGAGGTGACGGCCGGTGGGGCCGGTGGCGCCGAAGACGACAGTGCGCATGTGCTCGCTCCTCGCTGTGGGGTTGACGGCGTTGACCGTGCCACCGGGGGAGGGCATTATTCAACCGTGTTGAATAAAACCCGGGGCCGACCCCGCGGCAACCCCGACACCAAGGCCCGCATCACCGAGGTCGCCCGCGAGCTGTTCCTGAAGCACGGTTATCCGGGCACCACGGTCCGGGCCGTCGCCGCCGCCGCCGGCGTCGACTCGGCCCTGATCAGCTACCACTTCGGCTCCAAGCAGGGCCTCTTCAGCCAGTCACTCAACCTGCTCTGCGTCGATCCCACCGCGCTCGACCAGGCCCTGCGCGGTAGCCGGGACGGCCTGGCCGCCCGTCTGCTCGACTCCGTCACCGGTCTGTGGGACGCCGCCGGGCCGGCGCAGAGCCGGATGGCGGTGCAGGATGACGACACGATGCGCGCCCTGCGTGACTACCTCGACGGTGAGCTGCGCCTCCGCATCGCTGAATTTCTCGGCGGGCCCGACGCGACGCGTCGCGCCACCGCCGCGGTCGGCGTGCTGGGCGGGCTGATCTTCACGCGCTACCTGAACCCGATCCACTCGGTCGGTGCGCTGTCCCCAGTCGACGTCCGGCGGGTCTTCGGGCCGGCGCTGCACGCGGCGCTGTACGACCGTGCCCGGGCGTGAGCACCGATTCATGGAGGTCTTGCGGCGGTCATCGTATACAACATACGCTCCCCGAATCGCCCACTTGAGGAGCTCTCCATGACGAACCTCTCCGTCCGCGAAACGAGCCTGCCCCGCCGCCGTGTGCTCCGGGCCGCCGTGGCGGCGGCCGCTGTCGTCTGCACGGTTGTTGCCTGCTCACCGGTGTCGAACGACGAAGGCGGCGACCAGTCCGGCGACAACCAGTCGGCCGGCCAGGACTCCTTCGGTACGCCCGCAGACCCCGCCTCAGTGAAGCAGGGCGGCAAGTTGGTCATCGCCCTCTCCGCCGAGCCCGACGCGCTGGACCCGACGCTGTCGAGAAGCCTCTACTCCCGCTATGTCTTCCAGGCGATGTGCCAGAAGCTCTACGACGTCGACGAGCAGGCGCAGGTCGTACCGCAGCTCGCGACGGCCCTGCCCACCACGAGCGGTGACGGCCGGACGGTGACCATTCCGCTGCGTCCGGGCGTGCGCTTCGCGGACGGGACGGCGTTCGACTCCGCGGCGGTGAAGGCCACCCTGCAACGCCACCTCAGCAACGCCCGGTCCGCGCGCAAGAGTGAACTCGGGCCCATCGACGGCATCGACACCCCGGACGCGCAGACCGTCGTCCTGCGGTTGCAGCAGCCGTTCGCACCGTTGCTCGGCGCCCTCGCCGACCGGGCCGGCATGATCATGAGCGCGGAGGCGCTGCGGAGCCGGGGTGACGACTTCGCCTCGGCGCCGGTCTGCGTCGGCCCCTTCAAGTTCGCGAAGCGGGTGCCGCAGAACTCCATCGAGGTGGTGAAGGACCCGAACTACTACGAGGCCGACAAGGTCCACCTCGACGCCATCTCGTGGCGGATCCTCAGCGACGCGAGCATCCGCGCCGCCAACCTGCGCTCCGGCGACGCCCAGGTCGCCGACAGCATCTCCACGCAGGACGTCGCCTCGCTACGGCAGGACACCTCGGTCTCCGTCCTCCAGTCGCAGTCCCTGGGCTACCAGGGCCTGACCATCAACGTCGGCAACGTCGACGGGGTCCGCACCCCACCCAAGCCGATCAACCGCCCGCTCGCCCAGAACGCCAAGGTGCGGCAGGCATTCGAGCACGCCATCGACCGCAAGGCCCTGGTCGACGCGGTCTTCAACGGTCTGCACGCCGTCGCCTGCTCTCCGATCTCCCCCGCGAGCACGTTCTCGTCGCCCGAGGCACAGACCTGCCCGGCGCACGACCCGGCCAAGGCCAAGCAGTTGCTGGCCGAGGCGGGCGTGCAGACGCCGTACCCGGTGACGATGCTCGCCTCGAACACGCCCGACACGCTGCGCCTCGCCCAGGCGTTGCAGTCCATGGTCAAGGACGGCGGGTTCGACCTGAAGATCAACCCAGTGGAGTACTCGTCGCTCCTCGACGAACAGGACCGCGGCAACTTCGAGCTGCTGCAACTGGGCTGGAGCGGACGGATCGACCCGGACGCCAACATCACGAACTTCGTCGGCACCGGCGCCAGCCAGAACGTCGCCGGCTACAGCAACCCGCAGCTCGACACCCTGCTGACCCAGGCCCGCCAGGCCGGCGACATCGACGAGCGCAAAAAGCTGTACGGGGAGGCGGTCACCCTGCTCCAGCAGGACGACGCGCTGATCTACCTCTACCGGCAGCGCAACCTGACCGCCGTCAGCAAGCAGATCCAGGGCCTGCAGGTCTTCCCGGACGGCGTGATCCGGGCGGCCTTCGCCGGTTACACCAAGTAGGTCGTCGTGGCCCGATATCTGCTCACCCGCGCCTGGCAGTCGGCGCTGACCCTGCTGTTGTCGACCATCGTGGTCTTCGTCGGCGTGCGGGCCCTCCCCGGTGACCCGGCTCTCGCGCTGGCCGGGGAGGACCGGTCACCGGAGGCATTGGCGGCCATCCGTCGGCACTACGGGCTGGACCAGCCGCTGCCCATGCAGTTCGCCCAGTACGTGGAGCGGATGGCGCAGGGCGACTTCGGGGTGTCGATCCGCACCGGTACGCCGGTCTCGTCGATGCTCACCACCGCCCTGCCGGTGACCGTCGAGCTGTCCATCCTGGCGATCCTCATCGCGGCGTTCCTCGGGGTCGGCGCCGGGGTGCTCGCGGCGGTGCGTCGGGGACGTCCGGCGGAGTGGCTCGCCAACGGGCTGGCCCTGATCGGCCTGTCGGTGCCGCACTTCTGGCTCGGGCTGCTCGCGATCCTCTACCTGTCCGTGGCGACCGGGCTGTTCCCCGCCTCCGGCTTCGTGCCGATCCTGGAGGATCCCGTGGACAACCTGCACCACATCGTCCTGCCGGCGGTCATCCTCGGCACCGGCCTGGCCGCCATCATCATGCGGCAGACCCGATCGGCGATGCTGGACTCGCTCTCCTCCGACTACGTGCGGACGGCGAAGGCGAAGGGCCTGCGACCGCGTGCCGTCATCACCCGGCACGCCCTGCGCAACAGCCTCATCGTGGTGGTGACCGTCGTGGGACTCCAACTCGGCGGACTGATCTCCGGCGCGGTGGTCACCGAACAGATCTTCGGACTCCCGGGCTTCGGCAAGATGACCATCGACGCGGTGTTCCAACGGGACTACCCGGTGATCCAGGCCGTGGTCCTGCTCACCGCGACGGCCTACATCGTGATCAACTTCTTCGTGGACCTGCTCTACTCGGTCATCGACCCACGCATCCGGGTGACGGGAGATCCGGCATGACCGTCCTCACCGTACCGATGGCGGAGACCGGCCCCGCCAGCGTCACCCGGCGTACCCGGGTGCTACGGCGGCTGCGTCGCAACCCGCTCGCCGTGGTGAGCTTCGTGGTGCTCGCGCTGGCCGGCGTCATCGCGCTGCTCTCGCCGTGGATCGCGCCCTACTCCGCCGACCAGACCGACTTCGCCCGTACGTTCGCGCCTCCCGGCACCGCCGGGCACGCGCTGGGCACGGACGACCTCGGTCGGGACGTCCTCTCCCGCATCATGCTCGGTGCGCGGGCGTCGTTGCAGGTGGGGCTGCTGGCGGTGGCCACGTCGCTGGTCATCGGGGTGCCCCTCGGGCTCGCGGCCGGCTACTTCCGGGCCTGGGACGCGGTGATCTCCCGCTGCACCGACCTGCTGCTGGCGTTCCCGTTCCTCATCATGGCAGTGGGGCTGGCGGCCATCCGGGGGGCCAGCCTCGGCAACGCCGCGGTGGCCATCGGCATCGCCCAGATCCCCGGGGTGATCCGGGTGGTCCGCTCGGACACGCTGCGCCTCAAGTCGCTCGACTTCGTCGCGGCGGCCATCGTGGACGGCGCGAGTGACCTGTGGGTGCTGGCCAAACACATCCTGCCCAACGCGACGTCGGTGATCCTGGTGCAGGCCACGGTCGCGATCCCGGCCGCGATCCTCGGCGAGGCGGTGCTGTCGTTCCTCGGCCTCGGCATCCAACCCCCGGCACCCAGTCTGGGCACCATGCTGGCCACCGCCCAGCAGTTCGCCGCCCGCGCACCGTGGGCCGCCGTCTTACCCGGTGTCGTGATCATGGGACTGGCGCTGGCGTTCAACGTCTTCGGTGACGCCCTGCGCGATGCCCTCGACCCGAAGGGAGACCGGCGATGACCACGGCTACCGCACCCGTGCTGGAGATTCGCGACCTGTCGGTGTCGTTCCCGACCGAGACCGGCACCGTCTCGGCGGTCGACGGCGTCAGCCTGGACCTCGCACCCGGGGAGATCGTCGGGATGGTGGGCGAGTCGGGATGCGGAAAGAGCGTCACGGCGATGAGCATCGCCGGCCTGCTCCCGGGCAGCGCCCGGGTCACCGGGTCGGCGCGCCTGGACGGCACGCAACTGGTCGGCGCCCGCGAGTCGGCCCTTCGACGGGTCCGCGGCCGGGAGATCGCGTACATCTTCCAGGAGCCGATGACGTCGTTGAACCCGGTGCTCACCGTCGGGCGACAGATCGGGGAGGTGCTGCAGGTCCACGAGCGGATGTCCCGACGGGCGGCACGGGCGCGCGCCGTCGAGCTGCTGACGCTCGTCGGGATTCCGTCCGCCGCCCAGCGGGTCGACAGCTATCCGCACCAGCTCTCCGGCGGCATGCGTCAACGCGTGATGATCGCGATGGCGGTGGCCTGTGGCCCGAAGGTGCTGGTGGCCGACGAACCGACCACCGCGCTGGACGTCACCGTCCAGGCCGGCATCCTCCAGGTGCTGCGGGACCTGCGGGACCGGCTCGGCACCAGCGTCCTCATCATCACCCACGACCTCGGCGTGATCGCCGACATCGCCGACCGCGTGGTCGTCATGTACGCGGGGCGGGTGGTGGAACGCGCGCCGGTGGACGACCTGTTCGCCAACCCTCGGCACCGGTACACGGCCGGGCTCCTGTCGGCGTCGCCGCAACCGGGCCGGCACGCCGGCACGGATCGGTTGACCGAGATCCCCGGGCTGGTGCCCGTGCTGGCGACCCAACCCGACGCCTGCACCTTCGCGGATCGCTGCCCGGCCGCCGACCAGCAGTGCCGGTCGGTCGCCCCGCCGCTGGCGGGCTTTGGCGGCGCCGACCACGTCGCGGCCTGTTGGCACCCCTGCACAACGGCACCGACGGCAGCTCAGGAGGCGAACCGATGACGCCGCAGCCGAACGCCCTGGAGATCGAGGACCTGGTGATGCACTTCGGCCCGGTCCGCGCCGTGGACGGGGTGTCCCTGACGATCCCGCGTGGCCGGGTCACCGCCCTGGTGGGGGAGAGCGGCTCCGGCAAGTCGACGGTGGGTCGATGCGTGGTGCGGCTCGTCGAGCCGACCGCGGGAACGGTCCGGATCGCCGGCACGGACGTCACCCACCTGTCCCGACGGCGGCTGCGCCCCCATCGGGGCGCGGTGTCGATCGTCTTCCAGGACCCGGCCGCGTCGCTGGACCCGCGGATGCTGGTGGGCGAGATCGTGGCCGAGCCGCTGCGGCTGGCCGGCAAGCGGATCTCCGGGCGCGACCGGGACGCCCGCGTCGCTCCACAGTTGGAACGGGTGGGCCTGCGCGCCGAGGTGGCCCGCCGCTATCCCCACGAGTTGTCCGGCGGGCAACGCCAACGGGTCAGCATCGCGCGGGCGCTGATCTCCGAGCCCATGCTGCTCATCGCGGACGAACCCACCAGCGCGCTCGACGTGTCCGTGCAGGCATCGGTGCTCAATCTGCTCGCCGACCTGCAACGCGACATCGGGTTCGCCTGCCTCTTCATCACCCACGACCTGTCCGCGGTCGAATACCTGGCCGACGAGATCGCCGTCATGTATCTGGGTCAACTCGTCGAGACGGGCAGCCGCGAGCGGATCTTCGCCCGGCCCGCCCACCCGTACACGCAGGCTCTGCTGTCCGCCGCGCCGGTGGCCGATCCGGTGCGTCAGCGCGAGCGTCAGCCGGTGCTGCTCGGCGACGACCTGCCGTCCGCGCTCGACCCGCCGTCCGGCTGCCGGTTCCGCACCCGTTGCCCGCTCGCCTTCGACAGGTGCGCGACGGAGGTGCCGGCGCAGACCGCCATCGGCGACGGCATGGCCGCGTGCCACCTGGTCCGGTCGGACGGCACCGGCCCCGACGTTCGCAGCGCAGATCCCAGTGAGGTGTTGTCATGACGTTCACCACCCGACCCACGTTGCAGGGCACCTTCGGCATGGTGTCCTCGACGCACTGGTTGGCCAGCCAGGCGGCGATGGGCATCCTCGAACGCGGCGGCAACGCCTTCGACGCGGCCGTCACCGCCGGGTTCGTCCTGCACGTCGTCGAGCCGCACCTGAACGGGCCGGGCGGCGAGGTGCCGGCCATCGTGGCCACCGCCCGGGACCCCCGGCCGAAGGTGCTGTGCGGGCAGGGTCCGGCGCCGGCCGGTGCCACCATCGCGCACTTCCGCTCCCTCGGGATGGACCTCATCCCGGGTGCCGGGCCGCTCGCGGCGGCCGTGCCCGGTGCCGTGGACGCCTGGCTCCTGCTGCTGCGCGAGCATGGCACACGTACCCTCGCCGAGGTGCTGGAGCCGGCGATCGGCTACGCCGGCGCCGGGCACCCGCTGGTGGGTCGGGTGGGTGACACCGTGGCGGCGGTCCGGTCGTTGTTCGAGGAACACTGGCCCACCTCCGCCGCGCTCTGGCTGCGCGGCGGCCGGCCACCGGTCGCGGGGGAGCTGGTCACCAACCCGGCGTACGCGGACACCCTGCGCCGGCTCGTCGAGGCGGGACAGGCGGCCGGCAGCGACCGGGAGGCCCAGATCGAGGCCGCGCGTCGGGCCTGGAGCACCGGTTTCGTCGCCGAGGCGATCGACGCGTTCAGCCGGCGACCGTTCCAGGACTCCAGTGGACGCCCGCACGCCGGGCTGGTCACCGGCGACGACCTGGCCGCGTACTCGGCGAGCTGGGAGACTCCCGCCACCCTGGACTGGCACGGCTACTCGGTGGCGAAGACCGGCTTCTGGGGACAGGGCCCGGTGCTGCTGGAGTCACTGGCCACCCTGGACGCGCTGGACGACCCCGGCGCGTACGACCCGGGGACCGCGGCGGGCGTGCACGCCCAGGTCGAGGCGCTCAAGCTCGCCTTCGCCGACCGGGAGGCCTGGTACGGCGATGACGCCGACGTTCCCGCCAAGGCGTTGCTCTCCCCGCAGTACGCGCGGGAGCGGGCCGCCCTGATCGGCGATCGCGCGTCGGCGGAGTTGCGGCCGGGGCGTCCCGACGGGGCGCAGCCGCGCCTGCCGGCCCACGTCCGGCCGGGTGCCGGGCGACACGCCGGGCCGATGGACGCCACGACGGGGGAGCCGACCGTGCAGTCGGACGGGGTGACCCGGGGCGACACGTGTCACGTGGACGTGGTCGACCGCTGGGGCAACATGATCTCCGCGACCCCCAGTGGCGGCTGGTTGCAGAGTTCCCCGACGATCCCGGAACTCGGCTTTCCGCTGGGCAGCAGGTTGCAGATGTTCTGGCTGGAGGAGGGGCTGGCCTCGTCGCTGGCACCGGGCCGCCGCCCGCGTACGACGTTGAGCCCGACGATGGTGCACCGCGACGGCGAGCCGGTGCTGGCGTGTGGCACCCCCGGTGGCGACCAGCAGGACCAGTGGCAGTTGCCGTTCCTGTTGCGGCATCTCGTCGGTGGTCAGTCGTTGCAGGAGGCCATCGACGCGCCGGCCTGGCACACGGTCAGCCTGCCCGGGTCGTTCTATCCACGGGACATGGAGCCCGGCGTCCTGGTGGTGGAGGACCGCCTCGACGAGAGCGTGCTCGCTGAGCTGCGGGCGTACGGGCACGAGGTGCGGGTTGTCGACGGGTGGAGCCTCGGAAGGCTCTGCGCGGTGACCCGCGATCCGGCGACGGGTGTGCTCTCCGCCGGTGCGAACCCCCGGGGCATGCAGGGCTACGCGTGCGGCCGTTAGCCGTAGCCACGCCGCCGTCAGCGGGTGGCGTAGCCGCCTTCGGCGTTCTCGTACGCCGCGGCGGAGGCCGCGTCGAGGTGGTCGAGTGCGGCCCGCTCGGCGCGGTCCCCGTCGCCTGACTCGATGGCGTCGACGAGCTGGATGTGCTCGGCCCACGAGTGTGGCGCGCGTTCGGCGGCCCCGAGCCGGAACACCCACTGGACATGGAGGTAGAGCGACTTGGCGATCGACGACAGCCAGGGGTTTCCGCTGATCTGGAGGATGCGCAGGTGCAGGGTGCTGTTCAGCTCGGCGACCCGGGCCAGGTCCTGCCGCTGCGTCGCCTCGCGCCCCTGCTCCAACAGGGCACGCAGGGACGCCACGTCCGCCGCGGTCGCCCGCTCGGCGGCCAGCCGGGCGGCCAGCGCCTCCAGGCGCTCGCGTACGGCGAACATGTCGGCGATGGTCCCGCTGCTCGGTGAGGCGACGACCGCTCCCCGGCGGGGGAGGATCACCACGAACCCCTCCGCCTCGGCGACCCGCAACGCCTCCCGGACGGGGTTGCGGGAGACGCCGAAGTCCTCGGCGAGCCGGTCCTCGGTCAGCCGTTCACCGGGCGGGTAGTCGCCGTCGATGATGGCGGTCCGCAGCGCGGCGAGGACCTGATCGCGTAGCGGCAGGTGTTGCGCGCCGAGCTTGTCCCGCAGGTCTTCAGCCACCTGGTCGCCTCTCCGTGAACGTGTCCGGACAAAGTGTATACGAAGAACAATTATTGGAAGGTGGCCGACAGTGTCGAGCACAGCGCCCCGCGTCACCCACCCCCGCCTCGCGCCCCACCAGGACCAGCGCCTGCTGCGCAGACGGCACGCGCTCGTCGTCGCCCTCACCTTCCTCACCGGGAGCGCCGACGCTCTCGGCTTCCTCGCCCTCGGCGGCGCGTTCGCCAGCGTGATGACCGGCAACATGGTCCTGCTCGGACTCTCGGCCGGTCGGGGCGAGGCCGAGTTGGCCCTGACGTCGGGCTGCGCCATCGTCAGCTTCATCGTCGGCGTCCTCGCGGGCGCCCGCGTCGTCGGCTCGGCACAACCGGACGATCCGGTCTGGCCACGGCGGGTCACCTGGGCGCTGGTCCTGGAGCTGTCGGTGTTCGTCGTGTTCGCCGTCGCCTGGGAGGTCACCCTCGGTGCCCCCGACGCACGTGTGCACCTGGCGCTGCTGATGCTGTCCGCCGTTGCGCTGGGGGTGCAGAGCAGCGCGATCCAACGCTTCGGCGTGCCCGGCCTGTCCTCCACCTACCTGACCGGCACGCTCACCAGCCTGATCGCCGGCGTCGCCGCGCGCAGCCCCTGGGCCAGCCTGCGCCCCAAGGCGCAGGTGCTGCTGGCCCTCATGGTCGGCGCGGCGGTCGGCGCCCTGGTCGCTCTGCACCTGCCGGCCGTCGCCCCGGCCCTGCTGATCGTGCCGCTGGTGCTCGTCATCGCCGTGTCCGCGCGGATGCGGGCCTGACCGTTGTGGTGGCGTGCCGGTGTCGGCGTGGCCAACGCAGGATGGCGGAAACCCGCCATGTCCGTGCTCCGCCAGTGCTCACGCGGCTCAACCGGATGCCCGTCGCCTGAGAATCGGCGACGGCGGTGTCGGCCCTCCCGGGCGACCGCCTGAGGGAGGGACGTACGTCATGCTCAGACCCAGACAGCGGACACGTCGAGCCATCGGTGCCGTCGGTGCGGCGCTGGCCATCGTGCTCGCACTGCCGACCGGCGCGGCCGTGGCCGCGCCCGCGCCGAGCAACGGCGCGGTCGACCCACTGCGCAAGGTGGACCCGCGGGTGCTCGGCTCGGCCCGTGCCGGCACCAACGCCAGCTTCTTCGTCGAGCTGGCCGACGAAGCCACGTTGGACCAGAGCGACCTGGACCGGGTCGAGCGGGCCGCCGGTGGCCGGGCCGGCCGGGTCGCCCGCACCACGCGGGTCTACCAGACCAAGCTGGCCCATGCTGAGCAGACCCAGCGCGGGCTCCGTTCCCTGCTGCGCAATCGGCACGCCGACTTCACCCCGTACTGGATCGCGAACATCATCGAGGTCACCGGCGACCTGAAGCTGGTGACCGAGCTGGCCGGCCGGGCGGACGTCGCGCGAATCACCGCGATCGGTGGGACCAAGCTCGCGGAGCCGGTCCGCACCGCCGGCGCCTCCGCCGACAACCCGCAGCTGCCGTGGAACCTCACGTCGCTCGGCGCCGACAAGGTCTGGCGCGAGTACGGCACCCGCGGCGAGGGCATCGTCGTCGGCAGCGTCGACTCCGGTGTGCAGTACGACCACCCGGCCCTGGTCCGCCAATACCGTGGCAACGACGGCGACGGCACCTTCACGCACGACTACAACTGGTACGACCCGACCGGGATCTGCCAGCCGTCGACGCCCTGCGACAACTACGGGCACGGCACCCACACGGTCGGCACGATGGTCGGCGACGACGGCGACGGGCGGATCACCGGTGTGGCCCCGGGTGCCCGCTGGATCGCGGCCAAGGGGTGCGAGGCCAACTACTGCAGCAACAGCGCGCTGCTCGCCGCCGGTCAGTGGATGCTCGCGCCGACCGACCACAACGGCGAGAACCCCCGCCCGGACCTCGCGCCGGACATCATCAACAACTCCTGGGGCGGCCACGACGGTGACCCCACCTTCTACGACACCATCATCGACTCCTGGGTCGCCGCCGGCATCTTCCCGGTCTTCGCGGTCGGCAACGAGGCCAAGGAGTTGCCCGAGCCGTGCGGCTCGGCGGGCCACCCGGCCACCAACCCCCTCGCGTACGCCGTCGGCGCGACCAACGCCACCGGTGTGATCGCTGACTTCTCCAGCCGTGGGCCGGGCCGCGAGGGCGCGGTACGGCCGGACGTCACGGCTCCCGGGGTGGGCATCCTCTCCTCCGTGCCGGGCAGCGACTGGGGCATGAGCGACGGCACCTCCATGGCCGCTCCGCACGTCGCCGGCGCGGTCGCCCTGGCCTGGTCGGCGGTGCCCAACCTGCGCCGCGACCTGGCAACCACCCGCGAGCTGCTGGACCGCACCGCGCACGACGTCAACGACCTGCAGTGTGGTGGCACCCCGGCCGACAACAACGTCTACGGCGAGGGCCGGCTCGACGCGTACGACCTGGTGACCCAGGCCTCGACGGCGCAACTCGGCGGCGTCGTGGTGCACGCGACCCTGAACGGCACGGCGCTGTCCGGGGCGAAGATCACCCTGACCTCCGCCCTGGTCACCCGCACCGCCCGCACCGACGCGCGCGGCACGGTCCAGCTGGGTCGGGTCCCGGCGGGGGAGTACACCCTGACCGCGTCGTTCTTCGCGCGGCGGACCGTACGGCAGACCATCACCGTGTCGAGCAGCGGCACCACCAATCTGACGCTGGACCTGTCCGCACCCGCGGCGTGGCAGGCGATCCAGGGTCGGGTCACCGACCCGGCGGGCCGGCCGGTGGCGGGCGCCCGGTTGGCGCTCGCCGGGGAGACGTTCCCGCCGTTCGTCACCGACGCCGACGGTCGTTACACCGGGATGCTGCCCGAGGCCGACTACGACCTGCTGGTCGAGTACGGCCGGTGGCTGGCGCCGAAGACCGTCGCGCTGACCGTCGACGGGCCGGAGACGGTGGACGTGGCGCTCGCCGCGAAGGCCGACCGGCACGGCTACCAGGCGGGGACGGCCGCCGCGCAGTGGGCCGACGGGGGAAGCGTGCTGGCCCTCACCGGCGACACCGCGAGCCGAGCCGTCGATCTGCCGTTCCCGATGACGTTCTACGGCAGCACCTACCGTCAGCTCACCGTGCACACCGATGGGTACCTGACCTTCGGCGGCGACGCGGGCACCTCGGTCGGCGACAACGGTGCGCTGCCCGCCCCGGCGGTCTCGGCACCGGCCGTCTACGCGTTCTGGGACGACCTGGTCCTGGACCACGCCTCGACGGTGCGTACCAAGGTGTCCGGCACCGGCACGGCCCGACAGTTCGTGGTCACCTGGAACCGCGCCGCGTTGAAGAGCGCGCCGAAGACCCGGGTCGACGTCCAGGTGCGCCTCGGCGAGAACGGCACCGTCACCATCCAGTACCGCAAGCTCGCCGCCGCCGCGGCGGGGACCGGCGGCTCGGCGACCGTCGGCATCGAGGACGCCACCGGCCGCGACGCGCTGACGTACTCGCGGGACGAGCAGGTGCTCGACGCGGCCGACGCGATCACCTTCCGGGTGGTCGGTCGTGGCTTGCTGCGGGGCACGGTGCGGGATGCGAACGACCGTCAGCCGCTGGCCGGCGCGACGGTACGGATCGAATCGCCGGACGCGCCGCAACCGATCACCGCGACCACCGACGCCGACGGCTTCTACCAGTCCGAGGCGCCGGCCGGGCCGGTCACGGTGACCGCTCTGCAACCGGGCTACGACCTGCCGGCGAGCACCGTCGACGTGGTCGAGTCGACGGTCGTCAAGCACGACCTGGCGCTGCGTACGCCACTGCTGCTGGCCAACAAGAACGCGGTCTCGGTGACCGCCCGGGCCGGGGTGACCCGGACCGCGACGGTGACCCTGACCAACCAGGGTGACCTGCCGGCCACCTGGCTGGCCCGGGAGATCAACTCGCCCACCCCGCCGACCGGCATCCCCGGCCGGCAGCTCAGCTCCTTCCCCCTCAAGGAGCTCTACAACGCCTACGGCGTCGGCTACCGCAACGGCGAGTTGATCGTCTCCAACTCGTACCTGTTCGGGCAGATGCAGCGCTTCAACACGGACGGCCGGTCACTGGGCAAGGGTGTGCTGCCGATCGACGGCTGGCCCTCGGACATGGCGTACGTGCCGAGCCGGGACCTGATGTGCGCGCCGAAGATGTCGTTCGTCGGGGACCTGCCGATCGTGTGCTTCGACCCGGACACCCTGGAGGTGAAGGAGACCATCACCGGGCCGTGGGCCGGCAAGCTCTACTACGGGCTCGCCTACCGCGCCTCGGACGACACCTTCTACCTCAGCGGCGACAACCGGATCCGGCACCTCGCCGGGCTGTCCCACCCGCAGCCCGGTTCGGTGCTGGGGGAGTGCACGCCGCCCATCCCGTGGATGACCGGCCTGGCCCTCAACGAGGAACACAACGTGTTGTGGGGCATCAACCAGGACTCCAAGGAGTCGATCTGGGCGCTCGACCCGGCCACCTGCCAGCCGCTCGCCTCGGTGCCCGACCCCGACCCGAACCCGCTCAGCGGCGCCGGGCTGGACCTGGACGAGCAGGGCAACCTGTGGGTGCTCGCCAACGCGACCGGTCGGCCGTACGGCGGCAAGGTCTACCACGTCGACGGCTCGCTGCCGGCGTACAGCGACGTGCCGTGGCTGGCTGCCGCGACCTCCGGCGAGGTGTCGCCGGGGGAGAAGGGCGCGCTGACCATCACCGTGGACACCACCGGCCTGGTGCCCGGCACGTACGTCGCCACGCTGCTGGTCACCAACAACGGTGCGAAGGGCGCGTCCACTCCGGTCACCGTGTCGGTGACGGTCACGAAGTGAGCACCGGGGCCTGCCGACACCTCCAGTGCCGGCAGGCCCCGCCTTCGGGCTCAGAGCCAGTCGTTGCGGGCGATGAACCTGCCGAGCTGCAGCCGGGGCGTGCGGCTTTGACCGTCAGACACCGCGAGCGAACAGGGCCAGACGTACCCGGTTGGGGCTGTCCGTCTTGGTCATCAGGCTGGTGATGTGGGTCTTCACCGTGGTCACCCCGATGTGCAGTCGGTCGGCGATCTCGGTGTTGGACAGGCCGTCGGCGACCAGGTTGAGCACGTCCCGTTCCCGGGCGGTCAGTCCCGGCAGCGCCGGGGGTGCCTCGGGGCGGGCGTGCACCGCGCGCTGCACGAGGCGGCGCAGCACCTCCGGGCTGAACGGGCTGTCCCCGACGGCGGCCCGGCGGATGCCGTCCAGCAGCTCGGTGGGGGGCGCGTCCTTGAGCAGGAACCCGCAGGCTCCGGCGGTCAGGGCGGGGTAGAGGTGGTCGTCGTCGCCGAACGTGGTCAGCACCAGGATGCGGGTGGTGGGGCGTTCGGTGAGGATCCGGCTGGTCGCGGTGATCCCGTCGACGCCGGGCATGCGCAGGTCCATGACGACGACGTCGGGCAGGAGCCGCCCGGCGAGCGCAATCGCCTCCCGGCCGTTGTCGGCTTCCCCGACGACCTCGATGTCGGGTTGGGCGTCGCAGAGCATGCGCAGCCCGGCTCGGATGAGGTGCTGATCGTCGACCAGCAGCACCCGGATCACGCCGGCTCCGGCGCGGGTGATCCGGTCGGGGCCTCCCGTTCGCGGGGCAGTGACCGGGCGGACGGCTCGGCGGCGGCCGGGAGCTCGGTCCGCACCCGCCATCCCGTCCCCGTCGGGCCGGCCTCCAGCCGGCCGCCGAGGACCTCGACGCGCTCGCGCATCCCGGTGAGGCCGTGCCCACCACCGGCCGGCACCCCCGCCGGCACCCCACCACGCCCGTCGTCGGTGACCTCCCAGTGCACCGAGCCGTCCCGAACGGCGACCACGAGGCGCGCGAGCGCGCCCGTCCCCGCGTGTTTGGCCACGTTGGTCAGTGCCTCCTGGGTCAGTCGCAGTACCGCCATGCCGCGCACCGCGTCGAGGGAACCGATCGCCGGGTCGAGGTCGGCCTCCACGGTGACACCCGCCTGACGGGCCCGGTCGATGGACGCGCCGATCGCCGCCGGCAGCGCGGCGGGTTCGATCGCGGTCAACGCCGCGTCACCGCGTACCCCATCGGGGTTGCGCAGCACCGCGACCAGCCGGCGCAGCTCCGCGAGGGCCGCGGTGCCGGTGCCGTGCACGTCGTCGAAGACCTCGCTGACCCGGGGATCCAGGTCGGTGAGCACGTGTCGGGCCACGCCGACCCGCAGGACCATCGACGCCACGTGGTGCGCGACGACGTCGTGCAGCTCGCGGGCGATGGCGCTGCGCTCGTCGGCGCGGGCCGCGCGACTCTCCGACTCGTGCTGGCGTTGCTCGGCCCTGGCCCGCTCCACGGCCTGCCGACTCAGCTCCCGGTTGGCGCGGATGACGAGGCCGAGCAGCACCGGTACGCCGACCTCCAGGGCCAGCCCGACGACGCCGGAGGCGACCTGGCCGACCGGGTCGCCGATCGAGTCGGTCAGGTCGACCGCGACCAGCAGCGCGGTCGCCAGCCAGATGGTGCGGGGACGGCGCGCGCGCATGGTGACCTCGAGCAACGCCCAGCTGGCACCGACCTGGTTGATGGTGAAGTCGTCGAGCAGGCTGATCGCGACCGCCAGCAGGGCGGCCTGCGCCACCAGGTTGACCACCGGCCGACGGTGCGCCGCCAGTGCCACGGTGAACGCGAGCACCGCGAGGATCCACTGTGTCGGCGTGGGTGTGCTGGTGGAGTGCGGGACGAACAGCAGGTAGCCCAGCCCGCTGAGGTCGAGCAGCACCATCCGAACGAGCGTGTCCCGCATGTCGAACAGTCGCCCCAACCAGCTCACGGTGGTCAGCCTAGGCGCTGCGGGCCGGTGGCTGCGGTCGACGTCCGCCGCCACCGGGGCCGGACCGCCAGGTACGCGGCCAGTCCGAGCGGTCCGAGCAGGATGGTCAGCACCAGCACCGGGGCCATGACCAGCGCCGGCACCCCCCGTTCCCGGCTGTCCAGCCATGCCCACCGTCCGACGAACAGATCGAACGCGATCATGTGCGCCCAACCCGCCGCCGCCCCGTCGGAGGTGCCGAGCAGGTCGCGCACCCCGGCCAGGGTCGGCGACGTCACGGCCGGCAGCACGTCGCCGAACGCCGGCAGCACCAGCAGTGCGTAGATCACCACGACCGGCAGCACGATCAGCGGCGAGGCGATGATCCGGGCGGTCCACGACCAGCGGGGCAGCAGGATCATCAGCGCCCAGAAGGGCGCGGCCACCGCGAACGTCAGCGAGAACAGCGTCGCGGTCATGCGGCCAGCGCCACGTCCGGGCGGCGCCGGCGGGCCAGCACCAGAACGGTGGCGGTCGCCGTCGCGACCGCCAGGGCCGCGACCGCGACGAGCGTGCCGGCGTCCGGGCGCAGCAGCGGCTGCCCGCGCAGGGCCTGCCAGGTCAACATCACCGTGAGTACGCCGTACGCGGCGCCCGCGACGACCAGCAGCCGGGCCCGGGTGCGCTCGTCCAGCCGCGTCGCGAACCGGCTCAGCAGGATCGCCAGGATCGGCAGCGCCTGGAGGGCGTGCAGCCCCACGAAGTGCCCGATCCGCAGGTCACCGCCGGTGGTGCTCCAGCCGACCACCGGCAACCCCGGACCACCGTCGGCTACGCCGACGCTGTGCGCCCCACCGATCCCCTCGATCCCCGGGTCCTGCATCGGCAGCGCCATCGGCACCGCGGCGAGCATGCCCAGCAGGGACAGGCCGAGCCCCCACCCGACGGCGGTCGCGGCGACCCGGTCGGGGATCCGTTGGATCAGGACCACGATCCCGATGACGAGGTGCGCGAGGAACAGCACCATGATCGCCGCACCCATCGTCGCGAACAGCGCGGTGTTCAGGGGTGTGCTGTCGTTGAAGTGGCTGGTCTGCCCGCGTACCACCTGACCGACGATCACCATCATCTCGACGACCGCCACCGCGACGATGACGACGGCCGCCCTCTCGACGGCCCGGCTGCGTCGTGGCAGCAGGGAGAGCATCCAGGCGAGTGTCGCGCCGTACAGCACGAAGGACACCGCGAACTTGAACGGCTTGAGCCAGATCGGCGCCCCGGTGAGGACGCGCGGGTCGACGAGGATGCCGACCACGGTGACGACGGCGAGCACCGCCATCACGGATACCAGGAACATCAGGGGGCGGTTCCAACGCGTCGCCCGGCGCAGCACGGTTGTCATGCCTGTAGATGCTCGTGGCCGGGACGGTCGATCGCGTCCGACCCCGAGCCCTGGTTGCGGCCGGTGGTCGGAGCGGTCCTCCTCCCTGGGTAGGAGACGAAACCCGTCGAAGCCGCTCGGCGGTGCTGGTCAAGGGCCTGCCCCGGATAACCCGCTACCGCGCCGGGGCGTCGCGGTTCAGCATCGTCGACCCGTCGGGCAACACCATCATCTTCATCCAGCGGGATGAGCCCAAGGACCTGGAGTACGGCGGGTCGAAGGAGCTTGAAGGGTTGGCCCGGGTGCTCGACAACGCGCGGATCCTGCGCGAGTTCACGATGGACGACCGGGCGGCCTACCGGGCGCTCGACTCGGGGATGCGCCGCCGTGCCGAGGACGCGCCGGTGGTCGAGCAGGCGATGGCGCTGGCCCTCCGGGGGCGTCTCGCCTCAGCGATGTCGGTGTCGCCCGGATCCGTCAGGGCCGCAGCCTGGTGTCCTCATCGAGGACAACCTCGGCCAGCCGCTCCGGGAACATGCGACGCACGCTCGGGGAGTATGCGCTCCCGTCGCCGGGCTGTGTGACGCGATCGCCGTCCACCCGCACGGGTGTGGAGACGCCGGAGACGACCCCGGCTCCCGATGCTGATTCGCAGTGCGCCCAGGCAAACGACGAAGAGCCCTCTCGCCCCAGCAGTCGGACCTCGCAGGTGCCGGGTCCGCCCAGCAGCTCGGCGGGGAGGAGCGTCGCGAGACGCTCCTCCTCAGCCCGCACGTCAGCCGCGTTCCGGTCAGGTAGTGGGTACGGCGGCTCGGAGCAGCCGGTGAGCAGCCCGATCGCCAGACCGAGCCAGACGGCGTGTCGGCGAATCACCTCTGCAGCATCCCATCCGGTGGTTCTGAGACGCCATCACCGTCAGCCTGCGGATCGGGCGCTCGGGCCGTGACCGACCGGGCGTTCGCGGCCGCCAATCTGTCCCGGCGCGTCACGATCGAGATCCCGGACATCGCCACCGGCGCCGACCACGTTCGGCACGGGTTCGGCATCGCGCTGCTGCCTCGCTTCGCCGTCGCCGACGACCACGGTGTGCGGCTGACCGTCACCGGCGCCGACCTGAACTGGACGCCGTCCCTGGCCACCCCGGTGGGCCGCCCGGTTGGGCCGCCGGCCGTGCGCTGATTGACCTGGCCGCCGAGTTTCTACCCTGATAGGCCGAAGGTTCGCTTCGCCCTATGCTACCTCCGCGCATATGTCTGTTCATTCCACGCAACGGCACAAAATTACCGCTTTAGGGTAAGGACGACGGGCGCGCCTAACTTCTCCGATAACTTTCGAAGGAGAGGAAAATTCGTATTCCTCCCTTCGGGTGCATAAGGAGTCAGTGATGAAGCGCAGTGTCGCATTCGCGGCAGCCCTCCTGGCAGGTCTGACCAGCATCGGATCGATCCCCGGGACCGCCTTCGCCGATGGCGGTGGCCCTGGGTACCACGACGACCGCAAGGGGGGTGATCACCACCACGGCGACGAGGGCGCGGTCTTCGTCCAGACCAACAAGGCCGAGGGCAACACCATCAAGGTGTACGACCGCGACGAGGACGGCCGTCTCACCAAGGCGGGTGAGTACGAGACCGGCGGGCTGGGCGGCTTCACCATCGGCGCGCCGCTCGACGCGCTGGCCTCGCAGGGTTCCCTGACCTACCACAAGGGGCTGCTGTTCGCGGTGAACGCCGGCAGCAACACCGTGACGGTCTTCCGGGTCGAGGGCACCAGGCTGCACAAGCTCCAGGTGATCTGGTCCGGCGGTCTGCTGCCGGTCAGCGTCGCGGCCCGGGGTGATCTCGTCTACGTCCTCAACGCCGGTGGCGAGGGGTCGGTGCAGGGCTTCGAGCTGCACAAGGGGCGGCTGTCCCGGATCGAGGACGCCAACCGGTCGCTCGGGCTGCACAACGGCAACCCGCCCGCGTTCGGGACCGCCCCGGCCCAGGTCAAGATCGACCCGGAGAGCGAGTTCGTGCTGGTGTCGACCAAGGGCGCGAACGTCATGTTCAGCTACGAGATCGGTCGCCACGGCGAGCTGTCCCGCAACCCGGTCATCAGCGACGCGGGAAACACCCCGTTCGGCTTCACCTTCGACACGAAGGACTCGCTGCTGGTCACCGAGTCGGGCGCGAACGCGGTCAGCCGGTTCGAGTTGGAGGACGACGGCGCGCTCGACCAGGTCGGGCCGTCAGTGCCCAACGGCCAGCAGGCGACGTGCTGGATCCAGCGCGTCGGCGAGTACTTCTTCGTCGCCAACGCCGGCACCTCCACCATCAGCTCCTACCGGGTCAACGACGACGGCAAGCTGGAACTGGTCAAGGCGGTCGCCGCCGACACCGGCGGCGGGTCGATCGACATGACCACCAGCGACGGCTTCCTATACGTGCAGAACGCCACCGCCGGCAACGTGCAGGGCTACGAGGTGGGCAGGGACGGCTCGCTGAAGCTCGTCACCACCGTGGAGGGCCTGCCGAAGTTCACCGACGGCATCGGCATGGAGGGCATCGCCGCCTCCTGAGCGCACCACCCGCTGGTCCCGGTCGTTCCTCGGCCGGGGCCAGCTCCGTTTGGTCGCCGGCCGACGCGTCGCGCTGCGGCGGCGGAGTCGCGACTACGAGGCCAGCCGCTCGCGCGCCGCGCGAGCTGGCCGGGGGAGCTCGGCACCGCCCTCCGACGTGTTGATCTCCGACCAGACAGCGTCGAGGGAGAGGCCCAGGACGTCGGCGATCGCCGCGATGGTCGGGAAGGCGGGGGTGGCTATCCGGCCGGACTCGATCTTTCGGAGGGTTTCCGGCGAGACGCCCGCGTCCAGCGCGGTGAGGAGCATCGAACGCTCTCCGCGGGCTCGACGCAAGAGGGCGCCGAGGCGCTGTCCGCGTTCGACCTCTGCGGGAGTGAGCGGCAACCTGACCATGCCCCGATTCTAGTACCGGGATAATATGGCCGGGATACTTATTGGTCCGCGAGGAAGGCGCTGCATGATCGAGATCCTGAGCCCCACCGACGTGCTGCGCGCGAAGGACACCGGCGCGCTGGTCGCTGGCATCCTGCAGACGCTGAAGAGTCGCTGCGTGGTCGGCACCAACCTCCTCGACATCGACCGGTGGGCGCAGGCCATGATCGTCGAGGCTGATGCGCAATCCTGCTACGTCGACTACGAGCCGTCCTTCGGGCGCGGGCCGTTCGGCCACTACATCTGTACGTCGGTAAATGACGCCGTGCTGCACGGGTTGCCGTACGACTACGCGCTCGCCGACGGCGATCTGCTCTCGCTCGACCTCGCCGTCTCCCAGGGCGGGGTCGTCGCCGACTCCGCCATCAGCTTCGTCGTGGGCGACGCGCGACCTCCGGAGAGCCTCGCGCTGATCGAGGCGACCGAGCGCGCCTTGGCCGCGGGGATCGCCGCGGCCGGCCCCGGCGTTCCCATCGGCGACATCTCCCACGCGATCGGCTCGGTCCTCAGCGCGGCCGGATATTCGATCAACACCGAGTTCGGTGGCCATGGCGTCGGGTCGACGATGCACCAGGACCCGCACGTCTCCAACACGGGACGGCCCGGCCGCGGATACCGGCTGCGCCCAGGGCTGCTGTTGGCGCTGGAGCCCTGGGTCATGGCGGACACCGCCACGCTCGTCACCGACGCCGACGGCTGGACCTTGCGCAGCGTGACCGGCTGCCGGACGGCGCACAGCGAGCACACCATCGCCATCACCGACGACGGCGCGGACGTGCTCACCCGGCCCACGTCCTGACCCCGACGCCACGACCACGGTGGACGGTTACCGGCCACCGACGGGGCACGTCCCTCCGTGGCACCCTGCCGGGTCGCGTTCAGAATGAACCGATCGGTCATATTTTCCGTGATGACGGTCAGGGGCACCCACCAGAGTCGCGGAGGCACGATGTCAATGGTTCGAACTGGTCCGGTCATCGGCCTGCTCGTGCAGATCGTCCTGCTGGGGGTGCTCGCGGAGACGGTCGGCCTGGGCGCGGCGGGCTGGGTGGCCGGGCTGGCGTACGGGGTGGCCCTGTGCGCCCTGCTCAGCCGGGGGATGTCCCGCTCGGGCGCGCGCGCGCTGAGCCCGGCCGACCGGGTGACCCTGAGCCGGGCGATCCTCGTCGGCGGCGTGACGGCTCTGGCCGCCGACTCGTTCGGCCGATCGGCGCCGGTCACCCTGATGGTCGTCCTCACCAGTGTGGCGTTGGTCCTCGACGCCGTGGACGGCTACACGGCCCGACGCACCGGGACCACCAGCGAGCTCGGCGCGCGCTTCGACATGGAGATCGACTCCTTCTTGGTCCTGGTGCTCTGCCTGCACGTGGCCCCCGCCGTGGGTGGTTGGGTGCTCGTGATCGGCGCGATGCGGTACGTCTTCGTCGCTGCGAGTTGGGTGTTGGGCTGGATGCGCGGATCCCTGCCGCCGCGCTACTGGCGCAAGGTCGTCGCCGCCATCCAGGGCGTGGTGCTGACGGTGGCGATGGGCGACGCGCTACCCGGGCCCATGACGACCATCGTGCTGGTGGCGTCGTTGGCGCTGCTGGTCGAGTCGTTCGGGCGGGACGTCGCGTGGCTCTGGACGACCCGGCACCTCCGCCACACCGTCAGCCACGACACCCCGGCCGCGCTGGCCCAGGAGGCAAGCAGCCCGGTGAGCCACAGCACCCCGAGCGCCCGAGTGGGGCTGGTCGGGCTCGGCTCGGGCAAGACCGATGGACTGTCCTGGCCGGAACGTCGGACGGTCGCCGTGGTCCGACGCGGGATCGCCCGCGTCTGAGCCGCCCCGGCGACCACACCATCAGTGATCATGGAAGGATGCCCGGGTTGTCGCTCATGACGCGCGTACGTCAGCTGCCGAGCCAGGGACGGAGGGCGATGAGGGACGAGCTCTCGGGCGGCACCGCCGACAGCACCGACGTCGAGGTTCGGCCGAAACGCTCCAGCGTGGCCCGGCTGACGACCGTGCTGGCCACGCTGCTCGTGCTGCTCGTGCTCACCGTGCCGTACGACTTCGGCCGGCTCAGCCCGGCGGGGTTCGTCCGGATCCCCCTGGAGGCGCTGCTGGTCGTGGCCCTGCTACTCGCCCTGCCGTCGCGTGGCAGCCGGCTGGTCGCGACGCTCGCCGGCGTGGCCCTCGGCCTGCTCGGCCTGTTGAAGCTGCTCGACCTGGGTTTCTCCGCCTCGCTGAGCCGGGCGTTCGATCCGGTGCTCGACTGGGCGCTGCTCGACGAGGGGTTCGCCTTCCTCAGCGAGTCCTACGGTCGGCCCGCCGCCATCGGTGCCGCGATCACCCTGGCGGTGGTGGCGGTGGGCCTGCCCGTGCTGGTCACGCTGTCGATGCGGCGACTGCGGCGGCTGTTGGTCCGGCACCGCACCGGGACCACCCGGATCGTCGCCGCGCTGGTGGTCGTCTGGGTGGCCTGCGCGGCGTTCAACGTGCGGGTGACCGAGGGCGTCACGGTCGCCGACACGTCCGCGACCACCCTGGCCAACGGCCACGGCTTCCAGGTGCGCCTGCGGCTCGACGACCGGGAGACGTTCGGTGCCCTGATCGAGGCCGACAGGTTCGGCGACACCCCGGGTGACCAGCTACTGACCGCGCTGCGCGGCAAGAACGTGGTCGTCGCCTTCGTGGAGAGCTACGGCCGGGACGCCGTCGAGGACCCGGAGTTCGCGCCGCAGGTCGGTGCGGTCCTCGACCGCGGCACCAGCGAGCTGGGCGCGGCAGGGTTCGCCGCGCAGAGCGGCTTCCTCACCTCACCGACCTTCGGCGGCGGCAGCTGGCTCGCACACGACACGCTGCTCTCCGGGCTCTGGATCGACAACGACCAGCGACACCGCACCCTGCTGGCCAGTGACCGGATGACCCTCAACGGCGCCTTCCGACGGGCCAACTGGCAGACCGTGGGCGTGATGCCCGCCGTCACCAGGGCGTGGCCGGAGGGCTCCTTCTTCGGCTACGACCGGTTCTACAACGCCAAGACTCTGGCGTACGGCGGCCCGAAGTTCAGCTTCGGCACCCCGCCGGACCAGTACACGCTGGCCAGCTGGCAGCGGCTGGAGCAGGCGAAGCGCGACGGCAACGTGATGACCGAGCTGGCGCTGGTGTCGAGTCACGCACCCTGGACGCCCGTCCCGCCGCTGCTGGACTGGGCCGACGTCGGCGACGGCACGGTCTACCGCGGGGCCGACGATGGCAAGTCCGACGACCGACGCCGGAACACCACCCAGATCCGGGCGGACTACCGGAAGTCCATCGAGTACACCCTCGGCGCGCTCATCTCCTACGTGCAGACCTACGGAGACGACGACCTCGTGTTCATCTTCCTCGGCGACCACCAACCCGCCGCTGTCGTCACCGGCGAGAACGCCAGCCACGACGTACCCATCTCGATCGTCACCCGGGACCGGGCCGTGTTGGACCGGATCTCCGGGTGGGGTTGGCAGGACGGGTTGAAACCCGGGCCGCAGGCCCCGGTCTGGCGGATGGACGCCTTCCGGGACCGGTTCCTGACCGCCTTCGGGCCGTAACCCCGGCCACCTCTCACGGACTGGACCCAGACAGATGACGGCTGTCACCAATGCCCGGATCGCCGCGCTCCGCACCGACCCGGCCCTGTCCCTGCTGCACCGGTCGCTGGGCGTCTACTACGGCGATCCCGAACGGGACGCGCGGATGGACGCCTTCTACTCCCGCTTCGTCAACAGCGGTGACCTCGTCTTCGACATCGGCTCCCACGTGGGCGACCACATCGGCAGCTTCCGTCGCCTCGGCGCCCGGGTCGTCGCGGTGGAGCCGCAACCGCTGTGCCTGCGCGCCCTGCGGGCGATCTACGCCGACGACGACCAGGTGACGCTGGTCGACGCCGCCTGCGGCGCGCTCCCCGGGCGCACCCGGTTGCACGTCAACTCCGCCAACCCCACCGTGTCGACCGCCTCGCCCGACTTCGTGCGGGCGGCGGAGGGCGCGGGCGGGTGGGAGGGCCAGGTGTGGGACGCCGACATCGAGGTCCCGGTGGTCACCGTCGACGCGCTGATCGAGACGTACGGCGTGCCGACCTTCGCCAAGATCGACGTGGAGGGCTTCGAGGACGAGGTGCTGGCCGGCCTGAGCCGCCCACTGCCCGCGCTCTCGTTCGAGTTCACCACCATCGCGCGCGCGGTCGCCTACCGGTGTCTCGATCGCCTGACCGAGCTGGGCTTCGACGGCTTCGACGTCGCGCTGGGCGACGACAAGTCGATGACCTTCCAGCGCTGGATGACCGCGGCCGACATGGCAGCGCACGTCGCCGAACTGCCGCACGCCGCGAACTCCGGCGACGTGTACTGCGTGTCCCGCGAGGTGGCCATGACGAGACCGTGCCAGCTCGCGGCGAGCATGTCGAAGACGGTCCCTCACGGCGTACCCGACCGCGTACTCTCCCCTGGTGGACCTGGATGATCTTCCGCTGGCCGAGTTCGCGTTTCCGGGGCCGCTGCGGGACAAGCTGGTGGGCGCGATCCTGGCCGGGGCGAAGACCTCGACGACCGGCCTGTTGATCGGGTACGAGTGCGCGAACGAGCCGCTACCCGAGGTGGGTCAGCTGTCCGCCGTGGTGGACTCCGCGGGTCGGCGGGTCGCGGCCATCGAGCTGACCGACGTACGGGTGGTCCGGCTCGCCGACGTCGACCTGGCACACGCCCTGGCCGAGGGCGAGGGCGACGAGTCGGTGGCCCAGTGGCGCGCGGGACACGAGGCGTTTCTGGCGCAGCGCGGAGGTACGCGTCGAACTGGGCGACCCCGACTTCACCGTGGACGACGACACCCTGGTGGTCACCGAACGCTTCCGCCTGGTGCACGTCGTCTGAGGTCCACGTCGATCCGAGGAGTGAAGGCGAGTCGATCATGGAGTCGTGGTGCCCGAAATGGCGCTCGGCGGTTAGTTTGTCGCCCACCACAACTCCATGATCGGCGAGGTTCAGGCGGAGTCGTCAGGATCTCAGCGCCGTGGCTGGCCTTCGTAACCTTGGTCCGCCAGACTGCGCGGTATGGGTGATCGTTCGCGCCGGTGGGCGTGGCTCGGGGTGCTCGTGATCGGGTTGATCCTGTACATGGCGGTGCTGCGGACCCTCGTCAGCACCCAGAATCCGAATTTCGTACCAGCGCTGATCCTCCTCGGCGCGACGCTGGTGCCGCTGACGTTCCTGACGTTCGCGCAGGCCCGCACCGGGCGGTGGCAGGTGCCGGCGTCGGTGTTGGTGACGTCGGCGTTCTTCGGTGGTGTGATCGGCACGGTGGTCGCCGGCACCCTGGAGTACGACACCCTGCGCGGCCTCGGCACCCTGCCGATGCTGTTCGTGGCGCTGATCGAGGAGTCGGCGAAGCTGATCGTCCCGGTGGTGCTGCTGTTCACGGTGGTGGCCCAGCACCGACGACGGGTGCCCTCGGACGGGCTGATCATCGGTGTCGCCGCCGGCATGGGGTTCGCCGCGTTGGAGACGATGGGTTACGCCTTCAGCGCGTTGTTGAGTTCGCAGGGCAACATCGGCGCGGTGGAGCAGACGCTGTTCATCCGTGGTCTGACGGCGCCCGCCGGTCACACCGCCTGGACGGGGCTCACCGCTGGCGCGCTCTGGGCGTTGTTGGCGAGCCCGAGCGTCGGCCGGCTCTTCGGGTTCATCGGCACGTTCCTGGGTGTCGTCGTCCTGCACACCCTCTGGGACACGTTCTCCGGATCACTGGTCTTCGTCGTGTTGGCGATCATCAGCCTCGGCTGGCTGTTCTGGGAGCTGCGCCGCTACCGCACCTTCGGCGAGCAGGGCGTCGGTCAACTCCAGCCGAGCTGACCACCGCGATACACCACGCCTTCCCCGGCCTGCGCGAAAAGGGCCGGGGAAGGCGTCTCTCTGCTGATCTCGCTGCGACCGGGCTGGCACCTCGTCTACTGTCAGGCTGTTCACATTTGGTGTGATTAGTCGGGAAGGTGCGGCGATGGGGGTGCGGAGCTGGTTCGAGGGCTGGCCGGTCTACCGCCAGCTCACCGGCACCGACCCGCTCGGCCGGGGTGCCGCGGCCAAGTCTGACGGATCCCGGGCGCTCACCGCCCGCACCGATACCGCCGACTCGATGGCCCGGTCCATCTGCCCGTACTGCGCTGTCGGGTGTGGTCAGCGGGTGTTCGTGAAGGACGGGCAGGTTACTCAGATCGAGGGTGACCCGGACAGCCCGATCTCGCGGGGTCGGCTCTGTCCGAAGGGGGCCGCCAGTAAGAGCCTGGTCACCAGCCCGTTGCGGCAGACGAAGGTCCGCTATCGGCGGCCGTACGGCACCGAGTGGGAGGACCTCGACCTCGACACGGCGATGAACATGATCGCCGATCGGGTGCTGGCCGCCCGGGACGAGACCTGGGAGGACGTCGACGACGAGGGCCGACCGCTCAACCGGACGTTGGGTATCTCCAGTCTGGGTGGGGCGACGCTGGACAACGAGGAGAACTACCTCATCAAGAAGTTGTTCACCGCGATGGGGGCGCTCCAGATCGAGAACCAGGCCCGTATTTGACACTCCGCCACCGTCCCCGGTCTGGGGACCAGCTTCGGTCGCGGCGGCGCCACCCAGTACCAGCAGGACCTGTCGAATTCCGACATGATCGTCATTCAGGGTTCGAACATGGCTGAGGCGCACCCGGTGGGTTTCCAGTGGGTGATGGAGGCCAAGCGCCGGGGTGCGAAGGTCTTCCACGTCGATCCGCGGTTCACCCGGACCAGCGCGCTGGCTGACGCGTACCTGCCGATCCGGGCGGGTACGGACATCGCGCTGCTCGGCGGAGTGATCCGCTACATCCTCGACAACGAGCTGGACTTCCGGGAGTACGTCGTCGCCTACACGAACGCGGCCACGATCGTGACCGAGGACTACCGCGACACCGAGGATCTGCACGGGCTCTTCTCCGGCTTCAAGGAGGAGAACGCCTCCTACGACCAGACCAGCTGGCAGTACAACGGTGACGAGTCCAACGGCTCCAAGCACGACACCGAGACGCAGCGGGAAACCGCCGCCGGGTTGGAGCACGAGTCGCACGGCGCGCCGGTGAACGGGCAGACCGAGCGGGACGAGACGTTGCAGCACCCCCGCTGCGTCTACCAGATCCTCAAACGGCACTACGCGCGCTACACGCCGGAGATGGTGGAGCGGGTCTGCGGCATCCCGCAGGACAAGTTCCTCGAACTGGCCGAGGCGTGGGCGGCGAACTCGGGCCGGGAACGGACGAGCATGCTCGTCTACTCGGTGGGGTGGACGCAGCACAGCGTGGGTGTGCAGTACATCCGCACCGGCGCGATCATCCAACTGCTGCTGGGCAACATGGGTCGCCCCGGCGGCGGGGTCATGGCGCTGCGGGGGCACGCCAGCATCCAGGGCTCCACCGACATCCCGACACTGTTCAACCTGCTGCCCGGTTACCTGCCGATGCCGCACCACGCCGACCACCCCACCTTGGACGAGTGGGTGGACAGCATCCGGCACCCCGGTCAGAAGGGCTTCTGGGGCAACGCCCGCGCCTACGGGGTGAACCTGCTCAAGGCGTACTGGGGGGACGCGGCCACCGCCGAGAACGACTACTGCTACGGGTACATGCCGCGGATGACCGGTGACCACGGTACGTACCAGCAGGTGCTCAACATGATCGACGGGAAGATCAAGGGGTACTTCCTGCTCGGGCAGAACCCGGCCGTCGGGTCGGCGCACGGCCGCGCCCAGCGGCTGGGCATGGCCAACCTGGACTGGCTGGTGGTCCGCGACCTGTTCATGATCGAGAGCGCCACGTTCTGGCAGAACGCACCGGAGATCGAGACGGGCGAGATTTCGCCCGAGCAGTGCCGCACCGAGGTGTTCTTCCTGCCGGCCGCCTCCCACGTGGAGAAGGAGGGCACGTTCACCCAGACCCAGCGGCTGTTGCAGTGGCGGGAGAAGGCCGTCGAGCCACCGGGCGACGCCCGCTCCGAGCTGTGGTTCTTCTACCACCTCGGCCGCATCATCCGGGAACGGCTGGCGCAGTCGACCCGGCAGCGCGATCGGGCGCTGCTCGACCTGAACTGGAACTACCCGACGCATGGCCCGAACGCCGAGCCGAGCGCCGAGGCGGTGCTGTACGAGATCAACGGGTACGACGTGACCAGCGGCCGTCCGCTGTCGAGCTACACCGAGATGAAGGATGACGGCTCCACCGCCGGCGGCTGCTGGATCTACACCGGCGTGTACGCCGACGGCGTCAACCAGGCCGCCCGCCGCAAACCCGGCGCGGAGCAGTCCCTGGTCGCCCTGGAGTGGGGCTGGGCCTGGCCGTCGAACCGGCGCATCCTCTACAACCGGGCCTCCGCGGACCCGGAGGGCAGACCGTGGAGCGAGCGCAAGAAGTACGTCTGGTGGGACCCGGACCAGGGTGAGTGGACCGGTTACGACGTGCCCGACTTCGAGAAGAACAAGCCGCCGACGTACCGGCCCCCGCCCAACACCTCGGGTGTGGCGGGCATCGCCGGCGACGACCCGTTCATCCTTCAGGGCGACGGCAAGGGCTGGCTGTACGCGCCCAGCGGCGTCCTGGACGGCCCGCTTCCCACCCACTACGAGCCGGTCGAGTCGCCGGTGCGCAACCCGCTCTACCGGCAGCAGGCCAACCCGACCCGCAAGGTCTACACGCACCCGATCAACACGGTGAACCCGAGCCCGCCGGAGGAGCACAGCGAGGTCTTCCCGTACGTGTTCACGGTCAGCCGGCTCACCGAGCACCACACCGCCGGTGGGATGAGCCGGACCGTGTCGCCGCTGGCCGAGTTGCAGCCCGAGATGTTCGTCGAGGTGTCGCCGGAGTTGGCGGCGCTGCGGGGGTTGAGTCACCTGGGCTGGGCCCACCTGGTCACCAGCCGCGCGGCCGTCGAGGCGAAGGTGCTGGTCACCGACCGCGTCACGCCGCTGCGCGTGGATGGCCGGGTCATCCACCAGGTCTGGCTGCCGTACCACTTCGGCTACGAGGGCCTGGTGACCGGCGACTCGGCGAACGACCTGTTCGGCATCACCCTCGACCCCAACGTCCTGATTCAGGAGAGCAAGGTCGGCACGTGCGACGTCCGGCCCGGACGACGCCCCAGAGGACAGGATCTGTTGGACCTCGTCGTCGACTACCGGCGGCGGTCGGGGGACCTCGTCCACCGTTACCCACCGATGGTCACGACCGACGTCGCCGACAGCAGCAGCGACCAGGAGGCCTGACCGATGCCCCACGCCAACGCCCTGTACGGGCCGCTGGACCCCGCGCCGGACGCCGGCTACGAGAATCCTCCGCCGCGGATGGGGTTCTTCACCGACACCAGCGTCTGCATCGGCTGCAAAGCGTGCGAGGTGGCCTGCAAGGAGTGGAACGGCGTGCCGGAGAGCGGGCTCGACCTGCTGGGCATGTCGTACGACAACACGGGCGCCCTGACCGCGAACTCGTGGCGGCACGTCGCGTTCGTGGAGCAGCCCCGCACGGCCGGCTGGGCGACTCCGGCGTTCGAGCAGCAACCGGACGGGCCGTCGGTCAGCCCGCTCACGGCGGCCGTCGGCGCGCGTACCGGCACCGACACCGGAACGGATCCGGGCCTTCCGGCCGGCTCGCCGGCCGCGGCGGCCCGCATGTCGGGCGGGCCGGAGTTTCTGGGGATGCCGGGCGCGCAGCCGCCGGGAAGGGGTTCGGGTGCGGAGGGACGGACGGATTTCCGCTGGTTGATGATGTCGGATGTGTGCAAGCACTGCACCCACGCGGCCTGCCTGGATGTCTGCCCGACCGGTTCCCTGTTCCGGACGGAGTTCGGCACCGTGGTGGTGCAGGAGGACATCTGCAACGGCTGCGGCTACTGCATCTCCGCCTGCCCGTACGGCGTCATCGATCAGCGCAAGGGTGACGGTCGCGCGTGGAAGTGCACGCTGTGCTACGACCGGCTCGGGGTCGGGATGACGCCGGCGTGTGCGCAGGCGTGTCCGACGGAGTCGATCCAGTACGGGGCTCTGGACGAGTTGCGGGAGCGGGCCGCTGCGCGGGTGGCGAAGCTGCATGAGCGGGGAGTGCCGGAGGCGCGGTTGTACGGGCACGACCCGAACGACGGCGTCGGTGGTGATGGCGCGTTCTTCCTGCTGCTGGACGAGCCGGAGGTGTACGGGCTGCCACCGGACCCGATTGTGACCACCCGCGACTTGCCGGCCATGTGGAAGCGTGCCGGCCTGGCGGCGATGACGATGGCGATCGCCACGGCGGTCGCGTTCCTGGGTAGGCGGCAATGACCGACGAGACGCCATCGAACGAGCCGGTCGGCGCCCGGCCCCGCGAGTTCCAGGCCGGCCCCGGTCAGCCCGACGGGAAACGCCACCGGCAGCCCCGCGGACGAGGCGGCGACGGCGGTGCGCAGCTCACGGTGCCGCCGGCCGACTTCGCCTCCTATTACGGCCGGCCGGTTCTGAAGCCGCCGGTGTGGAAGTACGACATCGCCGGCTACCTGTTCACCGGCGGCCTCGCCGCCGGAAGCGCGCTGATCGGCGCGGGCGCCCAACTGACCGGACGACCGGGGCTGCGCAAGGTGGGCCGTTGGACGGCCCTCGGCGGTGTCGCCGCCAGCACGTACCTGCTGGTCCACGACCTTGGCCAGCCGGCCCGCTTCCATCACATGCTCCGGGTCGCCAAGGTGACCTCGCCGATGTCGGTCGGCACCTGGATCCTCGCCGCGTTCGGGCCGGCGGCCGGCGTGGCCGCCGTCGCCGAGCTCGCGCCGCTGCTCCCGCAGCGTGGTGTGCTCGGCCTCGCCCGTCGGATCGCACCGCCCATCGGCACCGTCGCCGGACTGGCCGCCGCGGCGACCGCGCCGGCACTGGCGACGTACACCGGGGTGTTGCTCGCCGACACGGCCGTGCCGTCCTGGCACGACGCGTACCCGTCGCTGCCGTTCGTCTTCGCCGGCAGCGCGCTCGCCGCCGCCTCCGGGGTCGGGCTGATCGCGGCACCGGCCGCGGAGACCGCCCCGCTGCGACGACTCGCCCTGGCCGCCGCCGCGGTCGAACTCGGCGGAGGGCACCGGCTGGAGCGCCAGGGCCTGACCAGCGAGCCCTACACGCACGGGCGCAGCGGCCGGCTGGTCAAGGCGGGACGCGCCCTGCTGGCCGTGGGCACCGTCGCCGCGCTGGTCAGTCGACGCAGCCGGGTCCTGTCGGCGATCTCCGGCGCCGCCCTCGTGGCATCGTCGGTCGCCACCCGGTTCGGCGTCTTCGAGGCGGGACGGGTGTCGGCACGCGATCCGAAGTACACGGTCGTGCCACAACGGGAGCGGCTCGACGAGAACCGGTCGGCGACCCCGCTCTGAGTGGATCGGCGAAACGGAAGGCGTCCCTCTTGCGGGCGCCTTCCGTTTCGAACCGAGGTCTGCTGGCCGCGACGGGGCTGTCGCTGGCGCGACCGGTCAGCCGGTGAACAGCTTCGCGGCGGTGATGGCGGTCTGGACGATGCCGTATCCGAGGAGCACGGCGACCAGCAGCCACGACAACCAGAGCCGCCCGGTCTGACTACCGACGCGCGGCGGCGCGGGCGGCCGGCTTTCCCGCTTGAGAGCGACCGGCTCGGTGACGGTTGCCTTCGCCACGGGCGAGGTCGCCCCTCGGTCCGGTTCGTGGAAGCGCTCGGGCACGGAACGGACCAGCAGGTTCGCGATGAACCCGATGGCGAGGATGCCGACCATGGTGAAGAGTGCGGGCCGGTACGCCGCCGCGGTGAGGGTGCCGGGCTTGCCTTGCGTGTCGAGGATCCCGTTGACGATCAGCGGGCCGGCGACGCCTGCGGCCGACCAGGCGGTCAGGATCCGGCCGTGGATGGCCCCGACCTGGAAGGTGCCGAACAGGTCACGCAGGTAGGCGGGCATGGTGGCGAAGCCACCTCCGTAGAAGGAGATGATCGCGGCGGCGATCAGCACGAAGAGCGCGGTCGCGGAGTGGCCGGCCACGGCGAGCAGCAGGTACAGCACCATGCCGACGCCGAGGTAGACCATGTAGATGGGCTTGCGGCCGATGAGGTCGGACGTCGTCGACCAGACGAAGCGCCCAGCCATGTTGAACAGCGACAGCACTCCCACGAAACCGGCCGCCGCCGTCACCGAGACCGTGGTGGCGGTCCCGTTGTCCCGGAAGAAGTCCTGGATCATCGGGCTTGCCTGCTCCAGGATGCCGATGCCCGCGGTGACGTTGCAGAACAGCACGATCCACAGCAACCAGAACGACCGGGTCCGCACCGCGTTCGACGCGGACACGCTCGCCGTTGTCACCAGAGGTTTGGCGGCGACGCTCGCGGGGTCGAACCCAGCGGGCCGCCAGTCCGGCGCCGGAACCCGGACGTTGAACGGGCCGAACATCATGATCACGAAGTAGCCGATACCGAACGTGACGAAGAGCGCCACGAGGGCATGTCCCGACGCGACGGCGGCCGGGTTGGCGGGGTTGTAGCCGGAGTCGTAGAGGGAGAGCAGTTGGCGGGCGAGCGGGCCGGCGACCAGGGCACCTCCGCCGAACCCCATGATGGCCAGCCCGGTGGCGAGACCCGGGCGGTCCGGAAACCACTTGATCAGTGTGGAGACGGGTGAGATGTAGCCGATGCCGAGCCCGATGCCGCCGATGACGCCGTATCCGAGGTAGAGGAGCCAGAGTTGTTGGGTCGCGATGCCGAGCGCGCCGACCAGGAACCCGACCGCCCAGAAGCAGGCGGAGGCGAACATCGCCCGGCGCGGTCCGTTCCGCTCCACCCAACGGCCACCCACCGCCGCGGACGAACCCAGCATGACGATGGCGATACTGAAGATCGCCCCGATCGCCGTCTGGCTGGTGTCGAAGTGCGCGATGAGGGAGTTCTTGTACACACTCGTCGCATAGACCTGACCGATGCACACGTGCACGGCCAGTGCCGCGGTCGGGATGAGCCAGCGACTGTATCCCGGGGGAGCGACCGTGTGCCGAGGATCGAAGACCGACAGCATGGGCATCGTCCACACCTCCTGCGGCTGAGTAGGCCGCGACGTTGCCGAGCTGTCCGACCCGGCGGTTGGCCGAGCGGCGCCGCCGCGGTGGCGGCCCGGCGCACGTCTGGCGTCAGCCGTTTACCGGCTCCACCTCACGTTACGTGGCAGCTGGTTCACACCATGTGGTTACCGAAAAACGCGGGGACGGAGACGTCACGTGGGCGACATGACCCGCGACGCTAGACGGAGACCGATGGATCCGGTCGTTCGGTGCGGGGCACGGCGCCGGTGGTCTCCAGGATGAGCGCGGCGACCAGGTCCGGGTCGTCGCTCATCGGCACGTGCCCACATCGGGGCAGCGTCACCACCCGTGCCGCCGGCAGGCCCGCCCGGGCGCGCTCGGCCTGGTGGACGCCGAAGATCCGGTCGCAGTCCCCCCAGCCGATGGTCACCGGCACCGTCGCGTCGTGCAGCCGGAGGCAGTCGAAGCGGTAGTCGCGGGCGGCTCTGGCCACGGCGTTGAAGCCGAGCCCGCGTCGCAGGGCGAGCGCGTCGCCCAGCGCGCGCTCGACATCCAGCAGCGTCGGGCGGGCCATCAACGGCGCGAAGCACAAGGCCCGCAGGTACGCCGAGCGCAGCGCGAGCCGCATGATCGGGGTGGGCAGGTACGAGTTGGCCCGCAGCATCCGGAGGATGGCCAGCGCCCGTCGGCGCTCCGCCGGGGTGAAGAAGCCGGCGGGGGAGAGGGCGGTGGCCGAGGCGACCGCCCCGGTGGCGGCGAGCTCCAGGGCGATCGCCCCACCGAGGCTGTAGCCGGCGACGTGCGGACGCTCCAGCCCCCACTCGGTCAGGACCGGCAGGACTCCGGCCACGGTGGCGGCCATGTCGGCGGGCATGCCGGTGCTGGGCACTGGAGAGTTCCCGAATCCGGGCAGGTCGAGCGCGATCACCTCGTGGTGGGCGGTGAGCCGGTCGAACACCGGCTCCCACGCCTGGTGGCGGTGACCGATGCCGTGGATGAGCACGAGGGGCTCCCCGCTGCCCGCACGTCGGAAATGAATGGTCATGACCGCCCTCCCACCGACGTCTTGCCGAACGACCGCCCGAGCTGGCGTACCTCGTCCTCCATCTGGCCGACCATGGTCCGGCCGCCGAACCTGGTGATCAACGCATCCGACAAACCGCTCAGCACCACCGGCCGCAGCGCCTGCACCAGGGCGAGCGACCGTGGCACGTACACCTTGCGTTTGCGGCGTTCGATACCGCGCAGCAGGGCATCGACGCACTGTTCGACCGGGACGACGGTGGACAGCGGCCACGGCAACCGGCGCAGCGTGGTGCGGAACGACGCCAGGTCGTCACGGATGTCGCGGACCAGGTCGGTGTCGATCCAGATCGGATGCGCCGTGCCGACGGTGACGCCGCGTGGGCGGGTCTCCAGGCGCAGCACGTTGGCGAACTGCTCCACACCCGCCTTGGACGCGCAGTAGGCCGCCATGCCGGGCATCGCCGTGAAAGCAGCGGCTGACGAGACGATCAGGACGTGGCCACGGGCGGCGGTGACGTGGGGCAGCGCCGCGCTGACCGTGCGGATCGCGCCGCAGAGGTTCACCTCGACGGTACGGACCAGCGCGTCGACCGGCCCGACGGCGACGGTGCCGAGGTTCGCGATGCCCGCGTTGGCCACGACAACGTCGATGCCACCGAAGCGGTCCACCGTGGAGGCCACCGCGGCGTCCAACGCCGCCTGGTCGGTGACGTCACACTCGTGCCAGTGCGCGTCCAGGTCGGCGCTGAGCCGCCTGAGCAGCTCGCCTTCCAGACCGACGAGGGCGACCCGGGCGCCGCGGGCGACGGCCTCGCGGGCCATCTGCGCCCCGATGCCGCGCGCCGCGCCGGTGATGAGAACGGTCCTGCCCGCCAGGTCATACCGCATCGGCGTGCTCCCGTTCCGGTTCGTTGGGGGTGCTGCCGGTCGAGGCGATCCGGTAGTCGGCCGGGCGAAACCGGCGCAGCCGCATCCGGAAGCTGGTGGCGAAGCCCGGCCAGATGGTGGTGTTGCGGCCGGTGGCGTCGAGGTACCAGCTCGAACAGCCGGTCTGCCAGACGGTGCCGGTCATCTTCTGGTCGATCCGTTCGGTCCAGCGCCGCTGTGCGTCACCGGTCGGTTCGATGGCCTCGATGCCCTTGGCCCGCATGTGCCGCAGAGCCGCGAGCACCAGGTGTAACTGCGCCTCGATCATCAGCACCACGGAGGTGTGACCGAGCCCGGTGTTCGGGCCGAGCAGGAAGAACAGGTTGGGGAAGCCGGCGATGGCCGTGCCGCGGTAGGCGTGCATGCTCGGCGTCCAGGCCTCACTCAGGCTGCGCCCGTCACGGCCGTGGATGCGCCGGACGACGGGGGAGTCGGTGACGTGGAAGCCGGTGCCGAAGATGACGGTGTCCGCCGGGTGGTGCACGCCGTCGGTGGTGACCAGGCCGTCCGGCACGATCCGAGCGATGCCGGCGGTCACCACGTCGACGTTCGGTCGGGTGAGCGACGGCCAGTAGTCGTTGGAGATCAGCACCCGCTTGCAACCCATCGCGTACCGGGGGGTGAGCTTGTCCCGCAGGTGCTGGTCGGGGACCTGACGCCGCAGCGTACGCAGGGACAGCCGCGAGGCGAGACGGTTGACCGCCGGGTGCAGGAAGCCCAGGCCCATGCTCTCGCGTACAAGATAGAGCCCTGCCCGAGCGGCCCGTTGCGCGCCGGGCACCCTGCGGAACGCGGCCTGCTCGACCCCACCGATCCGGCGCGACAACCTCGGCATGATCCACGCGGGGGTCCGCTGGAAGAGCATCAGCCTCTCGACCGTCGGCTGGATCTGTGGCACGAACTGGACGGCCGAGGCGCCGGTGCCGATCACCGCGACGCGGCGGCCGGTGAGGTCGTGGTCGTGCCGCCACCGTGCCGAGTGGAACACGGTGCCGGCGAAGTCGTCGATCCCGGGCAGGTCGGGGATGGCGGGGTCGCTGAGCGGGCCGGTGGCACAGATCAGGACCCGGGCGGTGTGGTCGCCGCCGGAGGTGCGCAACAGCCACCGTCGGCGCTGGTCGTCCCACCTCGCCTCGTGCACCTCGTGGCGCAGGCGCAACCTCGGGCGGATGCCGAAGCGGTCGACGCAGCCACGCAGGTAGTCCCAGATCTCCGGTTGACTGGAGAAGGTGTGCGACCAGCGGGGGTTGGGGGCGAAGGAGAACGAGTAGAGGTGCGACGGGACGTCGCAGGCGCAGCCGGGGTAGCTGTTGTCCCGCCAGGTGCCGCCGACGTCGTCACCCCGGTCGAAGACGAGAAAGTCGATGAAGCCGGCCCGCTGCAGGCGGATGGCGGCGCCCAGGCCACCGAAGCCGGCGCCGATGATGGCAACGTCTGTCTCCATGCACTCCTCCGTGAGCTCGGGCGCGGCAGCCGGGTCGGCCTCGGGCGGCCAGGGCGGATCGCCCACGCCGGTGACGCGTACGCCGCCCCACGGATCGACCTCGGCCAGCCGGGCGGGCCGGACACGGTCGGCGATGCGCACCTCGACGTCGCGCCGGCCGGAGCGCACCAGGTGGGCCACCCGTGGCTCGGGCTCGATCCGCCCACCCCAGTGGAAGCGGCCGTCGACCGGCTCCCACCGCCCGCTGAGGTGCACCCGGACCGAGGTGCCCTCGACGCCCGCCGGGCCGTGGTAGCTCACGGCACGATCCGCTCGTGGGCGCGGGTGAGCTCGGGCGGCAGGTCGGCGCTGGCGCGTACCCCCTCGATGCCGCTCCACAGCAGAGTGGTCAGGTACTCGGTGAGGGCGGCCCGGCTGATCGGCTGACCGTGCGTGGTCCACCAGTCGCCGACCGCCTGCACGAAGCCCACCAGGCCGTACGCCCACGGCTCCGCCGGGCCGGCGTCCAGGCCCAGCGCCCGTAGGCGGTCACCGACGACCCGGGCCAGCCCGGCGGCGACCTGCCGGCTGGTGCCGGCGACCACCTGGTGGATGCCGGGTTGACCGGACTGTCGCATCAGGAACCGATAGAGCGTGGGCTGTGACTCGATCACCCCGAGGTACGCGTCGATCGTCGCCTCGACCAGGTCACGTTCCTCGCGGACCTGCTCGATCGCCGGCGCGATGGCGTCGACCACCCGGGCCGCCACCACCTCGCTCACCGCGATCCAGAGCTGCGACTTGTCGGCGAAGTAGCGGTACAGGACCGGTTTGCTGACGCCCGCCGTGGCTGCCACCTGTTCCATGTCGACGTCCGGGCCGTGCCGGAGCAGCGCCTGCACGGCGGCACCGACCAACTCCTGCCGCCGATGCTCACGATGGTCTGCCCAGCGGTCTCGGCGACCGTTGCCCTTCGCCTTCGGATCGGCGTCCGGCGGCGGGTCGGATGCATTGACATCAGTGAGCGGCGATTGCATGCTACTACTCGTAACAGTTACTTGTCGTCACGTCAATATGGAGGAGTCATGGAGGTCGCACCGGCGGAAACCGAGCGCGCGGCGGTCGCCGAGCGACTACTCACGTCCTCACTACGCACCAGCTACGACCCCACCGTCGAGATCGACTGGGACGCCCCGCACGCCCCCGGCGGCTACTGGCTTCCACCGCACCGCAGCAGCCTCTACGGCACGTCACTGTGGGAACAGCTCAGCCAGGAGCAGCGCGTCGAGCTCACCAAGCACGAGGTGGCCAGCGCCGCCAGCGCCGCCTACACGATCGCCAACCGCCTGGTCCATCCCGACGTGTACGCGGCGGTGGGCATTCCACCGGCGGTCGGTCGTGCCACTGCCCGCGCCAACCCGCACTGGCGTGCCACGCTGCGCTGGTCGGCGGCGCGGGTGCACGCCAACCTGGCGGACGTTGGTCTGGTGGCTGGGCCGGGGCGTCTGCTGTGGGCCCGGGCCGGGCTGATCTGACCCGTCGTCCCCTGGCGGAACGGCATGGGGGCCGTGCCGTCTCCGGCCGGACCCCACGCCGCCCGTGTGGGCTCACTCGTCGCGGGCGAAGCCACCCTTCGGCGCGATGATCTCCAGGTTCGTCCCGTCCGGGTCGTTGAAGTAGGCGACCTCGGTGCCCACCGCCGCCTCCGGGTTCACCTCGCCGGACGCGAAGGTGTACGGCTGCCCGAGGAACTCGATCCCGGCCTCGCTCATCCGGTCGAAGGTCGCGCGTACGTCGTCCACCTGGAAGCACAGGTGCATGGAGCCGGGCCGGTTGGCCGCCACCTGGGCGGCGTCGCCGACCGGCTCCTGGAACTGGATCAGGTCGATCCCGAGGTTGTCGAGGTTGAACGTGGCGTACCGCAGCTTCGTCGTCGGCAGCCCCTGTGACTGTGCGAACCCGGTTCCGTGCAT
This sequence comes from Micromonospora sp. NPDC050276, assembly GCF_044459545.1. Taxonomy (NCBI): domain Bacteria; kingdom Bacillati; phylum Actinomycetota; class Actinomycetes; order Micromonosporales; family Micromonosporaceae; genus Micromonospora; species Micromonospora sp. NPDC050276. Next base: position 461,876 of record NZ_JBITJA010000004.1, on the reverse strand, counting down.
GCTCTCGTCCCGTACCACCGGTTCCGCGCCGAGCAGGGCCTGGTAGAACGCGACCGAGCGGTCAAGGTCACTCACCGCGATCCCGACGTGCGCGGCGGTCTTCAGGCCGATGGATACGGTCGAGGGGTGGGGGAATGGCATTCTGACTCTCCTTACCAGCGTTCTTCGTCGCCTGCGTTGGTGCTGATCTTCGAGTCGTACCCCGCCGGGATCATTCCATGCGACCTCGCTGTCAGGCTCGTTCGACCCGCGCCTGCTGATGATCGGTCAGCCGGAGCCCGACACCGCGTACGACATCGATGGTGGCCCCGGTGCCCAGGTCGTGCAGCTTGCGGCGCAGCCGCTTCACCAGCGACTGCACGTCCGCCTTGCGTTCGCGCCCCTCGTCACCCCAGACCGAGCGGTGCAGCTCCGCGTAGCTCCAGACCCGGGCCGGCTCGGTGATGAGGCAGGTCAGCAGGTCGTGTTCGAGGCGGGTGAGGTCGACCTTCCGGTCCCCGCAGCGGGCGCTGGAGCGTGCCGAGTCGATCACCAGGGCGGCGACCGGCGCTGGTTCGGACGGGGCGGCGACCTGCTGCGGAGCGGCGATCAGTCGGCGCAGTTCGTCGAGGTCGGCCACCAGCAGTAGCGGCGCGATGCCGTCCAGAAGCTCCGCGAGCCGGATGCGCTCGGCCGGCGACGGGGTCACGGCGATCAGCAGTGGGAACGGCTCGTCGGCCGGCTCACCCCTGTTTGCCGTTGCCTCGTCGTCCTCGGCCACCGCACCGCCCGGGATCGATGGGCATCCCTGCCCAGCTCTCGTCATGGTCCTGACAATGATTGGCAGGCGCGCCGCCAGCCAGGGCAACTCTTAGCGACAAGTTGCTCACGGCAAGTTCTTGATCGTCCGTTCTTCTCGATCATAGTGTCCACTCGGGCAACCGGCGTGACCCGCGCGGTGCATGGGGAGTTCCACCATGGCCCATTACACCCCTGGGTCGTTCTGAGGGAGGCAGCACCGATGTTCAGACGTCCACAATGGCGGCGCGCAGCCAGATCACTGGTGAGCGCCGGCGCGGCGACGATCCTCGCCGCGACATGCATGGTCACCATCGGCTCGGGCGCGCAGGCCGCGCCGGGCGCTGCGATGGGGGCGGGCGCCCCGTCCGGGGACAAGATCCGACCGGAGCTCGCCAAGCAGCTCCAGGCCAAGAGTGAAGGGGACTTCTGGATCCGGTTCAAGGACCGCGCGGACCTCAGCAAGGCAAGTGCCATCAAGGACTGGTCGAAGCGTGGCACGGCGGTGGCGGACGCGCTGCGCAAGACCGCCGCGGCGAGCCAGGGCAAGATCCGGGCCGATCTCGACAGCTCGGGCGCCAAGTACCAGACCTTCTGGGCCACCAACGCGATCAAGGTGAGCAGCGGCTCGCTGGCGATGGCGCAGAAGTTCGCCGGGCACTCGGAGGTCGAGGGACTCTACGCCCCGGTTGCCTACCAGGTGCCCGAGACCACCAAGGGTACCGACGAGAAGACCGTCAACGCCCTGGAGTGGGGCATCGCCAACATCAACGCCGACGACGTCTGGTCCCAGTACGGCGTCAAGGGCGAGGGCATCACCATCGCGAACATCGACACCGGGGTGCAGTTCAACCACCCGGCGCTGGTCAACTCCTACCGGGGCAACAACGGTGACGGGACGTTCGACCACAACTACAACTGGTTCAACGCCGCCGAGTCGAGCGGTGCCTGTGCGACCGCCCCCTGCGACGGCGACGGTCACGGCACGCACACCATGGGCACCATGGCCGGCTCCGACGGCGCGAACCAGATCGGCGTCGCCCCCGGGGTGAAGTGGATCGCGGCGAACGGGTGCTGCCCCAGTGACGCCGCTCTGATCGAATCCGGTCAGTGGATGCTCGAACCGCTGGACCTCAACGGTCAGAACGCGGACGCGAGCAAGCGACCGAACATCATCAATAACTCGTGGGGCACCCGGGACCCGTCCAACGAGCCGTTCATGGAGGACGTCACGAACGCCTGGGCCGCCTCCGGGATCTTCGGCGTCTGGTCCAACGGCAACAGCGGACCGGCCTGCCAGACCAGTGGCTCGCCGGGCAGCCTCGCCAGCAACTACTTGACCGGCGCGTACGACATCAACAACAACGTCGCCGGCTTCTCGGCCCGCGGCGCCGGTCAGAACGGGGAGATCAAGCCCAACATCTCGGCGCCGGGTGTGAACGTCCGGTCGAGCATTCCGGGCAGCTCCTACGGCAGCATCAGCGGCACCTCGATGGCCGCGCCGCACCTCGCGGGTGCGATCGCGCTGCTCTACTCGGCGGCCCCGTCGCTGATCGGTGACGTCGACGCGACCCGTGCGCTGCTCAACGGCGCAGCGGTCGACAAGGCCGACGACCAGTGTGGTGGCACCGCCGCCGACAACAACGTCTACGGCGAAGGCCGGCTGGACGCCCTCGCGTTGCTCAACGCCGCCCCGACCGGCGACATCGGCACGCTGGCCGGCACGGTCACCGACTCCGCCACCGGTGCCCCGATCGCCGGTGCGACGGTGACGCTCACCGGCCCGGCCGCGCGTGAGCTGACCACCGGCGCGGATGGCAAGTTCTCCACCCAACTCCCGACCGGCGACTACCAGGTCGCCGTGGCGGCGTTCGGTTACGGCAGCACCACCAAGTCGGCAACGGTCGCCAAGGCGGCGACCACGACGCTCAACGTCGCGCTCACGGCGGTGCCGAGTGTCAACGTCACCGGTGCGGTCACCGACGGCTCCGGTCACGGTTGGCCGTTGTACGCGAAGGTGACCGTGACGGGCGTGTCCGGCGTCTACGACCACACCACTCCGTCGAACGGCCGCTACAGCATCAAGCTGCCGGCCGGGCAGACCTACACCCTGAAGTACGAGCCGCAGTACCCGGGCTATCAAACGGTCACCAAGGAGGTCGTGGTCGGCGCGGGCAACGTCACCGCGAACGTCGCCGTGCCGGTGGACACCACGGTCTGCACCACGGCGCCCGGATACACGACTGGCTCCGACGGTGAGTACGAGACCTTCGACGCCACGACCACGCCGGCCGGCTGGACCGTCGTGGACAACGCGGGCAGCGGTCAGGTCTGGAAGTTCACCGACGACGGCGACCGGGGCAACCTGACCGGCGGCAGCGGCAACTTCGCGATGATCGACAGCGACGCCTACGGAGCGGGCACCAGCCAGGACACGTCCCTGGTCAGCCCGGTGGTCGACCTGACCAGCGTCACCGCCCCGGTCATCCGGTTCAACCAGGACTTCAACCAGCTCAACGACGACACCGCCGACGTCGACCTGAGCATCGACGGCGGTGCCACCTGGACCAACGTGCTCCGCCAGGAGACCGACGTCCGGGGACCGAAGGTGACCGAGATCCCGATCCCGCAGGCCGCCGGCAAGGCGCAGGTGCAGGTCCGGTTCCACTACTACGACGCCTCGTACGAGTGGTGGTGGGAGGTCGACAACGTCCTGATCGGCAGCCAGGTCACCTGCGTACCGCTCGACGGCGGTCTGGTCGTCGGCAACGTCCGCGACAAGAACGACGACAGCTACGTCAACGGCGCGACCGTCATCAGCAAGGACCGGCCCGCCGAGAAGGCCGTCACCGTGGCGACCCCGGACGACCCGGGGCTGGCCGACGGCTTCTACTGGATCTACTCGTCGCTGACCGGTTCGCACCCGTTCACGGCGACCGCCGGCAACTACGTCAGCCAGACCAAGCAGGTCGAGGTCGAGGCCGACTGGGCGACCACCGCGAACTTCCAGCTCGCGGCCGGTCGGCTGTCGGTGACGCCGACCCAGCTGAGCGCGACGCTGCAGATGCCCAACGGCAAGACCAGCAAGACGTTCACGGTGACCAACACCGGCGGCGCGCCGGTCGAGGTCAAGTTCAGCGAGCGGGACAACGGATTCGAACTCCTCCGGGCGGACGGGTCCACGATCACCCGGCAGCAGGTGCTCGGGTCCAGCGGTGCACCGGAGCAGCGGCTCACCGTACCGACGTCGTTCGCCGCCAAGGCGTCCGGCAAGGAGGCCAAGGCCGCTGCCGCGGCGGCCAGCCCACAGGCGGCACCGTGGACCGACATCGCCAACTACCCGGCCACGATCATGGACAACCGGGTGGTGAACCTGGACGGCAAGGTGTATTCGCTCGGTGGCGGCGACGGTGCGGCCTCCACCACCAAGAACTACGCCTACGACCCGGCCGCGCAGACCTGGACGGCCATCGCCGACCTTCCCGGCGCGCGCAACGCCCTGACCGCTGGGGTGGTGAACGGCAAGATCATCGTCACCGGTGGCTGGGCCGACGCCGGTCCGGACTCCGCCACCTGGTCGTACGACCCGGGGGCGAACACCTGGGCGGAGCTGGCCGACAACCCGGCACCGCGGGCCGCCGCCGGCCAGGCCGTCGTCGACGGCAAGCTGTACGCGGTGGGTGGCTGCACGACCGCGGCCTGCCTGCCGATGTCGAACAGCGTCGTGCGGTACGACCCCACCAGTGACAAGTGGGAGACGATGGCCAACTACCCGAAGTCGGTGGCCTTCGCCTCCTGCGGTGGGATCGACGGCGTCCTCTACTGCACCGGCGGCAACGACGGTTCCGCCGCGCAGAAGTCCAGCTACGCCTTCGACCCGGGTGCCAACACCTGGACCGCCATCGCCGACGCGCCGGCCGACAACTGGGCCAGCTCGTACGCCGTCGCCAACGGCAAGCTCCTTGTCGTCGGTGGTTCGCAGGGTGGGGCCATCAGCAACGCGGGCTTCGCCTTCGACCCGGCCGCCGGTTCCTGGTCCAACCTGCCGAACGCGAACACCGCGCGGTACCGCGGTGGCGCGGCGTGCGGCTTCTACAAGATCGGTGGCTCGTCCGGCAGCTTCAACGCGGCTCCGGACAGCGAGGTGCTCCCGGGCTTCGAGGGATGCTCCGAGTCGGCGGCCGACGTCAGCTGGATGACCATCGACAAGTCGGCGGTCACCCTCGCGCCGGGTGCGAAGGTCACGGTCACCGTCGGTCTGACGGCGAACGTGGACCAGCCGGGCACCTACTCCGGCGGGGTCGGGATCTCCGAGAACACCCCGTACTCGGTGGCACCGGTCGCCGTGACCATGACCGCGAACCCCCCGAAGACCTGGGGCAAGCTCATGGGTACGGTCACCGGCACCAGCTGCCAGGGTGCGACCTCGCCGCTCACCGGCGCGGTCGTGCAGGTCGACTCGTGGGCGGCGTCGTACACCTTCGCCACCGACGCCGAGGGCAAGTACGCCTACTGGGTGGACCGCCGCAACAACCCGCTCACGATGATCGTCGCCAAGGACGGCTGGAAGCCGCAGACCCGTCAGACGAGGATCGACACCGCCACTCCCACCGTGGAGAACTTCGGGTTGGCGCCCATCAGGTGCTGACGCCTGAGCGCTAGCGCAGACGTCCGGCCCGCCTGGTCACAGACCAGGCGGGCCGGACCGCGTCCCGGGTGATCAGACGGGGGCGAGCCGGAAGCCGACGCCGCGTACCGAATGGATCGTCGCCGCGGCGTTCAGTCTGGCCAGCTTGCCGCGCACCCGGCGGATCACCGAGTGCATGTCGGAGCCGCGGCCGAGGTGCCGGTTGCCCCAGACCTCCAGGTGCAGCCGCTCGTAGGTCCAGATCTGCCCGGGTGCGTGCACCAGGCAGAGCAGGACGTCGTGCTCCAACCGGGTCAGGTCGATCTCCTGGTCGCGCCACCGCAGCACCCGGCGGTCGGAGTCGACGGCCAGATCCGGCGGCGGTGGCTGTGGGCTCGGCGCCACCTCGGCGAGCATGCTCCTGGTCGGGGGAGTCGGGACGGGGGACGTCTCGACCACCCCGAGGAACTCTCGTGCCTGGTCGACGGTCGAGACGATCAGGAAGGCGTCACTGCCGCCGAGCAGCCGGGCCAGATGTCGGCGCTCGGCCGGCGAGGATGCGATGCCGATGACCAGGCTGGAAACTGGAATTCCCTGCATTCCCCCAACACCTTCCGGTTCCCCAACTCACTCCGGATGGATTTTTCGCACCACCGACCGAAACATCGATCGGCGTCCTGACCCTAGTGGTGGCTGATCTCGGCTGGGTAAAACATAGTTGCATGCAAGCATGTGAATCCCGCCGTGCGGCCAGGTCCACCCGGGCCCACCGCCGACGATCCGCTTTTCCGGAAGCGGCGGGGGTGGTTGTGACAGAACCAAGACAATTCGAGGACGGGGTACGGACCTGCCGGGGCGAGCATGGTCGCCATGTCCATTGGCTCGTTGTACTCCGCCGGGCGGTCGACGCCCGGTCCGGCGCGACCGCTGCCGCACACCCGCGCGGCGGTGCCACTGGGGCTTCGGCTGCTCGCGGCAGCGCTCTGCGGTCTGGTCGCCCTGGCCCTCACCGGTGCCGCCTTCGTGCGGACGGACTCCGGGCAGTGGCTGGACGGGGTGCTCCTGCCGCGCGCCGAGCGGGGCGGAGGGTACGAACAGCAGACCGTGCTTGTGGATCCGGCCAAGAGCGTGCTGGCCACCTTCGGCGACCCGACCCTGATCGCGGTTCTGCTCGGCGTGGTGCTGCTGGTGGGTGTGCTCCGCCGGCGGCTGGTCGCCGGGGTTGTCGGCGTGGGTACGGTCGTCTGCGCGGTGCTGGTGGCCGGCGCGGTCAAGTCGGCGCTGCCCCGCCCGGATCTGCAGATCGAGAGTTCGACCACCCACAACAGCTTCCCCAGCGGCCACGTCGCGGCGGCGACCGCTCTGCTGCTGGCGTTCATGCTGGTCCTGCCCGGGTGGGCCCGGAGGTGCCTGGCGGTGCCGGGCGCGGCGGGTGTCTCGGTGATCGCCGCCGCCACGATGATCGCGGGCTGGCACCGGTTTAGCGACGTGCTCGGTGGCGTACTGCTGGGAGTGACCCTGTGCTGCCTGGCCGCCGCGGCGCTGGCGGCCTGGCCCGGCGACCACGACGCGGACAGGGATTCGGACGGCGACAGCCTCTGGCCCAGGCTGGCCGAGGCGGGAGTCGGGTTGGTCGTGCTGCTCTGGGCGCTACTGGTGGTCGTGCCCGGTCTGGCCGCGTCGCTGCAACGCGCGACGCTGGTCGCCATCGCGGCCACGGCCGCGTCGACGATGGTGCTGGTGGGTGCGGTGGTGTTTCTGATGCGTTCGACGGATTTCGCGGTGCCGCGCTCCGGGCGGCCACGACCGGCGTCCAAAACGCGAAAGATCTCATGATGGGATACTTGACGACATGTCCCAGGTGCTGTTGATCGAAGACCACCAGACGGTGCGCGACGGACTACAGCTGGCGCTCACCCGACAGGGGCACACGGTGCACGCCGTAGGCACCGGTGAGCAGGGGTTGGAGCGACTGCGCACGACCCCGTCGGAGGTCGTGGTCCTCGATCTCATGCTGCCCGGGATGGACGGGTTCGAGGTCTGTCGCCGGATCCGGCAACTCGGTGACCTGCCGATCATCATGCTCACGGCCCGTAACGACGACATGGACGTGGTGGCGGGTCTGGAGGCCGGCGCCGACGACTATGTGGTCAAGCCCGTGCAGGCCCGGGTGCTCGAGGCGCGCATCCGCGCGGTGCTCCGCCGCACCGGCGGCGACTCGCGTCGCGGCGGCGACCGGGCCGGCCCGGAACAGTACGGTGCGTTGACCATCGACCGGGCCGCACTGGTGGTCAGCAAGGACGGGACGCCGGTCAGCCTCGCCCCGACGGAGCTGCGGCTGCTGCTCGAACTCTCGCACACGCCGGGTCAGGTGCTCAGCCGTCAGCAACTGCTGGAGGCCGTGTGGGAGCACGGGTATCTCGGCGACTCGCGACTCGTGGACGCATGCGTCCAGCGGGTACGCGCCAAGATCGAGTCCGATTCGTCGGCCCCGGTCTTCATCCAGACCGTACGTGGTTTCGGATACCGGTTCGGGCCGCTGTGACGCTGTGGCGCTCGATCGCCGCCCAGGTCTCGGGCCTACGGGTCCGACTGCTCCTGGCGTTCGCGCTGCTCGGGGTCACCACCACGGCGGTCGTGGCCAGCGGCAGCTACTTCCAGGCCCGGACCGTCATCCTGCAGCAGGCGCAGGACGCCGCCGTGATGTCGCTGACCGATCAACTCACCAAGGTCTACCCGATCGCCCAGCTCCCGCCGTCCCAGAACGAGCTGGACCTGTTGGCCCAGCGACTCTCCGACCGCGAGGGCTCGGCGGTGGTCATCTACCGGGACATGCGGTCGCAGGGCTCTCTGTCGCCCGACCCGCTCACTCCCGAACTGCGGCAGGAGGTCGCCGACGGCCAGATCGCCTGGCAGCGGGTCTCGCTGGACGGACAACCCGCGCTGCTCATCGGCACCCAACTGACGCTCGACCGACCCGACGGCACCTCCCGGCCATCCGGGCTGGAGGTCTACTCGGTGCGCAGCCTCGTGCCCGAGCAGCAGAGCGTCGACCGGCTCGCCACCCTGGCGTGGCTGACCGGTGGGCTGTCCCTGATCCTCGCCGTCCTGCTGGCCCTGCTCGCCGCCCGTGGCGTGCTGCGACCCGTCCGCGACCTGGGCCGGGCGGCGCGCCGCCTCGGCGAGGGCGACCTGAGCACCCGGCTGACGGTGCGGGGTGTCGACGAGCTGGCCGACGTGGCGCGGACCTTCAACGACACCGCCGGAACGCTGGAGCGGCAGGTCGGTGAACTGCGGCGGATGGAATCCGACGCCCGCCGCTTCGTGGCCGACGTCTCGCACGAACTCCGTACGCCGCTGGCCGCCATGACGGCGGTCACCGACGTGCTCGACGAGGAGGCCGACCACCTGCCCGGAGACGCGGGCCGGGCCGCCCGGCTGGTCAGCCAGGAGACGCAGAACCTCACCCAACTGGTCAACGACCTCATCGAGATCAGCAGGTTCGACTCCGGCACGGCACGGCTCGCCCTCGACGACGTGGACGTGGCCGCGGCGGTGACCGCGACCCTGCGGATCCGCGGCTGGGCCGACCGGGTGCGCACCGACCTGCCGCCCGCAGTGGTGGCCCGGCTCGACCCCCGCCGGCTGGACGTCATCGTCGCCAACCTGGTCGGCAACGCCTTCCGGCACGGTGCCGAGCCGGTGTCCGTACGCCTGAGCGCCGACCCGGACTGGATCACCATCGAGGTGGCCGACCAGGGGCCGGGGCTGGACCCGGAGGTGTTGCCGCACGTCTTCGACCGCTTCTACAAGGCCGACACCGCGCGTACCCGCTCCGAGGGCAGCGGCCTCGGCCTCGCCATCTCCTGGGAGAACGCACGCCTGCACCGCCACGGCGAGCGGCGGGGGGCTCTCGTCGCCGGCAACGGCCCCGGTGGCGGCGCGGTCTTCACGCTCCGACTGCCCCGCGACACGACCGACGCCGGAGGTGCCCGGTGACCCGCCGGCGGACCGGCCGTGCGCTGCTCGCCAGCGGACTGCTGCTCGGCACGCTGCTGGCAGCGGGTTGTGGGGTACGGCCCAGCGCCGTCATCACCGGTCGTCCCGCCGTCAGCGGCCCAGCGCAGGGCGTCGGGATCTACCTGCTCGCGCAGGACGAACTCGTGCTGGTCCTGCGCCCCAGCAAGGTGGGTGCCTCACCGAGCGAGGCACTTGCCCTGCTCGCCGCTGGCCCGGAGCAGAACGAACGCAGCCAGGGACTGACCAGCGATGTGCCAGCCGGGTTGATTCCCGTCGTCGAGGTGACGCCCGGGGCCGGTCAGTCCGGTGGCCTAACGGTGCGAATCACCGGGACGGCGCGACCGTTGTCGCTGACGGCGACCGACCAGATCATCTGCACGGCGGCCGACGCCGCCGCCCAGGCCGGCCTGGTGGCAAGTTCGGCCCCGGTCACCATCGTCGGGTCCGACGGTGCCCAACCAGCCCGCCGGTGTCCCGCCAAGTGACCGGGCGCCGACCACCAACTCAGACCAGGTCGACCGCGCGGGCCTGCCGGGGTAACCCGCTGTGGCGGCCCCGGTCCTGGTCGGCCAGCGCGCCGGCGATCAGAATGTCGATCAGAGCGGCGAACCCGATGCCGGCCTGCTGCCAGATCTGCGGGAACTGTGACGCGGCGGTGAAACCGGGGAACGTGTTGACCTCGTTCACGATGGGCTCGGGCGACCCCTCGGCGGGCAGGAAGAAGTCGACCCGCAGCAGCCCACGGCAGTCGAGGGCCTGGAAGGCGCGGATCGCCCGGTCCTGTAGCACCTCGGTGGTCGCCGCGTCGAGCGGGGCGGGGATCTGGAAGATCGCCCCGCCGTCGTACTTTGCGTCGTAGTCGAAGAAGCCGGCACCGGTCACCCGGATCTCCAACGGCGGGCCGGCCTGCACCCGACCGTCCGGGTGCTGCAGGACGGCCACGTCGATCTCACGCCCCCGCGCCCCCTGCTCGACGAGCACCTTCGGGTCGACCTGGCGGGCCTGCTCCAGCGCGGCGGGAACCCCCGCCCAGTCGTCCACCTTCACGACACCCAGGCTCGACCCGGCGCGGGCCGGCTTGACGAAGACCGGCAACTCCAGCCGACGACGGTCGTCGGATGACAGCTCCTCGCCGGGGCGCAGGGTCACCCCCGGGCTGACCCGCAGGCCCTCCGCCGCGAGGAGCCGCTTGGTGACCCCCTTGTCCATGCCGGCGGCGCTGGCGAAGACGCCGTTGCCGACGTACGGCACGCCGAGCCACTCCAGCAGCGACGACACGGTGCCGTCCTCGCCGTACGGGCCATGCAGGGCCGGGAACACCACGTCCTGGGCGCGCAGGACGCGCAACGCCGCCGGGAGTGGCGTCGGTCGACCGCCGACCTGCCACCCGCCGTCGCGGTCGATGAGCACCTCGGTCACCTGGTACCGCGCACGGTCCAGGTGGGCGAGGATGCTCGCCGCCGAGCGGCAGGACACCTCGTGCTCGCCGCTCTGCCCGCCGTACAGCACTGCCAGTCGGGTTGTCATGAATTGCGTGCCCTTCCGTGGAGGTGGTCGCGGGCCACCCGGGCCCCGATGCCGGTCAAGATCTCGTGTGGGTTGGTGTCGGCCCACCGGGCCCACTCGACGACCGTCGGTGGGCCCGGGTCGCCCTCGGCGGGGCCGAACACCACGACCGGGTCGCCGATCGTCACGGGAAGGTCCCCGGCGTCGACCACGCACTGGTCCATGGCGATGCGTCCGACGACCGGGCACCGCCGTCCGGCGAGCCACACCGAGGCGCGACCGCCGGTGGCCCGGGGCAGCCCGTCGGCGTAGCCCAGCGGCAGCAGTGCCAGCGTGGTCGGTGCGCTGGTCACGTGCTCGGGCCCGTAGGAGACGCCGGTGCCGGCCGGCACCCGCTTGACGTTGACCACGCTCGTCCGCAGGGTCATCGCGGCGTGCAGCCCGAACTCGCCCGGCCCGTTCGCGCCGAACGGGTCCACGCCGTACAGGGCGATCCCGATCCGGCAGAGGTCGAAGCGGGTTCGTGGGGCGGAGAGAGCTGCCGCCGAGTTGGCCAGGTGGACGAGATCGGGGTCGAGACCGGCCGACCGCGCGATCCGCAGCGCCTCCTCGAAGACCGCCACCTGCCGGGTGAGTCCGGGGGCGCCCGGCACATCGGCGTCGGCGAGGTGGGACCACACCCCGCGCACCCGGATCCCGCCCTCCCGTTCGTACTTGCGCGCCCAACTGACCAACTCGGGCCAGTCGTCCCCGGCGGCCCCGTTGCGGGACAATCCGGTGTCCGCCTTGAGCTGCACCATCGCCGGTGCGCCGAGCGAACGGGCCGCGTCGGCAAGGGCGTGCAGGTGCGTCGTCGTCGAGACGCCGACGTCGACGCCAGCGTTGATCAACATACCGAAGTCCTCGCGCGGGTCGTGCAGCCAGCTCAACGTGGGCGCGGTCACACCGGCGTCACGCAGGGCCAACGCCTCGGCTGCCGAGGTCACCCCCAACCACCTGGCTCCGGCACGCAGCGCGGCACGGGCCACCTGCACCGCGCCGTGGCCGAACCCGTCCGCCTTCACCACCGCCATCAGTCCGGTGCCGGTGACCGACGCGATCGTCCGCGCGTTGCTGGCGATCGCGTCGAGGTCGACCAGCGCTTCGGCCAGGGTGCTCATCTGGTCGCCTCCACCCGACGCGGGCCGGGGAGCGCGAACAGCCAGCCCGCTCGAACCGCCAGCAGCCCACGGTGGGCGGCCAGGCTCAGGCTGATCACCAGGCCGGTCAGGACAATCGGATATCCGAGCACGAGCAGGCCCTGAGCGGGCCGATCCAGCCCGGAAACCGGTACGAGCAACAGCCGGTGCAGCAGGGCCAAAACCGGCATGTGGACGACGTAGATCGGAAGTGTGATGCGGCCGAGCCTAGCCAGCGGTTTGCTGAGCGCCGACCACCGGGCCAGCCGGGCAGCGGCGGTTATGCCGAAGATCACTGCCAGCACGGAGACCGCCGTCCACACCCCGAGCCACTGCTGGGCGCCGGCCACCGCCATCGCGGCGAGTGACACGAAATACGCCCCCGAGGTCAGCAACAGCCGACGGCGGCTGGCGGTGGCGGCCCACCGCTGGATCTGCGGCCGCAGGTACAGGCCGGCGAGGAAGAAGACCAGGTTCTGGTAGAGACCGGCCCGGTTGCCCGGGGTGTCGAGCAGGCCGGCGGCGGCGACGGCGGACAGCGCGGCTGCGGGGACCAGGACCAGCGCCCGGGGCACCCGCCGGGTTGCCTTGGCGATCGTGAAGTACAGCGCCAGGGCGTACAGGTACCACAGGTTGGACGGCGTGATGGTGAGCTGCTCCAGCAGGCCGAGAGCCGAGGTGGCACGGTCGGTCGGCAGTTCCGGCGCGGCGGCGAGAACCACGGTGTGGATCAGCAGCCAGACGGCGTACAGGTAGACGAACCCGGCGATCCGGCTGCGGGCGACGACCCGCCACGGCCGCTGGGCGGCGTTCGCCGCGAAGACACCCGAGATGGTGAAGAACAGCGGCATCCGCAGCGGAAGGAACTGCTCACCCAGCGTGCCCCAGAGGCCCGGCACCGGTACGCCGACGTGCCAGTCGATCTGGAGGTAGTCCTTCACGACGACGTGCCACAGCACGACGAGGATGATGCAGACGCCCTTCGCGGCATCGGCCCACTGCGCCCGGTCCGATCCGGAGGCGGGCGCGGGTGTGGGTCCCGTCCGCCGGTGCCGGAACCGGACGCGCGTCGCGTCGCGGTACGTTTCGGCCGCCCGAGGCGCGGGGTGAGACAGCTGTTGGATCACCCACCAGAAGTTGCCAGCCGGATATCCCCGCGTGATCCACGAATTGTCATGGCTCGGTAATGGACGCGGCCGGGCTCGTGCCCCCGGCGGTCTTACGCCGCCCCGGCGACGCCGGGCGGCACTAGGCTCGGTGCGGAGGTGCCGAACATGAAGCTCGGGCTGCACTACTGGAACTACTCGACCCCGGCCGACCCGGCCGCGATCGCACCGACCCTGGCGCAGACGGCGACCATCGCCGATCAGGCCGGCGTCGCGTCGTTCACGGTGATGGACCACTTCTTCCAGATGGACGCGGTGTTCGCGGCCGAGGAGCCGATGCTGGAGGCGTACACCACGCTGGGCTACGTCGCGGCGATGACGCAGCGTATGACGTTGGGCGTGCTGGTCACCGGTGTGATGTACCGGTATCCGGGGTTGCTCGCCAAGACCGTGACCACTCTCGACGTCCTCTCCGCCGGGCGAGCCCGCCTCGGCATCGGCGCCTCCTGGTACGAGCGGGAGCAGCTCGGGCTGGGTGTGCCGGTCGTCCCGGTGGCCGAGCGGTTCGAGCGGTTGGAGGAGACGCTGCGCATCTGCCTTCAGATGTGGAGTGCCGCCGACGGCCCGTTCAACGGGAAGCACTACCAGCTCGCCGAGACCATCAACTCGCCCCAGCCGTTGAGCCGCCCGCGGCCGCCCATCATGATCGGTGGCGGCGGCGAGAAGAAGACCCTGCTGCTGGTGGCCCGGTACGCCGACGCCTGCAACCTGTTCGGTCGCGGTGGCATCGACGACATCGCGCGCAAGCTGGAGGTGCTGCGCGGGCACTGCGCCGCCGAGGGCCGCGACTACGACACCATCGACAAGACGGTGGTCGCCTCCCGGTCGCCGCTGGACGACACCGACGCGTTCCTCGCCGAGGTGTCCGAGTACGCCGCGCTCGGGGTGAGCGAGGTGCAGGTGACGCCGGATCGGCACCCGGTCGAGTTCGCGCAGCGGCTCGGCGGCGAGGTGCTGCCCCGGCTGGCCGACATCGGTTGATTCCGCCGTGACGGGTGCGGGCACCACGGTGAACATGGGGCAATTACGGGGGATCAACGGTGCGCCCGCACCGTCCCGGGCTCCATAAGCGACATTCCCAGCGGGGGATGAGCCGGATCACAAACGGTGGTTCGCCTCGGCTGCCGGAAATCGTTCGACGTCGTGCCAGGTAGCCTCTCCGGGTGTCGCAGATGTTACCGCCTCTTGTTACCGATCGGTATGACGTTGTCGAGGTCATCGGCCAGGGCGGAATGGGTCGAGTGTGGAAAGCCCGCGACCGAATGCTGCAACGGGACGTCGCAATCAAGGAAATCGTTCCACCGCCCGGCCTGACCAATGAAGCGCGACAGGAATTGCGGATCCGGTCACTTCGAGAGGCCCGCGCCATCGCGCAGCTCGACCACGTCAACGTCGTCCGGGTCTTCGATGTGTTGTTGAGTGCCGACGGTGACCCGCAGATCGTGATGGAGTACATCCCGTCCCGGTCGCTGCACGACACCATCACCACCGACGGCCCCATCCCGCCGGTGCGGGCGGCCGAGATCGGGCTGGCCGTGCTCGGCGCGCTGCGCGCCGCCCACCGCGCCGGGATCATGCACCGGGACGTCAAGCCCGCCAACATCCTCGTCGGCGTGGACGGCCGGATCGTGCTCACCGACTTCGGCCTGGCCACCGCCGTCGAGGACGTGAACCTGACCCTCAGCGGTGTGGTGCTCGGCTCGCCCGCGTACGTCTCTCCCGAGCGGGCCATGCGGGGCACGGTGGGTCCGGAGGGGGACTTCTGGTCGCTCGGCGCGACCCTGTACGCCGCCGTCGAGGGCCAGTCGCCGTACGCCCGACCGTCGAGTCTGATGAGCCTCACCGCGCTGGTCACCGAGCCACCACCCGCGGCGCGGCGCGCGGGGCCGCTCGCGCCGGTGCTGGCCGGCTTGCTGCGCAAGGACCCGGCCGAGCGGATGGACGCCGACGCGGCCGAGCAGTTGCTCCGGGCGGCGCTGGACGCCACACCGACGCCGCCCATCGCGGTGACGTGGCGTTCGGCGCCTGCCACGCCTCCACCGGCGGCGATCACGTCCCCCTCGATCGGCGCGCCCGCCGTACCCCGGTCGTCGGCCGCCGCGGTGAACGGTGACCGTCCGCGACCGGCCCGCCGACGACGGACCTGGCTTCTCGGTGGCCTGGCGGCCCTGGTCGTGCTCGGCCTGGCGGTCGGGGTTCCGCTGGCCACGCGTCGTGTGGCGCGGCCGACCGGCGGCGGGGCCGAGCTGGTGGACGCCGCCGCGCCGGGTGCGCCGTCGACACCCGGCCCGGCACCGACGACCGCCACACACCAACCGATCTCGTGGTCGGTCTACCGGGACAGCAGCGGCTTCGCGGTGCCAGCGCCGCGCGACTGGCAGATCGTCCGGCGCGGCCAGCAGGTCGAACTCCACGAGCCGGGCGGCGAACGGATGCTGGTCGTCAGCCAGACCGACTCGCCGCGCAGCGATCCGCTGGCCGAACTGAGTGCCCCGGCCGTCGGCGAGCGGTACCGCGACTACCGCCGAGTCGAACTGGTCACCGTCAACTACCAACTCAAGGCCGCCGACCTGGAGTGGGTCTACACCAGTGACGCGGGTACGGGGATGCACGCCCGCCAGCGCACCTTCACGACGGCGAAGCGCAAGGGTTACAGCATCCTCTGGCTGACGCCCGAGTCCGCCTGGGCGGCGGATGCCTTCCGGCGGATCACCACCGGCTTCCGACCGGCGTCGGGCAGCGTCACCCCGTCCACCACTCCGGACCGCGGCGTGTCACCGACGCCGAGCGCGCCCGCGGCGCGGTCGGGCAACCGGCTCGTCGGGGTGGCGAGCAACCGGTGCCTGGATGTCAGCGCGCCGGACTCACCCGACCCGGTCCGGCTGCGGATCTGGGACTGCCGGGACGATCGCGCCCGCAACCAGCTCTGGGCGATGCGATCGGACGGGAGCGTGCAGTTGGGTGGGCGCTGCCTGGACGTGCTCGGCGCGTCCAGCGACGCCGGTGCGGCGATCCAGCTCACCACCTGCAACACGACCCCGGCGCAGCAGTTCGCCCTGACCGACGGGCAGTTGGTCAACGCGCACAGCGGGATGTGCCTGGGCACGGCCGGCCAGAGCACCGCGAACGGCGCGGTGATCGAGCAGCGCAGCTGTGGCGGCGGCACCAACCAGTTGCAGTGGGTCCGGCGATGACGCCGACGAGGGCCGTCCCCGGAGGAGGACGGCCCTCGTCAGTGGCTGCTGGGTCAGGCGACCGAGGCGGGGAACCGCTCCCACACCCGGTGCGCGGCCATCAACTGCTGCAGCGCCGTCAGCGCCTCGGTGCCGGAGCCCGCCGCCACGACGCCCGGGGTGCCGGCGACGCCGGCCTGCTCCAGCACGGTGACGCCGGCGCCCCAGGCGCCGATCGCCTTGGCGTGCCGCCAACACTCCTCGACCAGGAGCAGCACCCGGGGGTCCACCGTCGCCGGATCCGGCCGGCCCGCCTTGGCGTCGCGGGCGGGCAGCGCATCCGGTCCGGGTGCCGGCGCTCCGGCCAGCAGGATCGCGTCGAACTCGACCGACCGGCCGGTGACGAAGGTGCGCTGCACCGGCAGGTCGCCCACCATGCCGCCGTGCGGGGCGATCAGCAGTGGCACCATGCCGGCGCTGAACACGGCCCGACGGACCTCGTCGACGCCGTCCAGGTCGCCGGCCGGGTCGACGACGATGCCGACGGTGCGGCCGTCACTCGGCCACTCCCGACCGACCTGTGACAGCGCCGGGCTGGGTGTGACGTCGGCGAGCGACACGGTGGGCTGCGGCGCGGGCAGGCCCAGGCCGGTGGCGACCCGCTCGCACAGCACCGGGTCGATGTTGGCGAGGCTCTGCAGCTGCCGCTCCTTGATCGCCTGGTGGTAGCACTTGCCCAGCTCGAAGGTGTACGCCCGGATGATGTGCTCCTGCTCGACCGGCGACATGCTCAGCCAGAAGAGGCGAACCTGGCTGTAGTGGTCGTCGAACGAGGCCGGGTTCGCGCGTACCTTCGGTGCCTGTGCGACCGTGACCGGCACGTCGACGAAGGCGTGCTCGGCGTCCCCGGCGGGAAACGGGTTGCCGCCGTCGAGCGAGTTCGGTCGGTACGGCGCGACGCCCGCGTGTACGGCGTGCTGGTGGAAGCCGTCGCGCAGCATGTCGTTCACGGCGGCGTGCGGGCGGTTGATCGGGATCTGCGCGAAGTTGGGCCCGCCCAGCCGGGTGAGCTGCGTGTCGAGGTACGAGAAGAGCCGGCCCTGCAGCAGCGGGTCGTTCGTGACGTCGATGCCCGGGGGCAGGTGGCCGAGGTGGAAGGCGACCTGTTCGGTCTCGGCGAAGAAGTTCGTCGGGGTCCGGTTGAGCACCAGCCGCCCGATCGGCTGCACCTCGGCCAACTCCTCCGGCACGATCTTCGTCGGGTCCAGCAGGTCGATGCCGGCGAAGGTCTCCTCGGGAGTGTCCGGAAAGACCTGGATGCCCAGCTCCCACTCCGGGTACGCGCCGGCCTCGATGGCGTCGTAGAGGTCCCGGCGGTGGAAGTCCGGGTCCACACCGCCGAGCAACTGCGCCTCTTCCCAGGTCAGCGAGTGCACACCCAGCTTCGGCTTCCAGTGGAACTTGGCCAACACCGTCTCCCCGGCCTCGTTGACCAGGCGGAAGGTGTGCACGCCGAAGCCCTCCATCGTCCGGTACGAACGCGGAATGCCCCGGTCGGACATGTTCCAGATGGTGTGGTGTTGCGCCTCGGTGTGCAGCGACACGAAGTCCCAGAAGGTGTCGTGGGCGCTCTGCGCCTGCGGGATCTCCCGGTCGGGGTGCGGCTTGCCGGCGTGGATGATGTCCGGAAACTTGATCGCGTCCTGGATGAAGAAGACCGGCATGTTGTTGCCGACCAGGTCGAAGGTGCCCTCGTCGGTGTAGAACTTCGTGGCGAAGCCACGGGTGTCGCGGACCGTGTCGGCCGAACCCCGTGAACCGAGCACGGTGGAGAACCGGACGAAGACCTCGGTCTCACGTCCCTTCTTGAGGAAGCCGGCCCTGGTGACCGCCTCGGCGGTGCCGTACGCGGTGAACACGCCGTGCGCCCCGGCGCCCCGGGCGTGCACCACGCGCTCCGGAATACGTTCGTGGTCGAAGTGCGTGATCTTCTCGCGTAGGTGGTGGTCCTGTAGGAGCACCGGACCGCGCGGGCCGGCCTTGAGCGAGTGGTCGGTGTCGCGCAGCCGCGCCCCGTTCGCGGTCGTGAGGTAGGCCCCCTGCTGACCGTTCGCGGTCGTGGGCGCGCCGGTCCGGGCACCGGTCGGCGTACGCGTCTGCGGTGCCCCCTGCTCCGGCTTCGGCGGCAGTGGGTCGTGCGGCGTCGTCGGCTCCTCGACGGTCGGTGGCGCGCTCCCCGGCGCGCCGGGGACATCCGGGGTGAGGGCATCGGCGATCTTTCCTGAGGCGGTCTTCACGGCGTTCTTGACCGCTTCGGCGGGCTTGCTGGAATCCACTGAATGAACCTCTCCATGGCGCGTGTGCGGGTCGGCGCCTGCCCTGCTACCCCTGGTCAGAGGGTCGAAACACAACTGACCTCAGCATCCGGCGCCGGGGACTGGTGATTTCGCCGATGCCGGGATCGGTGAACCAGCCAAAACTGACACACGTCGATATCCCTCGACTCTAGGGAGTGCCCGACGTGTCCTCACCAACCACCACCCGTCCCCGTTCCGTCGCGGCCCGAGCCACCCGGTTCGCGCTGGCCGCCGTCCTGGCCGCCGGCGGCGTCCTGGCCGGATCGTCCGGCGCCGCCCAGGCCGCCGGCCCGTACGAGCGGGGCCCGGCCCCGACCACCGCGATCCTGGAGGCCAGCCGCGGCCCGTTCGCGACGGCCTCGCAGAGCGTGTCCTCGCTGAGCGTCACCGGCTTCGGCGGTGGCGTCATCTACTACCCGACCAGCACCAGCGAGGGCACCTTCGGCGCCATCGCCATCTCGCCCGGCTACACCGCTGCCTGGTCCAGCATCAGCTGGCTCGGACCGCGCATCGCCTCGCACGGCTTCGTGGTGATCGGCATCGAGACCAACAGTCGGCTGGACCAGCCGGACAGCCGGGGCCGGCAGTTGCTCGCCGCGCTGGACTACCTCACCGAACGCAGCTCGGTGCGCAGTCGGATCGACAGCAGCCGGCTCGCGGTGGCCGGCCACTCGATGGGCGGCGGCGGCAGTCTGGAGGCCGCCTCGGCGCGGCCGTCGTTGCAGGCCGCGGTGCCGCTGGCACCGTGGAACCTGGACAAGAGCTGGTCCGAACTGCGGGTGCCGACCCTGATCGTCGGCGGCGAGAGCGACAGCGTCGCGCCGGTCGCATCGCACTCGGTGCCCTTCTACACCAGCATCCCGGCCTCCGCCGAGAAGGCGTACCTGGAGCTGAACGGGGCGAGCCACTTCTTCCCGCAGACCACGAACACGCCGACCGCACGGCAGATGGTGGCCTGGCTGAAGCGGTTCGTCGACGACGACACCCGCTACGAGCAGTTCCTCTGCCCCGGCCCGAGCGGCTCGCAGATCGAGGAGTACCGCAACACCTGCCCCAGCGCCTGACGGCGGTCACCGGGGCGGTCGCCGCTGGCGGCCGCCCCGTCCGTCTGCGTGCACGGGCATAGAAGGTCTTGACGCCATACCCGAGAAACGTACACTGCGAGTGTAAATAAACACCCGCCACGACAGAGGGATGGGTGATGGAGCGCGGCCTCGAACTGCACCACATCGGCGTCCGTTTCGGCGGCCTCACCGCCCTCGACGACGTCTCCCTGCGGGTGCCACCCAACCGGGTGGTGGGCGTGATCGGGCCCAACGGCGCCGGCAAGACCACCCTCTTCAACGTGATCTGCGGCTTCGTCGCGCCGGAGATCGGCTCACTCACCCTCGACGGCCGGCCGCTGCGGCCCCGGCCGCACCGGCTGACCCGGCTCGGCATCGCCCGCACGTTGCAGGGCACCGGGCTCTTCGCCGGGCTGAGCGTCCTGGAGAACGTGATGACCGGCGCTTCACACACCGCGCGTGCGGGTTTTGTCCCGGCGTTGCTCGGGCTGCCGGCCAGTGACCGCGACGAACGCCGGCTTCGCGGGGACGCCCTGGCCATCCTCGACGAGCTGGGCATCGTCGAGCACGCCGAAGCCGCGCCGGCCACACTGCCCTTCGCCGTACGCCAGCGGGTCGCCCTGGCCCGCGCGCTCGCCGCCCGACCCCGGCTGCTCCTGCTCGACGAGCCGGCCGGTGGTCTCGGTGCCGACGACATCGCCGAGCTGGCGGAGCTGGTCCGGCAGTTGCCCCGGCGGGACGCCGACCCCTGTGCCGTGCTCCTGGTCGAGCACCACATGGACCTGGTGATGGCCGTCTGCGACGACCTCGTGGTGCTCGACTTCGGCCGGGTCATCGCCGCCGGCACCCCGGACGAGATCCGCGACGACCCCGCGGTCACCGACGCGTACCTCGGTGCCACCGTCGAGGCGGAGGTGTCCCCATGACCGCCCCCGACCTGCTCGTCGTGCGGGGGCTGGTGGCCGGTTACGGAGCCGCGCCCGTGCTGCGGGCCATCGACCTCACCGTTGCGGCCGGCACTATCGCGGCGGTGGTCGGCGCCAACGGCGCCGGCAAGACCACCCTCCTGCGCGCGCTCTCCGGCATGATCCGCCCGGCCGCCGGCCAGGTCGTTCTCGCCGGGGAGGACCTGCGGGGTACGCCCGTGGAGCAGCTCGTCCGACGCGGCATGGCGCACGTCCCGGAGGGCCGGGGCGTGATCAGCGAGCTGACCGTCGACGAGAACCTGCGGCTGGGCGGGCTGTGGCGACGCGACCGGGCCGACGCGGGGCGGGCCCTCGACGAGGTCTACCAGCTCTTCGAGCCGCTGGCCCGACGCCGCCGGCACCTCGGTCACCAGCTCTCCGGCGGTGAGCGGCAGATGCTCGCGCTCGGTCGGGCCCTGGTCGGCCGACCGCGGCTGCTGCTGCTGGACGAGCCGTCGCTCGGCCTGGCGCCCCGGGTGGTCGCCCGGACCATGGCCCTGCTCCGCGACCTGCGCGACCGCACCGGCTTGACCGTCCTGTTGGTCGAGCAGAACGTGCGCAGCGCGCTCGCCGTCGCCGACCAGGGCGTCGTGATGTCCCTCGGTCGCGTGGTGATCGCCGCCCCGGCGGCGCAGCTGCGCGACGACGTCGACCTGCGCCACGCGTACCTCGGTTTCTGACCACCACCTCGTCCCTCGGAGGGAGGACTGTTGGACCGCTTCGTCTTCCTCACCGTCGACGGCCTGTCCCGGGGCGCGGTGTACGCCGCGTTCGCGCTGGCCCTGGTGCTCATCTGGCGGGCGGCGCGGGTCGTCAACTTCGCCCAGGGGGCGATGGCCGTCGCCGCCGCGTACGTCGCCTACACCGTGAGCACCGCGACCGGTTCCTACTGGCTGGGTTTCGTGGTCGCGATCGTCGCCGGCCTGTTGCTCGGTGCGGTGGTGGACCGTGTGGTGATGCGGCACGTCGACCACGCCTCCCCGCTCAACCCGGTGATCGTGGCGCTCGGGCTGGTGCTGTTGATCCAGGCCGTGCTGGGCATGGTGTACGGCAGTGAGTTCCGCCCCGCCGAGGCCCCGTTCAGCCGGTCCGCCCTCACCGTGGGCGGGGTCGCCGTGCTGTCCCCGTACGACCTGTTCGTCTTCGCCACGATCGGGGTGGTGGTCAGCGGGCTGGCCTGGATGTTCGCGCGTACTCCGGTGGGGTTGCGGATGCGCGCGGCGGCCTTCGCGCCGGAGGTCTCCCGGTTGCTCGGGGTCAACGTCGGTGGCATGTTGACGCTCGGCTGGGCGCTCGCCTCCGGAGTGGGCGCACTGGCCGCCATGCTGGTCCTGCCGACGGAACTGGGCCTACACCCGCACGCGATGGACCTGGTGTTCGTCTCGGCGTTCACCGCGGCGGTGGTCGGTGGCCTGGACAGTCCGCCGGGCGCGGTGGTCGGCGGTTTGGTGGTGGGTCTGCTGCTCTCCTACGTGAGCGGCTACGCCGGCAGCGACCTCACCCCGCTCGCGGTGTTGGTCCTGCTGCTCGCGGTGCTGCTGGTCCGGCCCGGTGGGCTGTTCGCCCCGGTCGCGGCGAGGCGGGTGTGAGCGCCACGAGGGCGGCCCTGCCGCCGCGACACCGGCCGGCCGACCCGGCCGGTCGGCCGGTCGACCGGCGACGTGGCTCCACCCTGCTGCGTCACCTCGCGGTGGTGCTCGCCGTCGGGGTGCTGCTGGTGGGGGTCAGCTACGCCGTCGAGCCGTTCCGCAACTTCCAGCTCGCCACGGTGGCCGCCTATCTCTGCGCGACCGCCGGGCTGACCGTCCTCACCGGGCTCAACGGTCAACTGTCGCTCGGGCACGGGGCGTTGATGGCCACCGGGGCGTACACCGTGGCGCTGTGTCAGAACGCGTTCGCCGACCGGGGGATGACCGGCGGCTGGCTGTTGCCGCTCTCGCTGGGTGCGGCGATCGTCAGCACGGTCGCGGTCGGCGCGGTGGTCGGGGTGGCTGCGGCCCGGTTGCGCGGGCCCTACCTGGCCGGGGTCACCCTTGCGGTGGCCGTGGTCGTGCCGGCGTTGGCGGTCACCTTCGACGGGGTGTTCAACGGCGAGCAGGGGCTGTCGGTGCCGGTGGAGCCGCCGCCGCTGGCGCTCGGCCCGTACTTTCCCTACGAGCGGTGGCAGCTCTGGCTCACCGGCGCGGCCACCCTGCTCGCCCTGCTGCTGCTGGCGAACCTGATCCGCAGCCGGTACGGGCGCACCTTCCGGGCGGTCCGGGACGACGAGGTGGCGGCCCGTCTCGCCGGCATCCACGTGGCGCGTACCCAGGTCCTCGCGTTCGTGGTCAGCGCCGCCACCGCTGGGCTCGGCGGTGCACTGCTGGCGGTCCTCGCGCAGAGCGTGTCCCCCGGGGCGTTCTCACTGACCCTGTCGCTGTTCCTGCTGATGGCCGTGGTGATCGGTGGTCTGGGCCGCCTCGCCGGTGCGTTGTGGGGGGCGGTCCTGCTGGTTGCCCTGCCCGACCTCACCCACTCCGTGACCGAGTTGCTCACGCTCTCGCCCGCGGTGGCGCAGCGGCTGGAGGGCAACCTTCCCTTGGCGATCTTCGGACTCACCCTGATCGTCGTCATGATCGCCGCCCCTGGCGGTGTGCAGGGTCTGCTGTCGCGTCTCGGCCGGGTGTTGCTCGCCAGGCGGCCGACCCGGCGTTCCTGAGCTGTCCTCGGTCCGGCCTCGGCCGGGCGCCCCACCACCACACCCGTTCCCACAACCGGACCGAGAAAGGTCGGTGTTTCCCATGCACCGTAAAGCGCATCGCGGCCTCGCGATCGCCAGCACCCTTGCCCTGCTCATCACCGCGGCCGGCTGTAGCGGCGACGACGGCCCCGGCTCCGGCGGGGCGTCGGTGCCGGGCGTCTCCGACACGGAGATCGTCGTCGGCACCCACATGCCGCTCACCGGGCCGGCCTCGGCCGGCTACTCCAAGATCGCCCCGGCGACGAAGGCGTACTTCGACTACGTCAACGCCAACGGTGGAGTGCACGGCCGAAAGATCACCTACAAGATCATGGACGACGGCTACAACCCGGCGAACACCCAGCAGGTGGTCCGCCAGCTCGTCCTACAGGACAAGGTCTTCGCCATCCTCAATGGTCTGGGCACGCCGACGCACACCGGAGTGCTCGACTTCCTGAAGAGCAACCGGGTACCGGATCTCTTCGTCGCCTCCGGCAGCCGCAGCTGGGACCAACCGGACAAGTATCCGGGCACGTTCGGGTTCAACCCGGACTACACGGTCGAGGGCAAGATCCTCGCCAACTACGCGAAGACGAACCTGGCCGGCCAGAAACTCTGTTTCCTCGGCCAGGACGACGACTTCGGCCGGGACAGTCTGGCCGGCGTGGAGAAGGTGCTCGGCGGCAGCGCCGTGGCGGTCAAGCAGACGTACGTCACCAGCAACACCAACGTGGCGCCGCAGATCGGCGCGTTCAAGGCGGCCGGCTGCCAGGTCGTCGTGCTCGCCACCGTGCCCGGCTTCACCGCGCTCTCCATCGGCACCGCCGCCCGGCTGGGCTTCAAGCCACAGTGGCTGGTCTCCAACGTCGGCGCCGACCACCCGACCCTGGCCAAGCAACTCGGCGCCGCCGCGCCGCTGCTGGAGGGCATGGTCGGCACCAACTACCTGCCGATGCAGAACGACACCGCCAATCCGTGGATCCAGCTCTTCACGAAGGTCAACAAGGAGCACAACGGGGACGCACCGTTCGACGGCAACACCGTCTACGGCATGTCGGTCGGGTACCTGTTCGTGCAGGCGCTGCTCGCCGCCGGCAAGGACCTCACCCGGGAGAAGGTGCTGGAGGCCGTGCAGAAGGGTGGCTTCCAGGGCCCCGGTCTGGTGCCGCTGCGCTTCTCCGCCAAGGACCACTCCGGCTACGGCGGCCAGCGGTTGAGCCGGGTGAGTGGGGGAGTGCAGAGCTACTTCGGGCCGGCGTACGAGACCGACGAGGCGGACGGGCCGGTCAACGAGTACACCGCCCCACCGGCCGTGCCGCCGGCGAACGGGATACCGACCGTCTCCTGAGCACCCGTACACCCGACGTCCGACCGGGCGTGGTTCCGCGTGACCGCGTCCGGTCGGACGGTTGCGTCGTGCTCCCGCGCGGCGGTCTGCCGACCGATGCTCCGAGGCGTTGACCGATACCGATCGACGCTCCTACTATCTGCACCGTGAATGCATATTCGGGCCGACCCTCGGGCGGCGCCAGCTGGATCAACGGGCAGGGCATCGTCTGCGGCGGCGGTGTCTCGTTGACCGGCCGGGCCGGATGACGACGTCGGTGGAGCGTTCGGAGCCACTGATCACCGCCTGTCTAGACTCGGCAGTGTGCCGGGAGACGCCATGGCGGTGAGGGGGCGGGGGCGAATGGACGGGGTCGACGTCGTGGGCCGGGTCGACGGGCGTACCGCCCGGGCCGAGCGGACCCGCGCGGCCATCGTCGAGGCGCACCTCGCGCTCATCTCCGAGGGTGACCTCCGCCCGACCGGGGAACGCATCGCCGAACGGGCGGGCATCTCGCTGCGCACGCTCTGGACCAACTTCAAGGACATGGAGACGCTGTTCGAGGCGAGCGGTGCGGAGGTGCTGCGCCAGCAGGACGCCGCCTACCGGCCGATCTCGCCAGGGCTGCCGCTGGCGAAGCGGGTCGACGCGTACTGCCGGCAGCGGGCTCGGCTGCTCCAGCTCATCGCGCCGTCCGCGCGGGCCGCCCAGATGCGCGAGCCGGTCTCCGAGCAGCTGCACCGCAACCGTCTCAAGCACATCGAGCGGGTCCGTGACGAGGTCGAGGCGCTCTTCGCCGTCGAGCTGGCCGAGGCCGGGCAGGGGCGGGAGCAGTTGCTCAACGCCCTGGTGGCGGCGAGCACGTGGCAGGCTTGGTCGATGCTGCGCTACGGGCTCGATCTGGGTGTGGACCAGGCCCGAGCGGTGATGTCCCGGACCGTGGGCGCCCTGCTGGCCGAGGTCGCGCCCGACTGATTCCGGCCCGGCCCGATATCGCCCCCTCTTTCCATTCGGTTTCCGATGGGCAACACTGACAGGCATGGTTACTGCATCAAGAGTGCAACTAACCGTGCTGCGTGGCCGGGACGACGAGTGCCGGGCTGTCCGAAGCCTGCTCGACGGCATGACCAACGCCGGCGGTGCTCTGCTGATCCGCGGCGAGCCCGGATCGGGCCGGACGGCGCTGGTCGGCTACGCCCACCGGCACGCCGAGGGCTGCACCCTGCTCGCCGCCAGTGGGCTGGCCGAGGAGGCCGCCCTGCCGTACGCCGGCCTGCAACGCCTGGTCGACCCGGTGCTCGACCGGGCCGCCACCCTACCGAACCAGCAGCGCCAGCTGCTGCGGCGCGCGCTGGCCGGCAAGGGCTGCCCGGCCGACCGGCAACTGACGCTGTCGATGGCGGTGCTCGGGCTGCTCGCCGCCGCGGCCCGGGACCGCCCGCTACTCGCCACCATGGACGACATCGACCGAGGTGACCCACAGAGCGCGCAGGTGCTGGCGTTCGTGGCCCGCCGGCTGCGAAGCCTGCCGTTCGCCGTCCTGCTCACCGCGGATGTCACGGCCAACCTCGACGGGATACCGACCCACCGACTTCGCGCGTTGACCGAGCGCGAGAGCGCGGCGGTCCTCACCGACCGACTCCGTGGGCTGGTCGAGCGCGAGCACGCCGACCGGCTTCCCGAGCGGCCCGCCGCGTCGGCCCTGACCGCGGCGGCCGCGATCGGTGGCGGCAACCCGCAGGCCCTGGTGGACCTCGCCGACGTGCTCACCGCCGGGCAGTGGCGGGGGGAGGAGCCGCTGCCCGCCGCGCCGCCGGCGGACGGGGCGCTGGGCCGGGCGTATCGCGCCCGGCTCGACCGGCTGCCAGCGGAGACCCGGCGGGTGCTGCTGCTCGCCGCGCTCGACGAGGACGGCGAGCCGGGCACCCTGATCCGGGCCGCGAAGGTCGCCGGCGCCGAGGTCGAGGCACTCGCCCCGGCGGAGGTCGCCGGCCTGGTCCGGGTCGAGCACCGGGGTGTCACCTTTCCGCAGCCGCTGGTGCGCACGATGATCGCGGCCAGCGCGCCGCTCGCGGAGCGCCGCGCGGCGCACCGCCTGCTCGCCGAGGTGCTGGTCGCGGACGGGCAGCGATTGCGCCGGGCGATGCACCTCGCGGCCGCGACGGCGGGTGTCGATCCGGCCCTCGCCGCCGAGCTGGAACAGGCGGCGGCCGGCGGTGCCGGCGGTTGGGCCACCGCCTCGGTGGCCCTCCGGTGGGCCGCCGAGCTGAGTGACCACCCGAGCCTGAGGGCCACCCGCCTGCTGGCCGCCGCCCGGTACGCCTGGACCGGGGGTCAGCCCGACGTGGCCCGCCTGCTGCTCGACCGCCTCCGCGTGGTGTCCGCCGACCCGGTCGTCCGAGGGCGCGCCGACCTGCTCCGCGGTGAGCTGGAGCTGCGCTGCGGCGCGGCGTCGAGCGCGTCGGTGCTGCTGCTGGCGTCCGCCAGGGCGGTGGACGGCACCGACCGCGCACTGGCGTTGGTCGGGCTGGTGCGGGCCGGCGAGGCGGTCTGTTTCGCCGGCGACCAGTACCGGTACGCCGAGGTTGGCCGTCGGGTGTTGGCGGTGCGGCACCCGAGCGACCCGCCGGCCATGGAACTCATGAGCTCTCTGATCGCCGGGGTGGCGGCGACCCTGCGGGGTGACCACGAGCGGGCCGGGCCCGCGCTGCGCCGCGCCGTGGTGCTGGGCGGCCGGCTGACCGGGTCGGCGCTGACCCCCACCGCGCTCAGCTGTGCCGCGGCGGCCGGACTGCTGGTGGCCGTGGACGGCGCGGCCCACCGGCTGGCCGAGCGCGCCGTGGAGCTGGCCCGGGAACGGGGCGAGGTGTCCATGCTGTCCCGGGCCTTGGAGCTGCGGGCGGTCGCCGAGTACTGGTTGGGTCGGCACGAGGCGGCCGCGGAGACCTCGCGCGACGGGCTGCGCGCCGCCCGGGCCACCGGCCAGGCCAACTGCGCCAACATCCATCTGGGCATGCTCGCCGTCCTCGCCGCGATCCGGGCCGACCGGGACACCAGCCTGCGGCGGATCCGTGAGATCGGCGAGTCACCGACGCCGGGCAGCCGCCCGCACGCGCTGGCCGCGTGGGCCCTGGCGGTGCTCGATCTGGTCGATGGCCGGCACGCCGAGGCAGCGGACCGACTGGCGTCGCTGGCCCGGCTCGGCACCGGTCGAGGTCAGGTCCTGGTGCAGGTGATGGCCACCCCGTACCTGGTGGAGGCGGCGGCGCACCTTCCGCACCGGCCGGCGGCAACGGCCGCGCTCGCCGCGTTCGACAGGTGGGCCAGCAGCACCGCGAGCCCGCTGCGCCGGGCCCTGTCCGCGCGGTGCCACGCGCTGCTCGCGCCGCGGGGAGGCGCGGCGGCGGAACGGGATTTCCAGGCGGCGCTGCGCCTGCACCCGACCGAGGCCGGCACGTTCGAGCGGGCCCGCACCGAGCTGCTCTTCGGCCAGGAGCTGCGCCGCAGCCGGCGTCCGCGCGACGCGCGTACGCACCTGCACCAGGCCCGCGAGATGTTCAGTCTGCTCGGGGTGACGCGCTGGGCCGAGCAGGCCACCACCGAGCTGCGGGCGGCCGGGGAGTCGATCGGCCCCCCGGACCTGCCCGCGGCGCGGTTGCTGACCGGCCAGCAGCTGCGGATAGCCGAGCTGGTCGCCGAGGGTGCCACCAACCGGGAGATCGCCGCCCGGATGTTCCTCTCCACCCGTACGGTCGACCATCACCTGCGCAACGTGTTCCACCGGCTGGGCATCCGATCGCGTACCGAGCTGGCCCGCGCGTTCACCGCCGAGCGGCACGTCGGCCTGGCCTCGGACCGGTGATCGTCCGCTCTGGACGCAGTAAACTATCACCGCTAGTTTGATGGCCATGGACCTCACCCTCAGCGCCGAGCAGGCGGCGGTCCGCCAGCTGGCCGCCGAGTTCGCCGACCGAGAGCTGTTGCCCCACGCGGCCGCCTGGGATCGCCGCGAATCGGTCGACCCCGGCATCGTCGGCATGCTCGGTGACCTGGGCTTCCTGGGGTTGACCATCGCGGAGGCCGACGGCGGCTCCGGCGGCGACCACCTCGCGTACTGCCTGGTCCTGGAAGAGCTCGGCCGGGGTGATTCGGCCGTGCGCGGCATCGTCTCGGTCTCGCTCGGCCTGGTCGCCAAGTCGATCGCCGCGCACGGGAGCGCGGAACAGCGGGCCGAGTGGCTGCCTCGACTCTGCGCCGGCAGCGCCCTGGGCTGCTTCGCGTTGACCGAGCCGGACAGCGGCTCGGACGCCGCCGCGCTGCGCACCCGTGCGGTCCGCGACGGAGCGGACTGGCTGCTGACCGGCACGAAGACGTTCATCACCAACGGCACCACCGCTGACGTCGCGCTGGTCTTCGCCCGCACCGGCGGGGCCGGGCACCGAGGAATCAGCGCGTTCCTGGTGCCCACCGACAGCCCTGGACTGACCCGTCGGGAGATCCACGGCAAGTTGGGCCTGCGCGGCCAGGCCACGGGTGAGCTGGGCTTCGACGAGGTACGCGTACCCGACACGGCCCGTCTCGGCGCCGAGGGCGCCGGGTTCCGCCTGGCGCTGGCCACCCTCGCCAAGGGGCGGATGTCGGTGGCCGCCGGCTGCGTCGGCATCGCCCAGGGCTGCCTCGACGTGGCGGTCGGATACGCCGGGCAGCGGACCCAGTTCGGCAAGCCGATCGCCGGGCACCAACTCGTCCAACAACTGCTCGCCGCGATCGCGGTGGACACCGCGGCCGCCCGGCTGCTGGTGTGGCAGGTGGCCGACCTCATCGACCGCGACCAGCCGTTCGCCACCGAGGCGTCGCTGGCCAAGCTTTTCGCCAGCGAGGCCGCCGTTCGCGCGGCCAACAACGCGGTCCAGGTGTTCGGTGGGTACGGCTACATCGACGAGTACCCGGTCGGCAAGTACCTGCGGGATGCTCGGGTGGCCACCCTCTACGAGGGCACCAGTCAGATCCAGCAACTCCTCATCGGGCGCGCGCTCACCGGCGTCAACGCCTTCTAGCTGTTAGGGAGACCTGGCATGAGAGTGTTCACCTCGTTCGAGGAGTTGGCCGCCGCGACCGGCGAGAGCCTCGGGCCTGGTCCGTGGCACCGCATCGAGCAGAGCCGCGTCGACCTCTTCGCCGACGCGACCGACGACCACCAGTGGATCCACCTCGACCCGGTCCGGGCCGCGGCGGGGCCGTTCGGCGGGACGATCGCGCACGGGTACCTCACCCTGTCGCTGTTGCCGGCGCTGGCCGGCCGGCTCTACCGGGTCGAGGGGGTGGCCATGGGGGTCAACTACGGGCTGAACCGGGTGCGTTTCCCCGCGCCGGTCCGGGTCGGCGCCGCCGTACGCGCCACCGCCACCATCGCCGAGGTGTCGCCGGTGAGCGGCGGCGTACAGCTGGTCGCCGCGGTGACCGTGGAGAGCGACAGCGGTGGCAAACCGGTCTGCGTGGCCGAGACCGTGAGCCGGCTCTACCGGGCCGGGGGCCAGTGACCGCCCGGCTCGTCACCGCCTCCTGAGTCCCTCCACAGGATCAGGGGCGGCGACGGACCCGCTCACCTCAGGGGGCGGAAGTGGTGCCGGACCGCGTAGCGGTAGACCTCCTCACCCAGACGTGCCCCCTCGACATCAGCGGCGCGGAAGTGGACGCCGCCCCAGACACGTGCGCCGATCAGCTCGTCGAGCGCCTGGGAGAAGCTGGTGAAGTGCCTGGTCGTGCCGGAGTCGACGCTGAAACCGCTGAACGTGATGTCGTCGCGGCCGAAGAAGTACCGGTACAGCGACATCCGCGCACCGGTGCCGCAGGCGTGGCCGGATGGGTATTCGGGGAAGGGTGGCGTGACGAGCAGGGACTGCCAATCCGGCTCGGCAGCCGTCCTCGGGTTGCCGTCCGTGTCGGCCAGGTGGATCCCGGTCACCGGACGCCAGTAGCTCCAGAGGTCCTTCTGGCTGAAGCACGCCACTCCCGAGTCGGCCACGACGAGGTCGGTCATCGCGAAGAAGCGCGCGGTCTGCAGGGCGTCCAGTCGTTGAGTGGTGGCGAGTTGTCGCTTGACCTCCCAGGAGACGGAGCGCCGGTCGTGCCACCAGATCGCGGCCTCCGTCTGGTCCTGGGTGCGCACCGTGCTCGTCGCCGAGCCGACCTCCTTCACCTCGTTGAGGTCGCGGGCGTAGGCAGCGCTGGTCAATTGTGGCGGCGGGGGTGCGCGGAACGTCGACGCACGGGGGAGGAGGAACGGCCGCATGTGGCCGGTCCATGCGCCCTGGGACAGGAAGAGCGGCGGTGTCGGTCGCCACTGGCCGGGTCGTGTCCCGTTCTTCCACTGCTGGTCCCCGAATGCGCCGTCGTCCTGCCGCGCTGAGACCATCGCGGCCGCGGCTCGTGCCCCGATCGTGATCCCGCCCTGCTTCGACCGTCCGTCGGGGATCACGGCGAGAGCCGCGTCGTACTGTGCGCGGAGCCGCTCCTGCTGAGCGGGGAAGAGAGCGGCGAGTACGTCGTGGGCTGCGGTGGCGACGGCGGCCTCCGCCGACTCGGTCCCCCTCGACGGCGGTGCGGTCAGGTACGGCTGGTAGGGCGTGCCGGCGATCGCGTTCAGGGCGTCGTAGACAGCCCCGCTCACCATCGCGAAGCTCCGCACCTGTTCGTTCGGCTGCTGAGCCGCGACGTCCCAGATCGCCGTCTGGGCATTGAGGTCCCAGACGACCACCGGATTGGCGGGACCGGTGCCCGGGGCCGCGGCTGCGGCGCGCGGTGCCGGCCCGGTCAGGGTGGACGCGACCAGCGAGCCGAGTGCGATGGCTGTGGGAATGACGCGGGACCAGATCGTACGGGGTGTCGGGTCTTGGCTCGTCATGATCTCCCCGTCGCTGAGGTCGGCGCCGGTGTCGAGCGTCAGCGGCCGACGAAGCGGTATCGATGACTGTCGAATCTAGCACCGGCGCGCCTCGACGGATGACCGTCCGGGTGGAGCGCCGAGTCCAGCCAGCGCAGCTGACGCCGGACGTGGACTGCCTCGCCGCCCTCGTGACCGTTGAACGGGTAGACGTGCATCTCCCGCTCGGGTGGGACCGGCCGTCCGTTCGCGGCACCGTAGTGGTTGTAGGCGGCGAAGGCGGTCCGTGGTGGGCAGACGGTGTCGCGCCGGCCCACTCCGAAATGCGCCGGTGCCGTGGCGCGCCGCGCGAAGCTCACCCCGTCGACATAGGACAGGGTGCGCCACACCGCCTCCTCGGCCTCCCGGTGCACGGCCAGGTACCGGGCGATCTCACCGTACGGCGCGAGGTCGGTGAGCGGGACGGCCCGGCGCATGTCGCAGAGGAACGGGGCGGTGGTCAGTACCGCGCTGAGATCGTCGACGAGACCGGCCGCCGCCAGGGCGACACCACCGCCCTGGCTGTTGCCGACCACGGCGACCCGCGCGCGGTCGACCCCTGGCAGGGCGCGGATCGCCTCGACCGCCCGGACCGCGTCGGTGATCAGACGACGGTAGTGGTAGTCACGCGGGTCGAGGATCCCCCAGGTCACCGGCCAGGGGCCGCCGGGCGCGCCGTGTGGGTCGGGGGTGTCCCCAGCGCCGTACTGCCCGGCCTGGCCCCGGTTGTCCATCAGTAGATGCGCGTACCCGGCCGTCGGCCAGGTCAGCCGCTCGTGGGGCAGGCCCCGGCCCCGGCCGTAGCCGGCGTACTCGACCACGGCCGGCAGCGGCTCCGGTACACCGGCCGGACGGGTGTACCAGGCCCGTACCGGGTCGCCGCCGAAGCCGGCGAACGTGACGTCCCAGCAGTCGAGCAGCCGCAGCTCGGTGGACTCTGGACGGACGTCGACGAGCACCGGCACCGCGGTCGCCTCGGCGAGGGTGTCCCGCCAGAACGCGTCGAAGTCGTCGGGCTCGACGACCTCCGGGGCGTACCGCTGGAGTTCGTCGAAGGTGAAGGCGGAGTGGGGCACGGGTCCTCGCAGCGGGCCGGGGTCAGTACGGGGTGGCGGGCGGTGCGGTGCTCTCCCGGACAACCAACTCGGTCACCAGGTCGATCCGGCTGGTCGGGGGCTCGTTGCCCCTGGTCAGGTCGAGCAACATCTGGGTGGCGATGCCGGCCATGTCGCGCAGTGGCTGGTTGATCGTGGTGAGCGCCGGGTCGGTCCAGGCGGAGACCGGCAGGTTGTCGTACCCGATCACCGAAAGGTCCTCGGGCACTCGGAGGCCGCACTGACGGGCGGCCCGGAGCACCCCCATGGCCTGGATGTCCGACCCGGCGAAGATCGCCGTGGGTCGGTCCGGCCGCTGGAGCAGTTGCCGCCCGTGGGCGTGGCCGGCTCCGGCGGAGAAACTGCCGTACCGGATCAGCTCGCGGTCGACCGTTATCCCCGCTTCGTCGTGGGCGGACTGGAAGCCGGCCGCGCGGGCGCGGCTGCACAGCACGTCGGGCGGCCCGGAGATGATGGCGATCCGTCGGTGCCCCAGGTCCAGTAGGTGTCGGGCGGCGAGCAGGCCACCGTTCCAGTTGTTCGACCCGACGGTGGGCACGGAGGCCAAGGTCGCGCTGTCGGTGTCGACGACGACGAACGGGATGCCCTGCCGTCGCAGGTGCTGTTGTTCCGCCTCGGCCAGGTGGGAGAGGACGAACACCACGCCCAGTGGGCGGTCGGCGAGTAACGCGTCCAGCCATCGGGCGGGCGGGCGGTGCGCACCGTCGAGTTGGGCGACCGACAACCCGATGCCAGCCGCGGAGGTCACCGCCTCGACGCCCCGCAGGATCTCCATGGCCCAGCCCGTGTCGAGCTCGTGGAAGACGAGGTCGATCCGGCCGCCGCTGGTCGAGTGGCGCCGCGGACGGCGCTGGTACTGGTGGCGGTCGAGGCTCGCCTCCACCCGGGCTCTGGTGCCGGGAGCGACATCGCCGCGCCCGTTGAGGACTTTGGACACCGTCGCGACCGAGACGCCGACATCGTTGGCGATGGTGGCGATGGTGGCCGAGGCGGGTGGGCCGAGCGGGCGGTGCTCTGTCATCGCGGCCTCATACAACATCCGAAAGTTTCGGCAGACCTTAACACGATCAGACATTTACGCCAGTCGGTGCGATGATCCGCCGGCTCGACCGCGGTTCGGTGCGCGATTCACGCGATCCAACGGCGACCGAGCGCCGACGGCAGAGTTGCGTGTGCAGGGAGTACGCGCTGGCGGTCCGTTTGAGACCCTTGACACGCATCGATGGGGACCTTAGGTTGCCGAAAAGGTTACGCAGGTTTCCGGAAAGTTTCGGATCGTGGGAAACGTCCGCCACGGCGCTGATTCCACGGGGGCGGCGGGGATGTGGCCGGAGCTAAGGGGTCTTGGCATGAGTAGTCAGTTGCCCGCGGACAGCGGCGCCGTGCCATGGCGCGATCAGCGGCTGTCGCCGACCGAGCGGGCCGAGGCACTCCTGCCAAAGATGACCCTGGAGGAGAAGATCGCCCAACTCGTCGGCGTCTGGGTCGGCGCCGAGGCCACCGGCGAGGGCGTCGCACCACACCACTCGGACATGATCAGTGAACTGCCGCCGTGGAGCACCGTCATCCAGCACGGGTTGGGCCAGCTCACCCGACCCTTCGGCACCGCCCCGGTCGACCCGGTGCTCGGCGCCCGGTCGCTGGCGGCGTCGCAGGCGCAGATCGTGGCCGCCAGTCGGTTCGGTATTCCGGCCCAGGTGCACGAGGAATGCCTCACCGGTTTCGCCGCATGGCGCGCCACCGTCTATCCGACTCCGCTGAGCTGGGGCGCGTCCTTCGACCCCGAACTCGTTGAGGTGATGGCCGATCGGATCGGGCGGTCGATGCGCGCCGCCGGTGTGCACCAGGGTCTCGCCCCGGTCCTGGACGTCACCCGCGACTACCGCTGGGGCCGCACCGAGGAGACGATCGGCGAGGACCCCTACCTGGTGGGGACGACCGGCACCGCGTACGTGCGGGGTCTGGAGCGGGCCGGCGTGGTGGCCACGCTGAAGCATTTCGCCGGCTACTCCGCCTCCCGCGGCGGACGTAACCTCGCCCCGGTGTCGATGGGGCCGCGTGAACTGGCCGACGTCATCCTGCCGCCGTTCGAGATGGCGCTGCGGTACGGCGGCGCCCGCTCGGTGATGAACTCCTACGCCGAGATCGACGGTCTGCCCGTTGCCGCCGATCACGGGGTGCTCACCGGGCTGTTGCGCGACGAGTGGGGCTTCACCGGCACCCTGGTGGCCGACTACTTCGCGGTACGTTTCCTGGAGACCCTGCACGGGGTCGCCGAGGGCGCCGCCGACGCGGCCCGGCTTGCCCTGCGGGCCGGGATCGACGTCGAGTTACCCACTGTGGACACCTTCGGCGAACCGTTGGTGGAGGCCGTGCGCAGCGGCGAGGTCGACGAGGCGCTGATCGACCGCGCGCTGCGGCGGGTGTTGATCCAGAAGATCGAGATCGGTCTGCTCGACGAGGGGTGGCGGGAGCTGCCCGACGACGTGGCGTCCCTGCGCTTCGACGACGAGGCCAGCCAGGACGTCGCCGTACGCCTGGCCCGGGAATCGGTCGTCCTGCTGCGCAACACCGGCATCCTCCCGCTGCCCGCAGGCGGCCGGTTGGCCCTGGTCGGCCCGGCCGCCGACGACCCGATGGCCATGCTTGGCTGCTACTCCTTCCCCAACCACGTCGGCATCCATCACAGCGAGTTCGGGCTCGGCGTGGACATCCCCTCACTGCGCGACGAGCTGGCCCGACGCGTGCCGCTGCTCACCCACGAGCCGGGCTGCGCCATCACCGGAGAGGACAGCTCGGGCATTCCGGCCGCCGTCGCCGCGGCCGCCGTCGCCGACGTGTGCGTGGTGGCCGTGGGTGACCGGGCGGGCATGTTCGGCCGGGGCACCTCCGGCGAGGGTTGCGACGCCGCCGACCTGCGGCTACCCGGCGTTCAGGCCGACCTGGTCCGCGCCATTCTCGCCACCGGCACCCCGGTCGTGCTGGTGTTGATGACCGGTCGTCCCTACGCGCTGGGCCCGGAGTTCGACGGCGCGGCGGCCGTGGTGCAGGCGTTCTTTCTCGGCCAACGCGGTGGGCAGGCGCTCGCCGAGGTGCTCACCGGCGCGGTGAACCCCTCCGGGCGGTTGCCGGTCAGCGTTCCCCGTGACGTTGGCGGATTGCCGAGCACCTACCTCGCACCACCGCTCGGCCACCGCAACAAGGTCTCCTCGATCGACCCCACTCCGGCGTACCCGTTCGGCCACGGGCTGAGCTACACCACCTTCGAGTGGTCCGACCCCACCGTGGTCGATTCGGCGAGCACGGCGGGCAACGAGCCGACGGCCTGGCCGGTCGACGGCGAGGTGCGGGTGCGGATCACCGTCGCCAACACCGGTGAACGGGCCGGCACCGAGGTCGTGCAGCTCTACCTGCACGACCCGGTGGCACAGGCCACCCGTCCGGTGGTCCGGCTGATCGGTTACGCCCGACTGCCGTTGGCGCCCGGCGAGGCGGCGCACGTGACATTCGGCGTACCGGCCGACGTGACGTCGTTCATCGGGCGGTCCGGCCGGCGGATCGTCGAGCCCGGCAGGGTCGAGCTGCGGTTCGGCCGCTCCAGCGGCGAGGTGGCGGCCACCCTGCCGCTGCGCCTGGTCGGTGCCGAGCGCCCGCTCGGCTACGAGCGGGAGTTGCTCACGTCGGTGCGGGTCGAGACCCTCGTTGCCGTCGCACAGTCGGCATAGGAGGCCCAGATGACATCGACGATGCGGCCACCACCGCCGGCGCCACCGCGTTCTCCGACGCTGGCGCGCAGCTCCGCGCCGCAGCCGCCGCGCCGCCGCAGTTGGCGGCAGGCGCTGCGCCGCGACTGGCAGCTCTACTCCCTCGCCGTCCTGCCGCTGCTGTTCTTCCTGGTCTTCCGGTACCTGCCGATGATCGGCAACATCATCGCCTTCCGTCGCTTCAAGCCGGGCGGCAGCATCTTCGGCGAGTACTGGGTCGGGCTGCGGTACTTCCGGATGTTCCTCACCGACCCGACGTTCTGGGAGGTGTTCACCAACACCCTCGTGCTCGGGACGCTGACCCTGCTGTTCTGCTTCCCGTTGCCGATCGTGCTGGCGTTGCTGCTCAACGAGGTTCGGGCGCGCCGCTTCAAGCGGTTCGTCCAGTCCGTGTCCTACCTGCCGCACTTCCTGTCGATCGTGATCGTGGCGGCGATGGTCATCCAGGTGACCTCGGTCGACGGCACGGCCAACCAAATCGTCCGGCTGGCCGGTGGGGACGCCGTGGCGTTCCTGCAACAACCCGAGTGGTTCCGCACCATCTACGTCTCGTCCGAGGTCTGGCAGACCGTCGGCTGGGGCACGATCCTCTACCTCGCCGCCCTCACCACCATCGACGAGGACCTGTACGAGGCCGCCCGGATCGACGGCGCCAGCCGGCTGCGGCAGACCTGGCACGTCACCCTGCCCGGCATCCGGCCGACGATGGTGACGCTGCTGATCCTCAACATCGGCAGCTTCCTGGCGGTCGGGTTCGAGAAGATCCTGCTGCTCTACAACCCGCTGACGTACCCGACCGCGGATGTGGTCTCCACCTATCTGTTCCGGATGGGCTTCCAGTCGAGCAACTTCAGCTACGCGGCCGCCATCGGCCTCTTCGAGGCGGTGATCGGGCTGATCCTCGTTCTGTCGGCCAACGTCATCTCCCGTCGCACGGTGGGGACGAGCCTGTGGTGACCCTCGGTACGAAGGTCGACGCCCCGAAGACGCGCGGACCGGTGGACAGTCGGGGTTACCGGATCTTCCGAGTCGTCAACACGGTCGTCCTGCTCGGCGTCGTGGTCGTGACGCTGTACCCGTTCCTCAACATCGTGGCCCGATCGCTCAGCGAGGAGGCGTACATCCTCGCCGGGAAGGTCACCGTCGTCCCGCGTGGGTTCGACCTGACCGCGTACAAGCTGGTGATGTCCGACTCGATGTTCTGGACGAACTACCGCAACACTGTGGTGTACACGGTGGTAGCCACACTCATCTCGATCGTGCTGACCACCTGTTACGCGTACGTGCTGTCGAAGCCGCAGCTCAAGGGACGCGGTGTTCTCATCGGTGTCGCGCTGTTCACGATGTTCTTCTCCGGCGGTCTGATCCCCAACTACGTGCTGGTCACCAGCCTGGGGATGAAGAACACCATCTGGGCTGTGGTGATCCCCAACGCCATCAGCGTGTTCAACCTGCTGGTGATGAAGGCGTTCTTCGAGAGCCTGCCGGGTGAGCTGGAGGAGGCCGCCGCGGTCGACGGGCTGAACACGTACGGCACCCTGCTGCGGATCGTGTTACCGCTGTCGAAGGCGATCGTGGCCACGATGGTGCTCTTCTACGCGGTCTCCTTCTGGAACTCCTGGTTCACCGCGTTCCTCTACATCGACGAGCAGGACCTGCTGCCGGTCACCGTGTACCTGCGCAACCTCATCGCGGGCGCTACAAGCGCCGAGTCGTCCGCCGCCGACGCCGACAAGGTCCAGGCCGCAGCCACGTTCCAGGCCGTGACGATCGTGCTCACCACGCTGCCGATCCTGGCGGTCTACCCCTTCGTCCAGCGGTACTTCGTCTCCGGCGTCATGCTCGGCGCGGTCAAGGGATGACGGCGAGCACCGCACCGCTGCACCTCCGAACCCCACCACCGAAAGGACGAGCCATGCTCCATAAGACGTGGCGCCGGGTGGCGACAGCCACCGCGGGTCTGCTCGCGCTCTCCCTTGCCACCGCCTGTTCCGAGGACCCCGGTGAGTCGAAGGACCTCTCCGAGAACCGGGTCGGCGCGATGGCCAACTACGGCGTCGGCGACCAGTTCAAGGCCACCGAAGCGCTTTCCTTCTCCACCCTTTACAACAACCACACGTTCTATCCGCTCAAGGAGGACTGGCTGTTCTGGTCGGAACTCACCAAGCGGACCAACGTCAAGATCGAGCCGGTGGCCGTGCCGCTGAGCGACTACGAGCAGAAGCGCAGCCTGCTGATCGGCGCGGGCGACGCGCCGCTGATCATCCCGAAGACGTACCACCCGCAGGAGGACGCATTCGTGTCCTCCGGGGCGATCCTCCCGGTGAGCGACTACCTGGACCTGATGCCCAACCTGAAGGAAAAGATCACCAAGTGGAACCTCAAGCCGGAGATCGACAACCTGCGGCAGGCCGACGGTAAGTTCTACCTGCTGCCCGGCCTGCACGAGAAGCCCACACAGGACTACACGGTGCTGGTGCGCACCGACATCATGCAGGAACTCAGCCTGGCGACCCCGAAGACCTGGGATGACCTGTACGCGGTGCTCAAGGCGATGAAGGCGAAGTACCCGAACGTCTACCCGTACTCCGACCTCTTCAGCAAGCCCAACCCGACCGGCGCCCTGCTGGGAATCCTCGGCTCGTCGCACGGCACCTACGCGGGTTGGGACTTCCAGCACGCCACCTGGGACCCGGCGGCGAAGAAGTTCACCTACACCGGCTCGTCCGAGCAGTACAAGCAGGTGGTCACGTACCTGCACAAGCTCGTCTCCGAGGGCCTGCTCGACCCGGAGAGCTTCACCCAGACCGACGACCAGGCACGCCAGAAGCTCGCCAACGGCAAGTCCTTCGTGGTCACCGGCAACGCGCAGACCCTGGTCAACAACCACCGGCCCGACCTGGCCAAGACCCTGCCGAACGCGAAGATGGCCAAGATCCCGCTGCCGATCGGTCCGGCCGGCGAGGTCAACCCGTTCCCCCGGCTGGAGAACGGCATCATGATCTCCTCGAAGGCCCGGGAGAGCAAGAACTTCGTGGCCATGATGCAGTTCATCGACTGGTTGTGGTACTCGGACGCCGGCCTGGAGTTCGCCCGCTGGGGCATCGAGGGCACGACCTTCACCAAGGACGCGTCCGGCAAGCGCACGCTCAACCCCGGAGTCGACTTCCTCGGCCTCAACCCGAAGGCCCCCAAGCACCTGCAGAAGGACTTCGGCTTCCAGAACGGCGTCTTCGCCTACGGCGGCACGCCCGACCTGGTCCGTGGGTTCTTCTCCCCGGAGGAACTGGAGTTCCAGAAGGTGATGGACGCCCGCAAGCCGAGGGAGGTCCCCCCGCCGCGGCCGTTCACCGATGAGGAACGCGAGCGGGTGTCGCTCTGGGAGACCCCGCTGAAGGACTTCGTCACCCAGAACACGTTGAAGTTCGCCCTCGGCCAGCGGCCCCTGAGCGAGTGGGACGCGTACGTGGCCGAGCTGAAGGCCAAGAACTCCGAGCAGTACATCGACCTGGTCAACAAGGCGTACGAGCGGTTCCAGAAGAACAACGGCTGATCAGCGGGTCCGGTCGGGCGGCCTGTCGCGGCCCGACCGGACCTCCGGCGACCACGGGTCGGCCATCTCGACCGGAGGGAGCGATCGTGACTGGCGCGGCCCAGACCTGGCGACAGTTCGGCGACGGACCCCTGTCGCGGATCACCTCGCGCGTCTACATCCTGCTCGTGGTCGAGCTGCTCCTGCTGCTCACCACGCTGCCCACCCTGCTGCCGCTGCTGCTGTTGGGCCGCGATGCCAGCAATCTGCCGCTGGTCGCGCTGTTCCTGGTGCCGGTCGGCCCGGCGATCTCCGCCGCCCTGTACGCGCTGCGCCAGCAGCGACCCGACCTGACCGACCTGCGGCCCGCAGCCCTGTTCTGGCGCGGCTACCGGGCGAACCTCCTCGGAGTACTGCGCGTCTGGGTGCCGACGCTGCTCTGGTTGGCCGTGCTCGCCATGAACCTCGCCTACCGGGGTGCGGTCGGCCTGGCGAGCTGGTGGACGGTGCCGCTGGTGCTGATCGCGGCGGGGGTGACGCTCTGCGCGGCCAACGCCCTGGTGATCACCTCGCTCTTCGACTTCCGCACCCGGGACGTCCTCCGATTGTCCGTGCACTTCCTCGTGCGTACCCCGGCTGTCACCGTCGGGAACGCGCTGCTGCTGGCCGCGGCGGCCGGGATCACCGCGGTCTTCTCCGAGGCGGTGCTGATGCTGCTCGCGTCGATCGCGGTCCTGGCGTTCCTGCGCATCAGCGAGCCGATGATCCACCTGATCCGGAAGGAGTTCACCCCATGAGCCTGCCCTTCAGCGCCAGGGTGCCTTCGGGGGCGACTACAACCCGGAACAGTGGCCCGAGGACGTGGGCAACCCGGCCCGCCGCGGCGACGGCGCGGTTCGGATCGACGTCGCGGTCGGCGCCGCCCTGCGGCTGCCGGCGTACGGGGTCGTCGTGGTGGAGGAGGAGGACCGGTGAACGCCGAGGAGTCGGTGGAGTTGGAGCAACTGATGTTCGTCGAGGACCCGATGGACGGTGACGTGCCGCGCTTCCACGCGGCCTGGCTGCCCCCGGAGGCGTTCCGGTCGCTCGGCGCGCGCCGCGTTCTCGTCCACGGTGACGGGTTGCTCGTCGACACCGTCCTCGACGAGGTGTCGCGCGCCTGCGCGCGCTACGGCGGACGGGTGTGGCATTCGCCCTCCTGGGACGTCGACGTCGACCTGGTGCTCGCCCTGCGGGGCGCCGACGAGCTGCCCAACCCGTCGGTGGAGGCGGCACGCGCCGCCGGGGAGGCGGCGCTGGTCGAGAGCGGCGTCGGTGAGTCGCTCGGCGACGAGGGTTTCCTGTTGGCGCGGGCCGGCGACGTGACGGTGGTGCTGGCCGACGCGCCCGCCGGCCTGCTGTACGGGCTCTTCCACGTGGTCCGGCTCTGCGCGGCGGCCTTCGATCCGGCCCGTCCACCGGAGCGGCACCAGCCGGCGCTGCGCCGGCGAATGCTCAACCACTGGGACAACGTGGCCGTGCACCCGGTGATGGGCCAGGTCGAACGGGGGTACGCGGGCGGCTCGATCTTCTGGCAGGACGGCCGTGCGCGCGGCGACCTGGCCCGGGTGCGCGAGTACGGGCGGCTGCTGGCCTCCTGCGGCGTCAACGCGATCTCGGTGAACAACGTCAACGTGGCCCGTACCGAGGCGCTGCTGCTCACCGAACGGCTCGGCGACGTGGCCGAGATCGCGGACGTGCTGCGCCCGTACGGCATCCGGGTGCACCTGTCGGTCAGCTTCGCCGCGCCGGTGGTCCTCGGTGGCCTGCCGACCGCCGACCCGCTCGACCCGGCCGTGCGGGCCTGGTGGGCCGCGACCACCCGGCGGGTGTACGAGCGCATCCCCGACTTCGGCGGTTACCTGGTGAAGGCCGACTCGGAGGGACAACCCGGTCCGTTCGCCTATGGGCGCGACCACGCCGACGGTGCGAACCTGCTGGCCGAGGCGCTCGCACCGCACGGGGGAGTGGTGCACTGGCGGGCGTTCGTCTACAACCACCACCAGGACTGGCGGGACCGCTCCACCGACCGGGCCCGGGCCGCGTACGACCACTTCGCCCCGCTCGACGGGCGGTTCCACACCAACGCGGTCGTCCAGGTGAAGTTCGGTCCGGTGGACTTCCAGCCGCGCGAGCCGGTCTCACCGGTGCTCGCCGCCATGCCGGCGACCCGGTTGGCGGTGGAGTTGCAGGTCACCCAGGAGTACACGGGCCAACAGCGGCACGTCTGCCATCTCGGCCCGTGGTGGAGCGAGGTGCTGCGCTTCGCCCCCTGGGGTCCGGGCGGGCGGACGATCGCCGACGTGGTCACCGGAGGGACGGCGGCGGGTGGCGGACTGGTCGCCGTCGCCAACGTCGGCGACGACGTCTTCTGGACCGGGCATCCGTTGGCACAGGCCAACCTGTACACGTTCGGCCGGCTGGCCTGGGACCCTCGTCGGGACCCGACGGAGATCCTCGACGAGTGGATCACGCTCACCTTCCCACCGTCGGCGACCGCCGACGCGGAGCTGGTACGGCGGACCCTGCACCTGATCATGGACGAGTCGTGGCGCACCTACGAGCGCTACACCGCCCCGCTGGGCGTCGGCTTCATGGTCAACCCCGGCAACCACTACGGCCCCGGCGTCGACGGGTACGAGTACACGCGGTGGGGCACCTACCACTTCGCCGACCGTGACGGCGTGGGCGTCGACCGCAGCCGCGCGTCGGGCACCGGCTTCGCCGGCCAGTACCCGCCGTACTGGGCCGAGGTGTACGAGTCGCCCGAGACCTGC
Organism: Micromonospora sp. NPDC050276; assembly: GCF_044459545.1. Lineage (NCBI taxonomy): Bacteria > Bacillati > Actinomycetota > Actinomycetes > Micromonosporales > Micromonosporaceae > Micromonospora > Micromonospora sp. NPDC050276. Next base: position 418,848 of record NZ_JBITJA010000004.1, on the reverse strand, counting down.
CCCGACGAGCTGCTGCTCTTCTTCCACCACGTGCCGTACGGGCATGTGCTGCACAGTGGCTCGACCGTCATCCAGCACATCTACGACACCCACTTCGCCGGCGTCGAGGAGGTGACGGCGATGCGACGACGATGGCAGACGCTGCACGGGATGATCGACCCGAGTGTCTACGAGCGGGTCGCCGAACGCCTCGACGAGCAGGTGCGGTGTGCCACCGAGTGGCGCGACCAGATCAACACGTACTTCTTCCGCAAGTCCGGGGTGCCGGACGAGCGAGGGCGGCGCATCTACTGATCGGCGGCGAGGAGGGCTCGGCCATCCGGTCGGGCCCTCCTCGTGCCGTGCTCGCCCCGGCCGACACGTTCCGAGAACGTCCCGGTAATTGCTCGTGGCCCGTCGCCGCCCACCACGCTCGCCAGGGCCGGTTGGTGTGCAGGTGGCCGCCGAAACCGTTGCGGCGAAAGGTTTCCGGAAGTCTTGACAATCGAGGACGCTCGATTGAAGCTGGCATGGTCACGCGAGCCGCGGTCAAGGTCGGGCGAAGGGCAGTCCTCGACTTAAGTCCCCTTCCACGCGCCTTCTTCGCTAGGGATCGCGACGATGACACTGAAGACAAGGGCGTTTGGCGCCGTCATGGCGGCCGTGACGCTGGCCGCCGCCGCGTTGACGTTCGCCACTCCCGCGTCGGCGGCGACGCTCACGCAGGTGACCAACTTCGGCACCAACCCCACCAACCTGCAGATGCACCTGTACGTTCCGGACCGGGTGGCGACCCGACCAGCGATCCTGCTGGCCATGCACTACTGCACCGGCACGGGGCCGGCGTTCCACTCGGGCACGCAGTACGCGTCCCTCGCAGATCGGTACGGGTTCATCGTGATCTACCCGTCGGCCACCCGCAGCAGCAAGTGCTGGGACGTCTACTCGCCGCAGGCGTTACGGCGCGGCGGCGGCAGCGACCCGGTCGGGCTCATGTCGATGGTCGACTACGTGCGGCAGCGCTACTCGGCCGACCCTGCGCGGATCTTCGCTACTGGCACCTCCTCCGGCGCGATGATGACCAACGTCATGCTCGGCGTCTACCCGGACGTGTTCGCTGCGGGCGCCTCGTTCGCCGGCGTGCCGTTCGCCTGTTTCGCCACCGGCGGCACCTCGGAGTGGAACAGCCAGTGCGCCAACGGGCAACTCATCCGGACCCCGCAGCAGTGGGGTGACCTCGTCCGGGAGGCGTACCCCGGCTACACCGGCCCGCGGCCCCGGATGCAGATCTGGCACGGCACCAACGATGAGACGCTGCGCTACCCGAACTTCGGCGAGCAGGTCAAGCAGTGGACCAACGTGCACGGGCTGAGCCAGACCCCGACGTACACCGACTCTCCGCAGTCCGGGTACACCCGCACCCGTTACGGCAGCAACGGCCCGATGGCGCCGGTCGAGGCGATCAGCATGCAGGGTGTCACGCACAACCTGCCGGTCGACGCCGCGCAGGTGATCCGCTTCTTCGGGCTGGACGGCTCCGTGCCGCCGACGACTCCACCCCCGACGACTCCGCCGCCGACGACGCCACCGCCGACCGAGGGTGCCTGCCGAATCGGTTACACGGTCAACGCCTGGAACAGCGGGTTCACCGCGAGCGTGGCCATCACCAACACCGGTGTGACCGCCGTGAACGGCTGGGCGCTGACCTTCACGCTGCCCAGCGGGCAGCGCATCACCAGCGGCTGGAACGCCCAGTACGCCCCGGCGAGCGGTGCGGTGACCGCCCGCAACGTCTCCTACAACAGCACCATCGCCCCGAACGCGTCGGTCGAGATCGGCTTCCAGGCCACGCATGACGGCGGCACCGGCAAACCCTCGTCGTTCGCCCTCAACGGTGCCGCCTGTTCGGTGTCCTGATTCCCCTTCCCACCCCACCACAGAAGGAGTCGCACGATGAGAAACCCGAGATGGAAGGCGGCATCGAGAGCCGCCATCGCGTTGACCGGCGCGGGTGCCCTCGCCGCCGGCATGGCGCTGTTCCTGACGGCACCCGCCGCCGCCGGGACGACGCTCGGCGCGTCCGCCGCCGAGAAGGGTCGGTATTTCGGTACGGCGGTGGCGGCGAACAAGCTGTCCGACAGTGCGTACACGACGATTTTGAATCGTGAGTTCAATTCGGTGACGCCGGAGAACGAGATGAAGATCGACGCGACTGAGCCGCAGCAGGGTCGGTTCAGTTATGGCGCGGCCGATCAGATCGTGAGTCATGCGCGGAGTCGGGGGATGAGCGTGCGGGGTCACACTCTGGCCTGGCATTCGCAGCAGCCCGGGTGGATGCAGAGCATGAGTGGTAGTGCGTTGCGGCAGGCGATGCTCAACCACGTGACGCAGGTGGCCACGCATTTCCGTGGTCAGGTGGTGGCGTGGGACGTGGTGAACGAGGCGTTCGCCGACGGCAGTTCGGGTGCGCGTCGGGACTCGAACCTGCAGCGCACCGGCAATGACTGGATCGAGGCGGCGTTCCGGGCGGCGGATGCGGCGGATCCGAACGCGAAGCTGTGTTACAACGACTACAACACTGACAACTGGACGCACGCGAAGACCCAGGCGGTCTACAACATGGTGCGGGACTTCAAGTCTCGTGGTGTGCCGATCGACTGTGTGGGTTTCCAGTCGCACTTCAACAACGAGTCGCCGTACGTGAGCAACTACCGCACCACGCTGTCGAGCTTCGCGGCGCTCGGTGTGGACGTGCAGATCACCGAGTTGGACATCCAGGGCGCTTCGGCGAACACCTACCGCAGTGTGGTGGAGGACTGTTTGGCGGTGGCCCGGTGCAACGGGATCACGGTGTGGGGCATCCGCGACAGTGACTCGTGGCGGGCGTCGCAGACCCCGTTGCTGTTCAACAGCAACGGCTCGAAGAAGCCCGCGTACGACGCGGTCCTCGCCGCGTTGAACAACGGCACCACGCCGACCGACCCGCCCACCACCCCGCCCACCACCCCGCCCACCACCCCGCCCACCACCCCGCCCCCGGGGCAGGGCGGCTGCACCGCGACGGTGTCGGTGAACCAGTGGACCGGTGGATTCGTGGCCACCGTGCGGGTGACCGCCGGTTCGTCGGCCATCAGTGGCTGGACGGTCACCATCGGCCTGCCGTCCGGCGCGACAGTCACCAACGCGTGGAACGCCAACCGCAGCGGTAACACCGGCACGACGAACTGGACCAACGTCGCCTACAACGGCCAAGTCGGCGCCGGTCAGTTCACCGAGTGGGGCTTCCAGGCCAACGGCACCGCCGGCAGCCTCAGCCCCACCTGCTCCGCGAGCTGACGGAGTTCGGCCGGTGCGGAGGCTCGCGCCTCCGCACCGGCCACACCCCACCTCTGCGGCCCACCCCCGATCGCGTGTGGGCCGGAGAGCCGTCGGGCGTCAGGTTTTGCAGATCTTCTTGTCGGGCTGGATGTCGAGTTTGTTGAACACGGTGTCAACCTTTCCGATGCCGGCCGTCGCCTCGATCGGTGTGGCGTTGATCAGATCCAGGAAGGCGTTGATCACCGTCACCAGCCCGGCGGGGATGCGGTACCCGACGCCGTAATTCAGGTAGAGGCCGAGTTGGGTGCTGCGGCACAGCGCGATCGGTGCTCCCAGTGCGGAACCGACGGTCAGCCCCACCGTGGCGGTGACTGTGGCGTACAGCCCGGCGGTGAAGCCCAGCGCGCCCAGCCCGGCCCGGAACGCCGCCTGGTAGTGGACGATGATCCCGTTCACGCCGACCGACGGGCCGCTGATCGAGTCCGTGATGCTGTTGCGGACGCTGAGGTTCCAGGGCTGGGTGACGCCGAAGGCGCCGTCGGCGTACCCGAAGCCCACCGAGCCACCCAGCGACCACTCGCCGCTCGCCCGGATGTTGCCGTCCTTGGCGCTGAAGGCCGTCTGCACACCGATCAGCTGGTTGGCGGTGACGGAGAACGGCACGCCGAGGATCTCACCCACCGGCACGCTGAAGTCCAGCGGGATGGGCAGGCTCTTGTTGATGTTCTGTCGCCTGTCGGTGGCCCCCGCGATGTCGATGCGCAGCCCGGCCATCCCGGCGATCCGCAACTCGGCCCGGCGTACCGTGGCGCCGCTGATCTCCAGGTGGAACCGGGCGGAGGGGTTTCGCATCAGCAACGTCGCCGTGCCCACGACGCGGATGCCGCCACCGTCGTAGCTGAACCGCGCGCCCACCCCACCCTTGCAGCAGATGGGGGTCACGGCGAATCCGGCCACCCGCCGCGTGGCGGCGACAGCCTCCGGGGGCAGCGTGGTCCCCGGACGCCGCTGCCGGGTCTCCGCCGCCGGACCGGGCATCCGCAGGGTGACCGCCGTGGTCGAGGCCCCGCCTCCGGTGCCTCCGGTGGCCGTGTCGTACTCGGCCCAGAAGGGTGTGCCGGCGTCGTACCGAGTCGGGTTCGCCAGCGAGACCGGGCCGTCGCTGGCGAAGGTCCCGTCCCGGATCACGTCGGTGATGTCCACCGGTCCCAGGGTCACCGCCAGGTCGCCGCCGTCGCGGCGGACGTCGAGCACCCGCCCGACCGCCCGGCCGGTGAGGAACATGACCTTCCCCCGGGCCAGCCTGTCCGCGCCATCGGCCTCCGGATCGAGACGCCAGGTGAGCGCGTCCGCCGAAAGACCGCGCACCGACGCGCCCCCGCCGCCGACGAACACCACGTCGGGCTGGTAGGTCACCCCGGGGTCGGGCGCGGGCGCTGCCCCGTACCGCTGATCCCCGCCGGTGCCGCCGGCCGGTGGGCGGGGCGGCGTCGGATCGGCGTCCCCCCGCTCGCAGGCCGTCAGCAGTAGGGTCGCGGTGAGCAGCGCGGCCATCGTCCGGCGACGGCGTGACCCGGGTGTCACCACGTCGTCTCCCCGCCCTTCAGAGCCGGCCGGCGGCCGTACGGGCCGCGGCTTCCAGGGCCTTGCGGTACGTGGCCGGATCCTCACTGCGGACCAGCCGTACGCAGGCCCACACCTCGCCCCGGCGGACGAAGACGGTGCCGTCCTCGGCGTACGCCTCGTCGCCCGCGCCGCTGATCGGAGTCAACTTGTGCCCCAGTTCCCGGTCGATGTCGAGGAACTTCTTCGCGCCGTCGCCGACGTACACCTCGACCTGGGCGGTCGGCCCGCTCAACGGCCCGGTGTAGGTGCAGGTGTCCCGGTCCTCCGGCTTCTCCAGCGCATCCTCCAGGCGGGTGCCGGCCAGCTTCTCGGCCTCGGTCTTCGTCACCAGCGTGCAGGCGTCGACGGCCGTCCCGGCCGGCGGCGCGTCCGTCGCCTCGGTCGGCGGGGTGCCACCGTCGGGTGTGGCCGGCGCGCTCGGCGCCGCGGCGGCCGGTGCGCCGCGGCCGTCGCTGTCGCCGCTCGCGCCGCAACCGCCGAGCGCGGTGAGCGCCGACAGCGCGGCCACGGCGGCGAGGAGCCGGATCCGCCGCCGCTGGCGGGTTGCGTGGTCTGTCATCGTGGCTCCACTTCTGCCGGAGAGCGCCGGTCGCGGGGTCGGTATCACAGCGGAAGGGCGTCGAGGACCTTGCGCAGCGTCGGCTCGTACCCGCCAGGGCTGGCACCGATCTGCTGGAAGCTGCTCAGGATCACCGTGTAGCTGCCCTTGTCGCCGACCACGACCGTCTCGCCCCCGATGTCCTTGACCGCGAGGTACGCCTTGCGGCCCTTGTCGACGTCCTTCACCTCGCGGTACGCCTTCGCGGCCTGCTCACGCTGGTAGTCGTACGTGGCGTCGCCGGCGAGTGTGGAGGCGGTCGTGACGGTGAGCGCGGCGACGCCCTTGCCGTCGCCGAACAGGCAGCTGCCCTGGTCCTCCATCGGTTGGCCGACGAGGTCGGAGACCTGGGCCGCGGTGAACGGGCACGACGGTGGGGGCGCCGCCGCCGGCAGGTCCCCGCCGCCGGCGTCGGCCCCGGAGTCCGCGTCGGCGGTGGCGCCGGCGGTGGGCTCCGGTGTGTCGTCCCCGCCGCACGCGACGAGCGGAAGGACGAGCAGCGCGCACCACAGGGGTGCGATCAGACGGCGTACAGTCATGATTCCCTCGCCTGTCGTGGGGTGTCCTGATTGCTGGGGTTGGCCACCGGTGGCTGGAGCCATCGGGCCGGGATCAGCCGGTCGACCCGCCAGGCGGTGGCCGCGACGGCCGCGGCCACGACGTCGGCGTCGGGGCCCTCGACGAACGCGATCACGACATCGTCGGTGGGTAACCGGATGACGGCGACCAGCCGGCACTCCGCGGTGCGGAGCACCGGAACTGTCCCGCCCGCACCGGGAGAGAGGTCGTACTGCTCCAGGGCGAACAGGTGGCCGGCCATGCGTCGAGGCTAGGTCGACGCCGGCGGCGAGGAATCGGGCGTTTCCCTATGCTTCTGCGTCGGCCCTGCTCATCGCGGCACCCAGCTCGGCCCGGGTGGAGATGCCGAGCTTGCGGTAGATCCGGGCAAGGTTGGCCTCTACCGTCTTCGGGCTGACGAACAGCTCGTCGGCGATCGCCCGGTTGGTACGCCCGCGCGCCGCCAGCCGCGCGACCCGTTCCTCGGTGGCGGTGAGGTGTCGAGGCGTCGGTGGGCGGCCACCGATCCGCGCCAGCTCGGCCTGGGCGCGCTCCGCGAACGCCGCCGCGCCGATCGCGGTGAACTCGGCGACGGCCGCCTCCAGCGCCTGCCGCGCCGCCAGCTTCCGGCGCGACCGCCGATGGGCGATCCCGGCCACCAACAGGCAACGCGCGCGGTCCAGGGGCAGCACGTCCGGCGGTACGGCATCGCGCGCCGCCGCCAACGCCTCGAGTGCCGACCCGGGATCGCGACCGGCGGCACTGTCCAGCAGAGCGCGGGCGCGGGCGGTGCCCAGTGTCGTCCAGGGCCGCGGCAACCGGTGGTGCCGGGCGGTCAGACGTTCCAGCACGGCCTCCGCCCGGTCCAGGTCTCCCGCCCCGACGCACGCCTCGATCCAGTCCGGCTCGAACCGCATGGCCAGTGGCTCCACCAGGCCGTTCGCGTCGATGATCGCAGCCAGGCTGGTGTAGGCGGCGGCGGCCTCGGCCATTCGGCCGGCGGAGAGGGCGACGAACCCCGCCAACTGCTGGTGGATGCGTCGACACCAGTCGTCGTCCAGGTCGTCGGCGGTCCGCAGACCGGCCTCGGCCACCAGGGACGCCTCGGTCAGGCGGCCCCGGTGGGCGTCGAGCAGGGCGGCCAGCCAGGTCTCACCGACCAGACCGGTGCCGAGCTGGTCGCCGAGGTCCCGGGCGGCGCCGATGTGCCGTTCGGCCTCGTCCCACCGTCCGGCCAACAACTCCGCCTCGCCCAGATGGGAGAGCAACTCGTGTTGCAGCGGCTCGTCGCCGCGCGCCTCTGCGCGGCCGAGCATCCGGTGCAGCCGCCGCCGGGCCCGCTCCGCGTCGTCGATGGACTTCCACCAGATCGCCGGTACGGTGCTGGCGAGCCAGGACGGCTCGTCGCCCTCCAGGGCGAGGGCCCGGTCCAACAGGTCCGTACGCGGTGCCCGCCCGAGTCGTACCTCTTGGAAGAACAGCAGGACGAGCGCGGCGGCGAGCAGGTCGTGGTCGTCGTGGCGGCCGTCCAGCAGCGCGGCGGCGGCCTCCGCGTGCGCGCGGGCCGACTCGGTCCGGTCCTCGAAGACCGCGAGGTGGGCGTGGATACGCCCGGCCAGGGCCGAGTCGGGCCGTGCCGCCGCGAGGGCCCGGGTGCCGTTGTCGACCGCCACGCGGTTGGCCTCCCCACCGGACCAGGCGACGGCGGCGCGCAGCAGCAGCGACTCCGCGCGGACGTCGCCGTCGAACTCGAGCGCGACCGCTTCGGCAGCGCGCCGGGCGGCCGGGAAGTCGCCGCTGTCGAACCGGCAGCGCGCAGCCGCGAACCGCCGTTGTCCCAGGCGGAACCGGTCGTCGGGCGGGGTGAGTTCGGCGGCCTGGTCATGCAGGTCGGCGGCGAGGTCGGGCGCGCCCCGGCCGTGCCATCGCTCGGCCGCGGCGGCGAGGGTGTCGGCGACCACCGGGTCCGGGTCGGTGGTGCACCGCGCGAGGTGCCGGGCCCGCTCGTTGGGATCGGTCAGCAGGTCGGCCAGCCGCCGGTGCAGGCGGCGGCGAACCCCCGGCGGGATGCTGGCCCGCACCGCCGCCGCGTGCACCGGATGGGTGAACCGCACGGCGGTCGGGGTCACCACGACCAGCCCGGCCTCCTCGGGCGCGTCGAGCGCAGCCATCGCCACCCCCGCCGCTCGGAGGTCGGCCAGGGTGGGCACGCTCAGCAGCGCGGCCAGTCGTACCGCGTCGCGGCTGGGTGGGGGCAGCCCGGCGAGGACGTCCGCGAGCAGGTGGTGCATGGACGCGGCCACCGGCAGGTCGTCCCCGAGCGCGGGTTGGCGTGGCAGGCGTTGCACCGCGCGGACCACCTCGATGGCCAGCAGCGGGTTGCCTCCGGCCTCCCGCGCGACCCGGACCAGCATCGGCCGGGTGAGCGTGACGCCGAGGTGGTCCCGCAGGACGTGGTGCAGCGCGCCGACGTCGAGGGGCGGGATCTCGATCCGGGCGGCCGGGCCGCCGTCGCGGACCTCGTCGAGCCCGAGTGGTACGGCCTGCGGGGCGCCGCGAGCGTGCCGCTGGCTCACCAGGACGGCCAGGCCGGTCAGCCGGCGCAGCGCGTAGTGCAGGGCACGCTCGCTGGGCCGGTCCAGCCAGGGGGCGTCGTCCACCGCGACGAGCACCCCGGGGTGGGCCGTCGCGGCCGCGGCGACCTCCAGCAGCGTCCGGGTGGCCGCCCCGACCACCCGGACGTCGACCGGCTCGTGGGCGTCGCCGGAGAGGAAGACGACCTCCGCTGCCGCCCGCTGCGGTCCGGGCAGCGCGGCGACCCGGTCGCCGAGCGGACCGAGCAGGTCCGCCAGGGCGGCGTACGGCAGCTCGGCCTCGGCCTCGGTGGGCGCGCAGCTCAGCACCAGCCACCCCGCCTGCGTGGCCCGCGCGACGAGCGCCCGCCACAGCTCGGTCTTGCCGATCCCGGCGGGCCCTTCCAGAAGCACCGCCCCGGGTCGGCTGAGCAGGTGCCAGGCGCGGTCGAACACCTCGTCCCGCCCGACGATGGCGCGTCGCATCCCGGAATTCTGGCAGCACGCACCGCGACAGACCATCCTGCCGACGGCCGACCGGGGCGGCCCACTGGCCGGGCCGCCGTTCAGCCGGCCAACATGCCGCGTGCCCGGGCGTCGTCGATCAGCGCGTCGGTCAGCGGCCACAGATCCGGCCAGTGCCGCTGGATCGAGGCGGTGACCCGGCGTTCCTCCGCCGCGCTGGTCCCGCGGCGACGCCACACCCGGCCGCCGCCGGCCCAGTGCAGGAGTACGGGTTGGAGGCGGTCGATCGCCTTCGCGAAGCGGGCCTCGGCGGTCTCCGCCGCCTCGAACTCGTGCCACAGCGCGTGCAGGTCCGCCGACTGCGCGGCCGGCAGTCGCCCGAAGACGCGGGCCGCCGCCTCCGCCTCGCGCGCCGCGACGTCGGAGCGCCCGTCGACGTCATAGACCGGCACGTCGCCCGCCTCGATCTCGACGAGGTCATGGATGGCGAGCATCGTCGTGACGCGACTGTGGTCCAGCCCCGGCGCCAGGACCGGGCCGAGGACCGTCACCATGAGGCCGAGGTGCCAACTGTGCTCCGCGCTCGACTCGCTCCGCGCGTCGGTGAGCAGCCGGTTGAGTCGGTCGACGCCGGTCAGGCGGTGGGCCTCCACCAGGAAGTCGAGTCGTGCCCGCAGGTCGGGATCCAGTGGCCGGTCGGCGAGCGTGTCCGGCATCGACCAGGTCGCCACGGCGTCGCAGCGGTGTTGCAGGACCCGATTGGACTGGTAGAAGCTCTCCACGCTGCCCGGCTGCCACCAGCCGGGCAGCTCGTCGTCGGCACAGAGGTCCGGCCGGTGGAACGGCACCAGGCCGGAGTCCAGCCGGGTGCCCAGATCCGCCGCGACGCCGGTGGACCCGTCCGTGGGCCGGCGCAGGCGGATCAGCTCGGAGCCGGCGAACCAGGTGCCCAGCCGCACCAGCGCCCGGCGGACGGCGATGTCCTGCAAGTGGGTCGAACGGCCGCGCTGGACGGTGTAGTCCAGACCAGACGCAGTGTCGGCGGGTTCGTGGTCCCAGACGTCGCGGGCCGTCGACACCAGGGTCTCCAGCAACCAGGGGTGCGCGGTGAGGTGGGCGACGTAGGCGTCCTCGTACAGCGCAACGGCGGCGGCCTGCTCGTGCAGGGCGGGGCCGACCCGCCACCGCAGCCGCCAGTTGCCGCTGCCGTACCGGGCGTCCCACTCGGCGTGCCGGGCCGCCCGGCGACTGCCCAGGTGGCCCGGCGGCCCGACGGTGACCCAGGTCATCTGCCGGGTACGAAGGTCGGCATACCAAGGGTCGAAAGCTCGGAGGGGTCGATGTGCCCGATCCGGTGGTCACTGCCCTTGGGTCGGACGATGACCGCGTCGGTCTCCAGCAGCGGCATCGTCAGGTCGAGGCCGTTGACCTCGGCGGTCACGCCGCTGGTCACCAGCAGGACACCGGCCGACCGTTCGTCGGTGCGGATCACGCCCTCCGAGGAGCCGTGCAGGCGTACCAGCTCGGCGTCGGCCCAGCGGTTGGAGGTTGCCTGCCACGCCTTGGTGAGGTTCCAGTACTCGGTGTAGATGCGCTCCACGGTGCGCCCGGAGACGGTGGCGAAGGTGACGAACGACGTACGCGACGGCAGTGAGCGCATGTCAAGGTCCAGGTCGTACTCCAAGGACCATTCCACGGCCATGTCGTACCCGGTGATGCCGATGTCGGCGGCGCCGTGGCCGACCACGGTGGCAACGTCGGTGCCGCGACACAGGATCAGCTCGTAGTCGTCGGAGATCGGCAGGTGCAGGTTGCGCATGTTGAAGGTGAGGTCGGGTTGGTCGACGGCGTCGCGAATCAGGTCCAACAGGGAACTGTGGATGCGGCTCGTGCTGCTGGGCAGGGCGATCCGGGTAACCATCAGGCGGCCTCCTCGGCGGCGGGGGTGAGGGGGATCTCGTGCCGGGGTCGTGCGAGGTAGTCGATGCCGGTGGACTCGCGCAGGACGCCCTCCCAGACCGACGACGGGGGGTCGTTGCCCTCGCCCAGCCGGGGCAGGTTGCGCCGGTCCCGCAGCATCGCGTACGTGAGGTTGAACGGTCGGACCGCGAGACGCAGGGGCAGTCCCGGCGCGATCCCGGCCAGCACCCGGTAGAGGTGGCGCATGTCGGCCTCCGGCCAGTCCGCGCCGCCGATCGCCGGGTAGAGGTCGAAGCCCAACCGCACGGCGACGCCGAGCCCATGCACGATGTTGTCCCAGTTCTGGGTGCCCGGTCGGGCGTGGATGGTGACGTGCAGCGTGACGTGGGGGGCGACGGCCGCCAGCCGGGCCCGGTCGGCTTCGTCGAGCGCCGCGGCGGTGACCGGAAGCATGCTCGCGTTGCTCTCCACCTTGAGAATGCAACTGTCCAGCAGCCGCCGGCGTACCAGTTCGTCGTACACGCCGATCAGGAGGCGGGGGGCCAGGAGCGGTTCGCCGCCGCTGATCCGCAGAATCGACAGTTGATGACCCTGGGTGGCCATTTCCGCGCGGAGCGCGACGAACTCGTCCACCAGATCAGCCGGACCCGCGGTGAAGGAGTCCGCGCCGGCGAGGTGACGGAAGTCCACGTAGCAGTAGGAGCACCGGAAGTTGCATGCCGCGACCTGGGTGATCGCGGCGAGGTTGTAGTCGGTCCAGTGCCCGCCCAGGTGGCTGGCCGTGGTGACGGGGCTGTCCGACAACGGCGCGTAGTGCCGGAGATTCCGGAATTCCGGAAGTGACGTCGGAAGCCGCATCCGCTCCCGCTTTACCGGTGTGAAAAGCCGGAAGAAACGATTCTGGTCACCCCCGATCTTTGTCTTCGTCAAGTCGGTGAATGCGAATGTGTCGGGCGAGGCGTTGACGATTCGCAGAGCGCGTCGGGCTACGGGTGTCAGATTGGATAACGTCTCGCCTGCGGATGCTGTGGACACGTTTACCTCGCATTCCACTATGGACAGATTGTGTCTGTAACCCGTACTGCCAAAGGGTAAGGCGGACAGCATACTACCGAGGCGCGAGCTCGACAATCACCGAAATTTGCCATCGTTGTGCACTCTTGCTCGCGCATTGACCGGATTTAGGGGACTCTTGTTGAGGAGTTCAAGGGCTGCTAGCATCGCGGCTACGCAGTGATCATTCTCGTTGTGTAATTTGGATCGCTGACCATGCTCGCCGGTTTCGTGGCAGCAGGATCCGACCGGAAAGGGCCCGGCATGCGAGCATTGACGGCCCGCACTGCGACGGCCTGGTGTTTCTTCGTCAGCGGGGTCACCCTGTCGTCATGGTTCGTCCGGATGCCGGACGTACGCGACGCGCTGGCGCTCACCAACCGCGACATCGGCCTGGCTTCCTTCGTCGTCGCCGGCGCCGCGATCCTCGCCATGCACCCCGCCGGCCGGTTCGTCGCCCGTGCGGGGACGGCGCCGCTGCTGCGGGTCAGCGTCGTGGGGCTGCCGCTGCTGCCCCTCGCGGCGACCGTCGCGCCCGGCGGCAGCGGCTTCTGGGTCCTCCTCACGGTCTTCGGGCTGACCGTCGGGGCGCTCGACGTCGCGATGAACGGTCACGCCGTGACCGTGGAACGCGTACTCGAACGACCGGTGCTCAGCGGGTTCCACGCCGCCTGGAGCGCCGGCGCGATCACAGGTGCGGCCGGCGCCGGGGCGGCCGCCGGGGCGGGCCTGTCACCGCAGGGGCACTTCGCCGTGGTCGGCGTGCTCCTCGTGGTGGCATCGGTGGTCGCGATCGACGGACTGCTTCCGGCTGCGGCGGACCGTAGCGCGCCCTCCGCGCGCCGGGTACGGGCCCGCTGGAGGGCCGGCCTGGTGCGACTGGGTGCCCTCGGCGGTGCCGGTGCCCTCGCCGAGGGCGCGGCCCTGACCTGGAGCGCCGTCTTCATGACCGACGAGCGGGGCGCCTCGTCCGCCGTCGCCGCACTCGCCTACCTGGCCCTGAGCGTGGCCATGGCCGGCGGCCGGCTCGCCGGTGACCGTCTGCGTGGCCGCTGGAGCACGGGTGTCCTGCTGCGCGCCGGGGCGTGGTGCGCGGCCGCCGCACTCGGCGTCGCCCTGCTCGTACCGTCGTCCGTGGCTACGGCGCTGGCGTTCGGGGTCTGCGGCCTGGGGCTGTCGGTGCTGCTGCCGGTTCTGATCGGCGCGGTCGGCGAGCAGTTCGGGCGAAACGACGGCGCGGTCGGCCCGGCCATCGCGCGATTCACCACCGTCTCGTACGCGGGGGTGCTCTCCGGACCGGTCGTCATCGGCGCGCTCACCGAGGCGTACGGGCTCACCGTCGCGCTCGTGCTGCCGGTGCTGCTGTTGGTCGCGGTCGGCGCCGACGCCCCTCGCGCCGTCACACCGATACCCGCCAACCAGCAGAGGCAGGCCGAATGAGCATCGAGGTGTCCGTCATCATCCCCACCCGGGACCGCCCGGCGACGCTGCGGTGGGCGTTGCGCAGTGTGGTCGACCAGCACGTCGACGGCGTCGAGGTGCTGGTCGTCAACGACGGAAGCGCGGACGTGACAGCGGTCGCGGCGGAGTTCGGTGCCCGGGTCGTCGCCCACGAGCCCGGTCGCGGCCCCTCCGCCGCCCGCAACGCCGCCATCGCACAGGCCCGTGGGCGGTACACGGCCTTCCTTGATGACGACGACCTCTACCTGGACGGGCACCTGCGGGCCGCCCTCGACCGGCTGGAGTCGGGTGCGGACTTCGTCTACACCTCCGCCGTGGTGGCGCCCCGGCGGGTGAGCCCACGGGGGATCGACCTCGCGGGCTTCCCGGTCGCCTTCGACCTGCCCCTGCACCCCGAGTTCCTGGGAGTCACCAACTTCATCGCGGCGTCGGCGGTGGTTTGTCGTGACGTACGCGCGGTCGGGGCACGCTTCGACGAGGATCTGCGGGTGGAGGAGGACTGGGACATGTGGCAGCGGCTGGTGGTCGGTCACGGGTACCGGATCGCGCACCTCGCCCGGCCGACCGTCGTCTACCACCGCATCGCCGACGTGCCGAGCGCGACGACGGCGGTCCTGCACGACGTCGAGGTACACCGCACCTTCTACGACGCGTACCACACCATCACCACCCGCTGGCCGGTCGCGGACGGCTCGTCGGCCGCGCGCTACCGCGACTGGATGCGCCACGTCTATCACCTGGTGTTCGCCCGCCTGGAAGCCGGACGACCACCGCACCTGCACTGGTACGAGCGCTGCCTGCGGGTGCTCTTCGACGCCTTCACCGGCGCCGCGCCCGAGGCGCGGCTGCCGGTCTCGCTCGCCGAGGCCGTCGACGGTTAGTCGGCCGAGGCCGTTCCGCGCGGCGTCCTCAGCCGTCGATGCGGGTGATGTTGCGGATCTTGTTGGACGCGTCCAGGGCGGCCACCTTGTACGCCTCGGCCAGCGTCGGGTAGTTGAACACCGCGTCGACCAGGTAGTCGATCGTGCCGCCGCAGCCGATCACGGCCTGGCCGATGTGGACGATCTCGGTGGCGGCGGTGCCGAACACGTGCACCCCGAGCAGCCGGCCGTCGTCGGGGGAGACGAGCAGCTTCAACATGCCGTACGAGTCGCCCACGATCTGCCCCCGGGCCAATTCGCGGTACCGGGCGATGCCCACCTCGAACGGTGTCGAGCTTTCCGTGAGCTGTGCCTCGGTCTGCCCGACGAAGCTGATCTCCGGGATCGTGTAGATGCCGATCGGTTGCAGGCCGTGCATCTCCCGGATCGGCTCGCCGCAGGCGTGTTGGGCGGCCAGCCGGCCCTGCTCCATCGAGGTGGACGCCAGCGCGGGAAAACCGATCACATCGCCGACGGCGTAGATGTTCTCCACCGGCGTGCGGTAGTTGGCGTCGACCTTGATCCGGCCGCGTCGGTCCGCCTCCAGCCCGGCCGCCTCCAGCGCCAGGTCGTCGGTCTGGCCCTGTCGGCCGGCCGAGTACATCACCGTGTCGGCGACGATCTTCTTGCCGCTCTTGAGGATGCACAGCGCGGCCGCCTGATGCTTCTCCACGGCGGCGACCTCCTCACCGAAGCGGAACGCCACGGACAGGTCGCGCAGGTGGTACTTGAGCGACTCGACGACCTCGTCGTCGCAGAACTCCAGCATCCGGTCGCGGCGTTCCACCACCGTCACCTTCGTGCCGAGGGCGGCGAACATCGAGGCGTACTCCATGCCGATCACACCGGCACCGACCACCACCATGCTGCGGGGGACGGCCTGGAGGTTGATGACGCCGTCGGAGTCGACGATCGTGCGGTCGTCGAAGTCGACGCTGTCCGGGCGGGCCGGGCGGGTCCCCGCGGCGATGATGATTTTGTCGAAGGTCACCTTGGACTCGCGGCCGGAGCCACCGTCGACCCAGATCGAGTGCGGGTCCGCGAAACGCCCGGTGCCGGTGATCATCGCGACCCGGTTGCGAGCCAGTTGATTGCGGATGACGTCGGTCTGCCGGGTGATGACGTGCTGGGTCCGGGCGGCCAGGTCGCTGACCGTGATCTCCTCCTTGACCCGGTAACTGCTGCCGTAGAGGTCCCGCTGGCTCAGGCCGGTCAGGTAGAGCACGGCCTCGCGCAGTGTCTTGGAGGGGACGGTGCCGGTGTTGATGCACACCCCACCGATCATGTCGCGGCGGTCCACGATGCCGACCCGCCTGCCCAGCTTGGCGGCGGCGATCGCGGCCTTCTGACCACTGGGTCCGGAGCCCAGCACCAACAGGTCGTAGTCATACACAACGGCTAGCGTCGCAAGATGTCGCGGCGCACGCCAGACTTCGCACGCGAGTGTTACTCGTCTGCCACCACGCAGACGCCGCCGTTGACAGTGACCTCCTCCGGCGCCTGCGACCCGGTGGCGACGACCCCCAGCGACACCGTGCCGCCGGGCGGGATCAGCGCGTTGTAGCGGGCGTTGCGCACCCGCAGGTAGCTGCTGTCGCGGTCGACGACCTCGGCACCCCACAGACTGCGCAGCTGCTGGCCGGCGTAGAACCGCCACCTCATCGTCCAACCGTCGATCGCCGTCGGTCCGGTGTTGGTGACCGCGAGGCGGGCCACGAAGCCGTCCGGCCATTGCCCCACTGTCGACCGGACCGTGCAACTCGGTGGCGGCGGAAGCGTGGTCACCGTGACCGGTTCGGACAGCGGCGACAGATGGCCGGCCTCGTCCCGGGCCTGCACCACGAAGGTGTACGTGGTGCTCGGCGTCAGCCCGCTGATCTGGGTGCTGTTGCGTCCGGGCGGGTACTGGTACACCTCGCTGACCCGGGTGAGCGTGCCGTCGGCGTTGACCCGGAACACCTCGTACCGGTCGAGGGCGACATTCTCGACCGAGTGCGCCCAGCGCAACCAGACCAGCGTGGCGGCGACGTCGTACGCGACCGGTTGGCCGGGTGCGCCGGGCGGTTGGTCGTCCCCCGGTGGCATGGTCAGCCGCAGGGTCGGGTTGGACACCGAGCTGTTGCCGGCCGCGTCCAGAGCCCACACCGAGAAGGTGTACGTGCGCGAGGGTCGCAGGTTGGTGATCCGGATGCTGTTGGTGTCGGTCGAATACTGGGCGCCGAAGTCCTCGAATTGCGCGCCGACCGGGTAGCGGACCACGCCGACGTTGTCGGTCGAGGCGGCCCAGGTCAGCTCGACCCAGGTGGTGTCGATGGCGACGACCGTGATCGGGCCGGGGGCGGTGGGGCGTTCGGTGTCTGCCGCGGCGTACGCCGGGGTCGCGCCCGCCGCCAGCAGGGTCGCCGTGAGCACGCAGGCGGCCAGCGCGGCGGCCCTGGATCGGACGCCGCGCACCTGATGATCGCGCATGATGCTTGCCTCGCTTCCGGGTGACCGCAGCGGACCAGTCATCGACTATTGACGATGTTAGGCCAATGCTGGTCGCGCCGTTGTCCCGTCAGCCGACGAGGCGGCGTTCCCAGGCCCAGGCGGCGATCTCGACCCGGTTGCGGGCCTTGAGTTTCATCTGCACGCTGGCCAGGTGGGTTTTGACCGTGCCCACGGCGATGAAGAGCTGGGTGGCGATCTCGGCGTTGGTCAGACCCCGGGCGACGAGTTTCACGACGTCGAGCTCCCGCGGGGACAGGCCGCCGTCGTCGCGCGCCGGGGCGGGCCGGCTCAGGTGCTCCAACAGCCGTACCGTGATGGATGGGCTGATCAGCGCGTCACCGGACACGGCCGCGCGGACCGCCTCCACCAGCAGCGCCGGGCCGGAGTCCTTGAGCAGGAAACCGCAGGCGCCGTTGGAGAGCGCCGTGTGCACGTACTCGTCGAGGTCGAAGGTCGTCACCACGACCACCCGGATCGGGTCGGCGACGCCCGGCCCGGCGAGCAGCCGCAGTGCTTCCAGACCGTCGAGGCGGGGCATCCGGATGTCCAGCAGCACCACGTCCGGCCGCAGCCGTCGGGCCAACTCGACGGCGTGCACCCCGTCGGCGGCCTCACCGACCACCGCCATGTCCGACTGGGCGCCGATGATCATGCCGAAGCCGGTCCGAACCATGGCCTGGTCATCGGCGATGAGCACCCGGATCACCGGGGCACCGCCAGGTGCAGGGGGAACGCCGCGTCAAGCACCCAGCCACCGGCGACGCCCGGCCCGGCGGTGATCGTCCCCCCCAGGGCACGGACCCGCTCGGTGAGGCCGATGAGTCCGAAGCCGTGCCCCCGGGCCGGCGCGGTGAGCGGCGACGCTCCGTCGTCGGCCACCCGGATCAGCAACCAGTCCGGGGTACGCCGCACGGCCACGTCCACGGACCGCGCGTCCGGCGCGTGCTGACGGGCGTTGGTCAGCCCTTCCATCACCACCCGGTACGCCGACGTCGAAACCTCCACCGGCAGCCCGTCCAAGTCTCCGTCGACGTGCAGTCTGGCCGGCGCGTTCGCCGCGCCGTTGAACCCGGTCAGCAGCGGCTCCAGCTCGGTCACCCCGGCCAGTGGGGCCAGCGGCGCGTCCGGCGGGGCGTCCGGGTTACGCAGGATCCCGACCATCCGCCGCATCGAGGCCATCGTCTCCGCGCCGGCCCGCTCGATCTGCTCCAGGGCGACGATCACCCGCTGCGGGTCCTGCTCGGCGACGAACCGGGCGCCCTGCGCCTGCACCACGATGCCGGTGACGTGGTGGGCGATGAAGTCGTGCAGGTCCCGGGCGAACTCGGCGCGCTGCTCGGCCCGCACCAGCGCGATCGCCCGCTCCCGGCCGGCGGCCACGATGCGCAGGTAGAGCCCCACGCCGGCGGCGCCGGCCGCGGCGATCACCTGAAGCAGACCGAAGATCACCAGGAGGCTGTCGGCGCCGGACCGCAGCGGCAGCGCGGCGACGGCGAGCCCGGCGACCACTGCCGCCGCCGGGGCGAGTCGAGGCGCACCCCAGCGCGCCACCGCGAAGACGACCCCGATCAGCCCGGCCGACTCGGCGAGCCCCCAGCTGCCGCCACCGAGCGCGTAGCTGCCATCGGGAATGATCACGATCGCTGCGGTCACGACCAGTGACGCCGAGGCGAGTGCCAGGGCGGCCAGCGGCAGCCGGCGGGAGCCCAGCCGATGCACCGGCAGCCAGAGCGGCACCGTCGCCACCGCGAGCCCCACCCGCACCAGCAGGAGCAGCAGGGCGGCCAGGCCCTCGGGCGTACTGAACCGCAGGTCGAAGAGGGCGAGCAACCCCATGGCCAGCAGTCCGGCGGCCTGGGCCAGGCGTACCCACCAGCGTCGAAGATCCGGCGTGCTCATGGTGACCCAGCGTAGCCAGCCAGGCGGAGCTACCGGATCGGCCGAAAGGCAGACCCGGCACCGGCGATACCCGGCCCCGGACCGATGCGCCCACACCCCGGCGGCGGCGAGGCTTCCCAGGTCACCACACAGCCACTGGAGGAACGATGACAACCCACGCCCCGCCGCCGACCAGCCACGCCGCGGTCGCCGCGGTCGACCTGGTGAAGGTGTACGGCAGCGGCGACACCGCCGTCCGTGCCCTGGACGGGGTCTCGGTCGGCTTCGGCCGGGCCGAGTTCACCGCGATCATGGGGTCGTCCGGGTCCGGCAAGTCGACACTGATGCACTGCCTCGCCGGGCTCGACACGGCCACCTCCGGCCGCGTCCTGCTCGGCGGCACGGAGCTGACCGGCCAGTCGGACCAGACGCTGACCCGGGTCCGCCGGGAGCGGATCGGCTTCGTCTTCCAGTCCTTCAACCTGCTGCCGCAGCTCACCGCCGCGCAGAACATCACCCTGCCGCTGGACCTCGCCGGCCGGCAGCCCGACGCGGAACTCCTCGCCCACCTGGTGCGGGTGCTCGGCCTCGGCGACCGCCTGAACCACCGGCCCAGCGAGCTGTCCGGCGGCCAGCAGCAGCGGGTGGCGCTGGCCCGGGCCCTGGTGGCACGCCCCGAGGTGGTCTTCGCCGACGAGCCGACCGGCAACCTCGACTCCCGATCCGGCGCGGAGGTGCTCACCATCCTGCGCGACTCGGTACGCGACCTCGGCCAGACCGTCGTCATGGTCACCCACGACCCGATCGCCGCCGCGTACGCCGACCGGGTGGTGCTGCTCGCCGACGGGCGGCTGGCCGGCGAGATCGACGAGCCGAACCAGATGTCGGTCACCGACGCCCTGCGTGACCTGGCGGCCGGCCGATGAGGGCGACCGTGCTGCGTACCCAGACGACCGCCGCCGCCCGGCGGCCCGGCCGGCTGATCCTGACCGGCCTGGCGATCCTGGTCGCGTCGTTCGTCGTCTTCGGCACCGTGCTGGTGCAACAGATCACCGAACGGACCGTGCGGGACAACCTCAGCGGTACCCCCGCCGTCACCGACCTGGTGATCGGCAGCACGGACGTTCCGCCACCCACCGTGCCGGACCTGCAGCGGATTCGGGCCGTGCCCGGTGTGGCCGACGCGGTGGCCCGGGTCTCGACCGGGGTCTCCATTGGCGAGGGGTACCTCAACCTCCAGTCCGACCCG
The DNA here is from genome assembly GCF_044459545.1 of Micromonospora sp. NPDC050276. Lineage (NCBI taxonomy): Bacteria > Bacillati > Actinomycetota > Actinomycetes > Micromonosporales > Micromonosporaceae > Micromonospora > Micromonospora sp. NPDC050276. Next base: position 398,760 of record NZ_JBITJA010000004.1, on the reverse strand, counting down.
GGCACCGGCCCGCTGACCACGGTCCGGGTGATCGAGGGCAGCTATCCGGACCAGCCCGGCGAGATCGCGATCACGCCGCGCACCGCCGAGCGGCTCGGGCTCTCGGTGGGCACCACCACCAACGGTACGGGCGGTGAACTCATCACCCCCGCCGCACTCACCGTGACCGGCCTGGTCGACACCGACGCCGACGCCGGCTTCGACGCGTACGCCCCGGACAGTGCCGTGATCACCTGGGCGCGCCTGACGACGGTGGAGCGCGTCGACGTGCGGGTGGTCCCCGGCACCTCGACGGAGGCCGTCCGGCAACGGGTGACCGCCACCGTCGCCGGTCAGCCGATCCGCTCCGGCGCCGAGGTGCGCCAGGCGGAGGCCAACGCGGCGGCCGAACAGGTCGGGAAACTCTTCATCCTGGTCGGCATGTTCGTCTCCATCGCGGTCGTCGCGGCGGCGCTGGTGGTCACCTCGACCTTCCGCATCGTCTTCGCGCAGCGGATGCGGCAACTCGCGCTGCTGCGGGCGGTCGGCGCGAGCCGGGGGACCCTGGTGCGGGCGCTGACCGCCGAGGGAGCCCTGACCGGCCTGGTCGCCGGCCTCCTCGGCGTCGCCGGCGCCTTCGCCGTCGGGTACGCAATGCCGGCGATCCTGCGCGCCACCGGCCACGCGGTCTCGTCGCCGGGCCTGCCCGTGGCGGCGGCGGTCATGGTGGTGATCGGCGCCGTCGTGATCACCGTGCTGGCCGTGCTGGCACCGGCGCTCTCGGCGGCCCGGGTCTCCCCGCTGGAGGCGCTGCGGACCGCGAGCACCACCGCGGGTCGGCGCGGCATCGGGGCGCAGCGTCTGGTGTTCGGGCTGCTCCTGGCCGGCGGCGCGATCCTGGCCGCGCTCGCGACGATCAGCCAGTTGCCGAAGCCGGAACAGTCGACGTACGACCCGACGATGCCGCTGCTCCTGCTGGTCGCGTCGGGCACGCTGGCGTTCTTCGCGCTGGTGTCCCTCGGTCCACTGCTGCTACGCCCGGTGCTGGCCGTGGTGGGGTGGCCGCTGCGCCAGCTCGGACCACTCGGGAAGATGGCGGTCGGTGGGATCGGCGGGGCGCCGCGCCGGGCGGCCGCGGTCTCCGTGGTGGTCGCGTTGGGCGTGACCCTGATCTCCGGGGTGGTGATCGGCGGCGCGTCGTTGCAGATCCTCGCCGACCGCGAGATGGCGCTCTCGGCGCCCACCGACTTCGAGGTCACCAGCAACGGCGGGACGTTACCGCCGGCTGTCGTGACCCGGGCCGAGGCGGCCCATGGCGCGCTGGCCCGGGTGGTGCCGTACCGGACGGTCGACGACGCCACGCTGCTGCGCGGTGCCGACAAGCTCGGCGGCGTCGAGTCGGGCTATCCGACCAGCGACCTGGACCTGGCGGCGTTGCCGAGCACCGGTGACCTGGACGTGGCCCAGGGCAGCCTGGGCGAGCGTGGCCCCGGCCGGATCGTGCTCAACAGCTGGGTCGCCCGGGACGCCGGCCTGCGGGTCGGCGACACCGTGTCGCTCGCCGTCGCCGCGCGCCGGGTCGACGTGCGGGTGGTCGCGGTCCTGCCGGGCGACGGCCCGCTGCACGCCGGCATCCTCGCCGACCCGGCCGACCTGGACCGGCTCGGCGTGCCGGCCGCGTACACCGGTCTGCTGGCCGACGCGGCCGGCACCGGCGAGGACGGTCGCACCGCCGGGGTGCGGGCGCTGCGGCAGGCGATCGGCGGCAGCGAGGGGGTGGGTCTCGCGGTGCTCGCCGATGAACGCGACCGCAACGACGCCCTGGTGCGCACCCTGGTTTGGATCGCGGTCGGTCTGGTCAGCCTGACCGTGCTGATCGCGGTCGTCGGCGTGGGCTCCACGACCGCGCTGTCGGTGGTGGAGCGCGTACGCGAGTCCGGGCTGCTCCGGGCGATCGGCCTGTCCCGGACCGGCCTGCGCACCATGCTGACCGTCGAGTCCGGCCTGTACGGGGTGATCGGCGCGACCATCGGTCTGGTGCTCGGCATCCCGTACGCCTGGCTGGCGGTGCAGACCCTCGGGATCGAGGCGCCGCTGACCGCGCCGCTGCTGCCGCTGGCCGGGCTCTTCGTGGCGTTGGTCGTGCTGACCGCGCTGGCCGGGGTGCTGCCAGCCCGTCGGGCGTCGCGGGTCAGCCCGGTGGTGGCACTGGGTGCCGACGGCTGAACACATTCGTGGGGCGGGGCCGGGCATCCGGCACCGCCCCACGGCGGCCCGCTCAATTGGGGTTGTTGGCGTGGGTCAACGTCTCCCAGGCGACGAAGAGGTTGTTGCTGCCGGCCGGACGTTGTTGCAGCGTGAGGGTCTGGGTGTTGGTCATGACGTTCCCCAACCGGTTGCTCATCGCGTTGAAACCGACCTCGGTGATCGTGGCCACGGCGAGCGCGGCGATCAACCGGGTGCGGGGCCGGCGGGGGTTGGCCTGGCCAATCGTTGCGCCATGTCGGGGTCCTTCCGAGCGGCGGATCCAACTGTAAAGTCTGTTAATTATTACAGTGGTGGGCATCGATATCGATGTCTCTTCGTCCGCCGAGGGCCTACCAAGACGAGGACGGCCCCCCGACGCCGCGCGCCGGGGGGCCGTCCGATTCGACGGGCTACCGCAGGCCGGGCACGTCGATCACGATCAACTCCGTGTCATCCGCGCGCCCCGGGAGACGACCGTCGTTGCCCGGGAAGTTGTTGTCGTTGGCAACGAGCACCCGGTCACCGCCGAGCGGCAGCACCGACTCGACCGACTGCAGCGGGAATGAGAAGAGCGGGCCGACGCCGTACTCGCCCGGGCGGGACGGGGTGGAGACGCCCTTCGGGTCGGCGATGTGCATCAGGTCGACCGCGGTGCGGCGGACCAGGTAGCCGTCCGCGCCCACCTCGTCCAGATCGGTCACGACCAGGCGCTTGACCAGCGACTGCTGGCCCATGCCGTTGTCCCGCTCGATCAGCAGCAGCCGGTGGCCGTCGAGCACTGCCGCGTCGCCGACCAGCAGGGACGCGGCGTCGACCCGGAACGACCAGGTGCGGCCGGTGTACCGGTTGTGCCGTACGTCGAACTCGTAGACGACCCGGCGACGCTGGTCCGGGTCGTTGACCTGGGCACCTTCGAGGATCGGGTAGAGGGTCCAGCCGTCCTCGCTGACCGCCATCGCCTCGAAGCCGTTGCTGGCGCGCAGGGTCGGGGTCTCGCCCAGCGCGAGATCCGGCGACTGCGGGGACTTGGTCCCGTCCGGCAGCGGGATGGGCGCCTGGAGCACCTTGCCCGTTTTGTCGGTGCGGACCAGGTACGGGCCGAACTCGTCGCCGATCCACAGGTTGCCGCGCGCGTCGCGGGCCAGCGACTCGATGTCGAAGTCCGCGCCGGTCAGCAGCCGCTCCCGCGTGTTGCCGTTGACGATCGGGAACGGCACCTTGTGGTCGGGGTCGCGGAAACTGATGTGCCCCCGAATGGTGACGTCGTGGCTGCGGTAGCGCGGCTCGATCTCGTACGCCCGCAGCAGGAAGTCGGCCGAGTTGGTCTTCGCGCCGAACCCGTTGTCCGGCATGGCGAGCAGCCGCTTGCCCGACCGGTCACCGGCCGCCGGGATCACCGCGGAGAAGCCGGGAATGGGCTGGCCGGGGAAGGGAGCGGTGATCCCGTTGACCGGGTTGGTGGCGAGCTGGGTGCCGGAGATCGGGCCCGGCTGGTACGCGGTCGCCGAGATCAGCGCCCGGTCCTGCAGGGTCACCTCGGGCCGCAGCTTCACCGACAGCGAGTACACCCGGGTGGTCTGGGTGGCGCTGCCGTTGTCGTCGGAGATGAGGTACAGCTCCCGGCGACCGCCCGGCAGCTGCCCACCGAGTGCGGCACCCTCGATGTTGTCCAGCAGCGGGTTGGGCTGCGGCTGCTTGGTGGTCGCGCCGGATGGCGGGCAGTCGGTGATGTCGACCAGCAGTTCCTTGCCGAGCCACGATCGCGGGTCGGTCGCCGTCGACAGCGACGACACGGCGGAGACGTCGGGCGCGCCGGTCGCGGAGACGCGGTACACCCGGACGGTGTTGCCCACGCCGGTGGTGAAGCCGCGCTCCACGGCGAGCAACTGGTCGTCGCCGAGGGCGATCAGCTCCACCAGGCCGAGGTTGGGGTCGGTCCGGTAGGCGTACTGGGCGCTCGGGGTGTACGCGCCGCCCTCGCGGCCGTCGTACCGGAGGATCCGGTGCCGGCCCCGGGCCTCCGCGTCGCGGCCGTCCGCGGCGAGCGGACCCTCCATCCCGGCGTAGAGCACTCGGTGGTCCGGGGTGGCGGCCAGGGCCTCGAAGGTCTGGTTGACCGCGGCTTCGCCGGCCGGGGTCACCTGGAACCGGTCCGGCACGGGCAGCGACGCGATCTCGCGGCCGTCGGAGAGTCGGAACCGGCGGATCGACGGCTCCCGCTCCGAGCTGGCCAGAACGGTGGCCCCGCCGCGCTCGGCGACGAGCCCTTCACCGTCGAAGTCCCCTCCGGTGTACGGCGTGCCATCCGGGCGGCTGAGCACGGCGACGTCGCGGACACCCACGTCGACCCCGCGCCGATCCGTCTTCAGGCCCAACTCGTAGACCCGTGCGGGGGTCGTGCCGATGTTGTCCACCAGCGCCAGGGCGCGCCCCGGACGGGCGAACGCCAGCGCGGACAGGCCGGCGACGGGGGTGCCCGCGAAGGTGGTCTTGTCGAGGGCGTCGGAGAAGCCGAGCAGCGACGCGTCCGGCGCGCAGGTGGCCCCCGTCCCCACGTGCCCCGGGATCGGGTGCGTCGGCGCGCCGAGCGCCGGCGCCGCCGCGAGCAGCGAAATCGCCGCCGCGGCGGACGCGACGGCCCGGGCCCTTGTGGAAGTGGTACGCACATTGCCTCCAGCATCAAGTCGGCGGCCGTTACCGCCGGGCCGATGCAATCGGCCGTCGCCCACCACAGTGGAACCCCGACCGGAACGCCACCTGAACAGCCGGTGCACGCTCTCGTGGCGGGTCACGGGTGCATGGTTGCGCCCTTGAGCACCTTGTCCACCACGGTGCGCGGCGCGTGCAGCGCCAGGCCCACCAGGTCGAGCTTCTCCCGCCCGACCGCCTGGACGGCCGCGCGGTTGTCCCGGTCGTTGCCGGTGGCGAACAGCTCGGACGTGAAGATCGACAGGCGCAGACCCCGGGCGAGCGCGCGCGAGTGCGCGCCGACCAGCGCCGCCCGGTCCCCGGCGAAGACCAGCACCGGCTGACCGAACATCGGCAGATAACGGGTGCCGTCCGCGTCGGCGTACTCCTCGCCCAGCAGCTCGGGCAGCGCGTGCGCGATGCCGCTGACCAGGAAGGCGGTGACGTTCAGCCGTTGCCAGCTGGCCAGGTCGTTGCGGAGCAGCACGGCGATCTTGGTGGGAAAGCGGATCGGTTCGGTCATGGCGTCGAGCCTGCCCGCCTCGACGCCGACCGGTCTTGTACGTTCTTAGCGTGGCCACCCGCCCGGCGGGCTCGCACGTCAGCGCGTGGCGACCCGCCGTAGCCGGGGTCGCCGAGGTCTTCCACGCCCATTTCGTGGATCACGCCTACCCCCGGCACATCCACCAGGTGTGGACGCTGTTGATCGTCGACGACGGCGCGGTCCGCTTCGACCTGGACCGGCACCGGCACGGCGCGCTGCGCACGTCGGTCACCCTGCTGCCGCCGTACGTGCCGCACGACGGCAGCTCCGCCACCCCGGACGGCTTCCGCAAGCGGGTCCTCTACCTCGACACCTCGGCGCTCGACGCCGAACTGGTCGGTCGCGCCGTCGACGAACCGGACCTGGCCGATCCGCAGCTGCGCGACCGGATCCACCACCTGCACCAGGCGCTCGCCGCGCCCGGGGACGAGTTCGAGGCCGAGAGCCGACTCGCGCTCATCCTGGACCGGCTGCGCGGGCAGCTGCGCCAGCGTCCCCCGACCGGCGGCCAACCCGCCGGCCCCGGACTTGCGGTCCAACTGCGGGAGCTGCTGGACGCCCGGACCGTGGAGGGCGTCACGCTGGGGGAGGCCGCCGAGCTGCTGCACGCCCACCCGACGCACCTGGTCCGGACGTTCACCCACGTGCTCGGCGTGCCACCACACTCGTACCTGACCGGTCGCCGAGTCGAGCTGGCACGTCGCCTGCTCCTCGCCGGGCAGCGGCCCGCAGAGGTGGCCAGCGCGGCCGGGTTCTTCGACCAGGCGCACCTGACCCGCCACTTTCGGCGCTACCTGGGTGTCAGCCCGGCCCGCTACGCCGCCCGCAGCTGAGCACGGTCAGACAAGCTGGCTGCCGATGACGGAGAGCAGCCGCAGCTTCTCGTCGCTCGGCGACCCGGGCACGGCGGTGAAGACCAACAGGGTTTGTGACTGGTCGGGGTCCACCAGCGTCTGGCAGTGCAGCTCCAACGCCCCGACCTCGGGGTGCACGAAGTGCTTCGGCGGGCAGTAGCCGGCCGGTACCGGGTGCTCACGCCACAGTCGCGCGAACTCCGGGCTCCTGGCCAGCAGGTCGTCGACGAGCGCGGCGGCCCGCGAGCCGCGCCCGTCGCGGGTGTACGACGCGTGCAGGTGCGCCACGAGCAGGCGGCTCTGCGTGTGGTGATCCTCCGTCGGGTGCAGTCGCCGAGCCGTCGGGTCGCTGAACCAGCGGTGGTGCGCGCTGCGGGCCAGCCCGGTGTAGCGGGTTTCGTCGCCGAGCAGGGCGATGGCCGGCGCGGTCTGCGCCAGGGTCTCGCCGAGGTGGTTCACCACCTGGGCCGGGGTGTCGTGCATCCGGTCCAGGATCCGCATCATCCCCGGGTTCACGTGGTCGGCGCGTACCGCCCGGCGCGGAACGGCGTGGCCGGCGAGCTGGAACAGGTGGTCCCGTTCGACCAGGGTGAGCCGCAGGCCACGAGCGAGGGCGGCGAGCATCTGCTCCGAGGGTCGCGGCCCGCGCTGCTGCTCCAACCGGCTGTAGTAGTCGGTGGACATTCCGCTCAACGTGGCGACTTCCTCGCGCCGCAGCCCGCCGGTGCGCCGACGCGGGCCCCGAGGCAACCCGACGTCCTCGGGCTGGAGCGCCTCGCGGCGGGTGCGCAGGAAGCTGGCGAGCTGGGCGCGGTCCACGGTGTCTCCGATCACTGGTTGCCGGCAGGGTTCGACCTGTCCAGTGCAACAGGCGAGCCCGGGGCCGGTGTTCCGGGTGCGGTCAGCGCTGGATGGACTTGATCTCCAGGAACTCCTCCAGGCCCATTCGACCGAACTCGCGGCCGTTGCCGGACTGCTTGTAGCCGCCGAACGGGGCGAGCGGGTTCCAGTGGCCGGCGTTCACGTCGACCTGGCCCACGCGCAGCCGCCGGGCGACCGCCAGCGCGTGCTCCGGCTCGCCGAAGACGCCGCTGGTCAGTCCGTACGGCGTGCCGTTGGCGATGGCCACGGCCTCGTCCTCGTCGGCGTAGGGGATGATCGTCAGCACCGGGCCGAAGATCTCCTCCTGAGCGATCGCGGAGGTGGGGTCGACGTCGGCGAAGATCGTCGGCTGCACGTAGGCACCGACGGGCAGCCCCTCGGGCCGCGCCGAGCCGCCGAACACGAGCCGGGCGCCGTCGGCGATGCCCCGCTCGATGTAGCCGACGACCTTCTGTCGGTGGGCCTCGGACGCCATCGGGCCGATCCGGGTGGCCTCGTCGTTCGGGTCACCCACGGTGTACTGCTTCGCGGCCTCGACCGCCAACGCCACCACCTCGTCCTGACGGGCGGCGGGCACCAGCATCCGCGGCCACGCGCCGCAGACCTGACCGCCGTTGCTGAACGCCATCAGCAGGCCCCGCTCGACCGCGGCCGGCAGGTCGGCGTCGTCGAGGATGACGTTCGCGCCCTTGCCGCCCAGCTCCACCGCGACCCGCTTCACGGTCGCCGCGGCCACCGCGGAGATGCGCTGCCCGGCCCGGGTGGAGCCGGTGAACGAGATCATGTCGATGTCCGGGTGGGCGGAGATCGCCTCGCCGACGGTCGCGCCGGTGCCGTAGACGACGTTGAAGACGCCCGCCGGTACGCCGGCCTCGGCGGCGACCTCGGCGAGGATGCGCGCGGTCAGCGGGGCGTTCTCGGACGGCTTGAAGACCATCGTGTTGCCGGCGAGCAGGGCCGGCGCCAGCTTGGAGACGATCTGCTGGAGCGGGAAGTTCCACGGTGTGATCGCGCCGACCACGCCGATCGGCTCCCGGACGATCAGGGAGTTACCAACCTCCTCGGTCCAGGCGAAGTCGTCGGCCAGGGCGGCGATGGACTCGACCACCGCAGCCGGGAACGCGACCTGGGCGGTCCGGGACATACCGATCGGCGAGCCCATCTCGGCGGTGATGGCCTGGGCGATCTCCTCGGTGCGGGCGGCGAGGCCGGCGCCGAGGCGGCGCAGCACGTCCGCCCGGTGTCGGGGCGTGGTCGACGACCAGCCCGGGAAGGCCGCGCGGGCGACGGCGACGGCGCGGTCGACGTCGGCGGCGGTGCCGGCCGGGGTCTCGGCGACGACCTCGCCGGTGGCCGGGTTCACGACGGGAAGGGTGCCGGCGGAGCCGGTGACGGTCTCGCCACCGATCCAGTGGCCGGTGACGGTGTAGGTGGAAGGTGTCATGGACCGACCGTCGCACCGCTGCCGAACCCCAACCAGGTGCGGTTTATCCAGGGTCCCGCGATCCCTGGCTGGGGCCCGGCCCGGTCAGAGCGCGAGGACGATCCGGCTGGCGGCGGTGCCGGCGTCCTGCCGATCCCAGGCGTCCGCGACGGCGTCGAACGGCACGATCTCGTGGTCGACGGTGAGCCGACCGGCCGCCGCGTGTCCGGCCACCACGGCCAGCGCCGCCGCACGCTCGTCGGTCGACAGCCCGTTGTTGGTGTAGCCGATCATCCGCAACGCGCCGCTGCGCAGCACGGCGGACTCGATGGGCGCGGTCGCGCCGGCCGCGCTGCCCAGGTTGACCAGCCGCCCACCCGGGCGCAGCACCCGCAGCGCCGCCGCCGCCGGGACACCGAAGACCGGGTCGAGAACAAGGTCGACCGGCCCGTCGGCGGCATGGCGCAGCCGGTCGGCCATCGACGTGACGTCGTCGTCGGGGAGCAGCGGGATGGCGACGGCGGCGCCGAACTCCTCGGCGCGGGCCCGTGCAACGGCCGACCGGGCCACCGCGATGACGCGGCGGGCGCCACCGAGCAGGGCGAGCTGGACGGCGGCCTGGCCGACCACACCCCCGGCCCCGAGCACGATGACCTGGTCGCCGGCCGCCAGGCCACCGGCGTGGGTCAGCGCCGCGTGGGCGGCGACCGCGGAGAGACCCAGGGCCGCGAGCAGGGTCAGCGGTACGCCGGCCGGCAGCGCCACCACGTCGACGGCGGGCACCGTGACCGTGGTCGCCATGCTGCCGTCGACACCGGAGCGCATCCCGGCCGAGGTGCCGAACCAGACCGGGGTGCCGTCGGCGAGCCGACCGACCCCCTGCACGCCCGGCACGTACGGGGTGGCCGGCGTGCCGAAGTAGCTGGTGCCGCCGGCGCAGAGCACGTCCAGCGGGGTGATCGGCACGGCTTCGACGGTGACCGCCACCTCACCGTCGGCCGGTACGGGCACCGGCCGCTCGGTGATCGTCGGTGGGCTGCCGCAGGCGGTGAGCAGGGCCGCGCGGATCACGTCGCGATGTCCGGGTAGGGCATCGAGAAGTGGGCCAGCCGCGCGCCGTAGGACTTCTGGTATTCCAGCGGCGCGGTGTTGTCCCGCTCGAAGAGGGCGATGAAGAGGGTCAGGGTGAGGAACGGGTGCGCGCCCAGCTCGAACAGCTTCACGTGGTCGTGGGCCGCCAACGCCTCGCGCTCCACGTCGTCGAAGCGCAGCCAGGTGCTCGCCTCGCCGGTGTGGCAGTTGAGCACCGTGTTGGCGCACTCGGCCTCCCACCAGGCGACCAGCTCGCGTGGCTCGCTGCGGTAGCGCTCGACCAGCTCGGGGTCCCGGTCGACCATGAAGAGGAACTTGTTCAGCAGGTACTTGCTCATGCCGTCGGCGCTCCGTTCGGGTACCAGGTGAAGTACGCCTCCATGGTGTGGAACAGATCGAGGGTGTCCACGTAGTCGGCCTTCACACCGGCGCCGGCCACACCCATCATGAGCATGAAGTCCATGAAGCCGTGGGTGGCGTTGCCCGGTGCGTGCAGGCTGTCGAGGGTGACCTCGCGCAGGCACCCGTCCAGGTCGCCGTTGGCGATCCACTCGACGGCCCGCTGGTCGAACTCCGGGTCCGGGCCGTGCGGGCCGAACTGCCGGGGGCCGCCCAGCTCCAGCGAGAGGTGACCGGTGCCGATGACGGCCACCCGCAGGTGCGACGGCCACGACTCGACGATCTCCCGGATGGTCTGGCCGAGCTGGACGAAGCGCTTCGGCTGTGGCAGCGGCGGCGCGAAGATGTTCGTGTAGATCGGCACGATCGGCAGGTCGGCCTCGGGCCGCAACGTGATGATCGGGCAGGTGACGCTGTGGTCGATGCGCAGCTCGTTGCTGAACGCGAGGTCGAAGCCGGCGTCGAGCCCGGCCCGCAGGATGTGCCCGGACAGGTCCTCCTGACCCTTGAGCAGCATCCGGGGCAGCCCGAACTCGCGCTCCTCGTTGTACCAGTTGGCGTCGTAGAAGGGCGCCTTGCCGACCAGGAACTGCGGCATGTTGTCCAGCCAGAGCTGGTGGAAGTGGTCGGAGCCGACCATCACCAGCACGTCGGGTCGCGCCCGGGTCAACGTCTCCCGGAACGCCAGGATCTTGCGGGTCCACTCGTCGGCGAACGGTGGTCGATCCTCGCCGGTGGCCGTGCTGGCCCGGTAGTAGAAGGGGTGGTGGGTGGAGGCGATGACCGCGACGATGGAGGCCATTCCCACTCCTTTCGGGGGCGGATGAGGGGATCAGGGTTCGTAGACGGCGTTGCGGTCGACGGTCCGGTAGATGTCCATGCCCAGCGGTCGGCGTCGCTCCTCGGCGAGGTGCCCGAGCAGCCCCGCCGCGCGGGCCAGCAGGGCGAAACCGCGCAGCATCTCGACGGGGAGCCCGAGGTCGGCGAGGGCCGCGCCGCAGACCCCGGCGCCGTTGAGCGGCAGGGTGCGGCCGAGCACCTGCGGGTGCACGCGTCCGATCGCCTCGAACAGCCGCAGGTGCGGGCCGTGCAGACCCTCCTCGGTGGCGATCCGGATGAGCACGGGGGTGCGCGGGTCCTGCTCCTTGTGCACGGGGTGACCGAGCCCGGGGACCAGCCGGCGCTCCCGCTTCGCCCGGGTGACCGCGTCGAGCGCCACGGCGTCGAAGTCGGTCACCTCGCCGGCCTGGGCGAGCGTGTCGGCGAGGAACCGTCCACAGTCCTCGGTGACGCCGAGGAAGCGGGAGCCACCGCCGAGCAGGCCGGCGGCGAGCGCGCCCTGCAACGACTCGGGCGCCGACAGGTACGTCAGTCGGGCGGCGATCGCCGTCGGGGTGAAGCCGTGGTCGGCGAGCGCCACCAACACCGCCTCGAAGACCCGGACCTCGCCGGGGGTGGGGCGGCGGCCGGCGACCAACCAGTACGCCAGCTCGCCGAAGCCCACAGTGCCCATCAGGTCGGCGGCCAGGTCCTGCCCGAGCAGGGAGATGGTGGTCGGGTCGGAGGTGCCGATACCGGTCGGGAAGCTCAGTTCTTCAGCCACGCGCGGATCTCCTCGCCGTGTTCGTCGAGCCCGGGTGGCGGTAGCTCGTACCGGGCCGGGGTGTCGGAGAAGGTGATGGGGTTGCGGACGCCGGGCACCTCACCGACGGTGACGACCGGATCGAGCCCCAGCTCCTCGGCGAGCGCGACACCGCCGTCGATGGTGTTGATCGGCGCGCACGGGACGCCGGCGGCGAGCAGGTCCCGGAACCACTCGTCCTTGGTCCGCTTGGCGAGGCGTTCGACCAGCAGGGGCCGCAACTGCTCACGGTTGGCCGTGCGGTCCTGGTTGCGCCCGAAACGCCTGTCGTCCGGGAGGCCGGGCAGGTCGAGCACCTGGCAGAGCTTGCGGAATTGTCCGTCGTTGCCGGCGATGACGATCAGCTCGCCGTCGGCGGTGGGCAGTGGCTCGTACGGGAAGAGGCTGGGGTGTGCGTTGCCCATCCGGAACGGGACGGTGCCACCGGCGACGTAGCCGCTGGAGTGGTTGACCAACCCGGACAGCGCCGAGCTGAGCAGGTTGACCTCGACGTGTTGGCCTCGCCCGGTGTCCCCACGATGGTGCAGTGCGGCGAGGATGCCGATGCTCGCGTGCAGCCCGGCCATCACGTCGAAGACGGAGATCCCGGCCCGGTACGGCGAGCCGTCCGGGTCTCCGGTGAGGCTCATCAGGCCCGAGATGGCCTGCACCATCAGGTCGTAGCCGGGGAAGTCCTTACCGGCGCCGGTGCCGAAGCCACTGATGCTCGCGTACACGATCTTCTCGTTGTTCGCCGCGACGGTGTCGTAGTCGAGGCCGAACCGGGTGAGGCCACCGGGTCGGAAGTTCTCGATCAGCACGTCGGAGCGGCGGGCCAGCTCCTGCGCGGCGGCCAGGTCGTCCGCCTTCTTGAGGTCCAGGGCGACCGACCGCTTGTTGCGGTTGATGCCGAGGTAGTACGTCGAGACGCCGTCGCGGGTGGGCGGCATCCAGGTGCGGGTGTCGTCGCCACCGGGGCTCTCCACTTTGATCACCTGGGCGCCGAGGTCGGCCAGGAGCATCGTCGCGTACGGCCCGGCGAGGATCCGGGAGAAGTCCGCGACGAGTAAGCCGGCCAGGGGGCCCGTCGAATGCTGAACCATGTTTCCGCCCGTTCTACGGACACCTGTCCGCCGGGACAGCTTGCGATACCGAAAGGTGCGTGTCAACGGTGCATTAATCGAGCAGAAACATGCGCTTGACATGAATCGTGACCGGGACCACACTTGCGCCACTCGGGCTGGCCGCACAGCGGACATCGGTCCGGGCATCCCTCGTACCCGAAAGGAATGGGTGGCGATGAGCGCAACCGACCGGCCGGTGGTCTTCCGAAACGGCCTGGTTCTCACCATGGACGACGCGCACACGGTGCTGCCCGGCGCCGACGTGCTGGTCACCGGCGGCCGGATCGCGGAGGTCGGCGTCGGCCTCAGCGCACCCGACGACGCCCTGGAGATCGATGCCTCCGGCGGCATCCTCATGCCGGGCATGGTCGACACCCACCGGCACCTGTGGCAGACCGCCATGCGCGGGTACGGCGCCGACTGGACCCTGACGCAGTACTTCGTCTGGTACTACCTCGAATCGGGCAAGCTCTTCCGGCCCGAGGACGTCTACGCCGGCAACCTGCTCGGCGCGATCGAGGCGATCGACGCGGGCGTCACCACCACCGTCGACTGGTCGCACGGTCTGCAGACGCCCGAGCACGCCGACGCCGCCGTGGACGCCCTGGAGGCGGTCGACGGGCGGTTCGTGCTCGCCTACGGCAACATCCAGCAGGGCCCGTGGGAGTGGGCCACCTCGCCGGAGTTCCGCGACTTCCACCGTCGTCGCATCGACGGTGGCAAGCTGGCCGGCTTCCAGTTGGCGTTCGACGTCACCGGTGACCCGGCGTTCCCGGAACGGGCCGCCTTCGAGGTGGCCCGGGAATTGGGCGCCGCGGTCACCACCCACGCCGGCGTGTGGGGCGCCACCAACGACGACGGCATCCGGCTGATGCACGAGAACGGTTTCATGAGCCCGTCGACCGTCTACGTGCACGCGGCGACCCTCACCCAGGACTCGTACAACCGGATCGCCGCGACCGGCGGCTCGGTCTCCGTCTCGACGGAGAGTGAGCAGAGCGCCGGTCAGGGTTACCCGCCCACCTGGCAGCTGCGCCACCACGACATCCCGGTCTCGCTGTCGATGGACACCAGCGTGTGGTGGAGCGGTGACCTCTTTTCCGCGATGCGGAGCACGCTCGGCGCGGACCGCTCGCGGGAGCACCTGGAGGCGCACGCCAAGCAGGAAACCATCACCCACTGCCACCTGCGCGCCGAACAGGTCGTCGAGTGGGCCACCCGGGGCGGGGCGCGCGCCCTCGGTCTGGACGCCACGATCGGCGCGCTCACCCCCGGCCGCCAGGCCGACGTCGTCCTGATCAAGAACGACGCCTCGCCGGTGATGTTCCCGATCCTGAACCCGCACGGCCACGTCGTCTTCCAGGCCCAGCGCGCCGACGTGCACACCGTGCTGGTCGACGGCCGGGTCGTCAAGCGGGACGGCCGCCTCGTCGGCGTCGACCTCGCCGCCGCGCGAGCCAGGGTGGCGGCGACCATCGACCACCTGCGCGAGACGATGGGGGAGGAGGCGTGGCGGCGGGGCATGAACCCGGACATCCCCGAGACCGCGATCCTGGAGAACCCCTACCAGTACACCGAGTGGGACGCCGGCTCGGCGCAATGGAAGCATTAGGACATGAGTGACAACGGAAGGGGCGCCGGGCCCGACTTCATCGAGGCCCTCGCGCGCGGCCTCGACGTCCTGCGCTCCTTCCGTCCGGCCTGCCCGTCGATGACGCTCAGCGAGATCGCCGCCGCCACCGGCCTGGCCCGCCCCACCGTCCGGCGCATCCTCATCACCCTCGAGTCGCTGGGCTACGTCCGCGCGGTCGGCCGCGGTCACGCCCTCACCCCGCGCGTCCTGGAGCTGGGGATGGCGTACGTCAACGCGCTGAACATGTGGGACGTGGCCCGCCCGCACATGGAGAAGCTCGTCGGGCAGACCAACGAGTCGACCTCGATGGCCCAGCTCGACGGCAGCGACATCGTCTACGTCGCCCGGGTGGCCGTCCCCAAGATCGTGACGCTGGGCGTCACCATCGGCACCCGCTTTCCGGCACCCGCGACGTCAATGGGCAAGGTGCTGCTCGCGGCCCTCCCACCGGACACGCTGGAGGCCGTCCTCGCCGAGCCCAGCCGCTCCGGCATCACCCCCCGCTGGCAGCCCTCGCCCGGCGAGTTGGACGCCGCGTTGCGCGAGGTCCGGGCGAAGGGTTGGGCGCTCGCCGACCAGGACCTGGCGCCGGGAATCCGGTCCGTCGCCACCGGCGTACGCGACGGCGACGGGCGGGTCGTCGCCGCCATCAACGTGACCGTGCACGCCGCCGAGACCTCGCTGGAGACCCTGCGCGAGGAGCACCTGCCGAGGCTGCTGCGCGCGGCCGCCGACATCGGGCACGACTGGGCGCTGACCGCCGCCGTGCCGGTGGTCACCGCCGAGTACTCCAGTCGTAGAGCGTGATCTTGCTGTCCAGGCCTGTCGGAAGCTCTTCTCCTGCTGGAGTTGATGCTCGCTGGGCGGGTCTCTATCCGGCCGAGCCGCCGGCCGGGTTCTCTGCGCCGTCTACTACCGAGCGAACGCAAGCCAGCCAGTCGTTCCACGCGGCGGGGTCCGTTGTCCCACCGTCTGCCTCGATGCCGATGTCTCCCAGAAGCGTGAGCAGGTCGTCCCCGGCACGGTTCGCGAACTGCCATACGAACCGGGACATGGCCACGAAGGCCTCGCGCTCGTCCATCGAAAAGCGGCTCATCGGAACTCTCTCCTTCGGGCGGAGTCTACGTGGTGGACGACCCCGGGGACGAGGAGGCAGTCCCCGTCGTGGATGAAACCGGCGACCTGAAGAAGGGCGCCGCGACGGTGGGAGTCCAGCGCCAGTAACACCAGCACGGTGGGCAGGATCGAGAACGCCCACGCCGCTGCCCACCGGCTCGGGTGGTCCGACTGGCGACGCCGCCACCAGACCCGCTCCCAGGCAAGCCATTACCAGCGACAAGCCGGACAGGCGTGAAGATCACGATCTACGGCTGTAGTACTAGGCTAGTACGGCAGCCGCCATATGCTAGTTGACCAGGGAAAACTCTCGGTTGAGTCGGGTGCGTTGGTGGAACCAGCGTGCTCGGGCTTGGTGGCGGCGTCGCCAGTTGCGCCAGTGGGGTGTCGTGGTCGGTGGGTTTCGGCCGGTGCCAGATGGTGGCGAGCAGGCGTGCGGTCTCGGGGATGGTCAGCGCGATCATGCCGGGCTCGGTGTCCCACACCGCCCGGTTGAGTAGCCGTTGCGTGCGATCCGGTGTCCGGTCCCCGGCCTGCTGCGCGATCGTCCACCCGTTGCGTTTCGGGATATCGCTGACCAGCGCCGGTACGTACCGGCCCGCGTGCTGCCAGGTCTGCGTCCGGGCGAAACACGACCGCAACTGCTCCAGCAACTCACCCGCGGTCCGGGCTGTCTGCGCAGCCTCTATCCTGGCAGCAGCAGCCACCTTCGATCTTGTAGTTCTCACAAACACATGATCAACAGGCGGCTCCGTCTAGGTTGGACATCACCCCCGCCACATCCCAGCAGGTCAAACTGCTAATGGCGGCTGCCTTACTAGTGAAGGAGGGCGTAGCCAACAGCTACACAGTTGGCCTTAGTTGGCAGGTTCGCCGACGAAGGACTGGCCGACCTCACCGCCCTGCCCCGTTCCGGACGGCCGGCCACGTTCACGGAGGGCAGGCGGGAGCGTCCCAGACGAGTCACTCCCTAAGCTGTTTCGATGTCCATTCGGGCGGCCAGTCCATCCCGGATCCGGAAGAGATGGACGAAGCGCGCCGTCGATACGGGCGACCCGTCCGGCGTACGGACCGTCTGGTCGACACGGACCGCGATGCGCCCTTCACCCAGCTCGACCGGCTCGCTGGGCTCGTCGTGGGTGTGGACCCGGGTCCACTGCTCAAGCCAATAGCGGCGGAGCGCATCCTTGCCGTGCAGTCTGGCATCACCGTCCGGCCAGTCGACGTCGTCGGTCAGCAGGGTGAGCAGGCCGTCGGCGTCCCGGCGGTTGTAGGCGGCGTACATGCGCCACACCAGCTGCGGCGCCGTGGTCATGAGAGCCCGGTCAGGATGTCGGCGACGGCCTGCGGCTCTGACAGGAACGGGTGGTGGCCTGTCGGCAGTTCGACGACCTTGTCGGCGCGGCGGGAGAACTCGCGCTGCGCCGATGCTGGAGTGCCGCGATCGTCGGCGCACACCACGTACGTTGTCGGCAGGTCGTGCCACGCCACCTGCCGCACCGGCTGCTGGGTTACGGCAATCGTCTGCCGGATCAGGCGAGCCGCACCCTCGCGGACGATGTCGAGCGGGCAGTCCTGCATGAAGGTCTCGGCGAACAACTGCGGTACCGCGCCGAACGTGCCGCCCTCGGGGTCGAAGTCGAGGAACGGCGGCGGTTCCGGAGCCCCGAAGGTGGACAGCGACTCGCCCGGCTCGGGCAGGTAGCTCGACACGAAAACCAGGTGCCTCACCGATGCGATGCCCGCGGCGGCCTCGGCCGCGACGATCCCGCCATAGCTGTGTCCCACGACCACCGTCGGCTCATCGCCGGCGGCTAGCACCGCCCGCACCGCCGCGACGTCCTCCGGCAGACCGGGACCGTTCGAACCGGCGGGCTGGTCGCCCTCACCGCAGCTCGGCAACGACGGCGCGACGCTGCTGATGCCACGCTTGCGCAGTGCTTCGGCGGTCGGGTGCCACCACCAGGCGCCGTCCCGGACACACGCACCGTGCACGAATACCACTCGCATCTCTGCCTCCTTTTGGGCTGGGATCAACGTTAGACGTACCGCCAGTTACGTGAAAAAGTGTGATGGTGGGACGTCACCAAGAACCCGAGATCCGCGACCGCATCCTCGACGCCTGCGTCGATCACGCGCTCGCCCACGGCCTCCCTGACCGTCTCGAACCGTTCGTGAAGGCGTCGGGCTGTTCGACCCGCATGCTGATCTACCACTTCGGGACGCGCGACGCGCTGCTGCGCGAGACCCTGCGCCGGGCGCGGCAGCGTCAACGCGAGTTCTACGGCGACCTGTTTCCCCCCAGGTCGGGCGAGCCCTACCTGACCACGCTGCGGCGCACGTGGCAGGCCATGACCGGCCCCGAGGGGCGCCCCTACCTCAGCATGTTCGGTAAGCTCCGCCAGGACGCTGAACAGCGGTTGTGGCCGAACTTCCGGCGCGAGGCCACTACCGACTGGCTGCAGCCGCTGGAGGACGGCATGCGTACTATCGGCCGCCCCGAGCTCGCCACCCTCGTGCTGGCCGTCATCCGCGGCCTCATCATGGACATTGAGGCCACCGGCGACACGCCACGAGCCGACCGCGCCTTCGACGACTTCCTGGACGCGCTCGCCCTCATGACGACCGCGGGCAAGGCCGACATACGCGAACGACTGAGTCGCTCACACTCGGCCTAGCTACTTCGACGAGCCAGCCCTCAATTCGGGTGGCGGGGCCTACCGAAGATCGATCATGATGATTAAGAGTGTCGTACGCCTGTTCTAGAGTCGGGCGATGGTCGAGGAGTTGCCGCAGGCTGAGGACGCCATCGCTGCCTGCGCCGACACGGCCATCTGGGCACTGCCCGAGGGTGAGCTGATCGCCGCGCTCGACACCGCGCACCGCATCGAGCAGCGTCTCGCGTCGGTGAAGCTGGCTCTGATCCGTGAGCTCGACGGCCGAGGCACCGCCACCACGCACGGGGCATCCTCCACCGCGGTATGGCTCCGCGAACGGCTACGCCTCACCATCCCGGCCGCCCGCCGCCTCGTCGACCTCGCCGCCGTCCTGGACACCGGCAACCCTGGGGTACGCCACGCACTGGCCGATGGTCACATCACGGTGGACCAGGCCCGGGTCATCACCGACACGGTCGACACCGTGCAGACCGCCGCCGGTCCCGAGGCTGCTGACAAGGCCCTCGGAGTGCTCGTCGAGTGGGCCGAGCAATTCGATCCCACTCTCCTCCGCAAACTCAGCACCCGCATCCTCGACCACGTCGCACCCGACATCGCCGACGCCGCCGCCAAGGCCGCCCTCGATGCTGAGGCCCGCCGCGCCACCCGCGACCGCCACCTCACCCTCTCCACCCTCAGTGACGGCCGCCTGCGACTCACCGGCATCCTCGATACCGAGACCGCCGGGCTGCTCCGCGCCGCCATCGACCCCGTCAGCGCACCCTCGGGCCCTGATGACCAGCGCACTCCCGGGCAGCGCCGGCACGACGCCCTCAGCGACGTGTGCCGCCTCGCCCTGCGCACCGGCGAGTTGCCCGAGCACGGCGGCGATCATGCTCAGATCGTGGTCACCACCAGCTATGACGGGTTGACCCGGCAACTAGGCAGCGGCACTCTCGACACCGGCCTGCACCTCACCCCCGAGTCCGTGCGCCGCCTCGCTTGCGACGCCGGCATCCTCCCCGCCGTCCTCAGCGGAGCCGGCCAGCCGCTCGATCTCGGCCGGCAACGCCGCCTCATCACCGGCCCCCTTCGGCGAGCCCTGGTGCTGCGTGACCATGGCTGCGCCTTCCCGGGTTGCGACCGACCGCCGCGCTGGTGTGACGCCCACCACATCCACCACTGGGCCGACGGCGGCGACACCAGCCTCGCCAACGCCGTCCTGCTCTGCGGCCACCATCACCGGCACCTGCACCACAGCGACTGGACCGTGCGATTGGCCGGCGACGGCCACCCCGAATTCGTGCCACCGGCCTGGCTCGACCCCGAACAGGTCCCCCGCCGTAACCACTACCACCGACGACCGTGAGCACCACCAGCACGCAACCATCATCCGGGGCAGTAGGCCGATCGACTGGACAGCCCAGCACGACCCAATTCCACGTGGCCACCGACGCGAAGTGAGGCGCGTGACCAGGGCCCCACTCCGGCTCAGCCACCGAGGCGGTGAGAGGCGCGTAACCAGCGTCGGCACGCTCCACTCCGGCTCAGCTGTCGAGGCGGCGCTGATCCGGGCTGCGGCCCGTCCGTAGCTCGTGGTTCTGCTGGCTGATCACCACCCCGACGTCCGGCCAGAGTCGCAGGGGCCGATCGGATGCGAGGCCCGGACGAGCGTTAATCCGGCGGCGAACCGTCACATCCGCCCGATACTCTTCCTGGCGCGCGACGTCGTCCTGGCACGTCGCGCCCCGCGCCCGGTCGGCGCGGCATCGCCGCCACCGCACACCATCGGCCGGCTCAATCGACTTCAGGAGAGTTAGTGACACAGCAATCCGTCGCGACATCGGACAAACTCGACGGCGCGGTGCTCAAGGTGGCGGGCGTCGTCGTCCTTGGCGCGATCATGTCGATCCTCGACGTGACGGTGGTCAGCGTGGCGCTGCCCACATTCCAGAGCGAGTTCGACGCGTCCTACGCCCGCGTCGCCTGGACCATGACCGCCTACACCCTCGCCCTCGCCACCGTGATCCCGCTCAGCGGGTGGGCGGCGGACCGGTTCGGCACCAAACGGCTCTACATGGTGGCGCTGGCGTTGTTCACGATCGGGTCGGGGCTCTGCGCCATGGCCGACACGATCGGCGAGTTGATCGGCTACCGGGTTCTGCAGGGCCTCGGTGGCGGCATGCTCATGCCGCTGGGCATGACCATCATGACCCGGGCGGCCGGCCCGCACCGGATCGGCCGGTTGATGGCCGTCCTGGGCATCCCGATGCTGCTGGGCCCGATCGGCGGTCCGATCCTGGGTGGCTGGCTGATCGACACCGCGAGCTGGCACTGGATCTTCCTGATCAATCTGCCGATCGGCGTGATCGCCCTGATCTACGCGCAGTTCGCGCTGCCGAAGGACGCCCCCGAGCCGTCCGAGTCGTTCGATTTTGTCGGCATGCTCATGCTCTCGCCGGGCCTCGCGCTCTTCCTCTACGGCGTCTCGTCCCTGCCGGAGGCGGGCACCTTCGCCGAGGCCAAGGTCTGGGCCCCGATGCTGGTCGGCGGCGCGCTGGTGGTGGCGTTCGTGCTCTACTCGTTCAGGCCGCAGCACCCGCTGCTCGACCTGCGGCTGTTCCGCAACCGCAGCCTGACCATCGCGTCGGTCACGATGTTCGTCTTCATCATCGCGTTCATGGGCGCCGGCCTGCTGTTCCCGAGCTACTTCCTGCAGGTGCGCGGCGAGACGACGCTCGCCGCCGGTCTGCTGATGGCCCCGCAGGGCATCGGCGCGATGATCACCATGCCGATCGCCGGCACGCTGGCCGACCGGGTGCCGATCGGACGTACCGTCCCGTTCGCGTTGGGGCTCATCGTCGTCGGGTTCTTCGGCTTCACCCAGGTCGACCCGCAGACCTCGTACTGGCTGCTCGGCGGGTCGCTGTTCGTGATGGGTCTCGGCATGGGCGGCACGATGATGCCGATCATGACGTCGGCGCTGCGGACGTTGCAGGCGCAGGAGGTGGCGCGCGGCTCGACGCTGGTCAACATCCTCCAGCAGATCGGCGGATCGGTCGGCGCCGCCGTGATGTCGGTGATTCTCACCAACGAGCTGAACGGCTCCCGGCCGATCCCCGGTCTGGTGGACGAGAGTGGCAAGCCGGTCACCGAGGCCGGGCTGGCCATCGCCTCCCAGCAGCGGCCGGAGCTGCTCCAGCAGATACCGGTGGACCCGTCGATCATCGAGCGCGGGCTCGACTTCGCCGCCACGTCGTTCGCCAACACGTTCTGGGTCGCGTTCGCGCTGGTCGTGCTGACGCTCATCCCGGCCGCGCTGCTGCCGCGCCGACGTCAGCCGGCGCAGCTCGACGAACCGCAGGGCGAGCAGGTCAAGACGCCCGTCGTCATCCACTGACCGACCTCGCCGCGCTCAGCACCGTTGTCAGGTGCTGAGCGCGGCGGGTACGGCGTCAGCGCAGCGGACCGTCGCCGGGCCCGTCCGGGTCCTCGACCAGGTGAATCGCCGCTTCCTCGGCGCTGGCGGCACCCGCGTCGATTCCGGCGTCCCACGCCACCGACTCGGCCTCGTCGTCCTCGCGGACGCCCTCGTCGTATTCGACCAGTCGACCGGCGCGCGACTCCGCCTCGTAACCCCGCCGGGTCAGCTCGTCCTCGTCGTCACCACCCTCGGCGTACGGGTCGACATCCGGCACCTCCTGGGCGAGGTGTTGCTCCAGGGACTCGCCCGCCCGCTCCTCGGCGGGCGTCGTGCCGAACCGGTTGGCCGCCGTCCAGTGGTCCTCGGCGATGATGCCGGTGTCCAGGGGATCACCAACCAGGTCGTCGTCCAGCGTGTCGGAGGCGTCCAGCACGCCGTCGTCCTCGGCCACGTTCCACTCGTCGACGGAATCCATCCGCTCGGTCTGGCTCACGGCGGTCTCCTCTTTGTCACGGTGCACCAAAGTGCCCAGCCTATGACCGTGCAACGAAACCGCGCCCCGAGGTCTGCCCGCTGTGACGAACGGACCTCGGGGAATGCCGTGGGTCAACGCTTCAGCAGCTCCACCACGGCCTCGGTGAACTCTGCCGGCTGCTCGATGTGCGCGAAGTGCCCGCTGTGCTCCAGCGTCACCAGCCGCGAGTCCTTGAGGCCCGCGTGCAACTGCTCGGCCCAGCGGGGTCCGCAGATGAAGTCGTACGCGCCGACGATCACCACGACAGGCACGGTGATCTCGCCAAGGTTGTCCCGCACGTCGAAGGGCGTGGGGTCCTGCGCGCCGGCCGGCGTCGACCAGATCCGGACGGCCGCCTGAAACGGGGCGAACTCGTCCTGGCGACCCCAGAAGTCCGCGAAGTACGCCGGCAGCGCGGCGCGCAGTGCAGCCCCCAACGACTCGTCGTCCGTCGCGCCGCCGATCTGCGCGAAGGCGGCCGGGACCGCCGCCGCCTCCGGCCGGTCCGGGTGCCGCTGCGGGTACGCGGCGAGGGCCGCCATGGCCTCGGACCAGAACTCGGCGCCGGTGACGGGTGAGGTGTCGTACAGGGCGAGGCCGGCGACCCGGTCCGGGTGGGTGAGGGCGTACCGCTGGACGA
This sequence comes from Micromonospora sp. NPDC050276, assembly GCF_044459545.1. Taxonomy (NCBI): domain Bacteria; kingdom Bacillati; phylum Actinomycetota; class Actinomycetes; order Micromonosporales; family Micromonosporaceae; genus Micromonospora; species Micromonospora sp. NPDC050276. Next base: position 375,923 of record NZ_JBITJA010000004.1, on the reverse strand, counting down.
CGAAACCGCCGTGCGAGTGCCCGAGCAGGTACACCGGGGAATTCCCCAGGTGCTCGACGACCGCGTGCAGGAACCGGACATACGTGTCGAGACGGTAATCGTCGTGATTGTCGAGCTGTCCCGACGCGCCTGTCCCGACCGGCTCGACGTAGACCATGGTGAAGTGCGCCTCAAGGCGGGGCGTCCGCAGGTACGACCACTCGATGCCCGGGCCGCCGGAGTGCGCCACGCACACCGGGCCGGTGCCGGCGACGTGGTAGACCTGCCGAACGCCATCGACGGTGAACGTGTGGGCACCGGGTGCGAGCGCGCTGACGTCGTGGCTGATGGAACCCATGAACTATCTCCCGATCCGAGACCCGCGCGGCGTCCGCCGACACGGCGACTGGTGCATGACGCGGACCAGATGCGCGGGCCGAGGGGAAAGTTCGCTCGGTCGGGAAGTTTTTTCAGACCAGCGCCGGGACGGGGTGGAAGAGGGTGAGTTGGCGTACCCGGCCCTCGCGCAGCACCTGCAACCACAGCGCGGCGGGTGGGCAGTGCTCCGGGTCGTCGGGCGGGCTGATCAGGTCGGTCTCCCAGATCAGCACGTCACCACTGGCCACCACGTTGCGCAGCCGCTGGCGCACCCCGGCGGTCAGGTCGCAGTTCATGCCGTTGATCGCCAGGTCACGGCCGCCGCGCGGGCCGCCCGGCACGATCATTTCGGCGGCCGGCCACCAGCTCTCGCGGACCACCCGCTCGAAGTCGCCGCTCATCGCCGTGTCGATCATGTCGCGGCCCTCCCGCCACCGCGAGTCGTTCGCGGCGGTGATGTCGGCGTGCGCCGTGGTCGCCGCCGTCCGCAGGCCACCGGCGAGCGCGCGGCGGGCGTGGCTGAGGCGGCTGCGGACGGTGCCGACCGGTACGCCACACACGGCCGCGATCTGCTCGTACGAGGACGCGTCGCTGAAGTAGCGCAGCAGGGTGACCAGCCGGTCGGGCTCGGACAGCTGCTCGATGGAGTGCCATACCCAGTCGCGCATCGCACTGCGCTCCAGTGCCTCCTCCGGGGTGGGTGTGTCGGCGGGCTGGGCGAACCACTCGGGCTCGGCGACCGGAACGGCCCTGGGCCCGCGCACGGCCATCCGGCTGCTGTTGCGGACGATGGTCCGCAGCCAGGCGCCGACGGCGGCCGGGTCGCGGACGTCGCCGATGCGACGCAGGGCGACGACCATCGCGTCCTGCACCGCGTCCTCGGCGTCCGGCCCGTAACCGAGGATGCTCAGCGCGACGGCCCGCATTCCGGCCTCGTGCCGGGTCAGCAGCGCCCCGAGCGCGGCCGGATCTCCCGCCTGCGCGAGCACGACCAGCTCCGCGTCGCTCTGCGTCACGGCCAGTTCCTCCCCGAAATACCGGTTTCGCACGCTTGTGCTCCATCAAGCGTACGGCGGAGCGGCGGGTCGATGTCCGGCCCGGAGTGTCGTCCTACCCAGCGGAAGGGCTGGCGGCGCGGGTGGCCCTGGTGCCGATCTGCCGCAGGTGCGCGATCAACTCCGGCGGCTCGTGCACCTCCAGGTCGCAACCGAGGGTCAGCAGGTTCCGTCGGCGCCCGGCTACGGTTTCTCGCAGGCGCCGCCGGCCGGTTTACCATCGACCGGCGGGTTCGGCTTCCCGACCACCGCCGACGTGCCGGACATGAGCGCGGTGGAGCGCGCCGAGTGGGAGTAGATGCAGCAGTGGCTGAGCGGTGGCGTGGACCATCACGCGCTGCTGCGCGCGGCCCGGGCAGCCACTTCGTGGCGATGGACGAGCCGCTGGCGCACGCGGCGGACATCCGGGAGTTCTTCGGGAGCCTGCGATGACCGAGCTGAGTTGGGCGCAGGTGTCCGCCCGGCGACTTCAGCGACACCGGCTCTGCCCACCGGCAGAGCCGGTGTCGGACGCGGCACCGGACGTCGGACGCCTCGCGGACGTGGTGTCGGTGATGTGCGGCGCCCACGCCCAGATCGCGTCGGCCGCCGAGCTGTCCGTCGGGCTGCGGGTGCCGGGTGCGACCCGCGCCCTGGTGCGTCGAGCACTGTGGACGGACCGCACGCTGGTCAAGACGCGGGGGCCGCGCGGGACCGTGCACCTGCTCGCCGCGGCGGACCTGCCGATGTGGGTCGGCGCGCTGTCCGCGTTGCCGGCTCCGCCGTGGGAGCGCAGTGTGGTGCTGCTGACGCCCCGGCAGACCGAGCAGGTCTTCGCCGCCATCGCCGACGCGGTTGCCGAGGCCGACCTGACCACCGCCGAGCTGACCGAGGAGATCGTCGCCCGTACCGGTCCGTGGGCGGGCGACCTGGTCATGGAGGCGTTCCAGGACAAGTGGCCCCGGTGGGTGGCCGCGATGACCGCCGCCACCCGGGGCGGAGTGATCTGCTTCGGCCCGAATCGCGGTCGGGCCACCACGTACACCAGCCCGGCCCGGTGGCTGCCCGACTTCGCGCCGATGCCCGGTCGCGCCGCCCTGGCCGCGCTCGTGCGTAGCTACCTGTACGCGTACGGGCCGGCCACCCCGGCGCAGTTCGCCCGGTGGCTGGGAGTGGCCCCGCCGTGGGCGACGGGGCTGTTCGAGTCGGTCGATCTGACCGAGGTGACGGTGGAGGGCACCCGGGCCTGGGTGCCCGTCGACGACGCCGAGTTCCCCGACGACGAGCCGTCCGGGTTGCGGCTGCTGCCCTACTTCGACGCGTACGCCGTCGGCTGCCACCCCCGCGAGCAGCTCTTTCCCGGTGCCGCCGCCGAGCGGGCGCTGGCCGGCGGACAGGCCGGCAACTACCCGGTGCTGCTGATCGACGGGGTGGTCGCCGGCGTGTGGCACCAACGCCGCTCCGGCCGGACGATCCAGGTCACGGTCGAGCCGTTGTGGGCCCTCGACCCCGGCCGGCAGCGGCAGCTGGCCGAGGAGGTCGAGCGGGTCGGTCAGATCCTGGAGGGTCACGCCACGCTGACCATCGGCAGGGTGAGTGTCGGCCCACACGCCTGAACCGGGGCACGATGAGGGCGTGCATCCCGAACCGGTCGACCACGCTCCCCGGCAGGCGTTTTCCTGGGCGCTCCTGCGGCAGCGCTGGGAGGATCTCACCTTCCTGCACTGGGCCGTCGCCCCGGAGGTCGTCGCGCCGCTGCTGCCCGTCGGCACCCGCCCGGACACGCTGGACGGTCGCAGCTACGTCGGCCTGATCGGCTTCCGGATGGTCGGGCTGGGCTTCGGCCGTGGCCCTGGAATTCCCTACTTCGGCACCTTCTGGGAGACCAACGTCCGGCTCTACTCCGTCGACGACGCCGGTCGCCGAGCGGTGGTGTTCCGGTCGCTCGACGCGTCCCGCCTGGTGCCGGTGCTGGTGGCGCGGGCGACGCTGCGTCTGCCGTACCTCTGGTCGTCGATGCGGTTGGACCGCGACGGCGACCGTCGTTCCTACCGCTGCCGGCGGCGCTGGCCGGGGCCGCCGGGCGCGGCGAGCGCGATGGTGGTGCGGGTGGGGGAGCGGATCGCCGACCCCACCCCACTCGAACACTTCGTCACCGCCCGCTGGGGGCTGCACACCCGGGCGTACGGGCGCACGCTGCACCTGCCGAACTGGCATCCGAGCTGGCCGCTGCACCGGGCCGAGCTGCTGCACCTGGACGACGAACTGGTCGCCGCCGCCGGGCTGCCGGCACCGGTCGGGCCGCCGGTCAGCGTGCTCTATTCGCCCGGTGTCGGGGTCAGGTTCGGCCCGCCGGTGGCGGCCCGGCCGCGTGGTGCCGGGCCGCCGGAGGCTCAGTAGCGGCCACCCTCGGGTGCGGGCAGCGCGTCCAGGTCGGCCAGGTCCTCGGCGCTGAGCCGCACGTCACCGGCCGCACAGTTGTCCACCAGGTACTTCGGGGTCTTGGTGCCAGGGATCGGGATGACCTGGTCACCCTGGGCCACCACCCAGGCGAGGGCGACCTGCGCCGGGCTCAGCCCGGCCCGGTCGGCGATCTCCCGGACCCGGGCGACGATGGCGAGGTTGGCGCGCAACGCGTCCTGCTGGAAGCGCGGCAGGCCGCGCCGGAAGTCGTCGGCGGGCAGGTCGTCGAACGAGGTGAACCGGCCGGCGAGGAAACCGCGACCGAGCGGGGAGAACGGCAGGAAGGCGATGCCCTGCTCGGCGCAGTACGGCAACACCTCGGTCGACGGGTCGCGCGTCCACAGCGACAGCTCGGACTGCACCGACGTCACCGGGTGCACCGCCTGGGCCCGCACGATCTGGGTCACCGTGACCTCGGACAACCCGATCTGCCGGGCCTTACCCGCCGCCACGACCTCGGCCATCGCACCCCAGGACTCTTCGATCGGCACCTCCGGGTCGACCCGGTGCAACTGGTAGAGGTCGACGTGGTCGGTGCCGAGCCGGCGCAGGCTCTCGTCGATCGCCGCGCGGATGTGCTCCGGGCGGCCGTTGTTGCCGATCTTCGGTGAGTTGCCGGGGCCGCCGGTGGGGGAGGTGGCCACCAGGCCGACCTTCGTCGCCAGCACGGCCCGCTCCCGGTGACCGCCGGTCAGCGCCCGCCCAACCAACTCCTCATTCGTGTACGGCCCGTACACGTCCGACGTGTCGATCAGCGTCGCGCCCAGGTCCAGTGCCTGTCGAATGACGGAGATGGACGTGTCGTCGTCGCGCGGGCCGGTGATGTCGTAGCCGTGGCTCATGCCCATGCAGCCGAGGCCGATGACGCCGACCTCGGGACCGGTGCTGCCCAGCGTGGTGGTTCGCATGCGCCCCACGCTACGACCGGACGGGGCCGACCCGCATCCGCCGAGGTGGGCACGGATGTTCCCGGGCGCGTGACGACTCTCACCGGAAGTGGACTCAGGAGTCCGGTACGGTGGACGCTAAGCGGACCCACGAGTTCGGATATCCCACGAGGAGCCCCATGACCCCGGTACGGATCAGTGACGCCCTGCGCGCGGTGGTCTTCGCGCCGACCCGCGACCTGGCCGAGGCGCTGGACGAGTTCTACGCCCCCGACTACACCCACCGCACCGACGGCAAGACCCTCGACCGGGCCGAGTTCGTCGAGATGGTGACCCGGGTGCGTGGCCAGATCGTCAGCGGCACCGTGCAGGTCCTCGACGAGCTGCGCGACGGTCTGCGCTACGCCGAACGACACGTCTACGAGATCACCCTGACCGATGGGTCCACCGCCCAGCGGGAGATCGCCATCTTCGGGTCGTACGCCGAGGACGGCCGGTTCCGCCACCTCAGCGAAACGGGCTTCGACCTGCCCGCCTGACCCATCCCGACGACCACGACCGGAGTGAGAGCCGTGCCCCGCCTTACCGACCCCGACCCGAACGCGATTCCGGCCGACGTCCGCGACGTCCTGTCCGCCCTGCCGCCCGACCCGATGGTCAAGATGCTGACCCACTCGGTCGGCACGGTGGCCCTCTTCATCCAGCTCGCGAAGGCACAGTTCACCTCGCTGGAACTGCCCGCCCGCTCGCGGGAACTGGTCATCCTCACGGTGGCCGAGTACACCGAGTGCGAGTTCGTGGCGGCCCAGCACCGCCCGATGTCCGAGGCGGCCGGCGTCGACCAGCGGACCCGCGAGATCATCAGCAGCCGGGACATCGACAATTCGCACCTCTCCGGGTACGACCGGACACTCATTCGATTCGCCGCCGAGGTGGTGCGGTCACCGCGCGTTTCCGACGACCTCTTCGACCAGGTGCGGCACATCCTCAGCGAGCGCGAGATCGTCGAGGTGCTCCAGGTGATCGGCTACTACTGGTCGTTCGGTCGGGTGGCCACGGTGCTCGACGTCGAACTCACCAAGGTGTACGGCGACGAGCCGCTGCTGACCGACGAAACCGAGCGGGCGGACTGACAGCATGACCCCGCCGACGCCGAGCGACCCGGATGCGTCCCATCGGCGGCTGGACGCCCGGCGCAACCAGGAGCGGGTCATCGCCGCCGCCCGGGAACTCTTCACCGAGCAGGGTCTGCAGGTGACGGTGCCGCAGGTGGCGGAGCGGGCCGGGGTGGGTCGCGCGACGGTGTACCGCAGCTACCCCAGCAAGGAAGACCTGATCGTCGCCGTCGTCCAGCAGCAGTTTCGGGAGCTGGAGCAGCGCATCCGGGCGGCACTCGACGGCGTTGACGCGTACCGGGAGTGGTGTTCCTTCGTGCCCGACCTGTTCGGACGCCTCGCCCGCGACCGGGTCCTCGCCGACGCCTTCTTCGAGGGCAGGCTGGTGCCCGCCGCGCGCATCCTGGGCCTGATCGGGCAGCTGGTGGCGGCGGCCCGATCGTCCGGCAAGATCCGCCAAGACGCCGGGGAGCTGGACATCCGGGTGCTTCTCTGCGGCGCGGTCCGGCAGCTCATCGTTCTCGACGAGCGCGACCCGGCGGTGTGGCGTCGGTACGCCGACCTGGTGCTCAACGCGCTGCGCCCCTGACCGGTGGGCATCACTTAGGGCTTGACCTAAGTGATGCCCACCGGCATAGTTAGGCACATGGCTAAGCATGTGGGGGGCGACGCGCTCGACGGCGTGCTGCACGCGCTGTCCGACCCCACCCGCCGCCAGGTCGTGGAGCGCCTCGCCCAGGGGCCGGCCGCGACCAGTGAGCTGGCTCGTCCGTTCGACATGGCACTGCCGTCGTTCACCCAGCACCTGCGCGTCCTGGAGCGCTCCGGTCTGGTGACCTCCGACAAGCAGGGTCGGGTGCGTACCTACCGGCTCGCCCCCCAGCCCCTGGAACACCTCAACGCCTGGCTCGCCGCGCAGCGCGCGCGATGGACCCGGCGCCTGGACCAACTCGACTCGCTTCTCTATGACCTGAAGGAGCAACAGCAATGACCGTCTACACCGTGAACCCCGAACTCGACCTCGTCCTGGAGCGCCGCGTCGACGTGGCACCCGAGCTGGTCTGGCGAGCCTGGACCACGCCCGAGCTGCTGATGCAGTGGTTCAGCCCGAAGCCGTGGTCGACCGTCGCCTGCGAGATCGACCTGCGCCCTGGTGGCCGGTTCGACACCACGATGCGCTCACCCGAGGGCCAGGAATTCCCGAGCAGCGGCTGCATCCTGGCGGTCGACGAGGGCTCCACGCTGGTCTTCACCTCCGCCCTGGGCCCCGGCTTCCGCCCGCTCGTCACCGAGGACGGCTTCCCGTTCACCGCGGTGGTCCGGATCGAGCCGGACGGCGCCGGCACGAAGTACACCGCCATCGCGATCCACGCCGACGCGTCGGCGAAGAAGTCGCACGAGGAGATGGGCTTCCACGAGGGCTGGGGCGCGGCGCTGGACCAACTGGTCGACGTCGTCAAGGCTCGCTGACCAGCAGCCCCGGCCGGTCCCCGTCGCGCTGCGGGCCGGGTTCCGCCGACAACCCCGTAGAATCGACGACGGTCACTGTCTGCGCTGCGGGTGTCGCGGGTGGCCGGCGTGGAGGGCGGTGCGGGACGTGGGACCGGACGAGCGGGGCCGGCTGTTCGAGCAGGCGCGGGAGTGGTCGCGGCGACGGGACACCTGGCCGGAGGCCGACCGCCTGTGGATACGGGTGATCGACGCCTACCGGGAGGCGGCGCGCGGCCCGGGTCACGCCGGCCGTCACGACCAGCAGCAGTTGGCGCGGGCGCTGCGGCGGCGCGGGATGCTGCTGTCCGCGCACGGCCGGGCTGCCGAGGGGATGGCGCCCGGCGGCGAGGCGGTCGCGATCTTCGAGCGGGTGTACGACGCGGTGGCGGCCGAGGCTGGCAACGTGGCGGCCGCTCCCCGGGACGACGCGCTCGCGGAGCTGATCACCGCGTTGGTGGATCTCGCGGAGGTCGCGTTCACCGCCGGCCAGCCGGCCACCCGCAGGGAGCTGCTCAGCCGGGCGGTCGCGGTGGGCCTGGCCGCCGTCGGGGCTCCGCCGGCGGCCGGGCCCCGCACCCGCCGGGCGATGGGTGTGGCGTACCACCACCAGGCGACCGCGTTGCTGCACCGGCACCTCACCCGGCCCGCGGCGGCCGACGGTCTCCGGGAGGCGTCGCTGGCGGCGTCGCGGGCCTGCGAGCTGCGTCAGGCGCTGCTCGATCCGGCACGTCCGCGAAGCCTCCGGGAACTGGCGGACACCTACGGGGTGTACGCGCGGTGCCTGGCCATGGCCGGCGACGTCGAGCGCGCGGGCGTCATGGTGGCGCTGGGCAATCGGCTGGTGAAGCTGCTGGGGCCGGCGGCCGAGCAGCCCGCCCAGAACCTCCGCGTGGCCGCCGAGTTGCTGGGCCGCGACGGCGTGCCCACCGGTGACGCGGCCGGTGCACGTCGTTTCCGCTGGCGGCGGCGTTGACCTCCGGGGCCGGCGCGCCACCTTGCCTCCATAGCCACTGATCGATATCGTGCGCGAAGGCGCCGCCCCGCCTCAGACCACCACCGTCGATCCGAAGCGGGTTCCGCATGCGCACACTGAGACTTGTCACGACTCTGGCCGTCGCCGGGCTGCTCGCCGGCGGAGTGGCGATGGTCGCCGCCACACCGGCCAGCGCGGCGACCGCCGTGTTCTCCGTGACGAACTACTGGGGCAGTGGCTACCAGGGTCAGGTCACCGTCACCAACGACACCACCGCACAGATCACCGGTTGGCGGGTCGAGTTCGACCTGCCGGCCGGCTCGACCGTCAGCCAGTCGTGGAACGCGCAGCAGACGACAGCCGGCAGTCACTACACCTTCGCCAACGTGTCCTGGAACGGGACACTCGCCGCCGGTGCCTCGACCTCGTTCGGCTTCCTCGTCAACGGCACCGGCACCCCGGTCAACTGCACAGTGAACGGCGCGTCCTGCGCCGGCGGCCCACCCCCGACCACCACCCCACCGCCGACCACCCCACCGCCGACCACCCCACCGCCGACCACCCCACCGCCGACCACTCCGCCGCCGACCACTCCGCCGCCGACCACCGGTACGCCGGTCGAGCGGTACGGGCAGCTGCGGGTCTGCGGCACGACGATGTGCGACAAGTCCGGCGCCCGGGTGCAGCTGCGCGGCATCAGCAGCATGTGGCTCAACTGGGAGACCGCCCCGTACGCCGAGAACCTCTCCGCGCTGCGCTGGATGCGCGACAACTGGAACCTCCAGGTGATCCGCGCGGCGATGGGCGTGGAGCCGGCGGGCGCCTACCTCAGTGACCCGGCCAAGGCGCGTGCGCAGGTGGAGACCATCATCAACAACGCGGTCACCGCCGGGGTGTACGTGATCGTCGACTGGCACGCGCACGAGGCGCAGAACAATCAGTCCCAGGCGGTCGCGTTCTTCGGTGACCTGGCGCGCCGTTACGGCAACCTGCCCAACGTCATCTGGGAGCCCTACAACGAGCCGCTCCAGGTGAGCTGGACCACCGTCATCAAGCCGTACCACCAGGCGGTGGTGTCCGCGATCCGCGCCGCCGACCCGGACAACATCATCGTGCTGGGCACCCCGACCTGGTCGCAGGACGTGGACGTCGCGGCGGCCAGCCCGGTCACCGGCACCAACCTGATGTACACGCTGCATTTCTACTCGTGCACGCACGGGGCCTCGCTGCGCGCCAAGGGCGACGCGGCGATCCGCGCGGGTCTGGCACTGTTCGTCACCGAGTGGGGCGCCAGTAACGCCGATGGCGGCCTCGACGGCCGGGCCTGCCTGCCGGAAGCGCAGTCGTGGATCGACTGGATGAGGGCGAACGGAATCTCCTGGACCGCGTGGAAGCTCGACGTCGGCACCGACACCACCAACCTGCTCAGCCCCGGCGCGCCGGTAACCGGCGGGTGGACCAACTACCTGCACGGCCACGCGCCGTTCGTGGTGGCGAACATGAGGTGACGCCGGCCGCCGGCCGGTTGTGATCGACTCGGCGTCGCTGATGTCGGGGTGTCCAGGCCCACGGGACGCCCCGACATCACCACACCCGTGTCGACGGTGCGTGCTGCGCGCCCTCGCGCACCGTTGAGCAGCGCGACCAGAACGCGCGCGTCACCTTAACGCGCCGGAAACACCCCCGGTACCAACCCTGGGAACGCTCGTCGGACAGTCGAGACACCGACACGCGAACCGGGGTGACCATGGCCGACAACACCACGAACGCGCCGACGTACGACGGGCCGGTGGGCCGGTCCGACAACGGCCGGACGCTGCCCACCCCCCGCACCAACCCGGTCCTGTCGCTGGACGGCGACCCGGCGGATCTGGCCACGATCGGTGTCGAGGAGGAATTCCACGTCGTCGACCTGCACACCCGCGAGTTGGTACCCCGGGCCGGGGAGCTGTTGGACCGGTTGCCGGCTGCCTCATTCACCGCCGAGCTGCACCGCAGCGTGGTGGAGACCAACACCGCGGTCTGCCGCACCCTGGACGAGATCCGCGCCGAGCTGACCCGGCTGCGGCAGGCGGCTGTCCAGGTCGCCGACCGGGCCGCGTTGGGCATCGTGGCGGCCGGTACGGTGCCACTGCGCGCCGACGGCGACCCCAGCGTCACACCCACCTCCCGCTACCGGCGGATGCTCGACGAGTACCAGCTGCTCGCCCGGGAGCAACTGATCTGCGGCGCGCAGGTGCACGTCGGCGTGTCCGACCGGGACCTGGCGGTGGCCGTCACCCGCCGGGTCCAGCCGTGGCTGCCGGTGCTCCTCGCACTGTCCACCAGCTCTCCGTACTGGATGGGTCAGGACAGCGGCTACGCCAGCGTCCGGTCGTTGGTCTGGCAGCGCTGGCCCACCGCGGGTGACCCGGGCGAGGTGAGCAGCGCGGCGGACCATGAGGCGCTGGTCGCCGAGTTGATCTCCTCCGAGACCATCACCGACCCTGCCATGATCTACTTCGATGTCCGGCCGTCGGCGCACGTGCCCACCGTGGAGCTGCGGATCACCGACGCCAACGCCGATGTGGAGACCATCGTCCTGCTCACCGGCCTGTTCCGGGCGATCGTCCGGCGGGAGGTCGCCGCGCTGCGTGCCGGGCTGGAGCGCACCGCCGTACGGCCACCGGTGTTGCGCGCCGCCGTGTGGCGGGCGGCCCGCTCCGGGCTGGAAGGTGACCTGCTCGACCTGCCCCGGTCGGCCCGACCGGTGCCGGCCGCCGAGGCGGTCCGCCGCCTGGTGACCGACCTGCGCCCGCCGTTGGAGGCGACCGGAGACTGGGAGCAGGTCGGCGAGCTGACCCGGTACGCACTGGAACGCGGCAGCTCCGCGGCCCGGCAGCGGCGGGCGTACGAGCGGCGTGGCCGGTTGGCCGACGTGGTCGACCTGCTGCTCGACGAGACCCGGGGTCGGGTCCGCGGGCCGCTGCCGGGTGCGCCGACACCGCCAGCGCTGCCCACGTACGCCGACGCCGGGGACGAGGTCTTCGGACCGGCCGGGCCCCAGCCGGCGTACGCCCCGATGCTCGCGGCCCTGCGCCAGCTCGGCGCCGGCACCCTGCGTCAGCGGGAGCACGAGCGGGACGAGGAGCAGCGCGCCCGGGGGGTGACGTTCAGCGTGGCCGGCGAGGCGAGCACCCGGCTCTTCCCGGTCGACCTGGTGCCACGGGTGGTGCCCGCCGACGACTGGCGGACGCTGCGGACCGGCCTGGTGCAGCGCGCCCGCGCCCTCGACGCGTTCCTGCGCGACGTCTACGCCGACCGGGCCGTGGTGGCCGACGGCGTGGTGCCGGCGTGGGTGGTGGAGTCCTCACCCGGGCTGCGTCCGACCGGGGCACTGATGGGCCGGCGCGGCACCCGGGCCCAGGTGTCCGGCACCGACCTCGTCCGGGACCCGGACGGCGGCTGGTACGTGCTGGAGGACAACCTGCGGGTGCCCTCCGGGATCGGCTACGCGGTGCAGAACCGCCGGCTGACCCAGGCGGTGCTGCCGGAGTTGCCGGTGCCGGCGGATCTGCTGCCCGCCGACGAGACGCCGGCGATGCTGTACCGGGCGTTGGTCGCCGCCGCGCCCGCCGCGGCCGACGACCCGGCCGTGGTGGTGCTCAGCAGCGGTCCGGGTGATCCCGCGTGGTTCGAGCATCGGCTGCTCGCCGACGAGATGGGTGTGCCGCTGACCGAGACCAGCGACCTGCTCGTCGAGGAGGGCCGGGTTCGGCTGGTCCGGGAGGGCTGCCGCAGCGAGGTCGACGTGATCTACCTGCGGATGGACGAGGAGGCGCTGCTGCACGCGCCGGGCGCCAACGGGGTGCCGCTGGGCTGGCCGCTGCTCGCCGCGGTGCACGCTGGGCGGCTCACGCTGGCCAACGCGCTGGGCAACGGTGTCGGCGACGACAAGGCGCTCTACGCGTACGTGCCCCGGCTGATCGAGTACTACCTGGGCGAGAAGCCACTGTTGGGCGACGTGCCGACGTACCTGTGTGGGTTGCCCGAGCAGCGCACCGAGGTGTTGGGCCGGCTCGACGAGTTGGTGCTCAAGCCGGTCGACGGGTACGGCGGTGACCGGGTGGTGATCGGCCCGCGGGCCGAGGCCGAGGAGCTGGACGCGGTCCGGGAGCAGATCCTCGCGGCCCCGCACCGGTGGATCGCCCAGGAGATGGTCGCGCTGACCACCCACCCGGTCTTCGACGGCACGGCGCTCGCGCCCCGCCACGTCGACCTGCGGGCGTTCGTGTTCCTCGGGGACACCGCCGAGGTCGCGCCGGTGGCGCTGACCCGGGTGGCGCCGGCCGGCAGCATGATCGTCAACTCGTCGCGTGGCGGTGGGTCGAAGGACACCTGGCTGCTCGGTGGAGCCGACGAACCACCGGTGTAACCCACGCTTGACCCATCCGTCATCGGGACGCAAACCGGTCCGCCAAGCCTGGACCGGTCAGCGGCCCGAGCGGTCTTGAGCCGATGAGAGGTGCGTGCCATGTGCGGTATCGGAGGCGAGTTCCGCCTCGACGGGGCGCCACCGGACGCGGCGGCCGTCGAGCGGATGCTTCCCGTCCTGGCCTCCCGGGGCCCGGACGGCGAGGGCCGGTGGCAGCAGGGGCCGGTGGCCCTGGTGCACCGCCGGCTGCGCATCATCGACCTGTCCGACGCGGGCGCCCAGCCGATGGTCGACCCCGAGCTGGGCCTGGCCATGGTCTTCAACGGCTGCATCTACAACTACCGGGAGCTGCGCGACGAGCTGACCGCCGCCGGTTACACCTTCCGGTCCACGTCGGACACCGAGGTGATCCTCAAGGCGTACCACCGCTGGGGGACGGCCTGCGTCGAGCGGTTCTACGGGATGTTCGCGTTCGCCCTGGTCGAGCTGGCCAGGCACACCCTGGTGCTGGCCCGGGACCGGCTCGGCATCAAGCCGCTCTACCTGGCCGAGGGGCCGGGCCGGGTGCGCTTCGCCTCGACCCTGCCGGCGTTGCTCGCCGCCGGTGACGTGGACACCGACCTCGACCCGGTGGCGCTGCACCACTACATGAGCTTCCACTCGGTGGTGCCGCCACCGCGCACGATCCTCGCCGGGGTCCGCAAGCTGCCGCCGGCCACCGTGCGGGTGATCACCGCGGACGGCCGGAGCACCGACACCACCTACTGGCGGCCGGAGTTCAACCGGGCCGCCGCCGCCGCGATGTCCGCCGAGGAGTGGCAGGAACGGCTCATGGCGGCGATGCGCACCGCCGTACGCCGGCGGATGGTCGCCGACGTGCCGGTCGGCGTGCTGCTCTCCGGCGGTCTCGACTCCAGCCTGATCGTCGCCCTGCTGGCCGAGCAGGGCCAGACCGGGCTGGCCACCTTCAGCATCGGCTTCGAGGCGGCGGCGGGGGAGAGCGGCGACGAGTTCCACTACTCCGACCTGGTGGCCCGCCACTTCGCGACCGACCACCAGCAGATCCGCATCGGCGCGCAGCGGTTCGTCCCGGCCGTGCACCAGGCCATCGCGGCGATGAGCGAGCCGATGGTCAGCCACGACTGCGTGGCGTTCCACCTGCTCTCCGAGGAGGTGTCGCAGCGGATCACGGTGGTGCAGTCCGGGCAGGGCGCCGACGAGATCCTCGCCGGCTACGACTGGTACCCGCCGATGGCCAACGTGGCCCGCGCAGACGCCGTCGAGGCGTACGCCCGGGTGTTCTTCGACCGTCGCCACGACGCGCTCGGCGGGCACCTGGCGCCCGAGTGGATGCTCGACCACGACGCCAGCCTGGAGTTCGTCGCGGCGCACTTCGGCGCGCCCGGCGCGGACACCGCGCTGGACGCGGCGCTGCGCCTGGACAGCCTGGTGATGCTGGTCGACGACCCGGTCAAGCGGGTCGACAACATGACGATGGCCTGGGGGCTGGAGGCCCGGGTGCCGTTCCTCGACCACGAGGTGGTCGAGTTGGCCGCCGCCTGCCCACCCGGGTTGAAGCTGGCGCAGGGCGGCAAGGGCGTGCTGAAGGCGGCGAGTCGGGGGATCGTCCCGGACGAGGTGATCGACCGGCCGAAGGGCTACTTCCCGGTGCCCGCCATCCGGCACCTCTCCGGGCCGCTGCTCGACGACGTGCGGGACGCGTTGACCGCCCGACCGGCGCGCGAGCGGGGCCTGTTCCGCAAGGACTACCTGGAGGAGTTGCTGGACGCGCCGAACGCCCGGCGGACCACGTTGGGTTCCAACGCGCTCTGGCAGCTTGGGCTGCTGGAGCTCTGGTTGCAGCGGATCGGGGTTTAGATGAGCGTACGGACCGAGGCTCCGCGCACCACCCGGCGGGCCCGACTCGCGAACCACCGGCCGGTGTCGTCGCCGGCGCCGGTGAGCGAGGAGTTCGCTCCCGCGCCGTCCCCGGACGGCCGCCGGGTGGCGTTCCTCTCCGACCGGGCCGGGACGCCCGGCGTCTGGGTCCGCGAGGCCGGCGCGGGCGCGGCCGTCGCGCTGCCGGTCGGCGACGAGCCGGTGCTCGCGCTGAGCTGGTCGCCGGACGGCCAGTGGCTGGCCTGCGTCGTCGCCCCCGGTGGCGCGCCCCGCACCGAGCTGTGGGTGCTGCGCCCGGACGGCACGCGACGCCACCAGGTCGCCGGGTTCGGCCGCCGCAGCGCCGCGTTGGCCGGCTGGTTGCCCGACGGCGCGCTGATGGCGGTCACCGAGACCGACGAGCACGGGCAGGCCCTCCTGGTCGACGCGGCCACCGGCCGCCGGCGGGTCCTCGCCGAGGGTGACCTGCTCACGCTCCTGGACGTCACCCCGGACGCCGGTGCGGCGCTGCTGCGCCGCGGGCCACGCAACGCCCGCTGGCTGGAGCTGCTGGACGTGGCGACCGGCGTTCGACGGAGACTGCTCCCGGACACCGGGCGCGGCAGCACCGACCAGGGGTGGTTCGGCCCGGACGGCACGAGCGTGCTGGCCCGCACCGACGTGTTCTCCGAGTTGGCCGCGCTGGTACGGGTCGACCTGACCCGACCGGAGCAGCCGCCGTCCCGGCTCGCCGGGCGACCGGACGCCGAGCTGGAGCACGTCGCACCGAGCGCGGACGGGCGCCGTGGGGCGCTGCTGTGGAACACCTACGGCGGGCGCAGCGAGCTGAGCCTGCTCGACTTCGTCAGCGGTGTGCAGCGGGCCGTCCCGGCTCCCGGCGAGGTGCTCGGTGATGCCGTCTTCGCCGCCGACGGCGGCCTGCTCTGCCTTACCGCCCAGGGGCCGGTCCAGCCCCGGGAGGTGTGGCTGGTCGACCCGTCGACCGGGGCGCCGCGCCCGCTGCGGTCGGACGCCGTCGCTCCGCGTACCGACGACGCCGGTGTCGCGCCGCAACTGGTCGACCTGCGGGCCCGTGACGGGCTACCGCTCTCCGGCTGGCTCTACCGCCCGGCCGGGCCGGGCCCCTGGCCGACGGCGATCAGTCTGCACGGCGGCCCGGAGGCGCAGGAGCGTCCGGGCTACCACCCGCTGTTCCAGGCGCTCGTGGCGCAGGGCGTCGCGGTCTTCGCGCCCAACGTCCGGGGGTCGTCCGGTTTCGGCCGGTCGTTCGTCGCCGCCGACAACCTCGCCGGCCGGTACGGTGCGATCGCCGACGTGGCGACCTGCGCCGACTTCCTCGTCGACAGTGGTGTCGCCCGGCCCGGTCAGCTCGGCTGCCTCGGCCGTTCCTACGGCGGTTACCTGGTCCTGGCGGTGCTGGTGAACTTCCCCGGGCTGTTCGCCGCCGGGGTCGCCGAGTGCGGCATCTCCGACTTCCGGACCTTCTTCGCCGGCACCGAGCCGTGGATCGCCGCCGCCGCCGTCAGCAAGTACGGCGACCCGCAGCGGGACGCGGACCTGCTGCGCGACCTCTCGCCGCTGACCCACATCGACCGGCTGGACGTGCCGGTGCTGCTGATCCACGGGGCCAACGACACCAACGTGCCGGCGGGCGAGTCGACGCAGGTCGCGCAGGCCCTCGCCGCCCGCGGTGTGCCGCACGGGCACCTGGTGCTCGCGGGGGAGGGGCACGACTTCCTCGGGCGGGCCAACGCCGAGGCGGCCCGTACGGCCACCACCGACTGGCTGACCCGGCACCTCGCCGCGACCGCGACCGTCGTCGGCTGAGGCGTTATCCTGCGCCGGTGGAGGTCGCGGCGCAGGGCGAGCGGTTGGCCGCCGACCTGGGTCGCTGGCTGGCCGAGCTGACCTTCGTCGACCTGGACACCGACGAGGTCACCGCCCGGGTGATCGATTCGGTGGTGCGGTGGGCCGAGGCCCAGGGTTGGCGGGTCTACCGGCGCGCGCCCAGCGTGCTGCCGTTGCCGCCGCCGCTTGCGCAGCGGCACTCGGTCCTCGACGTGGCGTGCGCCCGCCCGGACGGCCCGCCGGTGGTGGTGGAGGTCGACCACACCGACCGGGCCCGTACGGTGCAGAAGCTGCGCGCGGAGGCGGACGCCGGCCGGATCCCGATCTGGGTGCGGTGGGGCGTCGGGCGGTTCAGCGCGCCGGCAGCGCCGGTGCGGATGGTGACCGTCGAGGTGACCCGCCGGGCCGGGCCGGCGGGGCGCGGGCGTCTGCACAGCCGAGTCGGTGACCGTCCCGCCCCGGCCCACTCGACCGGCGGCGGCACGGTGACCCCGCAGGCGCTTCCGATCCCGTTGGACGACCCGCTTTCGGACCCTCGCAAGGGCACCTGAAGCGAATCGTAAGCGGGGGCCGGCAGAGTTCTGGGTGTCACCGGAGAGCACGACCGACACCCAGGAGATACCGATGCGCAAGCTCGTCAACTCGACCTACATCACCCTCGACGGCGTCATCGAGAACCCGATGTGGACCGCGCCGTACTTCGACGAGGAGGCCCGGAGCCTCGCCGGCGAGCAGACCGACGAGGCGGACGCGATGTTGCTGGGCCGGGTCACCTACGACGGCATGTCCGTCGCCTGGCCGCAGCAGGACGAGAGCGACCCGAACACCGGTGCCGCGTACTTCAACAACGTCAAGAAGTACGTCGCCTCCACCACGCTGACCAACCCCACCTGGAACAACACGGAGGTGCTCCAGGGCGATCTGGTCGAGGCGGTCACCGCCCTCAAGGCCCAGGAGGGCAAGAACATCATCCAGTACGGCTTCGGTTCGGTCACCGCGCAGCTGATCCGGGCGGGCCTGGTGGACGAGGTCCGGTTCTGGATCCACCCGGTGCTGGAGGGCGCGGCCAGCGTGACGGCACCGCTGGCCGACTTCAAGGCGTCGTTCGACCTGGTCGACACCCGGGTGCACAAGAGCGGCGTGATCGTCGCCTCGTACCGGCCGAAGGCCTGACCGAAGGTCAGAGCTGAGCCCGGGCCTCGCCCGGGCTCAGCCGCGCGCCCTCGGCGAGCAGCGCCTCGAAGCGTTCCCGACCGAGCGCGGCGCGAACGCGATCGGTCACCCGCTCGATCTCGTCGTGTTCGGCGGGGGCGGGCGGGGCCTGCGTGGCGACCCGTGCGGCGGCCGCCGCACCGAGCAACCGGGCAGCGGCCTCCGGGGCACGCACCGCCGACGCCATCCCCTCCAGGGCGTAGTTCGCGTCCCGTGGCGCGGCCATCGCCTCGGCGACCTCGAACGCCTCGACGTGCAGGGCCAGCGCGGTGTCCGGGTCACCGCCCTGCTCGACCGCGTGGCCCAGCTCGACCAGGACCGGCGGCAGGTAGAGCGCCGGCTGGGCCTCGGCCCGCCCCCGCTCGGCGAGGTTGGTGAGGTGGGTGATGGCCAGGTCGAGTTTGCCGTCTCGGCGGGCGGCCAACCCGAGGCTCAGCTCCGCGAAGACCAGCGCGTTGGGCGAGTCGTGCTCCAGCGCCAGCTGGTACGCGCGTTCGGCCAACTCCCGGGCCTGCGGGTAGTCGCGGGTCTGCACCGCGATCCAGGCCAGCCAGGACAGCTCGGCGCCGACCTGCGGCCACAGCCCCAGCTCCTCGGCCCAACGCAGCCCGTCGCGGTGCAGTGCGGCGGCGCGTTCGTGCGCACCGCGCATCTCCGCCAACGCCCCCAACCACTCGGTCGCCTGAAGCCTTCCCCACTGGTCGCCGAGGTCGGCGAAGAGCGCGGCGCTGCGGGTCGCCGCGTACTCCAGCGCCGCCTGGTCGCCCAGCACGTGCGCGATCTTGGCCCGGGTGGTGAGCACCGCGGCCTCGGTCCACGGGTCGGTGGGGGTGGGCAACAGCTCCGCAGCCAGGGCCAGGTCACTGTGGTCGGTCACCGCGTTGGCCGCGAACCAGGCGCCCCGGCCGTCCGGGTCGCCGGCCACCGCGGCGCGCACCTCCGCCGGAGCGACGGCGTCGCCCCGCAACAGCGCGAAGCCCACCCGCCACGCCGCCGCGCGGGACTCCTGCGCCGCGTCGCCGTGCGCCGACAGCGCCTGCCGTGCCTGGGTGAGCCGGCCCCGCAGAAACCAGTACCAGCTCAGTGCGACGGCCAGCCGCAGCCCGCCACCGTGGGCCAGCGCGGCGCGCAGGTTCTCCGTCTCGGCGTCCAGGTGTGCCAGCCAGCGTCGCTGGTCAGCCCCGCGCAGCCCGGCGTCGGCGCGCTCGGCCAGCTCGGTGTAGTAGGCGGCGTGCCGCGCGCGGACCTCGTCGGCGTCGGTCAGGCGCTCCAGGCAGAACGCGGCCACCGATTCGAGCAGCCGGTAGCGCGGGGCCGCGCCGGAGTCATCGAGCACCACCAGCGATCGATCCACCAGTCGAGCCAGGGTGTCCAGGTCGGTGCGGCAGACGTGTTCGGCGGCCTGCGGGGTGCACCCGCCCGGAAACACCGCCAGTCGGGCCAACACCACCCGGTCGGTCTCGTCCAGGAGATCCCAGCTCCAGGCGATCACCGCGGTGAGCGTCCGCTGTCGGGATGGCACGTCCCGCTGCGCGGTGGTGAGCAACCGGAACCGGTCGTCGAGCCGGTCCACCACCCCGCGCACACCCAGCGCACGGACCCGGGTCGCGGCCAGCTCCAGCGCCAGCGGCAGACCGTCGAGGCGACGGCAGAGCTGGGCCACCGCCGCCGCGGTCTGCCCGTCGAGGCGGAAACCGCGCTGCTGCGCGGCGGCGCGGGCGACGAACAACCGCGCCGCCGCCGAGCGCCGGACCGCGTCCAGGTCGCCGTCGTCCGGCACGGGCAGCGGGGGTACCTCCCAGAGGTGCTCACCGGTCAACCCCAGTGGTTCCCTGCTGGTGGCCAGCACGCGCACCCCGGGCACGTCGCGCAGCAGCCGGGTGACCAGCTCGGCGACCGGCTCGACGACGTGTTCGCAGTTGTCGAGTACGAGCAGCAGTTGCCGGTGCCGCAGGGCCGTCACCACGCGGTCGGCGAGGGACAGGCTCGTGCCGGCGGTCTCGTAGACGCCCAGAGCGCCGAGCACCTGTTCGGCTACGCGGGCGTCACCGGCCGGCAGCGGCGCCAGCTCGACCAGGTGGACGCCGTCCGGAAAGGACTGCGCGCGAGCCGTCTCGGTGGCCAGTCGGGTCTTACCGACACCACCCGGGCCGACCAGCGTGACCAGCCGCTGCCGGGGCAGCAGAGCGCGCAGGTCGGCCAGCGCCTCGGCCCGGCCGACCAACTCGTCGAGCTGGGCCGGCAGGCTGTTGCGGATGATCGCCGCCTTCGGCGGGGCGCTGAGGCCGGCGTCCTGTTCGAGGATCTTGCGGTGCAGGGCGACCAGCTCTGGGCCGGGGTCGAGGCCCAACTCCTCGGCGAGCCGTTCCCGCAGGTCGGCGTAACTGTCCAACGCCTCGGACTGGCGGCCGGCCGCGTACAGCGCCCGGAGCTGCACCGCCCGCAGACCCTCGCGCAGCGGATGCCGGGCGACCAACTCGGTCAGGTCCGCGGCCACCAGGTCGTGCTCACCCCGGGCCAGCCGGGCCTGGGCCAACCGCTCCTGCACGACGAGCCGTTGCTCGGCGAGGCGGGCCGCCTCCGCACGGACGAACTCGGCGTCGGCCACGTCGGCGTACGCGTCGCCGCGCCACAATGCGAGCGCCTCGGTCAGCCGCTCGACGTCGGTGCTGCGGCTCAGGTCGGCGAACTGGTCCGCGTCGACGTCGTCGGCCCGCAGCAGGTAGCCGGGTGGCCGGGACTCGATCAGGTCGCGGGCGCCCGGCTCGGCGTCGTTGAGGGCCTTGCGCAGCTGCGACACCCGCACCTGGAGGGCGCCGGCCGGGTTGGCGGGGGAGTCGTCACCCCACAGGTCGTCGATGAGGCGGTCCGCCGAGACCACCTGGTTGCGGTTGGTCAACAGGTCGGCCAGCAACGCCCGCACCTTCGTGCCGGGCACCACCACCGGCTCGCCGGCGTCCGTCGTCACGGCGAGCGGCCCGAGCACCCCGAACTGCACGGCGGTCATCTTAGCGTCGGTAAGGAGACGTGAAGCAGACCGTAAGCGCGTGGGCGCACCGTGTGGACATGGACATCTACTCCGAAGCGCATGGCAGTGGTGAGGGTCGCCCGCTGGTGCTGATCCACGGCGCACTCTCCGGCATCGGCACGTCGTTCGGCGCGATCCTGCCGTTCCTGGCGAAGACCCGGCGGGTGATCGCCGTCGAGTTGCAGGCCCACGGCCACACTCCCGACGTGGACCGTCCGCTGACCGTGGAGCACTTCGCCGCCGACGTCGTCGAGCTGCTCGACCGGTTGGGCATCGGGCGGGCGGACGTGTACGGCTGGAGCATGGGCGCGGCGGTGGCGTTGCGCCTCGGCACCCACCACGCCGACCGGGTGGGCCGCCTCGTGCTCGCCTCGGTGAGCTTCGACGAGGACGGCCTGCACCCCGGGCTGCTCGACGGGATCCAGGACCTGCAACCGGAGCATCTGCACGGCTCGGAGTTCCACGAGGAGTACCTGCGGACCGCGCCGGACCCGGCGGGCTGGGCCAACCTGGTCACCAAGATGAAGGTGTTGGACGCAAACCTGCCGCGGTGGACGCCTGAGCAGATCCGCGCTCTGGCCGCACCCACCATGATCGTGCTGGCCGACGCGGACATCGTCCAACCGGAGCACGCGGTGCGGATGTTCCGGTTGCTCGGCGGCGCGGTGGCCGGTGACCTGACCGGCCTGCCGGCCTGCCGGCTGGCCATCCTGCCCGGCACGACGCACACGTCGATCCCGCAGCGCGCCGACTGGCTGGCCCCGATGATCGACGAGTTCCTGACCGAACCCGATCCGAACCTCTAAAGCGCTCGCCCCCCGCCCCCGCCCCCGACCCCCGCCCCGCCTCCCGCGATCTTGCACTTTCTGTGGCGACGTAAGGTGCGAAAGCCGCATTACGCCAACACAAAGTGCAAGATCGCGGGGGGTTGAGGGCTGGAGGGCTCTCCGCCTGGCGCGAAGTTCGCCGTCTCGGTCATGGCGACCGGCCGAATTAACGGGTAGAAACATGTCAACCCCTATGGCCCGGCCCAACCTCCGACCGTACGGGCCAGAGAGCGCTCTCACCGCCCCAGCTGCGCCGGGATCAGGTCCGGTCAGCGGAGAGGACGAACCACATGACAGCCCCGTCCCGACGCGTAGGCCGGCGAACCGGTCGTACCCTTCTTCTCGCTCTGGTGTTGATCACCGCCACCACGATGACCAGCACGGCGGCCACCGCCGGCCGGCCGACGCACGGCGCCCCCGACTTCGGCCCGAACGTGACGATCTTCGACCCGGCCATGCCGGTCAGCGAGATCCAGCAGACCCTCGACGCGGCGCACGCCCGGCAGGTCGACAACGAGATGGGCACCACGCGGCACGCCTATCTGTTCAAGCCGGGCACGTACGGCACGGCCGAGCAGCCGTTGCAGGCCAAGGTCGGCTACTACACCGAGGTGTCCGGCCTGGGCGCCTCGCCCACCGACGTCACGGTCAACGGCAAGATCGAGGTCTACAACCGCTGCCTGGCCGACGGCGGCACCGGCAACTGCCTGGCGCTGGTCAATTTCTGGCGCACCCTGTCCAACCTCTCGCTCACCATCAACGCGGCCGGCCAGGACGGCTGTCGGTCGTCGGCGAACTTCTGGGCGGTCTCCCAGGCGGTGTCGATGCGTCGACTGAACATCGGCGGCGGTGGTCTGTCGCTGATGGACTACTGCACGGCCGGTCCGCAGTACGCCAGCGGCGGGTTCATCGCCGACTCACGGCTGCCGGCGACGACGAACGGCTCGCAGCAACAGTGGCTCACCCGCAACAGCGAGGTCGCTGGCTGGTCCAACGCGGTGTGGAACCAGGTGTTCGCGGGGGTCGAGGGCGCGCCGGACGACGCCACGTTCCCCGACCCGCCGTACACCACCCTGGAGACCACTCCGATCAGCCGGGAGAAGCCGTACCTCTTCGTCGACGGCAAGGGCCGCTACCAGGTGCGGGTGCCCGCCGCCCAGCGGGACAGCCGGGGCGTCTCCTGGGCCGACGGCATGACGCCGGGGCGGACCATCGGGATCGACGACTTCTTCATCGCGAAGCCGTCCGACTCGGTGCGGGTCATCAACAGCCAGCTGGCGCGCGGCAAGCACCTGCTGCTCACCCCGGGCACGTACGACGTCGCGCGCAGCATCGAGGTCCGCCGGCCGGGCACCGTGGTGCTCGGTATCGGACACGCCACGCTCACCGCCGTGAACGGCGCGATCCCACTGGACGTCGCCGGCGTCCCCGGGGTGATCGTCGCCGGTGTCACGATCGACGCCGGCCTCGTCGAGTCGCCGGTGCTGCTGCGGGTCGGACGCCAGCACGGCCACAACGCCAGCAGCCCGCACAACCCGACCACGCTGTCCGACGTGTACTTCCGGGTCGGCGGCCCGCACATCGGGCGGACGAACACCGCGCTGGAGATCAACAGCGACAACGTGCTCATCGATCACACCTGGGTGTGGCGCGGCGATCACGGTGTCGAGGGCTTCACCGAGGGCGTCAACGGTGACACCGACCGCTGGCGCACCAACACCGGTCGCTACGGTGCCGTCATCAACGGCGACCACGTGACCGCGACCGGGCTGTTCGTCGAGCACTTCCAGCGCTACAACACGGTCTGGAATGGCGAGCACGGCACCACGATCCTCTACCAGAACGAGCTGCCGTACGACCCGCCGACGCAGGCCGACTGGATGAACGGCGCGGTCGAGGGCTGGGCCGGGTACAAGGTCGGTGACCGGGTGCGCCAGCACACCCTGTACGGCGGCGGGGTGTACGTCTTCAACCAGAACAACCCGTCGATCCACACCGAGAACGGCTTCGAGGTGCCGAACCGGCCCGGCGTTCGGCTGCACCACATCATGACCGTCAACCTCAGCGCCGGAACGATCGACCACGTGGTCAACGGCGTCGGCGAAGCGGCCGACATGACCAAGGTCGGCGCCCCGGTCTACCTGAACCAGTACCCGATTTCGTAGGGGTTCCACGCGTATCGACGGGGCCGGAGCCGGCGATGGCTCCGGCCCCGTCGTCCGTGCTTCGACGATGTGCCGCACCGTGTGGAGAGGGTCCCGATCGAGGGTCCGGGCCCTCTCCACACCGGTTCAGCTCAGGTGGCGCGCGTCACGCCTCGATCGACGCGCGGGACCGGCGGGAGATCAGCCGTGCCGTTGTGCCGGCGATGACCATGACGAGACCGGTGCCGAAGAACCACCAGAGGTTGGCGGCGCTGTCGCCGGTGACGGGCAGGGTTGGGCTGGCCGTGGGGGCCGGCGGGGGCTGTGTGGGGTCACCGGTTGGGGGTGCCGTCGGCTGGGTCGGTGACGGTGTGGGCTGCGTCGGCGTGGCGGTCGGCGTCGGCGAGGACTGCAGAGGACGCTCGCAGCGGGCCTCGGCCAGGATGACGGAGCCGACGGGGATGTCCAGCAGCGGTCCACCCACGATGGTGCCGGTGAGCCTGATGGTGGCCTGGACAGCGATGGCCGTGGCGCCATCGGCGGTGGTCGTCTCCACGTTGGTGAGCGTGACGTTCAAGCTGGCGCCCGTCAGTCCGGGGACCGTGACGGCGGCGCTGGCCGTGACGCCGGGGGTGTTCGGCAGTAGCTCGACCGGCTCGCCGAACAGTTCCAGCCCGACGAAGGTGGTGTCTGCGGTCTGGGCGCCGACCTGGGGGCAGTTCACCGCCGCCGTGATCACGTCGGCGTCGATCACCGACGTGCCGAGGATGCCCAGCGCGAGGTCGGCGATTTCGGCGTTGGCGGAGGAGGCCGTGTCGCCACGAGTGGCGCTGACCTCCACCACGGTGCCGGAGGCGGTGACCCCCAGAGCACCGGGGATGGTGATCGCCAGAGCGGTGTCACTGTCCGTACCACCGCCCGCAGGGGCCGTCGCGGTGCCAATGACGGCATCGGCGGTGATCACCGGAACGCCGAGCACCGACGCGGACAGGTCCACCACAACTCCCCGGGCGCTGGCGTCACCGGGTGCCGCAGCAGCCGGGCCTCCTCCGGATAGGAGCATCACTCCCGCGGCCGCCACCGCGACCGCTCCAGTAGCTGAAAGTCGCTGGGAAAATCTCACGTTGTCGCCTCTGATCAGTCAGCCCTTCCCGACCGTCGAGAAGGCAATGCTGAGGCTATGTCCGTTTAGTCCTGAATGGCATGGTATCGCGAAAAAGGCCAGGGCTCGAGAGGCGCTCGCAATTCACAAGCTCACCTTTCCGATGCGTTGAGCAAAAATTCCATCGATCAGTCTGACTCTTGCGGGGTTGCGACCACTGCTGCCACGATGGCCGTCAATGCCTTCCGTCCCGAAGGAGTGGTCGTCATGGCGGTCTCCCGCCGCAGGTTCGTCACGTCGGTGTTGGCGGGATCCGCCCTCGCCGCCTCCACCACCAAACTGCTCGCCACCCCCGCGCACGCCGCCAGTCCTCCCGGGGACGTGGTCGGCAAGGTGACCGTCGGCTACCAGGGCTGGTTCAGTGCACCCGGTGACGGGGCACCGATCGGCGGGTGGTGGCACTGGAGTCGCGACCGGTTCCAGCCGCCCTCGCCCGCGAACACCACCATCGTGTCCTGGCCGGACATGCGCGAGTACACGCGCAGCTATCCCACCGCGTACCCCAATCTCGGCAACGGCCAGCCGGCCACCCTCTTCTCGTCGTACGACCAGCAGACGGTGGACACCCACTTCCGCTGGATGCAGGAGTACGGCTGCGACACCGCCGCGCTGCAACGGTTCAACCCGATGGGTGACGAGGGCCCGACCCGCGACGCCATGACGCAGAAGGTCCGCTCGGCCGCCGAGCGCTACCACCGCAAGTTCTACATCATGTACGACGTCACCGACTGGTTGAGCTTCCAGGCGGACATCAAGACCGACTGGACCAGCAAGATGTCGGCGCACACCGCGTCCTCCGCGTACGCCCGACAGAACGGCAAGCCGGTCGTCTGCATCTGGGGTTTCGGCTTCAGCGAGCCCAGCCGGCCCTTCACCCCCGGGCCCTGCCTGGAGGTCATCAACTGGTTCAAGGCGCAGGGCTGCTACGTCATCGGGGGCGTGCCCACCTGGTGGCGGCAGGGCATCGAGGACTCCCGCCCCGGCTTCCTCGACGTCTACCACGCGTTCCACGCGATCTCGCCGTGGATGGTCTACCGGGCCCGGACGGTCGAGGAGTTGGACTCGTACTACCACAACGTCAACGTCGGCGACATGGCCGACTGCGCGGCGCGCGGCATCGACTACCTGCCCTGCGTGATGCCCGGCGATCTCGCCGGAGGCCACCGCAAGCACGGCGACTTCTACTGGCGGCACATCTACAACATGGTCCGCCTCGGCTCCCAGGGCCTCTACGTGTCCATGTTCGACGAGTACAACGAGGGCAACCAGATCGCCAAGACGTCCGAGACCCAGGCCACCACCCCGGCCGGCGCGAACATCCGGGCCCTGGACGAGGACGGCGTGGCCTGCTCCTCCGACTACTACCTGCGGATCACCGCCGACGGCGGCCGGATGCTCAAGGGGCAGCTCGCCCTCACTCCGGTACGCCCCACCCCACCGATGGTCGGCACCCCGCCCCCGACCGGCGGGAACCTGGCCGCCGGCCGGCCCACCTCGGCCAGCAGCCAGGGCGGCGGGTTCCCGTCCGGCAACGCGGTGGACTCGAACGTCGGCAGCTACTGGGAGAGCGCCAACGGCGCGTTCCCCCAGTGGTGGCAGGTCGACCTCGGCGCCAGCCATCAGGTCAACAAGCTCGTGCTGCGGCTTCCCGCCGGCTGGGGCGCGCGTACCCAGACCATCACCGTGCAGGGCAGCGTCGACGGTGGGTCGTTCAGCACCATCACCCCGGCTGCCGGGTTCACGTTCGACCCGGCCACCGGCAACACCGTCACCCGCACGCTGCCGACCACCACGGCCCGCTACGTCCGCCTCAGCATCAGCGGCAACACCGGCTGGCCGGCCGCCCAACTCGCCCAGGTCGAGGTGTACGCGGGCAGCACCGTCCCGGACAACCCGCCGACCGCGCCGAGCGGCCTCACCGTGACCGGCAGGACGTCGACGAGCGTGTCCCTGTCCTGGACGGCCGCCACCGACGACACCGGGGTGACCGGTTACCAGGTACGCCAGGGCGGCAACGTCGTCGCCACCGTCACGGGCACCACGGCGACGGTGAACGGGCTCAGCCCGTCCACCGCGTACACCTTCACGGTCACCGCCCGCGACGCCGCCGGCAACACCTCGGCGGCGTCCAACGCGGTCACCGTCACCACGGACGCGGCAGCCAACGCGGACCTTGCCCGCGGCCGACCCACGTCGGAGAGCAGCCACGTGCAGAGCTACGCCTCCGGCAACGTGGTCGACGGGGACGCGAACAGCTACTGGGAGAGCGCCAACAACGCGTTCCCGCAGTGGGTGCAGGTCGACCTGGGCGCGACGCGCACGGTCGGACGGGTGGTGCTGAAGCTGCCGCCCTCCTCGACCTGGGGCAGCCGGACGCAGGCCCTCGCCGTGCAGGGCAGCACCGATGGGGGCAGCTTCGGCACGCTTGTCGGATCGGCGGGGCGCACCTTCGACCCGGCCAGCGGTAACCAGGTGACGCTTACCTTCAGCGCTGCCCAGGCGCGCTACGTGCGGATCACCGTCACCGGCAACACCGGCTGGCCGGCTGGGCAGTTGTCGACCCTGGAGGTCTACGCCAGCTGACCGGGCGTGGGGCGGTCACCGGGGAGCGGTGGCCGCCCAACCGCCGTCTTCTGGTGCCCGAAGCGCGGTCTGACCGGGCGGCCATCTCATTATTCAGACAATGTCTCCTGCCGACTGGGATGGCATTGATGATCGACTCGGTTTAGGTGAAAGCGGGGTATCCACGTTGGCGGGATAGCGCGACTTCGCCAAACCCGTGTTGATCTCGCCGCGTGGCACCCCGACCGCGATTGGCGACGGTAGTCGGCCCTACCCGCTGACGGACGAGCGCCGGCGCAGGTCGTCGGCCGGGTGGATGGTGCGCACCGGGTCGGGCACCGGTCCTCGGCGTTGCCACTCGCGGGGGTAGCCGAGGGAGACCTCCTCGAAGCGCACTCCGTCGTAAAACGTGGTGCGGGGGATGTGCAGGTGGCCGTACACGACCGTGGCCGCGTCGAAGCGCAGGTGCCAGTCGCTGGTGCGGACGGTGCCGCACCACTGGGCGAAGAGCGGGTATCGCAGGATGTCGGTGGGGTCGCGCACCAGCGGGTAGTGGTTGACCAGCACCGTCGGCAGCGCCGGGTCGCGCTCGGCCAGCCGGCGTTCGGTCTCGGCGACCCGGGCCGCGCACCACGCCTCCCGGCTCGGGTACGGGTCGGGGTGCAGCAGCGCCTCGTCGGTGCACACGACCCCGGCCGCGTACGCCAGGTCGAGTGATTCCTGCTGGGTGCGTGCCTCCGGCACTCGGAACGTGTAGTCGTAGAGCAGGAAGAGCGGGGCGATGGTGGCCGGGCCGCCGTCGCCGTCCCACACCGGGTACGGGTCCTCCGGGGTGACCACCCCCAGCCGCTGGCACATCCGTACCAGCTCGCGGTAGCGCTCCTCGCCGCGCAGGGTGACCGGGTCGCGGGGTGGCGTCCACAGCTCGTGGTTGCCGGGCGCCCAGACGACGCGTGCGAACCGACTGC
Organism: Micromonospora sp. NPDC050276; assembly: GCF_044459545.1. Classification (NCBI taxonomy): domain Bacteria; kingdom Bacillati; phylum Actinomycetota; class Actinomycetes; order Micromonosporales; family Micromonosporaceae; genus Micromonospora; species Micromonospora sp. NPDC050276. The sequence goes on along the minus strand of NZ_JBITJA010000004.1, from coordinate 347,539 downwards.
TCAGCAGCCCGAGCGCCCACTCGACGTCGGCGAACCGGTCGGCGACGTCACCGGCGACGAGTAACCAGTCGCCGTCGTTGTCGGGGCGTAGCTGCTGGACGAACGCCCGGTTTTGCGGGTGCCCGACGTGCAGGTCGCTGACAGCCCGCAGGCGCGGCGGAAGGCTCACCACCCGAGGCTAGGCCGTCGCGGGCCGATCAGAACACCCCTGTCCCGCGGGCACGGTCAGCAAAACCAGCCGTCCTGCACCCAGCCGCGCCGGTTGATGTACCCGTACGCGAAGCCGTAGACGTAGCCGCCGCTGCGGGGACCCTCGACCAGGAACGTCTGACCCTGGTAGAGGGTGCCCATCCAGGCGCCGTTGGGTTGGGTGCGGACGAACAGGTCGCTCGCGCACACCGTCTCGCGTTCGCCGATCGTGCCGTTGGCGGCCTGGGCTGGGGCCGGCAGCGCGACTGTTGCGGCGACGATCCCGGCGAGCAGGCCGGCGAGTGCCCGACGTGGGGTCACCATGAGTCGTACCCGCCGATGCACTCGGCGCGCAGATAGCCCCAGTCGTTGGGGCCGAAGTCGAACGATGCCGCCCACCCGTTGTAGACCGGGTGCGCTCCCGGGGTGTGGCCGATCTTGTTGCCGTAGGCCAGGGTGCGCTTGAGGCCGGTGGGCCCGCCGGCCGAGTCGTAGTTGGCGTAGAAGCTGGCGCTCTGGCAGACCACGATGGCGTGCCGGGGCACCACCGGGTCGGCGTGCGCCGGCGTGGCACCCAGCGCGACCGTTGCCACTCCGATGGCCAACGCGGCGACCCTCGCGCCCCGTCGTCGAGACATGCCCACCTCCCGTACGCCGAAACTTCCTACCGGCGAGCGTAGTTTCGACGTCGATAAATGTCGATGGGGTGCGGCGGTTTGCGGGCGGGCGGGCCTTCGGTGGCCCGCATATCCGTCGACCCGGCGGGAAAGCGCGGGACGTCCGACAGCCCGAAACCGGAGCAGGAGAAAGACATGCCTTTCATTACCGTGGGGACGGAAAACTCCGCGCCCATCGACCTGTACTACGAGGATCACGGTTCCGGTAAGCCGGTGGTGCTGATCCACGGCTTCCCGTTCAACGGCGCAACCTGGGAGAAGGAGACCGCCGCGCTGCTCAACGCCGGATATCGGACGATCACCTACGATCGGCGCGGAAACGGCAACTCCGCGCAGCCGGCGTTCGGGTACGACTACAACACGTTCGCGGCGGACCTGGACGTGCTGATGACCGAGCTGGACCTGAACGAGGTGACCCTGATCGGTCACTCGATGGGCACCGGCGAGGTGGTCCGTTACCTCGGTAACTACGGCTCGCAACGGGTCAGCCGCGCGGTGCTGATCAGCCCGCTGCAACCGATGCTGGCCAAGGCGAAGGACAACCCGGAGGGCGTCGAGCGGAGCCTGTTCAAGGGCTTCCAGGACGCCATCACGAAGGACCGCTTCGCCTATCTGACGTCCTTCTGCGACGCGTTCTTCAACCCGGACCAGAACATGGGCAAGCGGGTCAGCGAGGAGGCGTACCGGGCGCACTGGCAGATCGGCGCGATGGCCTCCGCCAAGGCCACCCACGACAGTGTGGACGCCTGGCAGGAGGACTTCCGGCCGGACCTGCCGAAGATCAACATTCCGGTGCTGATCGTGCAGGGTGACCAGGACCGGGTGCTGCCGTACCCGGTGACCGGTCAGCGGCTCGCGCCGATGATGCCGACCGCCCAGCTCATCACGCTCAAGGGCGCACCGCACGGCATCCCGTGGACCCACGCCGACGAGATCAACAAGGCGGTCATGGACTTCATGAAGCAGCCGGCCAAGGCTCGCGCCTGATCCGTACCGGTAGCCGATCGGACGCCAGCGCCAGCACGGCGCCGCGACACCCGGCCCACGGTTCGCACCGGGGCCGGGTGTCGTCGGCGGTCAGGCCCGGCGAGCCACCACCGCGCCGTTGGCGCCGGGCGCGTCGAACGGCACCGTCCGCACGTCGACGAAGCCGGCGTCGGTGAGCCAGGCCGCGTACTCGGCGCCGGAGTAGTTGCGGCCACCCTCGGTCTCGACCAGCATGTTCATCCCCATCAGGGCCGCCTCCGGCGGCCCGGTGCGTTCGTCGTTGAGCAGCAGTTCGCAGACGACGATCACCCCGTCGGGCGGCAACGCCGCGTGGCACCGGGCCAGCAACGCCCGGTTCGTCGGCTCGTCCCAGTCGTGCAGGATCATGCTGAGCAGGATGACGTCGTGCCCACCCGGTAACGCCGGGTCGGCGAGGAAGTCACCGGCCACCGCGTCGATCCGCCCGGTCAGGCCAGCCTCCGCGATCCGCTCCCGGGCCCGGACGCAGACGTGCGGCAGGTCCAGGACCGTCGCCCGCAGGTCCGACAGGCGGCGGCAGAACTCGATCGGGAACGCGCCGGCCCCGCCGCCCACGTCGAGCAGCCGGCGGTGCGCGGAGAAGTCGTAGGCGTCCGCCAACGCGCTGGCGGTGAAGCTGGACGTGGAGAACATCGCGTCCCAGAACTGCGTCAGCATCTCCGGGTCGGCGGTGTCGAACATCGACTGTTGGGCCTCCGGGTCCCAGGTCAATGGCCGATCTGTGCGCAGCGCCTCACCGATGCGGTGCCAGGGCAGGTAGGTGCGCAGGTCCGAGTAGCGGACCTGCGCGCCGAAGTAGTAGGGGCGGCCCTCGACCAGGAACTGCTCGGCCAACTCGGAGTTGCGGTAACCGTCACCGGACTTCTCCAGCAGACCGAGCGAGGCGCTGGCGGCCAGCAACAGGTCCGCCGGCCGGTCGGGCAGCCCGAACTCGGCGGCGGCCTCCTCGACGGTCATCGTCCGCCCACCGGCCAACCGCGTGAACAGGCCGAGCTCGACGCCGACCGCGAGGGTCTTGAACCCCCACACACCGGCCACCAGGCGCATGAGGGGAGTGGGAGTGATCATGCCGACATGAGATCACAGATCCCTTCTCTCCACGATGGACGGTCACGACCGCGCGGCAACGTCACCACCGCCGGCCGATCCGCCGCGCGGCGAGACTCACCAGCGTGCTGCCGACCGCCATCCCGACCAGCACCAGAATCCCTCCGACCGCCCACAACCCGCTGTCGTCGGTGGACGCGGCCCGCCACGACCAGGCCGCCGTGAACGCCACCGTCATCACCGGTGCCACCAGCCACGGACTGAGCCGCGTCCCGGCGAGCGCGGCCAGCAGCACCAGCGTCAGCACGCAGCCGATCACCTGCCACGGCTCGTACGGGCCGCTGCTCGCGCCGGTCCGCGCGTCGACCACGTACTCGTCGTCCCAGCCCAGCCAGAGCAACCACACCCCGACCGTGGCCGCCGTCAGGAACAGCACACCGAGCAGTGCGCGCGTACCCCTCGTCGCCGTCATCCGGCGATCATGCCCTGCGAACCCCTCGACGGGAATAAGCACCGGTACCCAGCCGCGGATCGACACCCTTTGCATTGGACTGTTGCCTCGGTCGGTGGCGATCCTCTACGGTCTGCTCAGCGGTGGGCGGTGCGGTCCGCATCCGACCCGACACCGCCGGTTGCCCGTCGTGCGGGCCGGGATGGTGGAGTCCCGGGTCGCCCCGGCGGCGGTGCCCCGGCGGTCGTGTGACTCCCAGCTCGTCCCCGGGTTCGGCCCGGGGCGGCTCCGCATGGGGCCGACGGCGAGCCGGGGCACGCCGACCCACCGGGAGAGCCCGTGTTTCTCAGCCCACACGAACAGGACCGCCTGCTCGTGCACGTCGCGGCCGACGTCGCCCGCGCCCGCCGCGAGCGCGGTCTGCGCCTCAACTACCCCGAAGCCGTTGCGGTGATCACCGCGTTCCTCCTCGAAGGGGCCCGCGACGGCCGGTCGGTGGTCGACCTGATGTCGGCCGGCCGGGCGGTGCTCGGTCGCGACGACGTCCAGGACGGCATCCCCGAGCTGCTGAGGGAGGTGCAGGTGGAGGCGACGTTCCCGGACGGCACCAAGCTGGTGACGGTGCACCACCCGATCCCGTGATCCCGGGGGAGATCCTGCCGGCGGCCGGTCCGGTCGAGATCAACGCCTGTCGTCCGGTGACCACCCTGCTCGTGGTCAACACCGCCGACCGCCCGGTGCAGGTGGGCTCGCACTACCACTTCGCCGAAGCCAACCCGGCGCTGTCGTTCGACCGGGGCGCGGCCTGGGGGCAGCGGCTCGCGGTTGCGGCCGGCACCTCGGTCCGGTTCGAGCCGGGCATCAGCCGCAGCGTCGACCTCGTTCCGCTCGGCGGGGCGCGTGTCGTGCCGGGTCTGCGCGGCGAGTGCGCCGGGCCGTTGGACCCGTCGCCGGACGCGGTCGACGGGTCGTCGCGGTGAGTGCCGTGCGGCGGGACCGCTACATCGACCTGTACGGGCCCACCACCGGCGACCGGATCCGGCTGGCCGACACCAACCTGCTGATCGAGGTGGAGACCGACCACTGCGTAGGCGGCGACGAGGCGGTCTTCGGCGGCGGCAAGGTGATCCGCGAGTCGATGGGGCAGTCCCGTGCCACCCGCGCCCAGGGGGCACTGGACACCGTCATCACCGGCGCGGTGGTGCTCGACCACTGGGGCGTGGTCAAGGCCGACGTGGGGCTGCGCGACGGGCGCATCGTGGCGCTCGGCCGGGCCGGAAACCCGGACACCATGCCCGGTGTCCACCCCGACCTGGTCATCGGCCCGGCCACCGAGGTGATCGCGGGCAACGGGCGGATCCTCACCGCTGGCGCGGTCGACACGCATGTGCACTTCATCTGCCCGCAGATCGTCACCGAGGCGCTGGCCAGCGGCGTCACCACGCTGGTCGGCGGCGGCACCGGGCCGGCCGAGGGGACCCGCGCGACGACGGTCACCCCGAACGCCTGGCACCTGGCCCGGATGCACGAGGCGCTGGACACCATGCCGGTCAACGTGCTGCTGCTCGGCAAGGGCAACACCGTCTCCAGCGAGGCGCTGTGGGAACAGTTGCGGGCCGGTGCGGGCGGTTTCAAGCTGCACGAGGACTGGGGCACCACGCCGGCGGCGATCGACGCCTGCCTGCGGGTGGCGGACGAATCCGGGGTTCAGGTGTCGATCCACACCGACACGCTCAACGAGGCCGGTTTCGTCGCCGACACCCTGCGGGCGATCGGTGGGCGGGCGATCCACTCGTACCACACCGAGGGCGCCGGCGGCGGGCACGCGCCGGACATCATCACGGTGGCCAGTGAGCCGAACGTGTTGCCGTCGTCGACCAACCCGACCCGGCCGTACACCGCCAACACCCTCGCCGAGCACCTGGACATGTTGATGGTCTGTCACCATCTCAACCCGTCCGTGCCGGAGGACCTGGCCTTCGCCGAGAGCCGGATCCGGCCGTCCACGATGGCCGCCGAGGACCTGCTGCACGACCTCGGCGCGATCTCCGTCATCGGCTCCGACGCGCAGGCGATGGGCCGGGTCGGCGAGGTGATCACGCGGACCTGGCAGAGCGCGCACGTGATGAAGGACCGGGTCGGCGCGCTGCCCGGCGACGGGGCCGCCGACAACCACCGGGCCCGACGGTACGTGGCGAAGTACACCATCTGCGCGGCGATGGCCAACGGGTTGGAAGGGGAGATCGGCTCGGTCGAGCCGGGCAAACTCGCCGACCTGGTGCTCTGGGACCCGGCGTTCTTCGGCGTCCGACCGCACCTGGTGCTCAAGGGCGGCATGATCGCATACGCCCAGATGGGTGACGCCAACGCCTCCATTCCGACGCCGCAGCCGATGCTGCCGCGGCCGATGTTCGGGGCGTACGGCGCGGCGGCGGCGGCCACCAGCCTGGCCTTCGTGGCCCCGGCGGCGCTGGACGCCGGTCTCCGCCTGGACGTACGACGCCGGGTGGTGCCGGTGCGCGACGTGCGGTCGCGGGGCAAGGCCGACCTGCCGGAGAACAACGCGATGCCGCGCATCGAGGTGGACCCGGACACCTTCACCGTCCGGATCGACGGTCAGGTGGTGGAGCCGGACCCGGTGACCCGACTGCCGATGGCCCAGCGGTACTTCCTCTTCTGATGGCGACACCGAGCCTGCTGTTGCTGCTGGCCGACGGGCGCTTCCCGGCCGGGGCGCACGCGCACTCCGGTGGTCTGGAGGCGGCCGTCGCGGCCGGGCGGGTCACCGACCTGGCCACGTTGGAGGCGTTCCTGACCGGGCGGTTGGCCACCGCCGGTCTGGTCGGCGCGGCGTTCGCGGCGGCCGCACACCGGGCGGCGGCGCTGGCTGAGTCCGCGGTCCGGTCGGGTGCGCTGGCCCGGCTGGACGCGGAGTTGGACGCGCGTACCGCGGCTCCGGCGTTGCGGGCGGTCTCCCGCCGGCAGGGTCGGGCGCTGCTGCGTGCCGGACGGGCCATCTGGCCGGATGCCCCGTTCGGCGACCTGCCCGCCACGCCCGGCGGCGCACACCAGCCGCTGGTGCTCGGGCTGCTCTGCGCGGCGGCCGGGATGTCCCGCGTCGAAACCGCGACGGTCTCCGCGTACGGGACGGTGACCGGGGCGGCCAGCGCCGGCGTACGTCTGCTCGGCCTCGACCCGTACCAGGTCCAGGCCCTGCTGGTCGGCCTCGCCGACGCCTGTGACGGCACGGCCGCCGAGGCGGCGCGGGCCGCCGACGACCCACCGGAGCGGCTGCCGGCCGCCGCCGCTCCACTAGCCGACATCCATGCCGAAATCCATGCCACCTGGGAGGTGCGTCTCTTTGCGTCCTGACACCGTTGTGCCGAGCGCTGTGCCCGCCGTCGAACCGACCACGCCACCGGCCGCCCCACCCCACGACGAGACCGTTCCGCACACCCACCCGGAGCCGGGGGTGGATCCCCATCCACCGTTGGCGCGCGCGGGCCGGGCCCTGCGGGTCGGCATCGGCGGCCCGGTCGGGTCCGGCAAGACCGCCCTGGTGGCCGCGCTCTGCCGGGCGTTCGCCGACGAGTTGCGGCTCGGTGTGGTGACCAACGACATCTACACCACCGAGGACGCCGACTTCCTGCGGCGGGCCGGAGTGCTGGACCCCGCCCGGATCCGCGCGGTGGAGACCGGCTGCTGCCCGCACACCGCGATCCGCGACGACATCGGCGCCAACCTGGACGCCGTCGACGAGCTGGCCGAGGCGGTCGGCCCGTTGGACCTGGTCCTGGTGGAGAGCGGCGGGGACAATCTGACCGCGACCTTCAGCCGGGGTCTGGTCGACCGGCAGATCTTCGTGGTCGACGTGGCGGGAGGCGACAAGGTGCCGCGCAAGGGCGGGCCGGGGGTCACCTCCGCCGACCTCCTCGTGATCAACAAGACCGATCTGGCACCGATGGTGGGCGCCGACCTCGCCGTGATGGACCGCGACGCGCGGGCCCGACGTGGTGACCTCCCGACCCTCTTCCTGTCCATCGTGGCAGACCCCATGGCCACGTCGGTCGCGGACTGGATCCGGCACGAGCTGACCCACCACGCCAGCACGCACCCGATCGCTGTACCGGTCGGTCCGGCCTGATGCGAGCGCTCGCCCGGCTGGTCGCGCGGGCCGACGGTCGGGGCGGGACGGTCCTGGTCGAGCTGCACGGTGAGACGCCGCTGCTGCTGCGTCAGACCCCGACCGACGGTGGTGTCGCCACCGTGCACCTCGTCGGCGGGGCGGCCGGCCCGATCGCCGGAGACGATCTGCGGCTGGAGATCGACGTGGGGCCGGGCGCGGCGGTCCGGGTGCACACCGTCGCCGCGTCGGTCGCCCTACCGGGCCGGCCGGGAGCCGTGTCCCGGATGGCGGTGCGGGCCGTGGTGCGCACCGGGGCCACGTTGCACTGGCTGCCCGAACAGTTGGTCGCGGCGGCCGGCTGCGCGCACCTCGCCGAATCCCGGATCGACCTGGCCGCGGGGGCGAGCCTGTGCTGGCGCGACGAGCTGATCTGCGGCCGGTACGGCGAGGCGCCCGGCGGGGCCGTCGTGCACACCCAGGTCGACTACGCGGGTCGGCCGTTGCTGCGGCAGTCCCTGGCGGTCGGCCCGCAGGCGCCCGGCTGGGCCGGGCCCGCCGTGCTCGACGGCGCGTCGGCCACCGGCTCGCTGCTGGTGGTCGACCCGTCCCGGCCCGCCGAGCCGGCGACGGCCGAGGGCGGCGTTGCCCGGCTGCCACTGGCCGGGGGCCCGGCGACACTGTGGACCGCCACCGCCCCGGACGCGCACACCCTGCGCGCCCACCTCACCGTCTAGGAAGCCTGGTCCGGCGTCGTGCTGGGGCGCTGGCCTCGGCCACCCGCGCTGCGCGTGCGGCGGGGCACTGCTGTTGAGCGTGAAGGTCGCGCCGGGAGAGCCGGGAGGCAGGTCAGCGGTGTGGACCGACCGCGTCGGCGTGCTCCCGTTGACGGGCCGGGTCGAGCCGACCGATCAGGTCGTCGAGCTGACTCACCAGGTCAGCCGCCTGCGGCACACCCAGCTCGGCGAGGCTGGCCCGGACCCGCTCGTCCAGGCGGGCGTGCTCGCGGCGGCCCCGAGCGGTCAGGTACGCCCGAATCCGCCGGCGGTCGATCGGATCGATCCGGCGGAACACGAGGTTGCGGTCGACGAGTTGGTCGACCAGCTTGGTGAGGGTGCCCGGCGGCAGCGACGCCTCGGCGGACACCTCGCTCATCGGGTGCCCCTGACCGTCGGCGAGCAGGCACAGCACGCGCCACGCCTCGATGCTCAGTGCGTCGTCGGCCAGGACGGCGCCCAGCCGGCGGGAGAGCAGCCGTTCGGCGCGGGTGAGCGAGCGCAGCAGGTCGGCTGGCGCCCCGGGCACGTCTGACATGAAACTCCCTGGTCCGGTGGCCCTGTCATGGTAGCGAGTCGTCCCGGTCCGTGGTGAACGCTGGTCTTCCGTCGTGGGCCGGGCAATCATGTGCACATGTCCGCGCCGGCACCGCCGTGGCTGACCGTCGACCGTGCCGTGGTCAGCATCGCGCTGGTCTACCCGATGCGCGGGCCGGCCGGCATGTTCGGCCCCACCTGCGAGCTCTGCGCGCAACTCGCGGTGGAGGAGATCAATCGGTGCGGTGGCGTGCTGGGCCGGGAGGTGCGGCTGGTGCCGGTCGACGGTGGCGCACCACCGGCCGAGGTGGCCGCCGAGGTCGAGGCGTTGGTGTCGGTGGGGGCCGTGCAGGGGGTGACGGGGTGGCACATCTCCTCGGTGCGCCAGGCGTTGGCACCCCGCGTCGCGCACCGGGTGCCGTACGTCTACACCGCACTCTACGAGGGCGGTGAGCGTACCGAAGGGGTCTTCCTGACCAGCGAGACGCCGGACGCCCAACTGTGGCCGGCGATGCGGTTGCTCGCCGACGAGCAGGGGGTGCGGCGCTGGTTCGTGGTCGGCAACGACTACGTGTGGCCGCGCCGTACGTCGCGGGCGGCGCAGCGGTACGCGCTGCGCGGTGGTGGGCAGGTGGTGGGCCGGCACTTCCTCCCCCTGGACGCGCACGACTTCACCGAGGTGTTGCGCCGCATCGAGCACAGTGACGCGGACGCGGTGTTGATGCTGCTGGTCGGTGCCGACGCGGTGCGGTTCAACCGGGCGTTCGCCCGATCCGGCCTGGACCAGCGCTGCCTGCGGCTGAGCACCCTGATGGACGAGAACATGCTGCTGGCCAGTGGTGCCGGTGCGACCCGGAGACTGTACAGCACGGCGGGCTTCTTCGCCGGCTTGGTAACGCAGGAGAATCTCGACTTCCACGGCGAGTTCGCTCGGCGGTTCGGGGTGGAGGCGCCGCCGCTGGGCAGCCTGGGGGAGTCCTGCTACGAGGGCGTCATGCTGCTCGCGGCGCTGATCGGCCAGGCCCGCACCCTCGACGTACGGGCCATCGAGACGGCCGCTGACACGGTGGCCTACCACGGGCCGCGGGGTCGGTTGCGGCTGCGTCAGCGGCACGTGCGTCAGCGCATCTACCTGGCCGAGGCCGACGGGCTCGACTTCACCGTCCTCGCCCAGCTCTGAGCCCGGGGCCCGCAGCCGGCCCGCGAACCCTTGACAGCGCCACCCGATCCCGTCCTAAGATGCTTCCTGCGTGAAGTATCTGATCCCCGGTCAGATGTCACCATTGTGTGCCCACCGTCGGCTGATTCGTCCGCCGGCCATTGTGGTGGCACTTATTTTGCGTCTTTCCGAACGGCCGGCATCGTTTCCTCCCAACGGTGCCGGCCGTTTTCTCGTGCGCGCGATTCGGTCTCTCGGAAACAGTCAATTAAGGACTGGGAAACACCGGCGCAATCATGCCGGTCGACGCTTTCGGTGCCCATATCCGATCTGGTGCCCTGTCCGGCGTCCACCCGTCGGCCTCGGCGCCGCCCTCATCAGCTCCATCTCGGACCGCACCGACCGTCCTTTTTCGCTACTTGAGTGCACCGCAGGGAGAGTAGATGTCACTATTCCGGGGCCGCCGCATCCTGGCGGGTGCCATGACCCTGGTCGCCGCGGCCGCGATGACCGCGTGCGGCAGCAAGACCACCGACGAGGGCGGCGCGACCGGCGTCACCGCCGACGTCTCCGGCGACACCGTCAAGGTGGGCCTGCTCAACTCGCTCTCCGGGACCATGGCGATCAGCGAGGTCACCGTCCGCGACTCCATCATGCTCGCCGTCGAGGAGATCAACGCGGCCGGCGGCGTCCTCGGCAAGAAGATCCAGCCGGTCGGTGAGGACGGCGCCTCCGACTGGCCCACCTTCGCGGAGAAAGCCGAGAAGCTGATCTCCGAGGACCGGGTGGCCGCCGTCTTCGGCTGCTGGACCTCGGCCAGCCGCAAGGCGGTCAAGCCGGTGTTCGAGAAGAACAAGGCGTTGCTGTTCTACCCGGTGCAGTACGAGGGCCTGGAACAGTCGCCCTACATCTTCTACACCGGGGCGACGACCAACCAGCAGATCGTTCCCGGGCTCGACTACCTCAAGTCCCAGGGTGCGAAGTCGGTCTATCTGGTCGGTAGCGACTATGTCTTTCCCCGCACCGCCAACAAAATCATCAAGGCGTACGCCGCCGCGAACGGGATGACCGTGCTGGGCGAGGATTACGCACCCCTCGGCTCCACCGAGTTCGGAACCATCGTCAACAAGGTCAAATCGTCCGGCGCGGACGCGGTGTTCAACACGCTCAACGGTGACAGCAACGTGGCCTTCTTCAAGGAATACAAGTCGGCCGGTCTGACCGCTGCCGCGATGCCGGTGGTGTCGGTGTCGATCGCCGAGGAAGAGGTGAAGGGCATCGGCACCCAGTACCTGGAGGGCCAGCTGACCGCCTGGAACTACTACCAGACGACTCCGGGCGCGGCGAACTCGAAGTTCGTGGCCGCGTACAAGGCGAAGTACGGCGCGGACAAGCCGACGAGCGATCCGATGGAGGCCGCGTACGTCGGCGTGTACCTGTGGAAGGCGATGGTCGAGAAGGCCGGCGCCTTCGACGTGGAGAAGGTCCGGTCCGCCTCGGACGGGATCACCTTCGATGCGCCGGAGGGCCTGGTCACCGTCGACGGCAAGACCCAGCACATCGCCAAGACCGCCCGGATCGGCAAGATCGGCGCGGACGGTCTGATCACCGAGGTGTGGAACTCCGGCAAGCCGGTGGCGCCGGACCCGTACCTCAAGACCTACCCGTGGGCGAGCGGCCTGAGCTGACGACGCCGGCCCGGGCGGGCTGCGCGGCGACGCGCCCCGCCCGGGCCACCCGACCAGCAGTTCGGAGTACCCACCGTGACAGTCCTCTTCGGTCAACTCTTCACCGGCATCAGCATCGGCGCGGTGCTGCTGCTCATCGCGCTCGGCCTCGCGCTGACCTTCGGCCAGATGAACGTGATCAACATGGCGCACGGTGAGTTCATCATGGCCGGCGCGTACACCACCTACGTTCTGCAGCAGAGCATCACCGGTGCCGGTCTGTCGCTGGTGGTCGCGCTGCCGGTGGCGTTCGTGGTCGCCGGCGCCATGGGCGTGCTGCTGGAGGTGTTGCTCATCCGGCGGCTCTACGCCCGGCCGCTGGACACCCTGCTGGTCACCTGGGGGGTGTCGCTGATGTTGCAACAACTGGCCCGGGACATCTTCGGCAGCCCGAACGTGCAGACCCGCGCGCCGGAGCTGCTCACCGGCAACGTGGCACTGCCCGGGGGGCTGACCATCGCCAACAACCGGCTGTTCATCCTCGCCCTGGCGCTGGCCGCCGTCGCGGCGCTCACCCTGGCGCTGCGACTGACCCCGCTCGGGCGCCGCATCCGCGCGGTGGTGCAGAACCGCGACCTCGCCGCGGTGTCCGGCATCGCCACCTCCCGGGTCGACCGGACGACGTTCTTCATCGGTTCCGGCCTGGCCGGGCTGGCCGGAGTGGCCCTCACCCTGCTCGGCCCGATCGGCCCGACCATGGGCACCAACCTGATCATCGACGCCTTCCTGGTCGTCGTGGTCGGCGGGATCGGCCAGCTCAAGGGCAGTGTGATCGTCGCCTTCGCCCTCGGCGTGCTCCAGGCCACCGGGGAGTACCTGACCACCCTCAGCGTCGCCAAGGTGATCGTGTTCGTGGCGATCGTCGCGTTCCTCCAGTGGCGGCCACAGGGCCTGTTCACCCTGCGGACCAGGAGCCTCGCATGACCGCCGTCACCCCCGCGCCGCCCGACACCGCCGTCGCACCGGCGCCCGCCGGCGCCGTACCACCGGGCCGGCCCGCCGGCCGCTCGCGGCTGCGGACGGCGGCCGGCTTCGCCTTCGGCGCGGCGTTGCTGTTCGCTGTCGCGCCGCTGGTGCTGTCGGACTTCCGGCTGGCCCTGCTCGCCAAGTACCTCTGTGTCGCCATGGTCGCGGTCGGCATCGGGATCGCCTGGGGCCGGGGCGGGATGCTCACCCTCGGCCAGGGCGTCTTCTTCGGCCTCGGCGGCTACGCGATGGCCATGCACCTCAAGCTCGCCGACGCGGGCCCGGGTGGGATGCCCGACTTCATGCAGCTGTACGGGCAACTCGACGAGCTGCCGCTGTGGTGGCGACCGTTCGCCAGCCCGTGGTTCGCGCTGCCCGCCACGGTGCTGCTGCCGATGGCGGTCGCCTTCGGGCTCGGCTCACTGGTCTTCCGCCGCCGGGTCCGGGGCGCGTACTTCGCCATCCTCAGCCAGGCGCTCGCCGCCGCGATGGTGATCCTGCTGATCGGCCAGCAGGGCACCACGGGCGGCACCAACGGGCTCACCGACATCAAGGGCTTCTTCGGCTACGACCTGGACGACCCGGTCAACCAGCGGATGGTGTACTTCATCATCGCCGGCACGCTGTTGGCGCTGCTCGCGCTGACCCGTCAACTCATCCACAGCCGCTACGGCGAACTGCTGGTGGCGGTCCGCGACGGTGAGGAGCGGGTCCGCTTCCTGGGCTACGACCCGGCGTCGGTCAAGCTGGTGGCGTACGTCGTCGCGGCGGGTATGGCCGGGCTGGCCGGGGCGCTGTTCGTGCCGGCGGTGGGCATCATCTCGCCGGCGCTGATCGGCATCGTCCCGTCGATCGAGTTCGTCATCGGTGTCGCGGTGGGTGGCCGGGCGACCCTGCTCGGCCCGGTACTCGGCGCGGTGGCGGTGGCCTGGGCGCGTACCGCCCTCTCCGAGCGTTTCCCGGGCACCTGGACGTACCTGCAGGGGTTGCTCTTCGTGGTCGTGGTGGCCTTCCTGCCCGGCGGTCTGGCATCGCTGTGGGCGCTGGCCCGCCGCCGCGACGACGGCGGGGAACCGGTCCGGCACTGGTGGTCGCCGCTGTCGCGACGACGCACCGAGCGAACGGAGGTGCCGGCGGCATGAGCGAACGCACCGAGCGCAGCGAGGGCCGTGAGCGCATGCCCAGCCCGCACGGCATGAGCGAACGCACCGAGCGCAGCGAGGGCCGTGAGCGCATGCCCAGCCAGCACGGCATGAGCGGCGAGCGGTTGGACGGGTTGTCCGTCCGGGACGTGCGGGTCAGCTTCGACGGGTTCACCGCCGTCGACGGCGTCTCCCTGGACGTGCCCGCCGGGGACATCCGGTTCCTGATCGGGCCGAACGGCGCCGGCAAGACCACCCTGGTCGACGCGATCACCGGCCTGGTCCGGGCCACCGGCTCGGTCCGGTTCGGTGACGACGAGCTGCTCGGCCGGCCGGTGCACCGGATCAGCCGGCTCGGCATCGGGCGGACCTTCCAGACCTCGACGGTCTTCGAGGAGCTGTCGGTGCTGCAGAACCTCGACATCGCGGCCGGCGCCCGGCGCAGCTGGGCGACCCTGGCCCGCCGCCGCCGGGGTGTCCCCGACGAGGTCGCCGCCGCGCTGGAGACCATCGGTCTGGCCGAGCGGGCCGCGCACCTCGCCGGGACACTCGCGCACGGCCAGAAGCAGTGGCTGGAGATCGGCATGCTGCTGGTGCAGGACGCGCGGCTGCTGCTGCTGGACGAGCCGGTCGCCGGGATGAGCCACGAGGAACGCGACGCCACCGGCGCCCTGTTGGAGACGGTGAGCCGGGATCGCACGGTCGTCGTGATCGAGCACGACATGGACTTCCTGCGCCGGTTCGCGCGCAGCGTCACCGTGCTGCACGCCGGCCGGGTGCTCAGCGAGGGCACCGTGGCGCAGGTCCAGGCGGACCCGCGCGTGCAGGAGGTCTACCTTGGCCACCCGGTCGACGCCGGGGCGGCCCGCACCCCTGAGGAGGCATGATGTTGACGCTGCGCGGGGTGCACGCCGGGTACGGGCGCTCTCGCGTGCTGCACGGGGTCGATCTCGCGGTCCCGCCCGACGGGGTGGCCGCCGTGCTCGGGCACAACGGCGCCGGCAAGAGCACCCTGCTGCGGGTCGCGGCCGGGCTGCTGCGTCCGAGCGCCGGCACCGTCGAGCTGGACGGCGAGGACGTCACCCGCGCCGGGCCGCACGAGCGGGTGGCGCGGGGGATGGCGTACGTCCCGCAGGGTCAGCAGTGTTTCCCGCACCTGACCGCCGCGGAGAACCTGCGGCTGGTCGCCGACGGCCGGCGCGACGGTGCGGTGGCCACGGCGGAGGCGCTGGACCTGTTTCCGGCGCTGCGCCCGTTGCTGCGGCGACGGGCCGGGCTGCTCTCCGGAGGGCAACGTCAGCAGCTCGCCATCGCCCGTGCCCTGATCACCCGGCCGAGGCTGCTGATGCTCGACGAGCCGACCGAGGGCATCCAACCGTCGGTGGTCGCGGAGATCCAGGAGCGGATCGTCGAGCTGACCCGGCAGTCCGGGTTCAGCGTGCTGCTGGTCGAGCAGCACCTGGGCTTCGCGCTGCGGGTGGCGGATCGCTACCACGTGCTGGAGTCCGGCCGGGTCACCTCGCACGGCGACGGGGGTGTCACGGCGGAACGGGAGGTCCGGGCGGCCCTGGCGGTCTGATCGGCGTTCCGCCGGTCACGGCTGGACCCGGTCGAGGAAGGCACGGGCCAGCCGGACGACCTCGTCGAGGTGCGTCTCGAGCAGCCAGTGCCCGCCGTCGAGCAGGTGCAGGTCCGCGTCGGGCAGGTCCCGCAGGTACGCGCGGGCCGCGCCCTCCGGCATGTAGCCGTCGTGCGGTCCCCACACGATCAGGGTGGGCGGCCGGTGGGTCCGCAGGTACTCCTGCTGGCGGGGGAACCACGCGACGGTGCTGCCCTGGTCGGCGAGCAGGCGCAGCCAGGCGTCGCGCCGCCGGGGGTCCGTGATCAGCGCGCCGGAGAGCCGCCACAGGTCGGGGCTGACCCGGTCGGTCAGCCGGTCCGGCAGCTCGCCCAGGAACTCACCCCGGAAACCCTCCTCGCTGATCGCGGCGGCCAACTGCTCCCGGCCCTCGTCGGTCGGGTCACGCCAGAATCGCTTCAGCGGCTCGTACTTGGGGCCGTGCTGGTCGGGGTAGATGTCGCCGTTCTGGATGATGAGGCCGGCGACTCGCTGCGGTGCGGCCATCGCCAGCCGCAACCCGAACTGGCTGCCGTAGTCCTGGAGGTAGACCACGTAGCGGGTGAGCCCCAGCGTGTCGACGAAGCGCTGGAGCAGGTCGGCGTGCGCGTCGAAGGTGTACGCGAACCGGTTGGGGTCGGGCAGGTCGCTGTAGCCGAAGCCGGGGTAGTCGGGGGCGATGGCGCGCCACCGGTCGGCCAGCGCGGGCAGCAGGTGGCGGAACTGGAACGACGACGACGGGTACCCGTGTGGCAGGAGCACGACCGGCGCGTCGGCGGGACCGGCCTCGCGGTAGAAGATCGTGATGCCGTCGATCTCGACCGTCCGGTGCCGCACAGCGATCTCGGCCATGACCTCTCCTGACACGTCCCGGGTTGGTGGGCTCCCTTGACCGTGCCAGAAGTCGGGCCGCCGTGACGGGGCATCGCCGCGGCCGGTCAGGTCTTCGGGGCGGGTCCGGTCGAGTCGCGGACGACCAGCAGGTGCCCGGTGGGGCGGCGGCGCGGGCGGGTCGTGCGCGGCTTCAGCGCGAGGGTGAGTGCCGTACGCCCCATCTCGGTCAGCGGCAGGCGGATGGTGGTGAGGCTGGGTGCGAGGTCGGCCGCCACCGAGACATCGTCGAAGCCGACGACGGACATCCGGTCGGGCACCGGCACGCGCCGGGCTCGCAGCGTCGACAGCACGCCCATGGCCATCGCGTCGTTGAGCGCGATGATGGCCGTCGTCTCGGGGTGATCGTTGAGGATCTGCTCGGCGGCGGCACGCCCGCCGGCTCGGGTGAAGTCGCTGTGCACGACGGCGAGGTCGGTGCGGGACCGCCCGCGCTGCCGCAGGGCCGACGACACTCCGGCCAGCCGGTCGGCGACCGTGGTGAGGCCGGCGCTGCCGGCGGCGACCGCGAGCCGTCGGTGCCCGAGATCCATCAGATGCTGGGCGAGCGCGAAGCCGCCGGCCTCGTTGTCCGGTAGGACGGCGTCGATGCCGAGCGCGTGCCGTCCGATGGCCGCGGCCCGGCCGCCGTGGTCCTGGAACGCGGCCAACTCGGCGCGGGCGGCGACCTCCATCCGTGGGTCGTCGTAGCCGGAACCGCTGATCAGAACGATGCCGACCCGCTGGGCGATCAGGTGGCGTAGCTGTTGCAACTCGTAGCTGGGGCCGCGGCCGGACTGGCAGATCTGCACGAGCAGCCCCTGCTCGGCGGCGAGTTGGATGACGCCGGCGGCGATCTCGGCGAAGTACGGGTCGTCGATCTGGTGGACGATCAGTCCGACGGTGGAACTGGCCCCGCCGGCGAGGGTGCGGGCGTACGGGTTGGCCACGTAGCCCAGCTCCCGCGCGATCTGCCGGATCCGGTCGGCCACCTCGGCGCTGACCCCCTCGCGGCCGGCGAGGGCTCGGGAGGCGGTCGCCAGCGAGACGGCGGCGTGTTCGGCGACGTCCACGAGGCGCGGCCGCTGGCTGGCCCTGGGCATCCGCAACCCCCTGGAAACATTTACGTCACCTGATCTATTGCTAGCGACGTTGATCGAAGCCTAGGGTACGTAAGCGCTTACGTAAGCGCTTACGTGACCGGCACCAATGTGCCGCGAAACGAGGTGACAGCCATGTCCAGGGCCCGACGAGTCGCCGTCTCCCTCCTGGCGATCGGCGCACTGAGCGGCGCAGGCGTGCCACCGGCGCAGGCGGATCGGAGCGTCGCTCGCGACGTCCACCCGGCGCTCCGCGCGCACCTGATCGCCGCGTACGACTTCGACCATCCGGTGCCCGGCGACCCCGCCCTGGAACGCGACCAGGGCCGCTCCGGCACCGAGATCGAGCTGATCAACGGTGCTGCCGCGATGCGGGTGCCGGACCATGCCTACCGGGGCAGCCGCAACGCGGTGCAGACCCGGCAGGTGGCTCCCACCGTCGCCGGCAACGACGACTGGAAGGCCGGCACCTGGTCGGCCAGCGGGGTGCGGACGCTGCGCGCGTTCAGCGCCACCGCGGGCACCAGCGTGCTGGGCTGGTTCAAGCTGAACATGGACAGCCCGTTGCCCAACTCCACCACCGCCGACCCGGACGACCGGTACAACGCCATCGGTCTGGCGGGAGTCTTGACCGGCGACTCCGACGGCCACGGCGTGCGCGCCCTGCTGGAGCTGATCGACGTCGACGGGGAGTTGCGCCTGGTCGCGCTCGGCCGGCGGCTCGACGGCGGCAACTCGCAGACCTTCGCCGCCAGCCGGGACTGGCGCGAGCTGCTGCCGGCGGGGGAGTGGGTGCACCTGGCCGCCACCTTCGACTTCGACACCGGAGCGCTCGCCCTCTACCGCAACGGCGAACCGGTGGACGGCTTCTACACCCGTACCGACGACCCCTGGCTGGTGTCCGGGCCCGGCCCGCACCTGACCACCGCGTCCGACCCCCGGGGTATCAAGATCGGCGGCAGCTTCCCCCAGGACACCCTGGAGCGCAACCCGTGCGACTGCCGGATGGACGGCCTGATGTTCCTCGACAGTGTGGTCTCCGCGAACGACGTGCGGAGGCAGTACCGCCACCTTGCCCGCTGACCACCCTCGGCACCGTCCCACCGAGAAGGAGACACGCGTGCGCACCCTGCACCGCCGCGCCGGCGGAATCCGCCGGCCCGCCCTGAGCGCCGGCCTCACCGCCCTCGTGCTGATCCTGTCCATGGTCGCCGCGCCCGCGCGGGCCGCCGAGGCGGTCGACGACCCGATCCCCGAGATGCCGGTCCAGTCCCGACTCGGGCTGGTCCTCAGCGAGTACGCCAGCTTCCCGCAGTCGTACCCCACGCCGGCGCCGACCGATCCGCGGCTCATGCGTACCGCGCGGATCAACACCATCATGGAACTGCCCGACGGCTCCGGCCGGCGGGCGGTGCCCGACCTCAACGGCAGCCTCTACCTGGTCGAGGACGGCGTACCGCACGTCTACCTGGACGTGGCGGCGACGTTCGCGCCGCAGTTCTTCTCCGGTCGCGGGCTCGGCCAGGGCTTCGGCTACGTCGCCTTCCACCCGGAGTTCGGGGTGAACGGCCGGTTCTACACCATCCACACCGAGTTGGCGTCGACGACGACCGCCACACCGGACTTCGCCCAGCCCAACACGCTCTTCCACGGCGTCATCACCGAGTGGACGGCGACCGACCCGGGCGCTGCCACCTTCGCCGGTACGCGCCGCGAGGTGCTGCGCATCGGCTTCGGCGGCCAGGTGCACGGCATCCAGGAGATCAACTTCAATCCCACGGCCAAACGTCACGACCGCGACTACGGCCTGCTGTACCTCGCCGTCGGCGACGGTGGCCAGGGCGCCCGCAACACCGACCCGCAGAACCTCGCCCTGCCGCACGGCAAGCTGCTGCGGATCGACCCCCGGGGCACCAACTCCGCCAACGGGCACTACGGCATCCCGTCGGCGGGCCCGTTCGTCGGCCGGGCCGGCGCGCTCGGCGAGATCTACGCCGTCGGCCTCCGGGACCCGCACCGGTTCAGCTGGGACCGGGCGACCGGCCGGATGTACCTCGGGCACATCGGCGAACACGCCGTCGAGGCGATCTACGAGGTCCGCGCCGGGGACAACTTCGGCTGGAGCGAGCGCGAGGGATCGTTCGTCTTCGACAAGACGGCCACGAACCCCTGCGACCGACTGCTCCCGTTGCCCGCCGACGACGACCGGTACGGCTACACCTACCCGGTCGCCGCGTACGACCACGACCCGGCCGCCGGCTGGAACTGCACCGACGACGTCGGTGTCGCGGTGGCCGGCGGGTTCGTCTACCGGGGTCGGGCGTTGCCCGCGCTGCGCGGCAAGTACGTCTTCGGTGACCTGGTCGACGGCCGGGTGCTCTACACCGAGGCGAACGAGATGCGCCGGGGCCGGGAGTTGGCCACGATCCACCAGCTCGCGCTCTTCGACGCGGCCGGCACCCCGGTTCGGATGCGGGACCTGTCCGCGCCGGGCGCACCCGGCGACCCCAACCGGGTGGACCTGCGCTTCGGCACGGACGCGGCCGGGGAGCTCTACCTCGTCGCGAAGGCCAACGGGAAGGTCTGGAAGGTCACCGGCACCAGGGAGTTCGCCAACGGTGACGTCGGGGACGTCACCCTGCGTCGCACCGCCGGGGCCGCCAACTGGTCGCCGGTGACCCCGGCGAAGTGGCAGTTCACCCGCGACCAGGTCATCCTCGCCGAGGCCGGGGAGAGCCGGCCGGGTCCGCGCCGGCCCTTCGAATACGCCGTGCTGACCAACGGCCCGGCCTGGTCGTCGGTGCAGGTCGACGCTCAGGTACGCCTCGACACACCGGTGGAGGTCAGCAACCGGGACGTGATCATCGTCTTCGGCTGGCGCTCGGACACCGAGTTCTACTACGCCCACCTCTCCACCGACAACACCATCTATCCGCACAACGGCATCTTCAAGGTCGACAACGCCGACCGGGAGCGCATCGACCACCAGTGGAACGGCCGGTCCCGCGGCGCCAACCCGGCGATCACCGACGCCAACTGGCATCGCGTCCGGGTGGTGCACCTGCCGGCCACCGGCGAGATCGCCGTCTATGTCGACGGAAACCGGGACCCGTTGCTCACGGCGAAGGACACCACGTTCGGCTCGGGACGGGTCGGCTTCGGCTCGTTCGACAATGTGGGCCGACTGCGCCACCTGACCGTCACCGGCGCGCCGGCCTGAGTCGGTGTAGCGGTGGGGACGGCGACGGTCGCGCCGCCGTCCCCACCGGGTCATCCGCCGACCTGCCCCGGAGGACCCTGTCCACTTCGTAGAATTCCTGCCATGCCGGAGATCGTCGAGTTACTGGCCTCGCCCGTGCACCGCTTCCTGGGCCGGCCCGCCGACGGCCCGGCACCGGCGCCACCTGGTGAGCTGGTCGACACCGTCCGGATCCGGGCCGATCTCGGCATCGTCGGTGACCGGTACTTCGGCCAGCAGGCGCACCGCGACGCCAGCGTCACGGTCATCGCCCAGGAGTCCCTGCCGGTCGGCATCGGCCTGGCGGAGGTGCGGCGCAACATCCTCACCACCGGGATCGCCGTGGACGAGTTGATCGGCAGGGTTCTCGTGCTGGACTCCGGCACGGGCCCGGTCAGCCTGCGGGTCAACCGGGCGGCCCGGCCGTGCGCCTGGATGGACGTCACGGTCGGCCCCGGGGCGTGGAAGGCGCTGCGCACCACCGGCGGCATCCGCTGCACCCCCCTCAACGACGGCACCCTGCGCGTCGGCCCGATCGAGGTCAGCGTCGAGCGGGTGCCCGCATGAGGCCGGCCGTGGGCGGTCCACGTCCGTGCGGAGGTGGGCGGTGAACCCCGAGCTGCGGCAGCTCATCGAGGAGCTGCGGGCCGATCTGGCCGATCTGCCGGAGAGCCTGGCGTACGCCGAGTTCGGCGAGGGCGCGGCCATCGACGCCGTACCGCCGGGACTCCCGGCCGACCTGCGGGATCTCCTGCTGGTGGCCGACGGGCTGCGGGCCGGTCGGATCGAGCTGGCGTCCTCGTCGACTCTCCCCGGGGTGCAATATCACCTCGACTACGCGCCGGACTTCTCGTCCATCCCGCAGGACCGGGCCGGCTGGCTGGTGGTCGGCACCCGTAGCGACGAGCCGATCTTCATGGACCGGGGCACCGGCGCGATCTGGTACTTCCCACCGAACGGCACCGAGTGGTTCATGTCCGACGCGTTCGAGGAGCTCGCCCCCGACCTGGAATCCTTCGTGGACTACTACCTGCTCGGGCCGGGCTACGCCGATCTGACCCCGGCGGACGACCGGTGGTTCGCGTTCCTCGACGAGCAGGGCCTGCTCGACGAGGACGACGAGGATGAGAGTTGAGTCAGACCGGGCTGACGTGTGCGGCCAGGACCCGCCAACCGTGCGGGTCGTCGTGGACCCAGGTCCGGGTGTAGCGCAGTCGCGCCGCGAACGGCGCCCCCTCGAAGACACCGGACACCCGACCCAGGAAGAACGTCACCCCCGTCGTGCCGACGACGAGCAGGTCCAGCTCCTCCTCCACCAACTCCTCCACGACCGACCGGCGGTCCCGGTGCGCGGCCAGGTCATCCTGCTTGGTGTACGTCCGGCCGTCCGGGCCGATGGCGAGCAGCTGGTCGACCAGCAGTTGGTCGAGGGCGGCGACGTCACCGGCCCGCTGGGCGGCCTGCAGGGTGCGTTCGGCGTCGAGCAGCTCTGCCTCGCGTGCGCTGTCCGGCATCGTGCCGTCCTCCCGGTCGGGTCCGACCCGGTGTCACCGTCGCCCCGGGCTGTCCGCATTGTGGCAGCCAGCGTGGCCTGTGCGGGCGCGGATCGCCGCCGACCGTCACAGGCCCAGTCGGATCCGCACGACGGACCACACCTCGTCGAAACCGGCGGCGGAGAGCCGGTCAGGACGCAGCGCCGAACTCGCTCAACTGCCGCCACCGCGCGTCCGACGCGGCGAGGGCCTCGGCCGTCACGGCTCAGGGGCGGATGTCCAGGGCGCCGATCAGGCCGTCGCGCAGCGTGAACCGGTACCGCAGCTCGATCGGGCTGCCGGGAAAGTCGCCGGACACCCGGGTGAGAGCCAGGTACGAGTCGCCTGCCTGCGGGGTCACCCGGACCGGCTCGGCGGTGTACGAGTAGGCGTCCATCGTCTTCTGCCGCCAGGCCCGGATCGAGGGCCGCCCGTCGTACAGCCGGTCCTCGTCGGCGACGCTCGCGGTGTCCGCGAAGCAGGCGACGAAGGCGTCCAGGTCCCGGTCGTTGACGGCCCGGAAGTACCGGTCGATCACGTCGGGCAGGTCGAGGGCCATCTGCTCCTCCTGCGGCACGGGCCGCCGTCGGGCAGCCGTCGGGTTCCCGGTCCGACCTCACCGTACGAGAAGCGAACCGCACCGCGCGGAGCAACCAGCAGAACCATCCCGCTCCGGCTGCCGGGTTTGCTGCCGGTGGCCCCGGGTAGCCACGCGTTTCCGAAGGCGAAGGGCGGGGGGCATGGCCGAGCTGGGGTTCGTCGACAAGGTTGCGGCACGGGCGGGTGTGCCGCCGGAGCAGGCGCGTCCACTGACCGAGGCGGTTCTGCGGACCCTCAGCGAGCGGCTCTCCGGCGGCGAGGCGGGCGCGTTGGCCCCTCACCTGGCCGACGAGCTGAGCCCGCTGCTGGTCAAGGCCGCCGAGCCGCCGGAGGCGTTCGGCTACGACGAGTTCCTGCGGCGGGTGGCCGACCGCGCCGGGATCGATCGACCGGCCGCCGAGCGGGGCGCCCGCGCGGTGCTCCAGACCATGCACCGGGTGGTCGGGCACCGGGAGTTCGAGGACGCCCTGGCCCAGCTTCCGGCGGACCTGCGGGAACTGGCGCAACCGCTGCCGCACGGTCCCTGACCGACACCTGCGCCGACGGAACGCCGGGGCATCGATGACCGTTCGGTCCCTGGCGTACCGCCGCGACACCGGGTCTACTGTGCGTTACCGATCGAACGCGCAGTGGTGTCGACCTGCCGTGCCCGCCCGCCGGGTCGTCGCCGCTCCAATCCGAGGAGCGTCCCCCTTGGCGTCCATGGTGTTCCCGCGCCTCCCGCTGACCGCCGCGGCGACGAGCGTCGTCGCGCTGATCACCCTCACCTCCGCTCCCGCCGTCGCGTCCCCGCGCAGCTACCGGGTCGTCGACCTCGGCACCCTGAGCGGAGGTGCCGGTGCCGCCACGGCGATGAACGACCGCGGCGACGTCGTCGGTTGGAGCACCGTCGCCAGCGGTGCCCGGCACGCCGTGCGCTGGCGCCACGGTGTCATCACCGACCTGGGCGTGCTGCCGGGCGACACGGATTCCGTCGCCGTGGACGTCAACGAGTTCGGCGACGTGGCCATCACCTCCTTCGGCTCGGACTTCCTGGCCCGTGCGGTGCTCTGGCGCGACGGTCAGCTTCACGACCTGGGAACGCTTGGCGGGGAGAACAGCGTGGCGATCGGCGTCAACGACCGGCGTCAGGTGCTCGGCACCAGCGAGCCGGCCGGCGACATGCCGCATCGCTTCCTGTGGCGCAACGGCGTCTTCACCGACCTGGGCCGCGAGTACTTCTACGAGTTCACCAGCGACTTCAACAACGCGGGCGACGTGGTGGGCGGTTTCAACGTGCCGCCGCAGGACTACCCCTGCACCTGCGTCGGCGGCCGGTTGCGCGACGGGGTGCTCACCCAGATCGGCAGCGAGGCCCTCGGGGTCAACAACCGGGGCCAGGTGGTGGGCTCGGCGAACGGGCGGGCGTTCCGGTGGCAGAACGGAACGCTGACCGACCTGGGCACGCCCGCCGGCAGCTGGAGCCGGGCCACCGCGATCAACGACCGGGGCGTGGTGCTGGGCTTCAGCAGTAGCAGCACCACCGCCCAGTGGCGCCCGTTCCTGTGGCGCGACGGGGTGCTGACCGACCTGACCACCCGGGGTGTGCGCGAGACCGACTCGATCGAGGACATCAACATCTGGGGTCAGCTCGTCGGCGCCCGGGGAAGTCGGCCGGTGATGTTCCGCTGACCGGCGAGCTTCGCACGGCGGCCGGGGCGTGGCCTGACCCGCCGGTCAGACCACGCCCCCTCGTCCGAGGTCAGCCGGTTACCCCGCTACTGACCACCCACTTCTGGTGCGCGCCACCCGCGTACGTGCCGAGCTGGATCTGGGTGCCGTCACCGGTGCTGCCGCCGGCTGCCTCCAGGATCTTGCCGGACTGCGGATTGCGGATCGACCCGTCGGACTGCGGCTGCCAGACCTGCGCGCCGGTGCCGTTGCAGGTCCAGAGCTGCACCTTCGTGCCGTTGGCGGTGCCGCCGTTGTCCACGTCCAGGCACTTGCCGAGCACCCGGTAGGTGTCGCCGACCCGGGTCCAGGACTGCGCGGCGGTGCCGTTGCAGGTCCAGAGCTGGATCTTCGTGCCGTCGGCGGTGCCCGCGTTGTCGACGTCCAGGCACTTGCCGCCGACGCCGGTGATGGTGCCGCCGGCCGGCGGCGGTGGGCTACCCGGGATGGAGTTGAGCGTGTACCACGCCTCGGTGCTCCACAGTGACTGGCCGCTGGCCGAGGTGAACGGGCGCGGCGAACGCAGGTGCACCACCCGGCCGGCCTTGCGGCCGGCCACCGCGAGGGTGACCTTCTTGCCGTCCGCCGAGAGGGTGGCCGAGGTGACGGTCAGCGTTTCCTCGTCGACCTTCGGTCCGCCGTAGTTCGACGTCGCCACGTACCGCCACTGCTTGATCTTGTAGCGGGCGGCCAGGTCGGCGGCGGTCGCCGTGGAGACGGGCTGCGTGTACTCCACCTCGAAGCCGGTCGTGGTGGCCCGCATCGCGAGCATCTCGAACGTCGTGGAGGTGTTCGGGGTGAGCTTCTGCAGGCCGTACGACAGCTTGCCGGTCTGGCCCCAGTTGCCGCCCGCGCCGAGCCCGCCGACGTAGATCGCGCCGTCCGGGCCGACGTTGACCTCGGAGACGCCCGCCTCGAGTCCCTGGGTGAGCCGGAACAGGGCGCCCTGGTACTCGCCGTTGACCTTCTCCACATTCGCCCGTTGCAGGCCGCCGTACGTCACGTCACCGATGACGAACTGGCCGGCGTAACGGCCGCTGGTCAGGTACATCGGCGTGCTGGGCGAGTTGGCGATCTCGTTCTGCGGCATCCAGAGCACCGGCTGCGTCACCAGGGCGGTGTCGAACGGACCGGCCGGGTTCGTGTAGTGGTTGAAGAACCGCCCCTGCTTGATGTGCACCAACTTCGACGAGGGCAGCCAGCCGCCCTGGTTGTCGGTGACGAAGATGCCGCCCTCCGGGCCCCAGCCGATGCCGTGCGGCGTACGCAGGCCGCCGGCGACGTAACTGACCGCGCCGGTGTCCTTGTTGACCTTGAGGGTGGTGCCCCGGTTGGTGGCGGGCTGCGGGTTGGTGGTGGCGCCGCCGGAGTTGATCGACACCGACAGGTTCAGATAGAAGAACCCGTCCTGGTAGAGCAGGCCGAACGCGAACTCGTGGAAGTTGCCACCATACGGCCAGGTGGCGACGGTCTCCAGGCGCTCGGCCACCTCGTCACCGCCGGTGTTCACCAGCCGGGTCAACCGCTGCTTCTCGGTCACGTAGACCACGCCGTCGACGACCTTGAGCCCCATCGGCTCCTTCAGCCCACCGGCGATCTTCTTGGTGGTCACGGTGCCCGGGCTCGTCGAGCCGCCGGTGTTGCCGAGGATCCAGACCTCACCGTCCTGGGAGGTGCCGGACTGGTCGCTGCCGCCCCAGGTGCAGATGACCAGCCGGCCGTCGGCCAGCCAGTCCATGCCGGTGACCTTCGGCTGGAAGCCGCTGGGCCGCAGGTTGGTCAGGGTGTAACCGGGGTGCACGCCGGTCAGCGGCAGGCCGTCGCCGGGGGAGTCGGCGACCCCCTCGCACTCCTTGCGTCCGGGTGCGGTCACCCGGACCACGCCGGCATCGGTGCTCAGTGCCGAGTTCGGCACGACCACGAAGGTCGACGAACCGGGGGTCTTCCACTCCAGGGTGATCTGCTGACCGCCGCCGCGCTCGAAGTGATCGATGCGCAGCGGGTGCAGGCCGGCGGTGAGGGTGACCGTGCCCTCCTTGGGCGGGGTCGCGCCGTGCAGACCGTCATGGTTGATCACGACGGCGTTGTCGATCGACAGCTTGGATCCGTCGTCGCTGCTGAGCCGGAACGTGTAGCTGCCGGCTTGGGTGGTGGTGATGTTGCCGAGTACCTGCGAGACGAAGTTGTCCTCGAAGCCGAAGTCGGCCGCCGAGGTCCAGTTGATGGTGGACATCAGCTTGTCCACGTTCGGGGTCTGCGCGGGCTTGAGGGTGCACAGCTCGGAGAGCGGCACCTGCACGTCGAAGACTCGCAGCGTGACGCCCGGTTCTTGGGCGGGGGCGGCGGTGGCGGGGACGGCCCAGATGCCGGCGGCGAGGACGAGTGCCAGCGCACCCAGGACGGGATGGTGGAGTCGGCGTAGCAGGCGTGTGCCCATCGTTCCTCCAGGAGGCAGTGGAGTGTCCGACGGCCGGCGTGGAGCAGCGGTGAGGATGGCCGTCGGCCCGGCTCCGTAACGTCCTCGACGCCGACGAGTGACAGTGCGGAAACACCGGGTGGATGGGTCGAGACATTAAGGCGTTTCGATTGAGCTGTCCATGGCTTCGCCTCGATACATCAAAAGTTCCCGATGTCCGTGCGAAAGTTCGGGACGGTACGCGAAGAATGCCGGATGCTGCGGCGGCTTACCGCCGTCCGCGCCGCGCTGGACCACCGGCCCGATTGCCCGTCTTCCGCGTCGGGATGGCGGCCTTGCGGGCCGCAGCGCCGCCCCTGCCCGCCGCGTCGGCGGGCCGGCGGCTCGCCGGGGTGGCCCCCCGCGCCGGGGGCCGACGGCGGGCCGCCACCAGCACGATCGCGGAGACCACGACGACGATCAGGGCCGGCAGCAGCCAGGCCGGGAAACCGCCGTCACCCTGCTCCTTCGTGGCGTCCGCCGGGCCGCTCGCCGGAGCGCCGGTAGGGCCGACCGGGCTGCCGGTGGCGCCCGGGTTCGCCGTGCCCTCGCCCTCGGCCTGGGCCAGCAGAGCCGGATCCGGCCCCGCCGTGGGCGCCGACCAGCCGGCCGGCGCCGCCGTGCCCGGCCCCTGGTAGTCGAAGGTGACGGTGCCCCGCACCGCCTCGCCGTCGGAGGCCACCGAGAGGTAGCTGGCGGTGTAGCGGCCCTTCGCCGGCCAGTGTGCGACGGTCACCATGGCCGGGAAGCCGGTGTGGTACAGCCGGGGCTCGAACACACCGTTGACCATGAAGTACTCGGTGACCGGCTTGTCCAGTCGCTTCGGCTCCCCGAAGGACCAGCCATTGTCCACTCGCGACCCGTTCGGCCCGGTGATGGCGAAGTGCGCGTTCGCGGCCGGCTTCTCGGTGAAGTACAACGCCAGCTGGGTCAACGGCTCGCGTACGACGGTGCCGGTCAGCGGGGTGGACGTCGCCAGCTGACCGTGCGCGGACGCCGGCGCGACCGGCAGCAACAGCGACACCACCAGGGTCGCCGCCAGCGCCACCACGCCGCGACTCAGCACCTTACGCACAGTGACCAGCCTCGATCGCATTCGTTCATCATGGTCATTTCCCCGTCGCCGAACAAGACGTAGAGTTCTCCTCCCCGACGATCAACTCGACACCCGTCCCCCTCGCGTCGTTCGGAGTCCGCCCGTGTTCGTCCGTACCCCCGCCGCCCGCACCGGCGCCACCCTCGCCTCCGCCGCCCTCGCCGCCCTGCTCCTCAGCGGATGTGGGCAGGACGACGACCCCTCGGTGGCCACCCCCTCGGCGGTGCCGACGTCCGCCGCCTCGTCGAGCGCCGCCACCGCGCCGACCCCGACGGCCACCGGTACCCCCAGCGCCGCCGCCAGCACCCCGGCCGTCGACCAGCAGATCACCGTGACGATCGCCAAACGGCGGGTCGATCCGCCGACCGGGCGGGTCACCGTCAGTAAGGGCGAGCTGGTCCGGATCACGGTCACCTCCGACGTGGCCGACGAGCTGCACGTCCACGGCTACGACCTGGGCGCGCGACTGCCGGCCGGCACGCCCGGCTCGGTGGAGTTCCGGGCCGACAAGACCGGACTGTTCGAGGTGGAGACGCACGAGACCGAGCTGGTGCTGTTCCAGCTCGTCGTCCGCTGAGCGGCATGACGACCGCTCCCACGCTGCTGGCACACGGCGTCGGTGGCCGCCAGGACCTGCCGATCACGCTGCCGCAGCTCGTTGTCGCCGCCGCGCTGACCCTCGTCGTCACGTTCCTCGCCCTCGGCCTGCTCTGGCGCGAACCCCGACTCGACCGGGACGCGACCGGCGGTCGCCCGGTGCCGCGCTGGCTCGCCCGACTCGTCGACGCGCCCACGTTCCGGTGGGCGCTGCGCGGGCTCGGCCTGCTCGCCGCCGCCTGGTTCTGCCTCGGTCTGCTGGGCGGGCCGGACACCCCCGACAACCCGACCGCCGGTGCGTTCTACGTTCTGCTCTGGGTCGGGCTGGCCCCGCTGTCGCTGCTGCTCGGCCCGGTCTGGAGGGCGGTCAACCCGCTGCGGACGGTGCACCTGCTCGCGACGCTGGCCGCGCGACGCGATCCGAACCGAGGGCTGCGTGCGCTGCCCGACGGTGTCGGATGGTGGCCGGCCGCCGTCACCCTGTTCGGCTTCGTCTGGCTGGAACTGGTCGCCCCGGACCGGGCCACCCTGCCGGTCATCGCCACCTGGCTGGCCGCGTACGCGGTGGTCCTGCTGGCCGGGGCGGTGGTGTTCGGCGCCGGCTGGTTCGACCGGGCCGACCCGTTCGAGGCGTACAGCACCCTGGTCGGTCAGCTCGCCCCGCTCGGCCGAGCCGCCGACGGCGTGCTGGTGTGGCGCAACCCGCTCGACGGGATCGCCGGCCTGCGGCCCCGCCCCGGGCTGGTCGCCGTGGTGATCGTGCTGCTCGGCTCGACCATGTACGACAGCCTCTCCAACGCGCCGGGCTGGTTGCGCTTCAGCCAGGAGAACGGCCTGCATCCGGCGGTCACCGGCAGCGCCGGTCTGAGCCTCGTCATCGCCGCCGTCGCCGTGGCGTACCTCGCCGCCACTGGCGCCGCGGCGCGCATCGGGCGCACCGACGGGGTCGGCGCCCGTCGGGTACCGGGCGAGATCGCCCACTCGATCGTGCCGATCGCCGTGGGGTACGTGGCGGCGCACTACTACTCGCTGCTGATCCTGGAGGGCCAACGCACCGTCGCGTTGCTCTCCGACCCGCTGGGCACCGGCGCCAACTGGCTCGGCACCGCCGACTGGGAACCGCACACCGGGCTGGTCACACCGTCCGGGGTGGCCACCCTCCAGATCACCGTCATCATCCTCGGGCACCTGCTCGGCACACTGCTCGCCCACGACCGCGCCCTGTACCTGTTCCCCCGGGCTCGGGCGGTGGCCGGCCAACTTCCCCTGTTGGCACTGATGGTCGTGTACACCGTCGCCGGTCTGCTGCTGCTCTACGCGGGGTAGTCCCGCCTGGTCGCGACCCGTACGTCATGATGGCCCGTCGTGGACTCCCATCTTCGGCATTACCTCGACGACCTGGTCACCGCCGCCCAGGGCGTGCTCGGCGCGGACCTGGTCGGCGCGTACGCGGCCGGCTCGGTGGCGCTGGGGGCGTACCAGGCCGGCCGCAGCGACGTGGACGTGGCGCTGGTCAGCGCCGGGCCGCTCACCGACGCGGCCAAGCGGGCGCTGGTAGCGCGACTGCGGCACGAGGCGCTGCCCTGCCCGGCGCGCGGGCTGGAGCTGGTCGCCTACGACCGGAAGGTGGCCGCCTCCGGCTCGCCGGAGCCCGGCTTCGAGGTCGAACTGAACACGGGGGCCGGCATGCCGTTCCGCCGTACCCTCGACCCCGCCGACCGCCCGGCCGCCGACGGCCGGTTCTGGTACGGCCTCGACCGTAGCATCCTGCACCAGAGCGGGCTGCCGCTGCTCGGGCCGCCAGCGGGGGAGGCCTTCGCCGACCTCGCCCCGGAAGACCTGCGCCGGCTGCTCGTCGAGGCGCTGACCTGGTGGCTGGCCCTGCCGACACCGCCGGACGACCAACCCGCGGCCGGCACGGAGGACGCGGTACTCGGCGCCTGCCGGTCGCTGGTGCGCCACCGCGACGGCGTCTGGCTCGCGAAGGTGGCCGCCGGCCAGCGGCTCATCGACACCGGTGATCGGGCCGAGGTGATCGCTCGGGCGGTCGCCGCGCGCCACGGCGGGCCGCCGCCCACCGGGGCGCAGGCCCGCGCCTTCCAACAACGGGTACGCGACGAGATCGTCGGGTAGGTGTCGCGCCGTTGCTTTTGGGGGCTTGCGGGCTTGTGGGTTCGCGGGCTTGCGGCGCTCAGCGGACCGGGCGGGATCGCAGCGAGGCGAAGAGCAGGTTGAGCCCCTCGGTCATGGTCGGGTGGCTGCCCCCCACATGCCTTGGGTCGGGCGCAGGGTGCGGCCCCGGGGGATGGCGGCGACCGGCAGCTGGGCGACCTGGACGTCGTACCCGGCGCGGCGCGCCTCGGTCTCGGTCAGCCCGACCCGGGCCGGCTCCGGGGTGGTGAAGACGGTGTACGGGATCAGCCGGTCGGCGGTGCTGCGCTGGCCTCCCGCGAGATTCGCCGGGATGATCCGGTAGTCGTCCAGCGAAACGTGGGGTGAACTGCGGGCTGCCGGCGACGTCTCCGGCCGCCCAGGTCCGCTCCGCGCTGGTGCGCAGGTGCTCGTCGACCTGCACGAAGCCCCGGTCGCTGAGCCGTACCCCGGCCACGTCCAGGCCGAGCCCGTCGGTGACCGGCTCCCGGCCGGCCGCCACCAGCACGTCATCCCCGATCACCGCGTTGCCGTCGTCCAGCGTCACCCGGAGCGAGCCGTCGGCGTCCCGGTCGACCCGTGCGACCGCGACACCCACGCGTACGTCGATGCCGTCGTCGAGGAAGATCCGCATCACCGCGTCGCTCACGTCGGGATCCTCCCGGGTGAGCAGCCGTGGACCCCCCTCGACCAGCGTCACCGCTGCCGAACGACGCGAACATCTGCGCGAACTCCACGCCGACGGTGCCGCCGCCGAGCACCACCAGCCGGGCCGGCAGCTGGTCCAGGCGCAGCAAGTCGTCGCTGGTGAGCATCCCGGCCTCCGCCATCCCGGGGACCGACGGCAGATGGGGGCGGGTACCGGTGTTGATCACGACGTCGGCGCCGCGCAGCAGCCGCTCACCGCCGTCGGCGAGGGCCACCCGTACGGTCCGTGGACCGACGAACCGGGCCTCGCCGATCACCAGGTGCAGGCCGGAGTCGAGGAACTGCTGCCGGTTCGCGGAGACCATCCCCTCGACCACGTCCTGCTTGTGCGCGCGCACCAGGTCCACGTCGACCCGACCGCCCTCCACCACGAGGCCGAGCGCCGAGGCGTCCCGCAGTTGACGCGCCGCCCGCGCGCTGGTCACCAACGCCTTCGTCGGGATGCACGCGACGTTGATGCAACTGCCGCCGGGCGCTCCTCTCGGTCACCGGCCAGGCCGGCGGCCACCGCTGGTGCGCGGCGGCCAGCCCAGCCTGCCAGCTCAGACGGCAGCGGTGACCTGGTTCCACCCAGAATCCGCCCCGGCCACCGCCCGTACCTTGATCAGGTGATGAGAAGTAGGTCTCCGGACCTTCTACGACCTATTTTTCATCACTTGATCACCGCCGGCCGGCCCGGGTCCGTGCTGTCGTTCGCGTACCGCTGATGGAGGTGGGCAGGGTGGCACGTCACGGTGGCCGGCTCTGGCACCGTCATCTACCCCAGCGAGCGGGTTCCTCGGCGGCCTGGGGACCAGCTACGTCAAGAGGGCGCAGCTGCACTGAAGCTCGCCACCCCGGAGCGTCACGGAGTCCAGGTAGGTTTCCGAGGCGCGATCGCCGGTCACCGGAGCGTCATATCCGGCGCGGTAGGGCTTCGTCCTGCCAGCGGTAGAGGTCGCGCAGCAGGGAAATCTCGGCGCCGTGATGGATCAGCTCCCTGTTGACGTGCAGGACGATGCCCTCCATGGGAAACCGCTCGGGACCCACCGCGGGCGGATTCTCCAGGTCAGCGTCCGAGAGCTCGCGGACCCCCGCGTTCCATCTGCCATACATCTCATCGAGCTGTTTCAGCGCCTCGTCAGCGGTCCCCGCGTAGGCGAACGTCTGGGAGTCGACGTCCTGGCCGCCGAAGTGCCAGCCGACCCGGTAGCCCAGGCAGGAGACGATGATGTGCGCCAGCCGCCAGGCAATCGTGGTCACCGGCGCCGGCGCCGGGTCAGGGGACGCGTGGTCCACCGTCCATTCCCCCGAACCTGCCGACATCGGTGCGGCCGACGTGCCCCGTGGGCGGATGCTCCAGCAGTCGCGCACCGGCTCCCAGAAGTACTCCTCATCCGTAAGACCAGCCAGCCGCGGCCGCAGGTTCTTGCGCCAGTGCCGGTCCAACTGGTCGGCGAGTCGCTCGCTTCTTGTCACTTCCGCACCCTACGTACAACGGAGACCTGGCGGCGACCCTCGCGGACGCCTCGCCAGCCGGGGGCCGCGAAAGCGCAGCGAACCGGGAGATGACTCCAGGGGCTGATGTGTTCTTCGGGCCGCGCCGCCGCGAGCCTCGGACCTGCATTTCGAGGATGGCGAAGACTCGTTGAACGACGACCGGGCGGTCGACCCGGGCCCGCGCGGTTTCGCTCCGGGCCCGGGTGCAACCGCTGCGGCGGTCAGTGTCGGGCGGCGCCGTTCTCACTGACCGGCTGTCCGAAGGCCAGGAACGGCACGGGCGTCGGTGCGTCCGTGCCAATGTGCCGAGGGAAGGTGGGCTCGGCGTCGTCGGCGCTTACGTCCCCGGTCGTCGTACGGTCGGCCGGGGCCGGCTCGTCCGCCATCGCCGGTGTGCCACCGTGCTCGCCGTTCGCCTGCTCGGTCGGGGTCCGGTCGCCGTTCGCCTGCTCGGTCGGGGTGCGGTCGGCAGGGCCACTGTCGACCGGGGCGTGGTCGAGAGCGGGTCGGTCGGCGTCCGCATCGTCCAGGGTGGCTCGCTCCGTGACCGGCCGGTCGACGCTGGCACGATCCAGGGTGAGCCGCTCGACGGTCGCCCGCTCGGGGGCGGGTCGGTCGGCGCTGGAGCGGGAGCCGACCATCGGGTACTCGGCGGTCTCCGTACCGCCGGCTGCCGCGGCCATCACCGCGGCGGCGGCGAGGTCGGCGACCCGCTTCGCTTCCCGCTGCACGCGGGCCCGAACCTCCTTGGCGTGCCGCTCGGCGGAGTCCCCGGCCCGGCGGGCCTCATCCAACCGGGCGTTCTCGGCGGTGAGATCCCGGCGAACCTCACTGAGCCGCTGCTGCATCCGGGACAGCTCGTTCTCCAGCGCCTCGCCCTCCTGGCGGATCTCGGCGAGCTGCTGGCGGCCGGTGTCCAGCTCGGCGTGCAGCTCCGCGGCCTCCTGCCGGCGCTCCTCAAGCTCCTTCTGCAGGGCGGCGAGCTGCTGCTGCTGGCTGGCGGCCTGCTCGTCGGCGCGGTTGCGCAGCTCGGTCACGTGCTGCTGCGCCTCGGCCAGCAGGGCGGCGATCTGCTGCTCGGTCGCGCTGCGCTGCTCGGCCAGCTCCTGCTCGGCGGCGGCCTGCTGCTCGGCGATGTCCTGCTCGGCGGCGGTACGCCGTTCGTTGACCTCTCGCTCCACGTTGGCCTGCCACTGGGCCATCTCCTGCTGGTTCTTGGCGCGGGCCGACTGGAGTTCCTGCTGGATCTGGGTACGGGCCGACTTCATCAGCGCGTCGGCGGCGACCCGGGTCTGGTTGAGCTGCTGCGCGCTCTGCTCGGTGATCCGCTTGGCCTCGTGCTGGGCGCGCTCGTGCGCGGCCTCACCGTCGGCCCGTAGCTGCTCGGCGTGCTCGCGGATCGCGGTCAACTCGGCCTCGGCCAGGGTGCGCCGCTCCTCGTGGGCCTGCTCCTGTTCGGCCCGCCGGGCGGCCAGCTCCTCGGCCAGGTCCTGACGTGCCTGCGCGGACCGCTCACGGGTGTCGGCGAGGATCCGCTCCGCTTCGCTGCGCAGCTCGTTGGCCCGGTCGGTGGCCGACTCGGTGATCATCGCGGCCTGCTTCTCGGCGAGTGCCATGATTTCGCCGACCATCGGGCCCAGATCGTGGAACGAGGCGCGGTCCACCTGCACGGGTTGCTCCTGAAGTTCGGCCAACTCGGCGCGCAGCCGCTGTACCTCCGCGGTCAGTTCACGGACGCGGACGGCGGAGCGTCCGTGCTCCCCGCTGAGCATCGCGATCTGACCGTCGAGCTGCTCCAGGTGCCGGTCCACCTGGCGTTTGTCGTAGCCGCGCAGGGCGAGCTCGAAGCTCGGCCGCGAGGCCGCATCGTCGCGTGCTGCGTGCGGCTCAGCGCCGATGGACATGCACCATCCTCCGTACGATCGGGGGCGTCAGGGAGCGGCGGTCGCCTGCCCCGCGGGCCGTCAGTG
The DNA here is from genome assembly GCF_044459545.1 of Micromonospora sp. NPDC050276. Classification (NCBI taxonomy): domain Bacteria; kingdom Bacillati; phylum Actinomycetota; class Actinomycetes; order Micromonosporales; family Micromonosporaceae; genus Micromonospora; species Micromonospora sp. NPDC050276. The sequence continues at coordinate 312,595 of NZ_JBITJA010000004.1, read as the reverse complement.
TGGCGCAACGCTACCGCCGAGCCCGCGCCGAGCGTAGGCCCCTCCCACCGCCGTCCGCGCAAACCCCCAGGGCTTATGTCGATCATGTAGTCGTGGTGCCCGGGTGATTCCGATCCGCGGCTCTTGTCCCCCCGCACAACTGCATGATCGACGCGGGTGGGTGGGGGCGGGGCGGGGATACACCACGTCGGGGGGGGGGGGGGGGGGGGGGGGGGCGGCGGGGGGGGGGCGGGGGGGGGGGGGGGGGGGGGGCGGGGGGGGGGGGGGGGGGGGGGGGGGGGGGGGGCGGGTTCGGCCGGGGGGGGGGGGGCCCCCCCCCCCCCCCCCCGGGCGGGGGGGGGGGGGGGGGGGGGGGGGGGGCTACCCCCCCGGGGGGGGGGGGGGGGGGGCCCCCCCCCCGACGTGGTGTGGGGTACGGGGTCAGCCTGTTACGGACTGGTTGTAGTCCTTGATGGGGCCGGCGAGGGTTGACTGCTGCTGCTCCAGCGCGGCGCGCGGGTCGCTGCCACTGAGCACAGCTGCCTGCATGGCCTGCTCTGCGGCCTTACGGGCCTGCGGCATCGCACCGAGCAGGCAACCCTGGGTGGCCTTGCTCAACGGGGTGTTCTGCAGCTGGGTGATCGCGGTCTGAAACTGCGGCCGCTGGGCCACCCACTGCTTGTCGACCTCGGTCTCCAGGGCACCCTTGCTGATCGGGAAGTACCCGGTCGAGGTGTGCCAGGTGGCCTGCGAGTCCTTGTCCGACAGGAACTTCACGAACTCCCAGGAAGCGCGCTTGTGCGCGTCGTCCTTGCCCTTGCCGACCACCCAGAGCGAAGCGCCGCCGATGATCGGGCCGCCCGCGTCGGTGGCGTTGATCTTCGGGTAGTTGCCGGTGGCGATGTCGAACTTGCCCTCGGAGCTCTTCAGGAAGCCGCTCAGCGAGCCGGTCGACTCCAGGGTCATCGCGACCGTGCCGGCGGTGAACGCGTTGTCCGCCGTGGTGGTGTTGCTGTCCAGCTTGGGCGCCAGGCCCTCGTCAACCATCTTCTTCCACCAGGCGAGCAGCTTGACGTGGTCGTCGGTGGCCAGCTTGACGGTGGTGCCCCGGCCGTCACGGCCGTTGCCCTGGTCGCAGTACTCCTGGTTTCCGACGGCGGTCCACTGCTCCAGGAACCAGCCGTAGAGCGCGGCGCCGAAGCCGTACTGGGTGACCCGGCCGTTGGCGTCCTTCACGGTCAGCTTGCGGGCCGCCTCAGTGATCTCGTCGAGCGTCTTCGGCGGGTTCGCCGGGTCGAGGCCCGCCTTGGTGAACGCCGTCTTGTTCAGGTAGAGCAGCGGCATCGACGTGTTGAACGGCATCGAGTAGAGCTTGTTGTCGACCGAGTAGTAGCCGGCGATGTTCGGCTGGATGTCCGCGGTCGTGGTCTTGTCGGCGTCCACGAACGACTGCACCGGCACCGTCGACTTGGAGTCGATCATGAAGCGGGTGCCGATGTCGTACACCTGCACCACGTCTGGCGCCTGACCGCTGTTCAGCGCGGCCTTGTACGCCGACAGCGTGTCGTCGTAGGTGTTCTTGAACTGGAGGTTGACCTTGACGCGACCCTTGTTCTTCGCGTTGAACTGTTCGGTGAGCTGCGTGAGCGCCTCACCATTCTTGCCGGTCATCGCGTGCCAGAAGTCGATCGACACCTCGCCCTTGCCGTCCAGCGCGCTGGCGGCCGGGGCATCCGTGCCGCTGCTGGCGTCGCTGCTGTTCGCCGTGGCCGAACCGCAGGCCGCGGCGGTGGCCGTGAGGGCGGCGAGCGAGAGCCCGACCGCCACTCGGCGCAGAGTGGTACGCACTGTTTCCTCCTACTACTGGGTTGAGGGAGTTACTTGACCGCGCCGGCCGTGAAGCCCCGGACGAGCCAGCGCTGACCGAAAATGACCAGCAGCAGCGTCGGCACCAGCGTGATGGTGATGCCGGCCAGGAGCACGGCGGGGCTGCCGCCCTCGTTGTCCTTGAGGGCGAAGACCGCGGTTTGCAGGGTGTTCAGCGAGTTGTTGCTGGACGAGATGATCAAGGGCCAGAAGTACATGTTCCAGCCCTGCAGGAACGACCACACGGCGATCCCGATCAGTGCCGGCCGGCTCGCCGGCAACAGGATGGTGACCAGGAACCGCAGGTGACCGCAGCCGTCGATGACGGCCGCCTCGCGCAGTTCCCGGGGAAACTGGGCGAACGCCTGACGCAGCATGAAGACGCCGAAGCCGGTGGCCAGGAACGGCAGGATCAGGCTGAGTCGGCTGTCGTTGATGCCCAGCGAGCGGATGAAGAGCGCGTTCGGCACCACGATCGACTCGTACGGCACCATGATCGTGGCGAGGAACAGCCAGAAGACCGGCCTGCGCAACGGACTGCGCATGAAGACCAGGGCGTACGCCGCGAGGCAGGACGTGATCAGGTGTCCGAGCATCACGCTGAGCCCGACGAAGAGTGAGTTCAGGAAGGCCGGGGCCAGCGGCACCACTGGTTGTCGCCAGGCGGCCCGGTAGTTCTCCAGCGTCCAGCCGCCGTCGAAGAGTTGCGGCGGCTGGTGCAGCAGCGCGTTCGACGGCAGGAAGCCACCGAGCACGGTGAGCAGCACCGGGAAGAGCAGCACCACCGCGGCGATGCCCAGCCACAGGTAGGTCAGGACGGTCGGTACCGGACCGGGTCGGTTCACGCTCCTGCTCACCGGTAGTGCACCCGCCTCTCGAGGACGCCGAACTGCACCACGGCGATCAGCACGCCGATCACCAGCAGCACCAGGCCCTGCGCGCTGGCCAGCCCGAAGTTGCTGTTGTTGTTGTGGAACGCGTTGTCGAAGATCGAATAGACCAGCGTGCGGGTGTGCCCGTTCGGTCCACCGTCGGTCATGATCTGCACCTGGCCGAGCGCCTGGAGTGCGGCCAGCGTGGTGGTCACCACGGCGAAGAACAGGCTCGGCGAGATCATCGGCAGCACGATGCTGACGAACTGCCGAGGGCCGGTGGCACCGTCCATCCGGGCCGCCTCCAACACCTCCTCGTCGACGCCGGCCAGGCCGGCGGCGAGCACGAGCAGGTTGAACCCGGAAACCATCCACACGGTGACGCCGACGACGGTGGCCATCGCCCAGCCCGGCTCGGTGGTCCAGTTCGGCGCGGGTACGCCGATCAGACCCAGCGCCCAGTTCACCGGCGAGATTCCAGGGTTCAGCATGATCAGCCAGACCACGCTGGCCGCCGAGACCGAGTAGGCGAACGGCAGGGCGAAGGCGGTCCGGAAGATCCGCATGCCGGGCAGGCGCTGGGTCATCGGCGCGGCGAGCGCGAGCGGCAGCAGCACGCCGGGCACCACGACCAGCACGGTGAAGACCAGCGTCTGCCAGAGCACCGTGCCGAATTCCGGCGTGAGCAGCTCCTGGAAGTGCGCCAACCCCACCGACCTGGTCGGGTTGCCGAGGATGTCGTTGCCCCGGGTGGCCAGATACACCGCCTGGAACAGCGGGAAGATGACGAAGATGCCCAGGCCCGCCAGGCCGGGAAGGACGAAGAGCAGGCCAAGTGCCGTCTCCCGCGTCCGCCCCCGGGCGGCGGCCCGGCGGGTCCGGCTGAGCGGCCGGTCGGTGGGCGCGGCGCGGCTGGCCGCGGGCAGAGTTGGAGCTGTCACATCGGGCAGCCTGCACAGGCCGTACGTCCGGCTGGGGTGATTTAGGTGGCGGATGGTTGACGTGGCAATGACAGTGCCTACTCAGCGTCACATCAGGCAAAGATCAACCTGAATGCGCAGCTCAATGCCCCGTCCCTGCCCGAACCATCGTGACTGTGCGTGCCGGTGGCGGGCGAGCCGCCACCGGCACCGCGCTCAGCGTCGCTTGGCGAGCAGCACCGCGTCGTGCAAAGTGATCTGCTCACCGTCCGGGTCGGTGGCGAGGCGGGAGCGTTCCTCCGCCGTCAGCACCTCCCAGTCGGCCGGGTCCAGGTCGGCGGCCACGTCCTCGGCGGTGTACATCATGTCCGGCATGTGCATCCGGTGCGCCGACCCCCACAGATCGGACGGGTGGTGTCCGACGATCAGCAGGACGCCACCCGGTACCACCGCCGCCGCCAGCCGGCCGAACAACTCCCGCCGCTGCTCCGGGGGCAGGTGCATGAACTGCGCGGACACCAGGTCGTACGCCGCCTCGGTGGGCGGCTTGTCGCGCAGGTCGGCGTGCGTGAACTCGATCCGGTCGCCGACGCCGGCGGTCTCGGCGTGCGCGGCGGCCCGGGTCAGTGCGGTAGTGGAGATGTCCACCGCCGTCACCCGCCAGCCGCGCTCGGCCAGCCACACCGCGTCCGCGCCTTCGCCGCTGCCCACGTCCAGCGCGCGTCCCGGGGTCAGGTCCGCGACCTCGGCGACCAACTGCGGGTTCGGCCGTCCACTCCACACCGAGGGCCGGGACTGGTAGCGCTCCTCCCACGCCGGCTCCTCGAACGCCGTGGCCCGCAACTGCCGATACGCGGCGACCGCGGCGCGGGTGTCCTCGGCGATGAGATCGGCGTTGATCGCCGCGGCGGCGTTCAGGCCGGCCCCGGCGGACGTGATCACCTGACCACGGAGGTCGGCCACGTTGCCGGCCACCCAGACACCCGGGACAGCCGTGGCGCCGGTGGCGTCGGCCGGGATCTGGGCGCCGATGACGTGCTCACCCATCGTCACCTCCTCCGGGGTCAGACCCAGTCCCACCAGCACGTCGGCGCGGGCAGTCAGCCGCGTCGCCACCACGATCGCGTCGAGCGCCACCACCCGGCCGTCGGCGAGCCGTACCCCGGTCAGCGCGTCGTCGTTCACCTCCACCGCCGCGACCGGGCCCGGCACGACCGCGATGCTGCGAGCGGCGAGTCGCTCGGCGGTCTCCGCGTCCGGCGCCGGGGCGTCGTGCAGCAGGAGCAGCACGTCCGAGCTCCACTGTCGCCACATCTCGGCTTGGTGCACGGCCAACGGCCCGGTCGCCAGGATGCCGATCCGTCGGTCCCGAACCTCCCAACCGTGGCAGTACGGGCAGTGCAGCACGTCGCGACCCCACCGCTGCGCCAGGCCGGGCACGTCGGGCAGTTCATCGGTCAGACCGGTGGTCACCAGCAGTCGTCGAGCCCGCACCGACTCCCCGTCGCCGAGGCTGAGTCGGAACCCGTCGTCATCCCGGGTCGCGGCCTGCACCCGCCCGGTCCGGAACTGCCCGCCGTACCCGGCCACCTCGGCCCGGCCGACGGCCAGCAGCTCGCCCGGCGGCGTCCCCTCCCGGCCCAGGTAGTTGTGTACCCGGTCGGCCGGCGCGTTGCGCGGCTCACCGGAGTCGATCACCAGCACCGACCGTCGGGCCCGGCTCAACGCCAGGGCTCCGCTGAGCCCCGCGGCGCCGCCGCCCACCACTACCACGTCGTACGTCTCGTCCACCGGTCTCTCCCTCTTGCTTCGTCGGCTGCGCCCACCATCCGTCGCCGTCGGCGAAGTGGCAACTATCCTTGCCGTTATGGCAAACGAGGACAGCGCCGCGCTGGCGGCCGTCGGCCCCCGGCTGCGTGCCCTACGTCACCAACGCGGGACCACGCTGACCCAGCTCGCCGACCTGACCGGCATCTCGGTGAGCACCCTGTCCCGGCTGGAGTCCGGTAGCCGCCGGCCCACCCTGGAGCTGCTGCTCCCATTGGCGAGGGCCTACCAGGTGGCGCTCGACGAACTGGTCGACGCCCCCGCCACCGGCGACCCACGGGTCCGTCCCAAACCGATCGTCATCCACGGCGTGACGTACCTGCCGCTGACCCGCCGACCGGGCGGTGTCCAGGCGTTCAAGCAGATCTTCCCGCCGGACCCGTCCGCCGGGGGTCGGATCCCGCAGGCCCATGAGGGGTACGAGTGGCTCTACGTGCTCTCCGGCCGGCTGCGCCTGTTGCTCGGTGACCGTGATCTGACGCTGACCCCGGGCGAGGTGGCCGAGTTCGACACCCGAATACCGCACCTCTTCTTCAACCCGGGCCCCGGCACCGCCGAAGCGCTCAGTCTGTTCGGGCCGCAGGGGGAGCGGCTGCACGTCCGCGCCCGCCCGGCCGCACCCGACAAGGGGTAGTCGCGGTGGCGCACGTGAGGCCGCTGTTCGGCCACTCGCCACCGAGCGGCATCCCAGGAGATCCGTGAGCTGACGGGCGGATCGCGCCGTGGGTTCGGTGCGGTGCGGGTCCGGGCAACCGTCGGTGGCAGCACGTGGGCGACCTCGATCTTCCCAGGCAGTGGTGGCGGAGCCTTCGTGCTGCCGATCAAGCGTGCCGTCCGCAAGGCCGAAGCGTTCGACGTGGGCGACATCGAGACCGTGACCGTCGAAATCATCGATATGTGTCGACCGGTGCGCTCATGAGCGGGCGCTCCGGGGACCGGCGGTGCGAGGATGGCCCGATGATCGATGTGGCAGCCCAGGGCAGCAGCGACCGGACAGCGCACCGCGACATCGTCGTGCACGAAGTCCCGGGCTTCCGCCCGCTGACGCTGGACCTTGTCGTGCCGGTCGACGCTGCCCATCCGGTCCCGGTTCTGGTGTGGGTCCACGGCGGTGCGTGGCTGTTCGGCTCGCCCAAGCACCCGGCGGACTGGCTCATGCAGGCGGATCCGTTCACCGCCGCGATCCGTGCCGGATTCGCGGTCGCCTCCGCGCAGTACCGGCTCAGCGGTGAGGCGCACTTCCCCGCGCAACTCGACGACGTCAGGGCTGCGGTGCGCTGGCTCCGCCGGGAGGGTCACACGGTGGGCGTGGACCGGGAGCGGATCGGGGTGTGGGGCGAGTCGGCCGGCGGGCATCTGGCCGCGCTGGTCGCGCTGACCGGCAGCGACGAGGACGACAGCCGCGTCCGGGCGGCGGTCTGCTGGTACGCACCGTCGAACCTGCTGACCATGCAGCCGCAGGCCCATCCGGCCGCAACGATCGACCACGAGGCGGCCGACTCACCCGAGTCCCTGCTGATCGGCGGCCCACTGGCCGAGAACCCGGGACTCGGTCGGGCGGCCAGTCCGATCACCTACGTCACCGACCAGGCCCCACCCATGCTGCTGATCCACGGCGATCAGGACCTGGTCGTCCCGGTCGGGCAGAGCGAGGAGTTGGCCGTAGCACTGGCCGCGGTGGGTGCCGAGGTCGAGTTGTCGGTGGTGCCGGGCGCCGACCACTGTTTCACCGGAGCGCCGCTGGAGCCCCTGATCCGGGACACTCTGGCGTTCTTCACCCGGTTCCTCGCCCCTGGGCGTTAGCGGAACGACGCGATTGCGGCCGGGTGGTCTTGGCTGATGGTGGCGTCGCGCCAGGTGCCCGAGACGGGTCAGGGGCTGGTGCCGGGGCGCTACCGCCCGAGCACCGAACCACGTCGAACCGTGGGTGCCGTACGTCCGTGTTTATGATCGACGACCCCGACCGGGGGACCCCGACATGGCCGATCGGCTTGGCCCGGAGCAGAGGTGAGGTGCGCGACGGTGATCCGCGAGGCGTACGCCTGCTGGGTGCGTGAGCCCGGCGCGGCCGAGATCCGGCCGGTGTCACTGCCCCAACCGGGGCCGGACGAGGTGCTGGTCCGAGCCAGTTACTCCGGGGTCAGCCGGGGCACCGAGACGCTGGTCTTCGCCGGCCGGGTGCCCGCCGACCAGTACGCCGCCATGCGCGCCCCGTTCCAGGAGGGCGACTTCCCCGGCCCGGTGAAGTACGGCTACCTCAGCGTCGGCGTGGTCGAGCAGGGCCCGTCGGAGTTGCGCGGACGGACGGTGTTCTGCCTGCACCCACACCAGAGCGCGTACGTCGTGCCGGTGAGCGCCGTGGTGCCGGTGCCGGACGGAGTGCCGGCCGCCCGAGCGGTGCTCGCCGGCACGGTGGAGACCGCCGTCAACGCGTTGTGGGACGCAGCGCCGCTGGTCGGTGACCGGGTCACCGTGATCGGCGCGGGCATGGTGGGCTGCTGCGTCGCGACGCTGCTCGCCCGGTTCCCCGGCGTGCACGTCGAGTTGGTCGACACCGACGCCCGCCGGGCCGGCGTGGCCGGGGCGCTCGGCGTCGACTTCGCGAGCCCGGCCGACGCCCGCGGTGACCGGGACCTGGTCGTGCACGCCAGCGCCACGGCCGCTGGCCTGCAACAGGCGCTGGACCTGCTCGCGCCGGAGGGCACGGTCATCGAGCTGAGCTGGTACGGCGACCGCGCGGTGCAGGTGTCGCTGGGCGGCGCGTTCCACTCCGGTCGACTCACCGTGCGCAGCAGTCAGGTCGGCACGGTGGCCCCCGCCCGACGGGGGCGGCGCAGTTACGCCGATCGGCTGGCGCTCGCCCTGGATCTGCTCGACGACCCGGCCTTCGACGCGCTGATCACCGGCGCGTCCCGGTTCGCGGAGCTGCCCGACGTGCTCGCCCGACTGAGTTCGGGTGACCTGCCCGCCCTCTGCCACCTCATCACCTATGACGACGGGGAGTGACCGTGTTCAGCGTGACCGTTCGGGATCACATGATGATCGCCCACAGTTTCCGGGGCGAGGTGTTCGGGCCCGCCCAACGCCTGCACGGCGCGACGTTCGTGGTGGACGCGACGTTCCGCCGGCCCGACCTGGACGCCGACGGCATCGTGGTGGACATCGGCCTGGCCACCGAGCAACTGCGGGCCGTGCTGGCCGAGCTGACCTACCGCAACCTTGACGACGAGGCGGCCTTCGCCGGGGTGAACACCACCACCGAGGTGCTGGCCCGTACGGTCGCGGACCGGCTGGTCGACCGGGTGCACGCCGGTGAGCTGGGCGCGGGGGCGCGCGACCTGACCGGCATCACGGTCACCCTGCACGAGTCGCACATCGCCTGGGCGAGCTACGAGCGGTCGCTGTGACCGATGCGGGCCGGGCGGCGCACGTCGTTCTGCCCGGTGACATCGACGACCCGGCAACGCCCAGCGGCGGCAACTCCTACGACCGGCGGATCTGCGCCGGGCTCGGTGAGCGGGGCTGGTCGGTCCACGAGCATCCGGTGCCCGGCGCGTGGCCGCACGCCGACCCGGCCGACCTGGCGACGCTGGCCGGGGTGCTCGCCGCCGTGCCCGACGACGCCGTGGTGCTGATCGACGGCCTGATCGCCTCGACCGTGCCGGATCTGCTCGCCCCGCACGCCCGTCGGCTGCGCCTGGTGGTCCTGGTGCATCTGCCGTTCGACGACGAGGTGGAGGCCCGTGCGTTGGCCACCGCGCGGGCCGTCGTCACCACCAGCGAGTGGACCCGTCGCACCCTGATGGCTCGGCACCCGACGCTCGTCGAGCGGATCTCGGCCGCGCCGCCCGGGGTGCGGCCCGCGCCGCCCGCTGTCGGCTCCGCGGCCGGCGACCGGTTGCTCTGCGTCGCGGCGGTCACCCACCACAAGGGGTACGACGTGCTGGTCGACGCGTTGGCCACGCTGGTCGGCCGGCCCTGGACGATGGTCTGCGCGGGCACGCTGACCCGGGAGCCCGAGCTGGTACACCGGCTGCGCGTCCGGCTCGCCGGCGCGGGTCTCGCCGACCGGGTGCGGCTGGCCGGCCCGCTGACCGGTACGGCGTTGGACGACGCGTACGCCGCCGCCGACCTGCTGGTGCTGCCGTCGAGAGGCGAGACGTACGGCATGGTCGTCACCGAGGCGCTGGCCCGCGGCCTGCCGGTGCTGGCGACCGAGGTGGGCGGCGTACCGGAGGCGCTCGGCCGTACCCCGGACGGTGAGCTGCCCGGGTTGCTGGTTCCACCGGACGACCCGGCCGCCCTGGCCGGCGCACTGAGTTGGTGGTTGGGCGACGACGAGTTGCGGGCCCGACTGCGGCGTGCGGCCCTCGCCCGGCGCGACACCCTGACCGACTGGCCGGTGACCACCGCGTTGCTGGCCGCCGTGCTGGAGGAGGTGGCGGAGTGACCGCCGAGGAGACCCTGCCGTTCGCCGACTGGCTGCGGTTGCGCGAACCGGCCGACGCGGCGGCGCGCGCCGAGGACCTGTTGGACGCCGTCCGCCCCCGGCTGACCGGCGACGTCCCGACGGTGATCCACGACCTGGGCAGCGGCACCGGCTCGATGAGCCGCTGGTTGGCCGCCCGACTGCCCGGGCCACAGCACTGGGTGCTGCACGACCGGGACGCCGACCTGCTGGCCCGCGCCGCCGAGGGCATGACGGGGGTGAGAGCCGCCGACGGCGCCCCGGTCACCGTCCGCACCCGCTGCGGTGACCTCACCCGGCTGACCGCCGCCGACCTCGCCGACGGCGCCCTGATCACCGCGTCCGCGCTGCTGGACATGCTCAGCGCCGAGGAGATCGAACGGGTGGTGGCCGCCTGCGTCGGCCGGCCCGCCCTGTTCGCCATCTCGGTGACCGGCCGGGTCCGGCTCACCCCGGCCGACCCGCTCGACGAGGCGGTCGAGGCCGCGTTCAACGACCACCAGCGGCGTACCGTCGACGGCCGGCGGCTGCTCGGCCCGGACGCCGCCGCCGCCACCGCCGCCGCGTTCGCCCGACACGGCGTCGACGTGCGGGAACGGCCCAGCCCGTGGCGACTCGGCCCGGAGCAGGCCGACCTGACCGCCGAGTGGTTGCGGGGTTGGCTCGCGGCGGCCTGCGAGCAGCGTCCCGACCTGGCCGGCCCCGCCGAGGCGTACGCCCGGCACCGGCTGGCCGACGCGGCGGCCGGCCGGCTCACCGTGCTGGTCGAACACACTGACCTCTTCGCCGGTGGATGAACCGTTCACGCCCTGGGTACGTGCACTAGGGCAAGTGGACGATCTTCAACGGGAGGGCCGGCGCCGATGTTCTGGGCCTGGGCACGAGTGGTCGGCGGGGTGGGTCTGCTCGCCGTCCTGCTGTGGCAGGTGGGCAGTGGCCCGTTCCTCGCCGGAGTACGACTGATCGACGCGCCCGCGTTGGCCGCGGCGCTGGTCATCGGGGTGCTCACCACGGTCTGCGCGGCGTGGCGGTGGAGCCTGGTCGCCGGTGGCCTCGGCGTACGCCTGCCGCTGGCGACCGCGGTGGCGCACTGCTACCGGGCCGTGTTCCTCAACGCCACCCTGCCCGGCGGTGTGCTCGGCGACGTGCACCGGGCGGTCCGTCACGGCCGCGACGCCGGTGACGTCAGCCGGGGCATCCGTGCGGTGGTCTGGGAGCGTACCGCCGGGCAGGTCGTCCTGCTGGCAGTCGCCCTGGTGGTGCTCGCGGCCTTCCCGTCCCCGGTGCGGCCGTACCTGCCGGTGGCCGCCGCGCTGCTCGTCGCAGCCGGGCTGGTCGCCGTGCTGGTGGCCAGGGGCCTGCCGAACGCCGGCGGGTCACGCTGGGCGACGCCGCTGCGTACCGCGGTGGCGGACGTGCGGTCGGGCCTGCTGGCGCGGCGTACCTGGTTCGGTGTGCTGGTCGCCTCGGCCGTGATGGTCGCCGGCCACCTGGCCACCTTCCTGGTGGCGGCGCGCACCGCCGGGTCGGACGCCCCGCTGTCCCGACTGCTGCCGTTGACGCTGCTCGCCCTGCTCGCCATGGGCCTGCCGTTGAACGTCGCCGGCTTCGGGCCCCGCGAGGGTGTGGCGGCGTGGGTGTTCGGTGCGGCCGGGCTCAGCGCGGCCGAGGGCGTCGCCACCGCCACCGTCTATGGTGCACTGATCCTGGTGGCCAGCCTGCCCGGCGCCGCGGTGCTGCTGGCCCGTCGGCGGCGGATTCCGGTGGCCGCCCGGGAAGCCGCGTCCGGCGGCGGCTGTTGAGTCGGTTGTGAGACGGTACCCGCCGCCGGAGAGTGGTGGCGCTGGACAAAGGAGTCCCATGCCCGAAGCATTGCCGGTTGCCACGATCCGCACCCAGGTCACGGTGCCGCTGGCGTTTCCGGACGGCTACACCACGACCGTGCGGGTGTTCACGTTCAAGGGCCTGGTGGACGGTCGAGAGCACCTGGCCCTCGGCCTCGGCGACTGGGCGGGTGCGCTGGATCGGCTCGCCGCCGGGGGAGAAGCCCCACTGGTCCGTCCGCACAGCGAATGCCTGACCGGCGACGTGTTCGGCAGCCAACGCTGTGACTGCGGGCCGCAGCTGCGCGAGGCGGTGCAGCGGATCGCCGAGACCGGCGGTTTCCTGCTCTACCTCCGCCAGGAGGGTCGTGGCATCGGCCTGTACGCCAAACTCGACGCGTACGCGCTGCAGGACGCCGGGTTGGACACCTACCAGGCCAACGTCGCGCTGGGCCGGGGCGAGGACGAGCGGGACTACACCGCCGCCGCGCAGATGCTGGCCACGCTGGGTGTGCCACGCATCCGACTGCTGAGCAGCAACCCGGACAAGGCCGAACAGTTGACCCGGCTGGGCGTGGACGTCGCCGAACGCGTGCTCACCAGCGTCTTTCTCTCGCCGGCCAACGCCGACTACCTGGCGGCCAAGGCGGCCAAGGCGGCGGAGATCGAGGCAGCCGAGGCGATGGATGTGCTCGCAGGTCGTACTCCCGAGTGGCCTGGCCCCCGATGAGCTGCCCGCCGGAGACGACGCGGCCGTACGTGCTGCTGAGTTGCGCCACCTCCATCGACGGGTACATCGACGACGCCACCGAGCAGCGGTTGCTGCTGTCCAATGACGACGACCTGGACCGCGTCGACGCGGTTCGGGCCGGCTGCGACGCGATCCTGGTCGGTGCCGCCACCGTCCGCCGCGACGACCCTCGGCTGCTGGTGCGTTCCCCGAGCCGCCGCGCCGAGCGGGTGGCGGCCGGTCGGCCCGCCTCGCCCACCAAGGTCACCCTGACCGCCCGCGGTGACCTCGACCCGACCGCCCGCTTCTTCACCGCCGGTGATTCGGTCCGGCTCGTCTACTGCGCCTCGGGCGCGCTGGAGAAGACCCGGGAGCGGGTCGGCCACCTGGCCACCGTGATCGACGCGGGTGAGCCCGTCGACCCGGGGTGGCTGCTGACCGACCTGGCCGCGCGGGGCGTCCAGCGGTTGATGGTGGAGGGCGGCGGGACGGTGCACGCCCAGTTCCTCGCCGCCGGTCTCGCCGACGAGTTGCACCTGGTGGTCGCCCCGTTCTTCGTCGGTGACGGTCGGGCGCCCCGGTTCGTCGGGGAGGGTCGTTTCCCCTGGCACCCGGGCCGCCGCGCGCGCCTGGCCGAGGCCCGCCAGATCGGCGACGTGGTTTTGCTCCGCTACGCGCTCTCCACCCGCTGCCCCGCCAACTCATGATCACCCCGTTTGGGAGGCTGGGCGGGTGGGTTAATTTGTGGACGGTGGGGGTCGCGTTCCGACAGGATTCCCGGATGTCCGTAGCACCTCTTGCCCTCTTGCGCTGGCAGTTCGACCTGACCTGGTCGCTGTTCGAGTACCACCTTGAGCGACTCGATCCTGCGGACTTCCTCTGGGAGCCGGCGACCCACTGCTGGTCGGTGCGGCAGGGCACCGACGGCACCTGGACCCCGGACTGGGCCGACACCGAACCCGACCCGGTCCCGGTGCCGACGATCGGCTGGCTCACCTGGCACGTCGGCTGGTGGTGGACCGTGGCGATGGATCATCTCCGGGGTGGATCAGCGCGGCAGCGCACGGCGGTTGTCTGGCCGGGCGCGGGCGAACCGAGTGTCGCCTGGCTGCGTGGCCTGCGTACCGAATGGCTGGGTCTTCTCGACCAGCTCAGCGACCGCGACCTCGACCGCATCGCGACGTTCCCCTGGCCGGACGAGACCGACCACACCGTCACGCACACGATCGGTTGGGTCAACTCCGAGCTGATGAAGAACGTCGCGGAGATCGGTCAGCTCCGACTGCTCCGCGCCGCACGGACCGAACGGGACGGCCCGGCCGCTCGACCCTAGGCCAACGCGAGGAAGGTGCCGGGTCAGTGGCCGGGTGGTCGCACCGACAGGTCGTGGTGGAAGACGTTGCGGGGGTCCCAGCGGGCCTTGACCTGTTGCAGCCGTCGGTAGTTGGGCCCGAAGTAGACCTCCGACCACCGTCGGGTCGCGGTGGTGAGGTCGACGTCGGGATAGTTGATGTAGGCGCCGTCCGGCGGGACGCCGCCGGTGTCGGCGTACATGTCCCGGTAGAACTCGCGGATCCAGGCCAGGTGCCGGGGGTCCGCGGCCGGATCGCCCCAGCCGGCGAGGTAGAACAGCAGCATGGACGCGTCCCGGTGGACGGCGGCGGTGGCGGTGGGTCGCACGGCGTTAATCGCCCCGCCGTAGGTGTTGAGGCTCAGCGAGCCGGCGGGCAGGTCACCGTCGCGGGTCAGGTGGCGGTAGGCCACGTGCAACTGCCGCTCGGTCAGGGGCGCACGATGAAAGGCCGACTTGACCTTCAACCGCCAGCCCTTGCCGTCGTCGCTGTCGCCGCCGAGGGTCGCGGCCAGCCAGGGCAGCGTCTCCGACGCGACGGTCGGGGTGACGTCGACGCCGTCGCCGAGCGCCCCGACGAGGTCGTCGAGCAGGTGTCGACTGCCGTGCGGGACCTGACCAGCGAGGGTGTGACCGCCGGCCTGCGGGCGGGACAGGATCAGCTCGGCGTACAGGTGGCTGCCCCGGGAGTCGGGTGCGCTGTTGCGGGCACACCAGCGGCCGAAGTTGCCGGCGAGCAGGCGAAAGCCCGTCTCGTCCAGGTCGGCCCAGGGCCAGCTGACGGTGAAGTCGAGCACCCGCGCGGGTGGTGTGGGGAGCGAGCGGAACCAGTAGCGCGTGACGACGCCGAAGGTGCCCCCGCCGCCACCGGTGTGCGCCCACCACAGGTCGCGGTGCGGGTCCGTCGGCTCCCGGGTGGCGAGCACCGCACGGGCGGTACCACCGCGGTCGACCACGACCACCTCCACCGCGTACAGGTGGTCGACCACGAGTCCGTGCCGGCGGGAAAGCCGACCGTAGCCGCCACCCGCGATGTGACCGCCGACGCCGACTCCCGGGCAGGATCCACCGGGGAGGGTCAGCCCCCACCCCAGAAAGAGCCTGCGGTACGTCTCGCCGAGGGTGGCGCCCGCCTCGACCGCGAAACCGAACCGTCGGGGGTCGTGGTAGACCTGGGTCAACCCGGACAGGTCGATCACCATCCGGACCGCGGGGTCGTCCACGAATCCCTCGAAGCAGTGCCCACCGCCGCGAACCGCCACCCGCCGGCCGGTGCGGACGGCGTCCTGGACGGCCGCGACGACCTGGTCGGTCGAGCCCACCACCCGCACCTCGTCCGGCGTGCCCACGAACCGTTGGTTGCCACGGCGGACCAGGTCCGGGTACCGGGGGTCGTTCGGCCGCACGCGGACCGGGCCGAGTGGGGGCGCGCCGGTCCCCGGTGGTGCGGCGGCGGAGACCGGTGACGGATAGAGGACGGCTGCGGAGGCGACTGCGCCGCCGCGAAGCACATCTCTGCGACTGGGCGGATTCATGCCCTCGATGCTGTCGCCGACGGGCAGGCGGCGTGCAGTAGTTTCGTCACACGATGTGCCGTGATGAAAGTGGAGGCAGCCCTGCTCAGCGTCCGGTGCGTCGAGTGCGCGGCGGAGTTACCTGCCGGCTCCGGCCGGGGGCGCCCGCGCCGCTACTGCTCACGGCGCTGCCAGGCCCGTGCGTACCGCAGGCGTCGCGAGCACGGCCCCGGCGCGGCACCGCGCCGCGTCCCCGACCTGCCCGCGCCCACCGGCGGCGACCCGCGCGACCGGCTGGTCGCCGTCGCGGTCGAATTGGCGGACTCCGGGGGTCTGGACGCCGTCTCCATGCGGGTCCTCGCCCAGCGCGCCGGCATGCCCGCGCACGCCGTGTACCGGCACGTGCGCAACCGGGCCGACCTCCTCGGCGCAATGGCCGAGCAGATCACCTCCACCCGCGCGCCCGGCACCGCGCCACTGTCGGGTGAGCCGCGTCAACGGCTCGAACGGCTGGCCGGGGACGAGTGGGCGATGTACCGCCGCCACCCCTGGCTGCTGGCCGTCCTCGCCACCGACCGGCCGCCGACGGGGCCGGCGGTCCTCGCCATGGTCGACCGGGTCGTGGCGGCGTTCACCAGCGCCGGGTACGACCCCGCCGAGGCGTTCCGCGCCTACCTGGCGCTCAGCGGCTACATCCAGGGCATGGCCCTGCTCATTTCGCGCGATCCCGCCGACAGCACCTACCACGCCTGGTGGTCGGCGACCCGCAACCGGTTGGAGCGGACCGGCCGTACCCGGGAACGACAGTGGCTGGCCGCGGCCGGCCAGACCCGGCCCGACACCGACCTCGACACCTGGTTCCAGTTCGGCCTGCGCGGGCTGCTCGACGGCCTGTTGGGGTGGCCCGCTCGGTAAGGTGGCCAGCGTGCCGCGACTGGTGACAATCACCCAGGACAATGTGGAGGCCGCGTGCCGGTTGAGCGTGCGGCCCGACCAGGAGAAGTTCTCGTCGCCGGTTGCCTGGTCCCTCGCCGAGGCGTACGCGCAGCCCGAGATCGCGTGGCCGCGTCTGATCGTCGAGGATGACGAGATCGTCGGCTTCCTGATGGGCTTCTTCGACATCGTGTGGGACCCGGCCCACCCGGACGACCTGCGCTCGGGCCTGTGGCGGTTGAACATCGCCGCCGAGCACCAGGGCCGGGGGTACGGCCGCTTCGCGGTGCAGGCCGTCCGCGACGAGGCCCGTCGACGCGGGCACGACCGGATCTACACGACGTGGAAGCCGGGGCCGGACGGCCCGGAGCGGTTCTACCTGAAGCTCGGCTTCCAGCTGACCGGGGAGACCAGCGAGGACGAGGTGGTGGGCGTCCACTCCACCCACTGACCGGACGCCACCGACCACCCCGGACCGAGTGATCAGCAGTGCGGCGGGGCCTGCGTACGATGCGGGGTCGAGTTCCCCTCGTCGCGGCGGAGGTACCGGGCAATGGCAGGCCAGCACGAGGGTTTCGCCCTCGGCGTCGACCTCGGCACGTCGAACACCGTCGCGGTGCTGCGCTGGCCGGACGGGCGGACCCGCCCGCTGCTGATGGACGGTCAACCGCTCAGTCCGTCCGCCGTCTACGCCGACCCGGACGGCACCCTGCACACCGGCTGGGACGCCCGCCGGTTGGCGCAAGCCGACCCGGCCCGGTTCGAGCCGAACCCGAAGCGTCGGGTGGACGAGCCGACCGTGCGGCTCGGCGACCGCGCGTACCCGCCGGCCGACCTGCTCGCCGCGGTGCTGGCGGCGGTCGCACGGGCCGCGGTGGGGGCGGTGGGTTTCCTGCCACCGGCGGTGGTCACCTGCCCGGCGGCCTGGGACGCGACGCGGCGGCAGGTCCTCGCCGAAGCGCTGCTGCGCGCGGGCTGGCCGCAGGCGGCCGAGCACACCCTCGCCGGGCCGACGCCGCCGGGCACCCGGCTGCTGCGGGAGCCGGTGGCCGCCGCCCGCTACTACACGCAGGTGCTGCACCGTCCGGTGCCGGTCGGCGGGACGATCGCGGTGTTCGACTTCGGTGGCGGGACGCTCGACGTCGCGGTGCTGCGCAACGAGGGCGCGGACCCCTGGGGTGACTCCGGCTTCAGCGTGGTCGCCGACGGTGGCCTGCCCGACCTGGGCGGCCTGGACCTCGACGCCGCGCTGGTGCGCCGGGTCGGCGAGTTGGTCGGTGAGCGGCACGCCGCGCAGTGGGCCCGGCTCACCCGACCGGCGGATCCGGCGCAGCGCCGCGACCAGCTCCGGCTCTGGGACGAGGTACGAGGTGCGAAGGAGACCCTGTCCCGGTCTGCGGTCGCCCCGGTCGCGGTGCCGGGAGTCGCCGAGACGATCCAGTTGACCCGGGCGGACGTCGAGCGGGTGGCCACACCGCTGCTGCGCCGGGCGGTGCAGCAAACCCGGGAGGTCATCGCCGTCGCCGGCCGTACGCCTGATCAGCTCGCCGGGCTGTTCCTCGTGGGCGGGTCGTCACGGATCCCGCTGGTGGCCCGCATGCTGCACGCCGAGCTGGGGATCGCGCCGACGGTGCTGGACCAGCCGGAGTTACCGGTGGCCGAGGGTGCCCTGACCGACCTGCCGCTGCGCAAACCGCTGTCCGCCCCGGCGTATGCGGGACCGCCACTCGTACCGCCCGCGCCGAGGCCCGTCCGCGCGGCGGCAGGCGCGACCCGCTGGCGGCGGGCGCGCTGGATGGTGCTCGGTGCGGTGCTCGCCCTGGTCGGGATGGCCACCGCGGCGACGCTCTACCTGACCCGGGACCGCTACCCGGATCTGGAGTTCGCATCGCTGCACGAGCTGTCCCGGCCGTCGGCCGGCGCCGAACGGCCGGTCGACATGTGGACGGCGGTGCTCGACGACCGGGCCTACCTCGCGTTCCCACTGCCGGACGACCGGCTGGAAGTGGTGGCCGTCGACGCCAGCACCGGTGACGAGCTATGGCGCAAGCCGACCGACGTGCGGGCCGACAAGTGGGAGGCGATCATCGCTGTCCCCGGGGCGGTCGCGGTCCTCGCCGACCCACCGGGCGGCAGCAACCCCCGACCACTGGCCGTCCTCGACGGTCGTACCGGCGAGCAGCGTTGGCAGCGCGTTCTGCGTGGTGACGACGTCTACTTCGCCGACGACACGGCGGTGCTGGTGGATCGGGCTGCGGACGAGCTGGTCGGCCTGCGCCTGACCGACGGCTCGCCGAAGTGGACCCAGCCCAATCCCCGCGACCAGTACGCCGGGGGCCGTACCGTGGTCCGGCCGGTCGGCACCGACGCGGCGGCGGGCGGGCCGGCCTTCCTCGACGGCACGCCCCGCAACCCGTGGACGAGCAAGGGGCGGCGACTCGTCCAGGTGGGTGCGGACCGGTCGGTGCGGCTGCTCGACATGGCAACCGGCGCGGTGCTGCGCCAGTGGGGCAGCGTCGCCGATCTCGACGACCTGGTGGTCGCCCACGAGGACCGCCTGTACGTGGCCGCCAACGAGGGGGGTTACCAGTTGCTGGCCTACGACCTCGGTTCCGACGCCGAGCCGGTGGTGCTGCACCGGTCCGGGAACGACGAGTACCGCCCGTCGGAGCTGGTGGCCTGCGGTGCGCGCCGGGCCTGCCTGTTGCAGGTGCCGGACCATAATGTCGAGCGCACCGAGGTGGTGGCGGCCACCGAGGGTGAGCGGGCGATCCAGTGGTCGGCGCCGGGCGTGACCGACCTGGTCCCGTTGGGTGAGCAGGTGCTCGCCCAGCGGGAGTCCCCGGAGCCGACCGTCACCGTCTTCGACGCCGCCGGCAAGCCGGTGCTGCGGGATCGGGGCGGGGTGGCGGTCCGCCTGGACGAGGGCAACCTGCTGGTGTTCGCCAAGACGCCCAGCGTGGTCGCGGACAACCGGGTGCTGGCCGGGGTGTGGGCCGAGTCCGGCGAGGTCGACGAGTTGGGCGAGCTGAAGGATGTGCGCAGCTCGTCCTGCTCGTGGAACACCCACGTCATCGCCTGCGGTGCCGAGAAGGACTTCGTGCTGTACCGCTTCACCGACGACTGACGATCCGCGATCTTGCGGGCAGGGGCGGCGGGTCAAGCTCGGGTGATCGTTGTGTTGTCGACCCTGATGGGGATCTCCGTCAGGCCGTTCGTGGCGGGGCCGCCCTGGCGGGAGCCGTCGCTGACCGCGAAGGTGGAGTTGTGCGCGGGGCAGGTGATCACGCCGTCGCGGGGCACGCCGACGCGTACGCCCTGGTGTGGGCAGGTCGCGTCGTACGCCTTGAACGTGCCGGCCTCCGGTTGGACGACCAGCACGCCGCCGGTCACCGTGCCCCCGCCTACCGGTACGTCAGCGGTGCTGGCCAGCACGCTGCCGGGCGTCGCGGCCGCCTGACCGGCTGGGCTGTCACCGGCGCCGCAGGCGCTCAGCAGACCGGCGGCGCCGACCGCGCCGGCCCCGGTCAGCAGGGCACGCCGGCTCAGGCACCAGCGGTTGTCGCGGAGGAACTCCTGCCCGTCGTACACCTCGTCACCTCTTTCGTCGCGGCCCCGGACCGCGGCGTCCGGTGGCTCGCCCGACCAGCCTGCCCCATGTGCCTGAACGCGCCATGCGACCGCGCTGAACGATCGCTGGGTGCGGTCGGTGGGGGGAGAGGCCGGCTCGTACGATGCTCCGGTGAATCTTCGAGGTACGGTCCGCCCCGATCGTCCGCTGGTGGTGCTCGCCGTCGGGGAGGAGGCCCGCTACCTGCCGCCCGAGCTGCCGGTCCTGCTGACCGGCATGGGCAAGGTGAACGCCGCCAGCGCGGTGGCCGCGGTGCTGGCCGCCGGACCGCGCCCCGCCCTGCTGCTCAACCTGGGTACGGCCGGCGCGTTGCGCCCCGGGTTGGCCGGCATCCACGAGGTCGCCACCGTGCTCCAGCACGACCTGGACACCGACCTGCTGCGCACGCTCACCGGCGAGACGTACGGGGCGCCGCTGGCGTTGGCCGCCGAGGGCGCGGTGCTGGCCACCGGCGACACGTTCGTGGCCGACGACGAGCAGCGGGACCGGTTGGCGCAGCGCGCCGACCTGGTCGACATGGAGGGGTACGCGGTGGCGTGGGCCGCCGCGCAGGCTGGCGTGCCGTGTCGGTTGGTCAAGCAGGTCAGCGACGAGGCCGGCGACGGCGCGGCCCGGACCTGGCAGGAGTCGGTGGACGCGTGCGCCCGGGATCTCGCCGAGTGGGCCGGACGACACCTCGCCTGAGGGTCAGTCGTCGTCGGTTCGCCGCACGTCCAGCCCCGGCGTGGTCTCCCGGTCGGTGCCGGGGGGGACCAGGACGTGACCGGCCAGCCCGAGCGCCACGACGGCGGTGACCAGCAGTGGTGGCCAGCCGCCGGCCCACGGCAGCACCAGCAGTGGCGTGAGCTGCCAGGCCACTCGCCGCCATGTCACGGCCCAGGACACCAGCAGAACGAACAGGACGCGGCCGAACACGAACAGCGCCGGGCCGCCGATGATCAGCACGAGCCACCGCGCCGGCGTCGTTCCGGTCGGATGTTCGACGACCATCTCGAACGAGGCCGCCGTGGCGACCACACCAGCCAGTAGCACCAGATGGGTGTACGGAGCCAGCCGCGCCGGCCGACCCCTGTTGGACCCGGCAGCCCGCAACAACTCGCTGGCGTGGAAGGCGTAGACCTGCCAGAGCAGCAGCATGGTGGCGAACGCGCAGAGCAGGGCGGCGACCCGGAAAGAGTCGAGCCCGCTCCGGCTGACCTGCAGGGTCGGTAACAGGATGATGTCGCCGAGGGCCAGGATGAGGAACTGCTGGTACCTCTCGCCCAGGTGCTCGGTGATCTGCGTGTACTGGGCG
Source organism: Micromonospora sp. NPDC050276 (assembly GCF_044459545.1). NCBI lineage: Bacteria > Bacillati > Actinomycetota > Actinomycetes > Micromonosporales > Micromonosporaceae > Micromonospora > Micromonospora sp. NPDC050276. The sequence continues at coordinate 291,387 of NZ_JBITJA010000004.1, read as the reverse complement.
ATGGGCACCTGGCCCAGCCGGGGCGTGGGGTAGCGGGCCGCCGAAGCGACCAGGTCGATCGTGATGGCGGCGGTCCAGAACCCCCAGTTCGGGGTGCCCATCAGCGCACCGGCGATCCAGAAGAAGCCGGACACCGTGAACCAGAAGAGGAACCGGGTGGCCCGCTCCCTGGCCGTCTGGTGCCCCTGCCGGCGCAGGGCGGCGACCAGGATGATGCAGCGAATCAGGTGCGTGCCGACGTACGAGATCACGAAGAGCAGCAGGTGCGAGATGGTGACCATCGGCAGCGCTACCGCCATCCCCACCGAACCGACCATGGCGATCATCAGGATGGCCTGGATCGGGCGCTGCTGCGGGTCGTAGAACTCGGTAGTGATCGCGGTGAGCGACCAGGTCCACCAGATGGCTGTCAGCATCAGCAGCACCTTGGCGCCGCCGGACCAGGAGTGCTCTTCGGTCAACAGTGCCGACGTCAGCGCGAGGGCGGCCACGAAGACCACGTCGAAGAGCAACTCCAGCAGCGTGGCCCGGGTCGACCCCTCCATCCGGCGTACCAGCGCCGAGGTGCCTCCGGTGGTCATGGCCGGCCTCCCGCTGTGTCTCCGAGGATTATCGGTGGCAGCGGCGCGGCCCGTCCCCGGATCGACGATTCCCGCCGGTCGGGGAAGAGGACGGCCGGAGGTTGTCACGGCATCGGACGCCGGGCGATGCTTAACTGCATCCATCAATCTCGATCTCTTCGGAGGTTCGGATGCGCCGCTCGCCGCTGGTCCTCAGCCTGACCATCCTGCTGCTCGTCGCGCCCGGCGCGGCGCAGGCCGCCGTCCCCGACCGGGCCGCCGGGCCCGCCGCCGATCCGGCGGCCGTGCTGGCCGGGGTACGCACCCCGGGCACCGCCTGGGGCCTCGACCCCGCCACCGGCCGGATGACCCTCACCGTCGACGACACCGTGGCCCGCATCGAACTGACCGCACTGCGGGCGGTGGCCGACCGGGCCGGCGTGCTGCTGCGCCGCGAACCCGGAACGCTGCGCCCCCTGATCGCCGGCGGGCAGGGCATCTACGGCGCCGGCGCGCGCTGCTCGCTCGGCGCGAACGCGCGCAGCGGCAGCACCTACTACGTGATCACCGCCGGGCACTGCACCACCGCCGCCACCACCTGGTACACCGACAGTGCCCAGACCACCGTGCTCGGCACCCGCACCGCTACCAGCTACCCCACCAACGACTACGGGTTGATCCGCTACACCGGCCCGATCGCCCATCCGAGCGCGGTCTACACCTATCCCGGCCTGCTGACCATCAACGGCCCCGGCAACGCGTACATCGGTCAGGCGGTGTGCCGCAGTGGGAGCACCACCGGGGTGCGCTGCGGCACCGTCACCGGCCTCAACCAGACCGTCAACTACGCCACCGGCGTGATCTACGGCCTGATCCGCACCAACATCTGCGCCGAACCGGGGGACAGCGGCGGGCCGCTCTACGTGGCCTCCACCGGCACCATCCTCGGCATCCTCTCCGGCGGCACCGGCAACTGCACGGCCGGCGGCACCACCTACTACCAGCCGATCGCGGAGGTGTTGGCCGCGTATGGGCTGACGCTGCCCTGACCGGCGGGACACCGGGTTGCCCGCCCCGCGCGGGACACCTAGGCTCGTCGGCGCCCCAGCACCCCCACCGCGAGGACGTGTGCCCGATGCCGACCGACCCGCGACCCGACCCGACGAGTGTCCCGGCCGGCATCCCGCCGATCGAGGTGGTCGCGGTGGGGGAGACGATGGTGGTGCTCTGCCCCGCGCCGGGTGAGTCGCTGGAGCAGGCCGAACGGGTCGCCATCTCGGTCGGCGGTGCCGAGTCCAACGTGGCCGGTTACCTGGCCCGACTGGGGCACGAGGTGACCTGGGTGAGCCGCGTCGGCGACGACCCCTTCGGTCGGGCCGTGGTCCGGCACGTCGCAGCCCCCGGCGTCGGTGTCGACCAGGTGCGCGTGGACCCGGCCGCCCCCACCGGCCTGTACGTCAAGGACCCGGGCCCGGAGGGGACCGCCGTGCACTACTACCGGGCCGGGTCGGCGGCGGCCCGGATGGACCCCGCCACGCTGGCCGACCCGGGGCTGGTCGGCGCCCGGGTGCTGCACCTGTCCGGGATCACCCCGGCGCTGTCGCCCTCCTGCCGGGCGCTGGTCGAGCACGCCGTGACCGACCGGCCGCTGGCGGGGGCGCTGGTCAGCTTCGACGTCAACCACCGGGCCCGACTGTGGCCCGCTGCGCAGGCCGCGCCGGTGCTGCGCGACCTCGCCAACCGCTGCGACCTCGTCTTCGTCGGGCAGGACGAGGCGGAGACCCTGTGGGGCGTCACCGACCCGACGTCCGTACGCGAGCTGTTACCGGAGCCGGCGACGGTGGTGGTCAAGGACGGCGCGGTGGGTGCCACCGCACTGGACCGCGACGCCGAACCGGTCTTCGTGCCGGCCCCTCGGGTGACGGTGGTGGAGCCGGTCGGTGCCGGAGACGCGTTCGCCGCCGGTTACCTGGCCGGGCTGCTGCGCGGCCTCGACTCCGTACGACGGTTGCGCCTCGGCCACCTCGTCGCCGCGCAGGCGTTGGCCAGTAGCGGCGACAACGCCCCGGTGCCGCCGTGGGCCTGGTTCGAGAAGCTGATCGACGCCCCCGCCGACGCCTGGTCACCGCTCGACCTGACCGACCCGGGGGCGACGACCTGAGTCGGGCCGGCGGGTTCCGATCCGGCCACCAGCAACAGTTTCACCGCGATCTCGGATGGAGTGCACCATGACCACACCGGACTTCGACCACATCTTCGGCGGCGCCCGGGTGATGGCGATCCTGCGCGGCCTGCCGGTCGACGAAACCGTTCGGCTCGCCGAGCGTGCCTGGGACCTCGGCATCGACGTGGTGGAGGTTCCGGTGGCCACCGCCGACGCGGTGCCGGCGCTGCGGGCCGCCGTCGAGGCGGGGGCCGAACGCGACCGGATCGTCGGTGCCGGCACCGTGCTCGACGTCGAACAGGTCGCCGCAGCGGCCGACGCGGGCGCCCGGTTCACCGTCGCGCCCGGCCTGGACCTCGCGGTCGCCGACGCCGCCGCGGCGCGTGGTCTGCCGCACCTGCCCGGCGTGGCCACCCCCACCGAGGCGCAGCAGGCGCTGCGGCACGGCCTCACCTGGCTCAAGGCATTCCCCGCGATCTCCCTCGGGCCGGCCTGGTTCAAGGCCGTGGCCGGCCCGCTGCCACAGTTGCGCTTCGTCGCGACCGGCGGTCTGGACGCCAGCAACGCGGGCGCGTTCCTCCAGGCAGGCGTACGCGTGGTGGCGGTGGGCTCAGCCCTCTCCGACCCCACCCAACTCGACGCCCTGGCCGACCTGACCCGCCCCACCCCCTAACTCGGAGATAGACCTACTTCCTCCCGATTAGGGCCGCTTCGCGCAGCGGAGCGACAGGGACTAACCCACCCACCCCACGCCCTCCCCCCGCCCCTCTGCCCCCCGCCCCCATCCTCCGCCGTCGATCTTGCACTTCCTGTCCCGACAAAAGTCGCGGATCCGGATGCATCGGCATCCGTAAGTGCAAGATCGGCGGGCGGGAGGGAGGGCGGGCGGGAGGGAGGGGCGGGGAGGGCGGGTGGGGCGTAGGCGGGGGGTGGGGTGGCGGGTTTGTGCCATGGCGTAAGTGCGTCGGGGGTGCGGAGTGTGGTTGGGGTGGGCTTTGCGTCGATGCTGTGCTGCGTACCACTTCTCGACACAAAGAGGTCATCGTGGCTTTGTCCCACCGGCGCCGCCGATCCGGGCTGATCGCCCTCGGCGCCGCCCTCACCCTGGCGGCCGGGTTCACCCCACCCGGTGCGGGCGCGGCCGCCGCCCCGCCGAACAGCCCCGACCGCTCGGCGGGCCAACCCCCGGCCGCCGCCGGACGTGCGTCCACCGTCACCCTGATCACCGGTGACACGGTCACGGTCACCACCGCGGCCGACGGGAGTACGGTGTCGACCGTGCGCCGGCCGGACGGCAGCACCCCGAGCTTCCACCGCACCGTGCGCGACGGCGACACCTACGTCTACCCGGACGCGGCGCTGTCCTATGTCACCAGCGGTCTGCTGGACCGGCAACTGTTCAACGTCACCGACCTCATCGCCGACGGCTACGACGACGCGCACACCGACGTGCTTCCGCTGATCGTCACGATGACCGACGCGGCGGCTCGCAACCGCACCCGCCCGGCGGTGGACGGCGCCCAGCTGGTCCGACCGTTGGACAGCGTGCAGGGCGCGGCGCTGACCCGTCAGCGTGCCACCGCCGAGCGGTTCTGGACCGCGCTCACCGCCGGCTCGAGCCGCCGGACGGGCGACGCCCCGACCCTGGCCAACGGCATCGCCAAGGTCTGGTTGGACGGCCGGGTGCACGCCGACCTGGCCGAGTCCACCGCGCAGATCGGCGCGCCGAAGCTGTGGGCCGAGGGCAACACCGCCGCCGGTGTCGACGTCGCGGTGCTCGACTCGGGGGCGGACGAGGAGCATCCGGACCTCGCCGGGCAGATCGCCGCGTCGAGCAGCTTCGTGCCCGAAGAGCCCGACATCCTCGACTACAAGGGGCATGGCACGCACGTCGCCTCGACGATCGCCGGCACAGGCGCCGCGTCCGGTGGTGCCGAGCGGGGTGTTGCCCCCGGCGCCCGGCTGCACATCGGCAAGGTGCTCAACAGCGAGGGCAGCGGGCAGGACTCCTGGATCATCGCCGGCATGGAGTGGGCGACCCGCGAGCAGAAGGCCCGGGTGGTCAGCATGAGCCTGGGTGGCGAGTCCACCGACGGCAGTGACCCGATGAGCCAGGCGGTCGACCGGCTCAGCGCCGAGACCGGCGCCCTCTTCGTGATCGCCGCCGGCAACGGCGGCCCGGCCAGCATCGGTAGCCCGGGGGCCGCCAACTCCGCGCTCACCGTGGGCGCTGTCGACGCCACCGATCACCTGGCCGACTTCTCGAGCCAGGGCCCGCGGGCCGGCGACGGCGGGCTCAAGCCCGAGATCACCGCGCCCGGCGTGGACATCCTGGCCGCCCGCTCCCACCTGGTGCGTGGCGGCTCCGGTGACTACACGCTGATGAGCGGCACGTCGATGGCCACCCCGCACGTGGCCGGCACGGCCGCGCTGGTCGCCGCCGCGCACCCCGACTGGACCGGTCAGCGCATCAAGGAGGCGCTGGTCAGCACGGTCAAGGCCACCCCTGAGTACACCCCGTACCAGGCGGGGGCTGGCCGGGTCGACGCCGTCGCCGCCGCGCACGCCACCGTCTTCGCCACCCCGAGCGCCTACTCCGGTTTCCAGGCGTGGCCGCAGCAGCCGGGCATGACCGTCGACCGGACCGTCACCTACACCAACGTCGGCGGCGCGCCGGTCGCCCTGAAACTGGCCCTCGACGCGGCCAGCGCGCCGGCCGGCCTCTTCGCCCTCTCCGCCGACCGGGTCACCGTGCCGGCGGGCGGCACCGCCACCGTGACGGTGACCGCGGCGTACGACAAGCTGCCGGTGGAGAAGCAGGTCAGCGGCATGATCGTCGCCACCGATGACGCCGGTGCGGTGCGTGGTCGCACCCTGATCGGTGCCGCCAAGGAGGGCCAGCGGCAGAACCTGACCATGGTCGCCAAGGACCGGGACGGCAAGCCGCTCGTCGGCAAGGTCATCCTCACCGCCGACGGCCTGTTCACCGCCGTGGACCTGCCCGAGAGTGGCACCGCGACGCTGCGGCTGCCGGTGGCGAGCTGGAACGGCTGGATCTCCGCGGATGTGCGTGGAACGCACGGGCCGCACTCCAAGGGCATGGCGATGCTCAGCTTCACCGACGTCCACCTGGACCGGGACCGGACCGTCACCTTGGACGCCCGGGCCGCCCGGCAGGTGCAGGCCAAGGTGCCGCAGGAGGCCACCGCCACGTCGCTGCGGATGGACATCCACCGGTCCTTCGGGGCCAGCCTCACCGAGAGTCAGGTGCTGCCCGACGACTCGTACGACAGCATGTGGGCGTTGCCGACGAGCCGTGCGGTCACCGACGGCGAGTTCGAGTTCGGCGCCCGGTGGCGGCTGGAGCAGCCGGCGCTGACCGTCTCGACGGGCGACCGGTCGTACGACGATCTGCTGGTGAAGCGGGCGACCCCGGCGCTGCCGGCGGGTCGTCGCCAGCTGGACGCGGTCTACGTCGCCGACGCCTCGGCGGCGGCGCTGACCAAGCGGCCGGTCCGGGACCGGGCCGTGGTGGTGCGGCGCAGTGACAGCGTGGACATCGCCGCCCAGGCGCAGGCCGCCGCGGCGGCCGGGGCGAAGCTGCTGCTCGTGGTCAACGACGGCGTCGGTCGGCTCCAGCCGTGGGACGAGTATGTGTGGGGCCCGGAGAGCCCGGCCCCGGTGACCGTCGCGACCCTCACGGCCGACGAGGGCGCGCAGCTCATCGCCGCGGTGGAGCGCGGCCCGGTGCGGCTGTCGGTCGAGTCGCACCCGGAGACCACCTACCTGTACGACGTGGCGCACCACTGGACCGGCACGGTGCCCGCCGACCCCACCTACCGGCCCACGAAGCGGCAGCTGGCCCGGGTCGACGTGGAGTTCCGCAACTACCGGCAGGGCAAGGCGCTGGAGTTCCGCACCGACATCTGGCGCGGCTGGGCGTCGAGCAACCAGGAGTCGGCCCCGGCGCAGGGCCGGCGAACCGACTGGGTGAGCGCCGACCAGCGGTGGATCGACGACGCGTTCATCGCCGGTGAGACCGGTCAGCACCTGCAGGCGGTGACCACGTACCCGGCGGGCAAGCCGAGCAGCGTCACCTGGTTCGGGCCGATCCAACGCCCCCGGATGGGTGGGAGTTACGTGCCGGTCCGGTACCTGGACACCGTCTACCTTCCCGCACCCGGGTGGGGCGACGGGGGCGGGCACATCGGTGAGGCGTACGCCAACTTCGACATGGTCAACCGGACCACCCTCTACCAGGGGGACAAGGAGCTGAACTGGGGCAACGCCGAGTACCTCCAGGTTTCCGGCCTGGCGGAGCAGCGGTTGCCGTACCGGCTGGTGGTGGAGAACGACCGGGCGGCCTGGACCAACCCGTACTCCCGGCAGACCCGCACCGAGTGGGGCTTCAGCTCGGCGGCCACGGGGGAGGAGTCGTCGGAGGTGCTGCCGATGATCCAGCTGGACTACCACCTGGACATCGACCGCGAGGGCAGGGCGTCGCGGCGCGCGCCACTCACCGTGGTCGCCTCCCAGCTGCCCGGTGTCACGACGTCGGTCGGCGCGGTGACCGTCGAGGTGTCCTACGACGACGGCAAGACCTGGCAGAAGCAGCGGCTGGCCCGGCACGGCGACGGTTGGCGTACCTCGCTCGCCGCACCGGCGAAGGCCAGCTTCGTGAGCCTGCGCACCACCGCACGGGACACCGCCGGCAACACGGTGAGCCAGCGCATCAACCGGGCGTTCGGCCTGCGCTGACGCCACCGTGGCCGGCCGCCGTTCGGGGTGCCTCGGGCATCCCGGCGGCGGCCGGCTCGCGTCAGTCCCGTTCCTCGGTCAGCTGCTCCCAGTCCGTGATCACCGGAAGCAGCTGTCCGGCCAGCCAGGCGGGGCTCTGGTCGTCGTGGTGCGGGTCGCCGGGCACCCCGCAGGCGCCCAGCGGGACCACCCAGCGGCTGTCCTCCCGTCGCGCCAGGTCCCAGACGAAACGCGCCGCCGGCCCCCGGAAGCACCGGTGGGTGACCCCGGGCACGCTGGAGGTGGCCAGCACGCAGTCGTGGTCACCGTCGAGTCGGGGGCCGGGGCCGGCGTCCGGGTCGGGTAGGGCCCGCCACGGCGTCAGCCGGTGCAGGTCCCCCCAGGGCACCTGCCCGGCCGTCGCGTCGGCGACCTCCTCGGCCGCCGCGCCGACCAGCGCGGCGATGTCCACACCGGGCAGTCCGGTCGCGCCGAGCAGGTGCTCCAGCGCGTAGCCGACGCGTGGCGTCAGCGCCAGCCAGGGCGCGAACACCTCGGGGTACGCGGGCGGCTCGTCCAGCGCGGCCAGCGCCGGGTGGGCGGCGATCCGGCGTACGACGGCGGCCCGCAGGATGGCGAAGGCCGCCGCGTCCGTGCTGTCGGCGGCCATCCGGCGATCCCAGCTCAGCAGCTGTTCGCGCAGCGCGGAGGCGGCCGGGCCGAGCCCCGTCGACTCGGCCAGCACCGCCAGCAGCGGCCCGGCCGCGGCCAGGTACGTGTCGGTGTGCACGGTGGCCATCTCGTCGGCCGTCCAGCCCGACCCGGCGTCGAGCAGCTCGGCGATGCGGTGCGCCCGGTGCGGTGGGGCGAACTCCACCCCGAGCGGCGCCGCCAGTCCGCGCTCGTTGGCCATCACCGCCCGACCGGTCACCTCGGCGCGCGGCATCGGCGCGTACCAGCCCTGCCAGGCGTGCGCGGCGTCCCACCCGGGGACCACCCGTCGGCCGTTGTCCGGGTGCCGCACCGGCACCGCCCCGGCGACCCGGTGCAGCAGTCCTCCGGCGGTGTCCGCCGCCTGCACCACGTTGACCGGTTCCACCCAGTGCCGCAGCGCGTGGTCCACATCGGCCACGGTGCGGGCGCGCAGGAGCTCCGGCAGGGTCGCGAAGCCGAGGTCGCCACGGACCCGGGGTGGGTAGCGCAGGCTGAGCGCCGTGTCGTCGTCCGGCCCTCCGGCGATCACCGGACCGCGGTCGGTCTCCACCACCTCGATCTCGACCGGGTCCGCCCCGGCCACCTCGATCGTCTCGACGTGGCGGTGCGCCGGCCGCCAGCCGTCCGGACCGAGCGCCTGCACCCGGGGGCCGTCGCGGCGCAGCCGCTCGGCGTACACGTCCTGGTAGTCGGCCATCGCGTTGGTGATCGCCCAGGCCACCGCGCCGGTGTGCCCGAAGTGCGCGATGCCCGGCACTCCCGGCACCGCCAGGCCGACCACGTCGTACTCCGGGCAGGCCAGCCGGATCTGCTGGTAGACGCCGGGATCCTCGATGAACCGGTGCGGGTCGCCGGCGAGCAGCGCGGCCCCGGTGCCGGTGCGCTCGGCGGCGAGCAGCCACCCGTTGCTGCCGGCGACGGCCGGGCCGTCGGTGGCGAACGCCTCGACCGCGTCCGGGCCGAGTCGCTGTGCCACGTGCTCGCGCCAGAGCTTGCCGGGGAAGCCCGCGAACAGGATGTGGTGGCCCAGCCAGACCGCGAGCGGCGTCCACGGCTCCCACCGGCCCGGGCGCAGCCCGGTGGCGGTGAACTCCGGCGACCGGGCCGCCCCGGCGGCGAGAGCGGCGTTGACCCCGTCCACGTAGGCACCCACCCATTCGGCGGTCGCCGGGTCGAGCGCGGCGTGGCAGCGGCGGGCGGTGTCGTCGAGCCGGACCTGCCGGACGAGCCGGTCCCAGCCGAGCGCGTCGGGACCGAGGAACGCCGCGCTGGTGCCTCGGGCGCGATGCCGTTCCACCTCGATCTGCCAGGCCCGGTCGTACGCGGTCACCCGGCCCTGCGCCGCCGCCAGCGCGAGCGGGTCGTCGGCCCGCAGGTGCGGCACCCCCCACGGGTCCCGGAAACGCTGGGCGGTGCCGGTTGGCTCGCTGCGCTTACTCACACCGGCTCCGGGGCCAGGGTGGTGGCGCGGCGTCGGGCGGCGGGGACGACCAGCGGGGTGCCGGTCTCCGGGTCGTCGATCACCCGGCAGGGCAGCCCGAACACCTCCGCCACCAGGTCGGCGGTGACCACCGACGCCGGCTCCCCGGCGGCCACCACCCGGCCGTCGCGCATGGCGATCAGGTGGGTGGCGTAGCGGGCCGCGTGGTTCAGGTCGTGCAGCACCGCGACCAGCGTCCGGCCCTGCTCCTCGTGCAGCCGCGCGCACAGGTCCAGGATTTCGATCTGGTGGGCGATGTCGAGGTACGTGGTCGGCTCGTCGAGCAGCAGCAGGGGCGTCTGCTGGGCCAGCGCCATGGCGATCCAGACCCGCTGCCGCTGCCCGCCGGACAGCTCGTCCACCGGCCGATCGGCGAGGTCGTCGACGCCGGTTGCGGCCATCGACTCCTCGACCACCCGCTCGTCCTCGCGCGACCACTGCCGCAGCAGCCCCTGGTGCGGGTAGCGGCCCCGGGCGACCAGCTCGGCGACGCTGATGCCGTCCGGTGCGATCGACGACTGCGGCAGCAGGCCGAGCGTACGGGCCACCTTGCGGGCTGGCTGGTCGTGGATGTCCCGTCCGTCCAGCAGCACCGCGCCGATGCTGGGGCGCAGCATCCGCGACAGCGCACGCAACAGCGTCGACTTGCCACACGCGTTCGGGCCGATGATCACGGTGAACGAGTTGTCGGGCACCGCCACGGTCAGGTTCTCGGCGATGGTGCGCTGATCGTAGGCGAGGGTCAGCGCGGTGCCGCCGAGCCGGGAATCGCCGGGTCGCATGGGTGCTCCTTCGAAGGCGTCACGAGTGTTCACAGCCGGCCCGCCCGGCGTTCCATCGCCAGCAGCCAGACGAGGTAGCCGCCGCCGATCACGCCGGTCACCACGCCGACCGGAAGCTGGTGCCCGGCGAACGCGCGTTGCGCCAGCAGGTCGGCCCCGACCAGCAGCGCCGCGCCGACGGTCATCGACGGCAGCAGGTTCGGCCCCGGTGCCCGGGTCAACCGCTTCGCCAGGTGCGGGGCGACCAGCGCCACGAAGGACACCGGTCCGGCGGCCGCCGCGGCGAACGAGACCAGCAGCACGGCGGCGGCGAGCAGCACCAGGCGCAGCCGGCGTACCGGCACGCCCAGGGCGCTGGCCGCGTCGTCGCCCAGCTCCATCGTGCGCAGCGCCGGGGCGCAGACGACGAGCACCAGCGGCGCCAACACGACCAGGACGGCGAGCAGCGGCCCGGCGTTGGCCCAGCCCCGCCCGTCCAGGCTGCCGGTGAGCCAGAGCACCGCGCGGGCGGCGTCCATCAGGGGCGCCCGGGTGAGCAGGTAGCCGTTGACGCCGGTCAGGATCGCGGCCACGCCGATGCCGACCAGGATGAGCCGGTAGCCGTGCACTCCGCGCCGCCAGGCGAGCGCGTAGATCATCAGGCCGGTGCCGAGCCCACCGACGACCGCCGCGCCCGCGAGGGCCAGGCTGCTGCCGCCGAGGACGACCACCACCAGTGCGCCGGTCGACGCGCCCTGGGTGAAGCCGAGGATGTCCGGGCTGCCCAGCGGGTTGCGGACCAGCGACTGGAACACCGTGCCGGCGAGGGCCAGCGCGGCACCGACCAACAGGGCGGTGACCAGCCGGGGCAGGCGTAGCTCGTGCACGATGAACTGCTCCGCCGCGGTGCCGCCGCCGGTCAGCGTGCGTAGCACGTCGGCCGGCCCCATCGGGTAGTCACCGCTGCCCAGGGCCACCAGGCCGAGCCCGGCCGCGAGCAGCGCCGCACCGGCCCCGACGCCCAACGCGCGGGGGCGGAACCGCACCGACAACCCGCCAGGAGTACGCAGAACAGTCATGCCACCGCTCCGCTTCGCTCCGCGCCGGCGCGACCGGCCACGCTGCTGAGCTTGTTGGTTCGCTCGCTCACGGTTGGGCCACCCGTCGACGGGTGACCAGCCACAGGAAGAGCGGACCGCCCAGCACGGCGGTCACCATGCCGACCTGGAGTTCCCCGGGCCGCCCCAGCACCCGGCCGAGCACGTCGGCGCCGAGCAGCAGGGCGGGCGCGAGCACCGCGCAGTATGGCAGCAGCCAGCGCAGGTCCGGGCCGGTCAGGGCGCGGACCAGGTGCGGCACCAGCAACCCGACGAAGACGATCGGGCCGCACGCGGCGGTCGCCGCACCGCAGAGCAGGGTGACCGCGATGATCACGGCGGCGCGGATCAGCGCGGGTCGAGCGCCGAGGGCCCGCGCCGCGTCATCGCCGAGCGCGAGCGCGTTCAGCGGGCGGGCGGCGCCGAGCGCGACCAGCAGCCCGAGGAGGATGAACGGCAGTACGCGGCTCACGGTCGCGGAGTCCGCGCTGGCGAGTGAGCCGACCGTCCAGAATCGCAGCCGCTCCAGCGAGGCGGTGTCCAGCAGCATCACCGCGCTCACGTACGAGTAGAGGGTGGCGTTGAGCGCCGCGCCGGCCAGCGCGAGTCGGGCCGGGGTGGCGCCCCGTCCGCCGCCGATGGCGTAGACGAGGGCGGTGACGACCGCCGCGCCGAGCAGCGCGAACCAGACGTACCCGCCGACGGCGGTGACGCCCAGGAACGCGGCGGCGGTGGCGACGGCCGCGGACGCGCCGGCGTTGATGCCGAGCAGGCCGGGATCGGCGAGCGGGTTGCGGGTGAGGGCCTGCATGACCGCGCCGGCCACCCCGAGGGCGGCCCCGGCGAGCAGCCCGAGCAGGGTGCGGGGCAGGCGCATCCGGTGCACCACGGCGTACTCGCTGGCGTCGCGGTGTAGCAACCCGGACCAGACGTCGGGGAGCGGCATGGCCTTCGCGCCGACCGCGATGCTGAGCACCACGATCACCGCGAGCAGTGCCACGGCGATGACCAGGCCGGCGGCGCGGGCCGCCCGACGGCCACGCCGGCTCGGGGGTGCGGCCGTGCCCCTCGCCGGCGCGGGCCGTGCCGGTCGGGTGACGGTGGGTGTGGCGTCCAGTGTGGGCTCCGGGGTGGTGGCGACACGGCGAACCGCTGTTGACAATGACCGAGGTTAGGCTAACCTAACCCCGCTGCCCCGGTCGACACCGGCCAACCCCTGATCGAAAGACAACACCATGCCCGATGCCCTGTCCGCTCGTCGCCTCTCCCGCCGTGGCCTCCTGGCCGCCGGTGGCGCCGCCACGCTGGCCACCCTGCTCGCCGCCTGTGGCCAGGACGACACCAAGAAGCCCGCCGCCGGCAACGGAAGCGGCCCCTGGTCGTTCACCGACGACCGTGGCACGAAGGTCGAGGCGGCGGCCCGTCCGACCCGCGTGGTGGCCTTCACCGGCGTGGCGGCGGCTCTGATCGATTTCGGTCTCGACAAGCAGCTGGTGGGCGTGTTCGGGGAGACCAAGCGCACGGACGGTACGGCCGACCCACAGGCCGGCGACCTGAACGTCGAGGCGGTCGAGATCCTCGGCAACGTGTGGGGCGAGTTCAGCCTGGAGAAGTACGCGGCCCTGCGCCCCGAACTGCTGGTCACCCACATGTACGACCCGGACGCGCTCTGGTACGTCCCGGACGAGAGCAAGGCCAAGATCCTCCCGCTCGCGCCCAGTGTGGCGATCACCACCGCCCGGGTGCCGATGATCAAGCCCATCGAGCGGTACGCGGCACTGGCCGAATCGCTCGGCGCGGACCTGTCCGCCAAGAAGGTCACCGACGCGAAGGCCCGCTTCGACGCCGCCGCCGACGCGGTCCGCCAGGCGGTCAAGGCCAACCCCGGCATCAAGGTGATGGCCTGCTCCGGCAGCCCCGACCTCTTCTACGTCTCCAACCCGAAGGTCAGCACCGACCTGATGTACTTCGCCGAGTTGGGCGTCGACATCGTGGTCCCCACCAAGCTCGAAGCCGGCGACTACTTCGAGGCGCTGAGCTGGGAGAGCGCCGGCAAGTTCCCGGCCGACCTGATCCTGCTGGACAACCGCAGCACCGCCTTGCAGGCCAAGGACCTCACCGCCAAGCCGACCTGGCAGCAACTGCCGGCGGTCAAGGCCAACCAGGTGAGCCCCTGGGACGCGGTACCCCGCTTCTCGTACGCCGGCTCCGCGCCGCTGCTGGAGAACCTCGCCGCCGCCATCCGGAACGCGAAGAAGGTCAGCTGACGCCATGAGGACGAGCGCCACCGCACCGATCGCCTTGCAGTACCGCTTCTACGCCGCGCACGTCGTCCGGGCCCGCCGGGTCGGCGCCTCGCTGATCCGAGTCACCTTCGGCGGCGCGCAGCTGGCCGACTTCGCCGGTGGCGGCCGGGACCAGAGCGTGTCGCTGTTCCTGCCGCACCCCGGGCAGGACGCCCCGGTGGTCCCGGTCGAGCAGGGCGAGGACTGGTTCGGCAGCTGGCGGGCACTGCCGGCCGACGTCCGGGCGGTCATGCGCTCGTACACCATCCGGGAGCACCGCCCGGCCGACACCGAGGTCGACATCGACTTCGTCAGCCACGGCGAGGGCGGCCCCGCCTCCCGCTGGGCGGCCCTCGCCGGGCCCGGCGACCGGGTGCTGCTGCTCGGCCCGGCGGTGCTCGACAACCGCAGCGTCTGCTTCCGCCCGCCGGAGGGCACCGACCTCGTGGTGCTCGCCGCCGACGAGACCGCCCTGCCGGCCACCGAGGGCATCCTGGCCTGGCTCCCCGCCGGCACCCGGGTCCGCGCCTGGATCGAGGTGCCCGACGCCGCCGACATCACCGACCTGCCGACCTCGGCCGACGCCGAGATCAGGTGGATCGTACGGGGCAGCACCCCGCCCGGCAGTGACCTGCTGGTCAGCGCCCTGCGTGCCGCCCGGCTCCCCACGGGCGGCACCCCGTACGCCTGGATCGCCGGCGAGTCCGGCGTGGTGCGGGCGCTGCGGCGGCACCTCCTCGGTGAGCGCGGCTTCGACCGACGCCGCGTGACCTTCGCCGGCTACTGGCGACGCGGACTCTCCGAGGAGGATCTGCGCGCCGAGGCGCTGGCCGGCGCCACCGCCTGACTGGCGACCCCATCCGATCGGCAGCACTGCCCCGAGGCGCACCGCCGCGCCGGGGCCGGGTTCCGGCTGCCCTCGTCGAGAACGTGGAAGGACATCCCGTGACCGTGCCGACGTACCCCGTCGAGACCATCGCGCCGCCACCGGCGTCCACCGCCGCGCGGGCCCAGCTGCTGCACGGCGGCTCGGTCGAGCAGTACCGCCGGACGATCGCCGACGGCGTCGACCGGGTTGCCCGCCGGGTCGCCGCCGTGGATCGTCCCGGCACCGGAATCACCCCTGCCGAGCTGGCGCCCCTGGTCGACCGGGTCGACCTGGACCGGCCGCTGGGCGACACCGGCGCCGCACTGGACGAGCTGGAGAACGTCTACCTGCGCGACGCCGTCTGGTTCCACCACCCGCGCTACCTCGCCCACCTCAACTGCCCGGTGGCCATTCCGGCGCTGCTCGGCGAGGCGGTGCTCACCGCCGTGAACTCCTCACTGGACACCTGGGACCAGAGCGCCGGGGCCACCCTCATCGAGCGCCGGCTGATCGACTGGACCGCCGAACGGATCGGCCTCGGCCCCGACGCGGACGGCATCTTCACCAGCGGCGGCAGCCAGTCCAACCTCCAGGCGCTGCTGCTGGCCCGGGAGGAGGCGTGCGTCGACGCGATCGGCCCGGCGGCGCGCGCGGAGCTGCTGCCCCGGCTGCGCGTGCTCACCTCCGCCGCCGGCCACTTCAGCGTCCAGAAGTCGGCCAAGCTGCTCGGCCTCGCCCCGGACGCGGTGAT
This sequence comes from Micromonospora sp. NPDC050276, assembly GCF_044459545.1. Lineage (NCBI taxonomy): Bacteria > Bacillati > Actinomycetota > Actinomycetes > Micromonosporales > Micromonosporaceae > Micromonospora > Micromonospora sp. NPDC050276. The sequence continues at coordinate 275,970 of NZ_JBITJA010000004.1, read as the reverse complement.
CGCGGTGCCCACCGACGCCCGGCGACGGCTTCGTCCGGCCGCCGTCCGCGAGGAGATCGCCCGGTGCCACCAGGCCGGACTGGTGGTGATGGCCGTCGTCGGCACCGCCGGCACCACCGACTTCGGCTCGATCGACCCGCTCACGGAGCTGGCCGGGATCTGCGCGGCGGCCGGCGTCTGGCTGCACGTGGACGCCGCGTACGGCTGCGGGCTGCTCGTCTCACCGACGCGCCGGCACCTGCTCGACGGCATCGAGCGGGCCGACTCGGTGACCGTCGACTTCCACAAGTCGTTCTTCCAGCCGGTCAGCTCCAGCGCGCTGCTGGTCCGCGACCGGCGGACGCTGCGGCACGTCACCTACCACGCCGACTACCTCAACCCGGCCCGGATGGTGGAGCAGCGCATCCCCAACCAGGTCGACAAGAGCCTGCAGACCACCCGCCGCTTCGACGCGCTGAAGCTCTGGCTCACCCTGCGGGTGATGGGCCCGGACGCGCTCGGCACGCTCTTCGACGAGGTCGTCGACCGGGCCGCCGACGCCTGGCAACTGGTCAGCGAGGACCCGCGCTTCGAGGTGGTGACGCGCTCCGAGCTGAGCACCGTGGTGTTCCGCTACCTGCCCACCGGCTCCGGTCGGGAGCTGGCCGACGCCGCCAACCTGCACGCCCGGGAGGCCCTCGCGGCATCCGGTCTCGCCGTGGTCGCCGGGACCCGGGTGGACGGTCGGCACTTCCTGAAGTTCACCCTGCTCAATCCGGCCACCACCGTCGACGACGTCGGCTACGTGCTGGACCTGATCGCCACCCACGCCGGCCGGTACGTGCACGACCACGTCGCCGCCGACCTGACCTGCCCCGTCGGCTGACGCCGATGAACCTGCCCCGTCGGCTGACGCCGATGAACCTGCCCCGTCGGCTGACGCCGGTGACCACGAACCCGCGCCTGGAGACCCCGATGTCCACCCACGACTTCATCGCCATCGGGTTGGGCCCGTACAACCTGGGCCTGGCCTGCCTCACCGCGCCCATCGACGAGCTGGACGGGGTGTTCCTGGAGGCCCGGCCCAGCCTGGCCTGGCACCCCGGCATGCTGCTGGAGTCGGCCCGGTTGCAGACCCCGTTCATCGCCGACCTGGTCAGCCTCGCCGACCCGACATCGCCGTACTCCTTCCTCAACTACCTCAAGGAGATCGGCCGGCTCTATCCGTTCTACATCCGGGAGAGCTTCTACCCACTGCGCAGCGAGTACGACGCGTACTGCCGGTGGGCGGCGGCGAAACTGCCGAACCTGCGCTTCGGTCAGACCGTGACCAGCGTGGAGTACGACCCCGCGGACGAGCGGTACGTGGTGCGGGCCAGCGCGGGCGCGGGGGAGACCGTCGAATACCGAGCCCGGCACCTGGTGCTCGGCACCGGGACCCCGCCGCACCTGCCGCCGGCCGTCGCCGAGTTGCCCGGCGACGCCGTACACAACTCGCACTACCTGGAGCACCGCACAGCGCTGCGCACCAAGCGCAGCATCACCGTGGTGGGCAGCGGGCAGAGCGCCGCCGAGATCTACCACGACCTGCTCGGTGACATCGACCGGTACGGCTACCAACTCAACTGGGTGACCCGCTCACCACGGTTCTTCCCACTCGAGTACACCAAGCTGACGCTGGAGATGACCTCACCGGACTACGTGGACTACTTCCACGCGCTGCCGGAGGCGACCCGCTACCGGCTGGAGTCCGAGCAGAAGGGCCTGTTCAAGGGGATCAACGCCGACCTGATCAACGACATCTTCGACCTGCTCTACGCGCACAGCGTCGACGGGCCGGTCAACACCCGCCTGCTCACCAACACCGAACTGGTCAGCGCCGGCTACCAGGACGGCGAGTACACGCTGGGGCTGCGGCAGGTGGAGCAGGAGCGAGACCTCACCCTGCGTACCGAGGGCCTCGTCCTGGCCACCGGCTACCACTACCGGGTGCCGGAGTTCCTCAGCCCGGTGCGGGACCGGATCCGCTGGGACGCGCACGGCCGCTTCGACGTGGCCCGCAACTACAGCATCGACCACAGTGGGCGGGGCATCTTCCTGCAGAACGCCGGCACTCACACGCACAGCATCACCTCCCCGGACCTGGGCATGGGCGCCTACCGCAACTCCTGGATCATCCGCGAGCTGCTCGGCCGGGAGCACTACCCGATCGAGAAGAGCATCACCTTCCAGGAGTTCGGGGTGTCGTCGTGACCACCGTCTTCACCCGCGTCGACGACCGGCTCGGCGAGTTCGCACTGCGGCCGCTCGACCCGGCCGCCGACGCCGCGCTGCTGCACACCTGGGTGACCCACCCGAAGGCGGCGTTCTGGCTGATGCAGGACGCCGACGAGGCCCAGGTGGCCGAGGAGTACCGGCGGATCGCCGAGCACCCGCACCACGACGCGTACCTCGGGCTGTGGCGGGGGAGACCCGCCTTCCTCGCCGAACGCTACGACCCGGCCCACGTCGAGCTGGTCGGCCTGTACGACCACCAGCCCGGCGACGTGGGCATGCACTTCCTCTGCGCACCGGTCGACACGCCCGTGCACGGCTTCACCCGGGCGGTGATCGGCGCCGTCATGGCGTGGCTCTTCGACGACCCGACGACCCGACGGGTGGTGGTCGAACCGGACGTGCGCAACACCGCCGTGCACGCGCTGAACGCCGCCGTCGGGTTCGAGGTCGTCGGCCCGATCGCCAAACCGGAGAAGGACGCGCTGCTCAGCGTCTGCACCCGAGCCCAGTTCCAGGCCGCCGCCACCGTTTCTGAAGGAGCCCAGGCGTGACCGCCACCGCCGTTTCCCCCACGACGTCCGTTCCCGCCGCCTCCGGCGACCCGGTCGGCCACCTCACCCCGCAGCGGTGGGCCCGGGCCAACCGGCTGCTGGTCCGCAAGGCGCTCGCGGAGTTCACCCACGAGCGGCTGCTCGCCCCGCAGGCCGTGTCCGGCCCCGACGACCGGCAGTGGTACGAGGTCCGCAGCGACGACGGAACGGTCAGCTACCGGTTCGCGGCGCGGGTGCTCGCCCTGGCGCACTGGCAGATCGACGCGGACAGCATCACCCGACACTGCGACGGCACGTCGCTGGCGCCGGACGCGGTTGATCTCATCGTCGAACTGCGCGACACCCTCGGGCTCTCCGCGCGGGTGCTCCCGGTCTACCTGGAGGAGATCACCTCGACGCTGGCGGGTACGGCGTACAAGCTGGCCCAGGCCGCGCCGAGCGCCGCCGAGCTGGCCGAGGCGGACTTCCAGACCATCGAGACCTCGATGACCGAGGGGCACCCCTGCTTCGTGGCCAACAACGGCCGGCTCGGCTTCGGTGTCGACGAGTACCACCGGTACGCCCCGGAGGCCGCCGCGCCGGTGCGGCTGGAGTGGTTGGCCGCGCACCGGGACCACTCGACGTTCAGCAGCGCCGCCGACCTCGACTACGACGCGCTCATCGAGAGCGAGCTGGACGCCGAGACCCGGGCCCGGTTCGCGTCCACGATGGCCGATCTCGGGCTGGACCTCGCCGACTACCACCTGATCCCGGCGCACCCGTGGCAGTGGTGGAACAAGCTGGCGGTCACCTTCGCCGGGGAGTTGGCCGAGCGCCGACTGGTGCACCTCGGCCCTGGGCCGGACGTGTACCTCGCCCAGCAGTCCATCCGCACCTTCTTCAACGTCAGCGAGCCGGGTCGGCACTACGTCAAGACCGCGCTGTCGGTGCTGAACATGGGCTTCATGCGGGGGCTGTCGGCCGCGTACATGGCGGCCACCCCGGCGATCAACGACTGGTTGGCCGACCTGATCGCCGGCGACGAGGTGCTGACCGGCACCGGCCTGACCGTCATCCGGGAGCGGGCCGCGGTGGGTTACCGGCACCGGCAGTACGAGGCGGCGACCGACCGCACCTCCCCGTACCGGAAGATGTTGGCCGCCCTGTGGCGGGAGAGCCCGGTGCCCGACCTGGCGCCGGGGCAGCGACTGTCCACCATGGCCGCGCTGCTGCATGTCGACAGCGACGGCAGCTCACTGGCGGCGGCGCTGATCGCCCGGTCCGGCCTGGCACCCGAGGTGTGGCTGCGCCGCTACCTGGACGCCTACCTGACTCCGTTGCTGCACAGCTTCTACGCCCACGACCTGGCCTTCATGCCGCACGGCGAGAACGTCATCCTGGTCCTCGACGAGCAGGACACGGTCCAGCGGGTGATCTTCAAGGACATCGCCGAGGAGATCGCGGTGATGAGCGACGAGGTCGAGCTGCCGGCGGCGGTGGAGCGGATCCGCGTCGAGGTGCCCGACGACACCAAGCTGCTGACCATCTTCACCGACGTGGTGGACTGCTTCCTGCGGCACCTCAACGCGGTCCTGGTCGAGGCCGATGTGCTCGCCGAGGACGACTTCTGGCGTACGGTCGCGGCCTGCGCCGCCGACTACTTCGACCGGGTCCCGCACCTGGCCGAGCGGGTCCGCCACTACGACCTGTTCGCCCCGGAGTTCACCCTGTCCTGCCTCAACCGGCTGCAGCTGCGGGACAACCAGCAGATGATCGACCTGGCCGACCCGTCGGCGGCTCTGCAGTTCGTCGGCACCCTCACCAACCCCCTCGCCGCCCACGCCCCGGCCCGGTGATCGTTCTCGGGTCTGGTCAGGAGATGCGCCAGCGGGTGCAATGGGGGCCATGGGATTGCTGAGTACGGTGAGCCTGCTCGCCGCCACCCTGACCACCGGCCTGACCGCCGGGCTGTTCGCCGCATTCGCGTACGCGGTCATGCCAGGGCTGGGCCGCGCCGACGACCGGACGTTGGTGCTCGCCATGCAACGGATCAACGAATCCATCCTCAACGGGTGGTTCGCGGTCTGCTTCGGGGGTGCGCTGCTGTTCACGGTGCTGGCGGCGGGGCTGCACCTGAGCGGCGACCGCCGGGCGGCGCTGCCGTGGGTCGTCGCCGCGCTACTGCTCTACCTGGTGGTGCTCGGTGTCACCGGGGTGGTCAACGTGCCGCTCAACAACGTGTTGGCCCGCGCTGGCGACGTGGACGGGGTCACCGACCTCGCGGCCCTGCGGGAGCGCTTCGAGGCCACCTGGGTACGCGCCAACGTGGTCCGGGCCGTCGCGTCGACAGGCGCGTTCGGGCTGCTGGCCTGGGCCCTGGTGGTGGCCGGACGGCACTCCGGCTGAGCGGTCGCGGCTCAGTCGGTCGTCTCTGCCGTGCCGGCCCGCTGGAACGCGCGGGCCAACTGGGCGAGGTCGAAGCCCGCGAAGTGCTGGAGGAAGCGGCGGCGGACGGCAGCCAGGTGACTGGGCCAGGACTCCTCCAGGCGGGCGAAGCCCGCGTCGGTGAGGACGGCGTTCCAGCCGCGGGCGTCCTCCGCACACCGTTCCCGCCGGACCAGACCCTGCGTCTCCAGCCGGATGATCGTGCGGGTCATGCCGCTCAGCGAGAGGTGGCAGAGCGCGGCGAGTTCGTTCATGCGCATCCGCCGGGTCGGTGCCTCGGAGAGGTTCATCAGCGCGGTGTACTCGGTGAGTGGGAGCTGACGGTCAGCGACCATGTCGGCGTCGATCGCGCGGGGCAGGATGTGCATCACCTGGCCCAGGGCGCGGACCAGGGCTTCCTCATCCGGGGTGAGCGGTTGCGGAGTCGCTGCGGAGGGCATGGACATCCTCATATCATACTTGTTTGACCGAGCAAATGCTTACCCCCTGTGTGATCACGCCCATAGGGCAGATATTTGCTTGACCAATCAAGCTCCGGTTAGCGTTCCGGCGTCAAGGCAGGGACCTCTGAAAGGCGCCACACACATGACCAGGATCGGGATCATCCTCGGAAGCACCCGCCCGGGGCGTAACGGCGAGGCCGTCGCGCGCTGGGTGCTCGAGATCGCCAAGCAGCGCTCCGACGCGGAGTACGAGCTGATCGACCTGCTCGACTACCAGTTGCCGCACCTCGACGAGGCGTACCCGCCCTCGATGGGCCAGTACACCCAGCCGCACACCAAGCGGTGGGCCGACACGATCGCCTCGTTCGACGGGTTCGTCATGGTCACCCCCGAGTACAACCACTCGACCTCGGGCGCCCTGAAGAACGCGATCGACTTCCTCTACGGCGAGTGGAACAACAAGGCCGTCGGCTTCGTCAGCTACGGCTCGGTCGGCGGTACGCGCGCCGTGGAGCACCTGCGTCTGATCTCCGGCGAGCTGCAGATGGCCGACGTGCGCTCGCAGGTCGCGCTGTCGCTCTTCACCGACTTCGAGAACTTCAGCGTCTTCAAGCCCAACCAGTTCCACCAGGACTCGCTGACCACCACGCTCGACCAGGTGGTCGCCTGGAGCACCGCGCTCGCGCCGCTGCGCAAGGGCTGAGCGTCTCGCACTTTCTGGAAACGGTCGCGGGGATTCCCGCGGCCGTTTCCGGGTGTCCAGGCAGCCCGGATGGTGCGGTCGACGCGCCACGGCCAGCGTCGGACGGGCGCGTTCACTACCCTTGGCGCGATGAGCCGATCTGCCACCGCTGGTCGAGCGCGGCTCTGGCGGGACCGCAGCTTCGCCACGTACTGGGTCGCGCAGTCGCTCTCGGCGGCCGGCGACTCGTTCGCCTACCTGGCGGTGCCGCTGCTCGTGCTCCAGGCGACCGGGTCGGTGGCACAGATGGGGCTGCTCACCGCCGTCGCGGGTGCGGCGTCCGTCGTCGCCGGGATCTTCGGCGGGGTGCTCGTCGACCGGTACGACCGCCGGACGCTGATGATCGTCGCGGACCTGACCCGGCTGGTGCTCTACGGCCTGGTGCCACTGGCGTGGCTCGCCGGCCCGCAGGTCTGGTTGCTCTTCGTCGTACTGCCGATCTGCGAGGCGGCCGGCATGGTGTTCCAGGTCGCCGCCGTGACCGCGGTGCGCAACCTCGTCGACGCCGACCGGATCACCGAGGCCAACGGCCGGTTGCAGGCGACGTACGCGGCGGCGGCAGTCCTCGGGCCGCTGCTCGCCGGTGTGGTGGCGGCCCGCTTCGGCCCGGCGACCGCGGTCGCCGTCAACGCGGCGAGCTTCGTGCTCTCCGCGGCCGGCCTGTGGTTGATCCGACTGCGCCCTGTCCAGGTCGACGAGGGGGTGGCCCGGCAGCGCCCGGTGGCCGAGTTCCTGGCCGGAGCGCGGTTCCTGTGGCGACAGCCGGTGTTGCGCGCGCTGACCGTCCTGTTGTCGGTCTTCATCTTCCTCACCTACGGCTTTACCGACGTGCTGATCTACCACGTCACGCACGACCTCGGCGGATCCGAGGGCACCGTCGGCGCGGTTCTCGGCGTGGCGGCGCTGGGCACGGTCGCCGGCGCGCTGCTGGTGGCCCCGCTGCGTCGCCGTCGCGGCTTCGGCGCCACCTGGATCGGCGCACACACGATCTGCGGTTTCGCGGTGGCGGGCGTCGGGCTCGCCACGAGCGTGCCGGCGCTCACCGTGTTGACCGCCGTGTACCTGTGCTGCCTCAGCGTCGGTGGGATCTGTTCGATGTCGCTGCGCCAGGAGATCACCCCCGATCACCTGCTGGGTCGGGTCACGTCGGCGTTCTGGAGCACGCACTACGCCCTCGGTCCGGCCGGTGCCGTCGTGCTGACCTGGGCCGCCAGCCGCTACGGCGCGCAGGCGGTGATGCTGGTGGCGGGCGCGGGCTGCCTACTCGTCGCGGCCGGTGGCCTCTTCACCCCGATCCGCCGCGCCGGCTCCGAGCCCTCCGCTGCGCGGCCCGGGCTGCACGCGGCCCCCGCCGGCGGCACCGTCGGTGGTTGAGGCGCGCCGGCGACCACCAGGGCATCCTGACTGGGCGGATCGGCGCGGTCAGAACTCCTGGTACATGACGTGCAGGCCGACCCGGCCGAGGGTGGGGTGACGGAACGCGCCCGGCACGGTGCCGACCACTTCGAAGCCCTCCCGCCGGTACAACCGCACCGCGAACCGGTTGCTCGACGAACTCCCGAATCCGCACGCAGGGCAGGCTACGAACGGTGGCCGCCCACCGGCAACGGAGATTCGGTGTCAGCCAGCCCCGAGGGCGGCGATCTCCTCGTCGAGCAGGGCGGCCAGCCGGGCGTACCGCCCGGGGTGGGTCTGTGTGGTCATGCCGCGGCTGGGCATCTCCACCGTCATCAGCAGGTACAGGTGCAACCGGTAGAGACCGAGCCGGCGGCGTGCCGACGCGTCCAGCACCAGCGGCTCGGCGGCGGCGGACTGGTAGCCGCGCAGCAGTGGGTGCTCCGGCTCGTCCTCGACGCGCCGGAAGAGCAGCGGTGACACCAGATCCAGCAGTGGGTCGCCGTAGAAGAACCGTTCGCCGTCCACCAGGCCGCAGAGCCGCAGCCGGCCGTCCGGGTCGGGCGCCGCCAGCACGTTGCCGTCCCAGCAGTCGAAGTGCAGCAGCGCCGGGCGGCGAACCTCGTCCAGCACATCGGCGTGTCGCCCCACCAGCGCGTGCAGGTGGTCCGAGGTCACCGGCAGTCGGACGTCCCAGTCGGCCGCGTCGGCCAGCAGTTCGTCGAGCATCGCCGTGAACGCCGCCCGCCAGGTCGGCCCGGCGGCCCGGTCGCCGTCGTACCCGAACCGGTCACCGGTCACCTGGTGCACGGTGGCGAGGGCCACCCCGAGGTCGTAGCGCGCCGGACCGTCGTCGACCGCGACACCGGCCTCGGCCAGGTCGAACAGCGACCGGCCGGGCAGCATCGCCGTGATCAACCACTCGCCGTACGCCGGGTCGGTGCCGTGCCACAGCACCGGGGGGACGGGCACCTGCGGCGCCCGCTCCGCGACGAGCCGGAAGTACCGCTCCTCGGCGGCGCAGAGCCCGCGCTCGTAGCGCAACAGCGGCGTACCGGCCGGCGGAGCCAGCTTCAGCACCACCCGACGGTCGTCGTCGAGCAGCACCCACCAGACCGTCGCGAACCCGCCGCCGGCCAGCGGGCCGGCGTCCCGGACCCGGGTGTGCGAACCGAACGACGCGCCCACCAGGTACGCCACATCGGCGCCGGTGAGGGGCCGTTGGGTCGGGCTGGCGCCGGTCATGACGAGGTGTCACCTCGCCGGGCGCGCGGCGCGGAGCCCGCGGTGGCGCGGGTGGGCTGTGCGACGGGGCCGGCGGTGTCGCGGCGGACCAGCTCGGCGGGGAGCACCTCGACCCGGGGCGTCGGGGCACCGACGCCGAGCACCAGGGACATCGCCCGCACTCCCATGTCGACCAAGGGTAGTCGCACGGTGGTCAGCGCAGGGGTCACGTCCCGGGCGATCGGCATGTCGTCGAAACCCAGCACCGAGATCTGCTGCGGCACGGCCAGCCCACGCGTACGCAGGGTGGCGAGCGCGCCGATGGCCATCGAGTCGTTGAGCGCCACGATCGCGGTCAGATCCGGGTCGGCGTCGAGGAGTCGGGTGGTCGCCTCGGCGCCACCGTCGCGGTCGAACTCCGCGTACCGGATGCGCCGTTCGGGCAGCTCACGGCCCTGCTCGGTGAGGGCCTGCCGGAGGCCGGCGAGCCGGTCGGTGGTGGTGGTCAGGATGCGCGGGCCGGCGACCACGCCGATCGCCCGGTGCCCCAGACCGCACAGCTCCCGCCCGGCGAGGTAGCCGCCGGCCCGGTTGTCCGGCATCACCGCATCGCCCGAGTGCTCGTGTCGGCCGATCACCGCCACCCGCCCGCCGGTGGCCTCGTACGCGGCGAGCTTCTCGTTGAGCTGCCGGGTGAACGCCTCGTCGTGGTAGCCGGAGCCGGCCAGGATGAGCGCCGCCACCTGGTGGCCGCGCAACAGCTCCACGTACTCCAACTCGCGGTCCGGGTCCCGGTAGCTGTTGCAGATCATCAGCAGCCGACCCTGGTCGGTGGCGACCCGTTGCAGGCCACGGGTGATCTCGGCGAAGTACGGGTCGGAGACGTCGTGCACGATCACGCCGACCGCGCTGCGGTGCGAGCGGGCCAGCAGTTGGGCGTGCGCGTTCGGCACGTACTGCAACTCGGCGACGGCGGCGAGCACCCGCTCACGCAGCTCGTCGGTGACCGGCTTGCTGCTGCCGTTGATGACGCGGGAGGCGGTGGCGGGTGAGACGCCCGCCCGGCGGGCCACATCGGACAGGGTCGCCATGGCCCGCCCCCTCGATCTGTTGACGGCGTTTCGTCGTGCCGGCTAGCGTCACCGTACCGCAGAGAAAGCCCTTTCCCGCAGGGAGGCCCGGCCGTGTCCGATCGCTTCGCGGTACTTCAACTCGACGAGCTGCCCGCCAGGCGCTGCTCGTGTGGGACCACCCGCCGGGGTTTCATCGCCGAGAGCGATGGCCAGGCCAGTGTGCATCTGCTCCAGGTGCAGGACGCGGTGACCCACCACCATCGGATCGCCACCGAGTACTACGTGGTGCTCGCCGGTGAGGGCGAGATCGAGCTGGACGGCGTACGTCACCCGGCCCGGCCGATGTCCGCGTTCCTGATCAAGCCGGGCTGCCGGCACCGGGCCATCGGCGACCTCACCGTGCTGCTGGTGTCCCTGCCCGCTGCCGACGACACCGACGAGTACTTCGATGCCTGATCGGCCGGTGCCGCTGCCCGGCGGGATCGGGGTGTCCCGGCTGCGCGTCTACGACACCGTGGCCCCGGACGGCCTGGTCGGCGGCACTCCGCACGTGCACCTGTGCTGCACCGAGGGGTACGTGGTGACCGACGGCGAGGGCGCGGTGCAGACCTTGACGACGGCCGGTTACCAGGAGACGCCGCTGCGCCCGGGGGTGGTGGTCTGGTTCGAACCGGGCACCGTGCACCGGCTGGTCAACGGCGGTGGGCTGGACATTGTGGTGCTCATGCAGAACAGCGGCCTGCCCGAGGCCGGCGACGCGGTGCTGACCTTTCCACCCGAGGTGCTGGCCGACCCGGCCGCCTACGATGCCGCGGCGGCCCTGCCCGGCGGGGGAGCGCCGGGCGCGGACGTGCACGCCGCGTACCGCCGGCGGGATCTGGCGGTGAGCGGCTTCCAGGCGTTGCGGTCCGGTGGGCCGACGGCGCTGGCCGCGTTCCACGCCGCCGCGATCGCTCTGCGTCAGCCGTTGCTGGCGCGGTGGCGGCGGCGCTGGGAAGCCGGGGCGGGCCGGGCTGCCGCCGCCACCGCCGCCCAGCTCGACGCCCTGGAGCGAGGGGATCCCGGGCACCTGGGCGACGCCGGGGTGTACGCGGTGCACGAGCCGGTCGAGCGCGGCCGGCTGGGCATGTGCGGCCTCCTCGACACCTATCCGGCCGTCGGCTGACGACGCGCATTGCCCCGTCGGTCCCGGTTGGACCGTCGGTTGATCGACTCGGGTTCATTGACGCCGGGGTGTCCGACGGCCGCCGACAGCCCGGTTTTCAGGATGCCGAGTTGATCGCGGCGCGGCATGACACCGGCGGCGCGGCGCGGCACGTCCGGCGCGGCATGACACCGGCGGCGCGGCACGGCACGTCCGGCGCGGCATGACACCGGCGGCGCGGCGCGGCACCTCCAGCGCGCGCGGCACGGCACCTCCGGCGGCACGGCACCTCCGGCGCGGCGCGGCACCTCCGGCGCCGGCTATCGACGAATAGATCGAGGAAAGGCCTTGCCCGGCATCGAGGCGCCGCCTACGCTCCAGGAAAGCGTTTGCCTGATCCGCCGACCGGCCCGCTCCACTAGTGCCGTGCCGGGCCCCGAGGAGGTTCCGCGTGACCGAGAACTCTTTGGACACGGCGGGCCGGCAGGCCGCCGCCGAGGCGGTGGGTGGTGAGCGGTCAGCCGTCTCCGCGCCCGCGCCGGGCGTCGCCGACAGCTCGATTCCGTCCACCATGGTGGGTCCACCACCCGGCAGCGGCAGCCGCCCACCCCGACCGACGCTCGGTCGCCGGGCCGCGGCCTTCGCCGACTCGCTCTGGCGCCCGGCGCTGGTGCTGGCCGTCTTCTTCGCCGCCTGGTGGTTCGTGGCGGCCCGCGAATACGTCCCGAACTACCTGGTGCCCACACCCGGCCAGGTCTGGGAGACGATGACCGGTCAGTGGTCCGAGCTGGCCCGGCACACCCTGGTCACCCTCTACGAGACGGTGCTCGGCTTCGTGCTGGCCGCCGCTCTGGGTCTGGTCACCGCGGTCGCCATCGCCTACTCCCGCACCCTGGACAAGGCGCTCTACCCGATCGTCCTGTTCGCACAGGTCATCCCGAAGATCGCCATCGCGCCGCTGCTGGTGGTCTGGTTCGGCCTCGGCCTCACCCCGAAGATCATCCTGGCGGTGCTCATCGCCTTCTTCCCGGTGGTCATCTCCGGGGTGGCCGGGCTGCGCTCCACCGACCCGGAGCTGCTCGACCTCTCCGCCACGATGGGCGCCGGGCCGTGGCGTACCTTCCGCAAGATCCGCTTCCCGAACGCGTTGCCGCACCTGATGGCCGGTCTGAAGGTGGCCGTCACCCTCGCGGTGGTCGGTGCCGTGGTCGGTGAGTTCGTCGGCGCCAGCGAAGGGCTCGGCTACGTGCTGTTGCTGGCCAATGGCAACCTCGACGCCCCGTTGCTGTTCGCCGACCTGATCCTGATGTCCGCCATCGGCATCGTCCTGTTCGTCCTGGTCGAGATCGCCGAGGCACTGCTCATCCCGTGGCACGCCAGCCGCCGGGCCGGCGTGTCCCTCACCACCTCCTGACCGACCCCATCACGGAGGCACCGATGAAACGCACCGCCACCACCATCCTGGCCACCGCCGCTCTGCTGCTCGCCACCACCGGCTGCGGTGGGGACGACCCCGCCGGCAAGACCGGTGCCGACGGCAAGAAGCAGGTCACGCTCACCCTCAACTGGGTGCCCTACGGCGAGCACGCCCCCTTCTACTACGGCCTGCAGAAGGGCTACTACTCCGCCGAGGGCATCGACCTGAAGATCCTGCCCGGCAACGGCTCGGGCAACACGGTCAAACAGGTCGCCCAGAAACAGACCGACTTCGGCTGGGCGGACAGCCCGGTGCTGCTCAAGTCGGTGGCCAGCGGAATGCCGGTGCGCAGCCTCGGCGCGTACCTGGAGAAGGGTCCATCCTCGGTGGAGTTCTTCACCGAGGAGAACATCAAGACCCCGGCCGACCTCAAGGGCAAGACCGTCGGTGGCACCCCCGGCGACGCCCTCTACGCGACCTTCCCGGCGTGGTTGGAGAAGAACGGCCTGAAGAAGGACGACGTCAAGGTGGTCAACGTGGACGCCGCCGGCAAGATCGCCGCCCTGGCCGAGGGCAAGGTCGACGCCATCATGGGCTTCTTCCACGACCAGGCGCCCACCATCGAGAGCAAGACCGGCAAGAAGGTCGACGTGCTGCTGTTCGCCGACTACGGGATGAACCTGCTCGGCACCGGCCTGATCGCCAACACCCAGACCCTGCAGAAGGACCCGGAGCTGGCCCGCAAGTTCGTCCGGGCCACCCAGAAGTCCTGGGCCGACGCCGCCCGGGATCCGGCCGGCGCGGTGAGCGCGATGACGGCCCTGGCCGAGAACGAGCCGGCGCCCGAGGTGCTCACCAAGCAGCTCACCCTCAACCTGCCACTGATCGGCGCGGACGGCCCGCCCGGGGTGAACACCGAGGCCCAGTGGACCGAGACCATCGACCTGATGTCCCGCTACGCGGAGCTGAAGGACCCGGGCGCGCCGAACGCGTACTGGGACTCCTCGTACGCGGCCCAGGGGTGACCCGGTGACCGCCGCGCCGGCAGCGACCGGCACCGCCATCGGGATGTCCGGGCTGACCGTCCGGTTCACCACTCGACGGTCGCAGACCACCGCGCTGGACGACGTGTCGCTGGACATCGAGCCCGGGGAGTTCGTCACCATCGTCGGTCCGTCCGGCTGCGGCAAGTCCACCCTGCTGAAGATCGTCGCGGGGTTGGTCACGCCGACCAGCGGTGCGGTGTCGCTGTTGGGGCGTCCGGTGCGTGGCCCGCAGAAGGAGATCGGCTTCGTCTTCCAGAAGGCGGCGCTGCTGGAGTGGCGCGGCGCCCGCGCCAACATCCTGCTCCAGGCCGAGATGCGCGGAATGGATCGAGCTGAGGCGGCCCGCCGCGCCGACGAGCTGATCGAGATGACCGGCCTGACCGGCTTCGAGAAGGCGTTGCCGCACGAGCTGTCCGGTGGCATGCAGCAGCGGGTGGCGCTCTGCCGGGCGCTGTTGCACTCCCCGCCGGTGTTGCTCATGGACGAACCGTTCGGCGCCCTGGACGCGCTGACCCGGGAGCAGATGAACGCCGAGCTGCACCGGATCTGGCGGGAGACCGGCACCACGGTGGTGCTGGTCACCCACTCCATCGCCGAGGCGGTCTTCCTCGGTACCCGGGTCGTGGTGATGAGTCCCCGGCCCGGCCGGATCATCCGCACCTTCCCGGTCGAGCTGCCGACGCACCGCGACTACGCGCAGGTGATGTCGGATTCCCACTTCGACCGGCTCGCCACCGATCTGCGTGGGTTGCTCGGCAGCGCGGCCGCCAACCACTGAGCGCGGATCGGCACGACCAGCACGACGGAAGGAACACCATGACCCGCAGGTCGATCGGCATCATCGTCAACGGCGTGACCGGACGGATGGGCTACCGGCAGCACCTCGTCCGCTCGCTGCTGGCCATCCGTGAGTCCGGTGGCGTGGCGTTGGCCGACGGCACGACCATCTGGCCGGAACCGGTCCTGGTCGGGCGCAACGAGACGAAGCTCCGGGAAATCGCCGCGCGGCACGGGCTGACCGACTGGACCACCGACCTGACCTCGGCGCTGGCGCGCGACGACGTCGAGATCTACTTCGACGCTCAGGTCACCCAGCAGCGGGAGAAGGCGATCCGGCAGGCCATCGAGGCCGGCAAGCACATCTACACCGAGAAGCCCCTGGCCGAGGACACCGCCGCCGCACTCGACCTGGCCCGGGCGGCGGACGCGGCCGGTGTACGCACCGGTGTCGTGCAGGACAAGCTCTTCCTGCCCGGTCTGCGCAAGCTCAAGCGTCTCGTCGACGGCGGCTTCTTCGGCCGGATCCTCTCGGTGCGCGGCGAGTTCGGGTACTGGGTCTTCGAGGGCGACTGGCAGCCCGCTCAGCGGCCGTCGTGGAACTACCGGGTCGAGGACGGCGGCGGCATCGTCGTCGACATGTTCCCGCACTGGCACTACGTGCTGGAGGAGCTGTTCGGTCGGGTCACGGCGGTGTCCTGCGTGATCGCCACCCACCTGCCGCAGCGGGTCGATGAGGCCGGTCAGGCATACCTGGCCACCGCTGACGACGCCGCGTACGCCGTCTTCGAACTCGAGGGCGGGGTGATCGCGCAGATCAACTCCTCCTGGGCCGTGCGGGTGTACCGAGACGAGCTGGTGGAGTTCCAGGTCGACGGCGTCGAGGGCAGCGCCATCGCCGGCCTGCGCAACTGCCGGGTGCAGCACCGGGCGGTCACCCCGAAGCCGGTGTGGAACCCGGACCTGCCGATCACCGAGGACTTCCGCGCCCAGTGGACCGAGGTGCCCGACAACGAGGAGTTCGACAACGGCTTCAAGGTGCAGTGGGAGGCGTACCTGCGGCACGTCGTGGCCGGTGAGCCGTTCCGGTGGGACTTCCTGGCCGGCGCGCGCGGCGTGCAGCTCGCCGAACTGGGGCTGCGCGCGGCCCGCGAGGGCGGTCGGGTCGAGGTGCCGGAGCTCTGCTCATGAGCGCGGAGGTGGTGTTGCCGGGTGGACGGCGGCACCGGCTGGTCGGAGGGAGTGGGTTCGCCCGACCGGACGCGCCGGCGACCAGCCGGATCGCGTACGCCGCCGCCCACGTGGTCGCCGACCCGAGCGCGGAGAACGTGCCGGGTGCCCCGGCGACGGTGGACTGGGACACCACTCTCGCCTTCCGGCGGCACCTCTGGTCGTTCGGGCTGGGGGTCGCCGAGGCGATGGACACCGCGCAGCGGGGGATGGGGCTGGACTACCCGGCCACCCGGGAGCTGATCCGGCGCAGCGCCGCCGAGGCCCGCGCGGTGGGCGGGCGAATCGTCGCCGGGGTCGGCACCGACCAGCTGCCGGCCGGACCGGCCACGCTGGCGGCGGTCACCGACGCGTACGCCGAACAGCTCGACGACGTCCGCGCCGCCGGGGCCCGGCCGGTGCTGATGTGCAGCCGGCACCTGGCCGCCGCCGCGCGCGGCCCGGAGGACTACCTGCGGGTGTACGACGAGCTGCTGCGCGCCGCCGACGAACCGGTGGTGCTGCACTGGCTGGGTCCGATGTTCGACCCGGCGTTGACCGGCTACTGGGGTGCGGCCGATCTGGACCTGGCCGCCGACACGGTCATCGAGCTGATCAAGGCGCACCAGTCCAGGGTGGACGGCATCAAGGTGTCGCTGCTGGACGCCGACCGGGAAATCGCGTTGCGCCGCCGCCTTTCGGCCGGGGTGCGCCTCTACACCGGTGACGACTTCCACTACCCGGAGCTGATCCGCGGTGACGAGGTGGGTCACTCGGACGCGCTGCTCGGGGTGTTCGCGGCCATCGCGCCGGCCGCCGCCGCCGCGCTGGCCGCCCTGGACCGGGGCGACCTGACGGCGTACGACGAGGTCTTCGCACCTACCGTGCCGCTGGCCCGGCACCTGTTCGCGGCGCCGACCTGGCACTACAAGACGGGGATCGTGTTCCTGGCCTGGCTGGCCGGGCACCAAGACCACTTCACGATGGTCGGTGGCGCGCAGTCCGGCCGGTCGCCGGCGCACCTGGCCACCCTGCTCACCCTGGCCGACGCGGCCGGTCTGCTGCCCGACGCGGACCTGGCCGCCGCCCGCGCCCGGGCCTTCTTCACAGTTGCCGGTGTGGCCCAATGAGCATCGCGCGGTTTTCGTTCAACCAGGCCACCGCCCAGCGCTGGCCGCTGCCCGA
This sequence comes from Micromonospora sp. NPDC050276, assembly GCF_044459545.1. Lineage (NCBI taxonomy): Bacteria > Bacillati > Actinomycetota > Actinomycetes > Micromonosporales > Micromonosporaceae > Micromonospora > Micromonospora sp. NPDC050276. Next base: position 259,084 of record NZ_JBITJA010000004.1, on the reverse strand, counting down.
CGTGGTGGCCGGGTGCGCGGCGGCCGGCGTGCCGGGCGTCGGGTTGTGGCGGGAGCCCGTGGCCGACTACGGGTTGGCCCGCTCGGCGAAACTGGTCCGCGACGCCGGCCTCGCCGTCACGTCGCTGTGCCGGGGCGGGTTCTTCTCCGCCGACGACTGGCGCGCGGAGAACGTGCGGGCCATCGACGAGGCCGCCACGCTCGGGGCCCCGGAGTTGGTGTTGGTGTCCGGTGGGCTGCCGGCCGGCAGCCGGGACATCGACGGTGCCCGGCGTCGGGTCGCCGACGCGATCGGCGAGTTGGCCCCGCACGCGGCGGCGGCCGGGGTGCGGCTGGCCATCGAACCGCTGCACCCGATGTTCGCCGCCGACCGGTGCGTGATCGCCACCCTCGGCCAGGCGTTGGACATCGCCGAGCGGTTCGATCCCACGGTGGTCGGCGTGGTCGTGGACGCGTACCACGTCTGGTGGGACGACACGGTGTACGCGCAGATCGCGCGGGCCGGCACCCGGATCGCCGCGTTCCAGGTCTGCGACTGGGTGACCCCGCTGCCGGAGGGGGTGCTGCTCGGCCGGGCGCTGCCCGGTGACGGCTGCATCGAGCTGCGCCGGCTGCGCGAGGCGGTCGACGCGGCCGGTTACGTCGGCCCGATCGAGGTGGAGATCTTCTCCGCCGAGGTGTGGGCGCGTCCCGGTGCGGAGGTGCTCGACGCGGCGATCGCCGGCTACCTGCGGCACGTTGTCTGACGCCTCCGAGCGGCGGTGGCCGGCTGCGGTCGGCGCCTGGTTGGGCATCGGCACGGCACCCGCCACGCTGGTGCTCGGCGCGGCGATGGCCGCCCGGCACCGCGGCGCGGTGCCGGTGGCCGGGCTGCTGGTCGGCGGGGCGCTGATGGCGGCGCTGCTCTGGGGGCAGGGTCGGATCGGTCTGCGCCGGCCGCTCGGCGACGGCGGCACGTTGACCGCGGTGCTGCCCGCGTACCTGGGGGACGCCTCGCGGTTGCTGTTGGCGGCGGTGCTGGCCGTCTCGATGGTCGGCTGGAACGGTTTCAACGTCGGGCTCGGTGGGGCCTCCCTGGCTGCGTTGACACACCTGCCAGGTTGGGCCGGGCCGGTGCTGCTGGAGGCGGCGGTCCTCGCCGTCTCCTGGGCGCCGGCCCGGCTCGGCAACCGGGTCGCGGTGGTCACCACCCTCAGCGCGGTGGTGCTGGTCGGGTGGTGCCTGACCGTGCTGCCGCCGCCCGGCGCGCCGGTCCGCCTGGCCGCGGGTGGGCTCGCCGACGCCGCCGCGCTGATCGGGTACGCGGCCGTGTTCGCGCTGCGCGCGCCGGACTTCAGCGTGGGTCTTGCCCGGAGGCGGGACCTGGCCTGGTGCGTGGGACTGCTGGTCGGGCCGGCGCTGCTCGGGGTGCTCGCCGGTGCCGGCCTGTGGCTGCGGACCGGCTCGGCCGACGTGGTGGCGTTGCTCGCCGCCGGCTCGGGGCTGGCCGCGTACGCCAATCTGTTCGTCGCGGTGGCGGTCTTCGCGGCGGCGCTGACCACCACGTACTCCGGAGCGCTGGCGATCCGCGGCCTTGCGCCGCGGGTGCCGGCCCGGGTGGCGATGCTCGCCGTCGCGGTGCTCGGCGGGATCCTCGCCGTGGCGCGGTTCGACCGTCTGGTGCTGCCCTGGCTGACCCTGCTGGCCGCCGCGTTGCCGGTGCTGGTGGTGCCGATGGCCGTGGAAGCGGCGGCTCGTCGGCGCGGTCGTGTCCCGCGTACCGTTCCCGCCTGGTGTTGGGTGCCGCCGGCGTTGCTCGCGGTGGCCTGCACGCTCGCCGGGGTGGGCGTCGCCCCGCTGCTCGGGCTGGCTCTCGCCGGGGTGCTCACCATAAGCTGGCGCCTGACACCAGCGCTGATGCCGATCATCGATGAGCCCTCGGCAAGGGAGCGTCCGATGTCGTCGAGCCTGTTGCCGCCTTGGCTCCCAGACTGGGACGGCGCGAGCGACGCGGCAACTGCTCTCGACCTCGACGACCTTCGTGACCAGGCAGCTGCACTGTTGGACCTGGTGTTCCCAGGCGACGACGAACTGCTCGACTCCTTGCCGGAAGACGTCGAAGCCGCCCTGGTGCCCACGTTGGGGATCCTCGGCCAAACCCTTGAGGACGGACTGACCGGGGCGGATCTCGTCGCCGCAGTCTGGCTCGTCCGCCGAACGGCACAGCCCTTTCTGTCGCGGCTCCCGTACGAGCTGGCTGCCTCGATCGAGGCGTTGCCGAGGAAGCAATGAGGCGTGAGGCGGAGCGTTAGCGCTGGGCCACGTCAATGACAATTACAGTGATGTTGTCGTGCCCGCCCTGGTTGACCGCCAAGGCCACGAGCTGGTCGGCGATATCCCCTGGACGACCGTCGGAATCGAGTGCAGCTCGTATCTGCTCGCGTGGTACGTACGAACTCAGACCGTCAGAGCACAACAGGATTCGGTCGCCGGGATGGAGTTGGAGAGGCGTCAGGTCGGGCGATCGGCCGTCGTTTCGGCCATCGAGAAAGCGGGCCAGCTTCTCGCCCAGGTTCGGCACCTTGTCAGCGTTGGCGACGAGGTGTTCGTAGGTGTGATCCTCGCTGATCAGGAGCATCGCGTTGCCGCGGGAGCCGTGCCGTCGGATCAGGTAGGCGCGGGAGTCCCCGACGTTCGCCACGACCGCCTCGCCGCCGGAGCGCAGCAGAGCGACCAACGTGGTCCCCATTCCAGCCAACTCCGGGTCCGCGCGGATCTTCCGGCGTAACGCCTCGCTTGCCTCATAAATCGCCTGCCCCAAGAAGCTGGCAAGATCCTTCGCTTGCACAGGACGGTCATACTCCGCCAAGGCGTTTGTCACCGTGCTGCTGGCGATGTCACCGGCGACGTGGCCGCCGAGACCGTCCGCGACGACATAGAGCCACTGCCCTTGGCTGTGGGAGTCCTCGTTTCGTCTACGGACGAGGCCCTGGTGTGTTCGGCTTGCGGCTTCGACCGCAAGGGCCACGGTCACGAGTCACCTCTCGATCCGGAGTCGGGCCAGGGCTGCTGGGCGTTGTCGGCGCGGTGCAAGACGTGGACCGTCTCGACCCGGTCGCTCGCCACGACGTACTCGGTCACCTCGACTGGCTTGTTGTCGGCCCCCGAGGTCCCGACCCGCACGATCTCCAGTACGGGCAGGTTTGTGGGGATCTCCAGGAGAGCGGCTTCGTCCTTGCTGGGCATCCGGGCGCGGTGAATCTCCATCCAACTGATGGGCCAGTGGCCAGCGTTTTCAATGTGGTGCAGCCACTCGCCGGCAGCGGGTTTCGCGTCCAGGTCGGCGACGATGTCGGCGACACGCGGGTGAATCCACGAGACGTTGATCTGGAATGGGGCTTCGGACGCGGGCCCGGTGACCCGAAACCGGCGAAGCACTTCGGTGCCAGGGTCTACGCCGAGAAGCTTGGCGACGCGGGGATTGTCCAGCCGGGCCGGCGCGCTGACGGCCTCGCCGTGGCGAACCCATACCTCCTGGCTGCTTGCCGAGGGGAACGAGTATCCGGTTGCTTGCTCGTTGCGTTTGACGAGGTCACCGCGGGGTCGACGTGGGCGCATAGTGCCGTACCGAACGGCGATGCCCCGACCTTGGACGGCCCACACATAGCCCTCTGTCTCAAGAAGGGCGATGGCCCGACCGATGGTGTCGCGGTTGGCGTCGTACTCGGCGGCGAGGTCGTTGAGAGTTGGCAGCCGCGCGCCGGGCAACCACTCCCCGGCTTCGATCCGCTCTCGGATCCTGGACGCGATGTCCAGGTAGCGCGAGTACACCGGCACGTCCACACCTCTCCCGATTGTCCCATGACAATCCTTGACTTCGGAGCCAGATTGTCCCCACACTATCTCGAAGAGATGTAGATGACTGAAACTCGTGGCGAGCCCGAAGAGTTGCGGCTGGTGAGCGAGCCGCCGATGCCAGAGATCCCAATGGTTGTCGTGGCAGAAGTGCCACAGGTCTTCGTTCTCATCAGGGACGAGGAGCCTGTTGGCTACCTCTTCGACCTTCCATCCGGAGCCGTGGCCATCCTGGATGGTGCGCGGGAAATCTTCCGATCGGACTCTCTGGAAGACTTCACCAGGTTCTTCGGCCCCTTGCTGGATCTGGACATCGTGAAGGTCAGGCAAGACCCCTGAACAGGCGCCTCCAGCCTTCGCGGGGCAGAGATGTCCGCTGCGTACTCCCGGGTCTCGTTTGGATCGTCCTGCTGGACGGCGACCCAGGCGGCGGGCGGGACGGCGGCGTCGATGAGGTGTGCCGGGCCGGGCCAGCGCCGGGGCGGAACTGCTCCGCGAGTTGCTCGCGGTGGTGGTCTGGGTGCCGGGCGGTTGCGCCGCTGCGGCACTGCTTGAGCCCGCACGATCGTGGAGTCGACCGACACCAGCTAGTCGATATCCCCGGCCGCGTCCGCGTCGGCCTAGACTCCGGTGGGCATCCGCCCGAACGTGCCGTTCGGGGCCCATCTGCGGAAACGGGCGTAGGTCGACTGCCACGACCCGTCCCGCGCTGGCACGTCTTGCCACGCCGCCCCGGCCCGGATCTTCCACACGATCCCGTTAGCACCCGCCGGTCATCAACCCGCCTCCCGACCACCGACCATCGGTCACGGCAGATACCGCGACATCCTTTGAAGGCACTGCCTAGGCGCGGGCGGCAGAACGTGATCTTATACGCACCGGCGATCCGTAACACCGTGCAAACCATCGATTAACCGTCGGCGGCTTAGGTGGGGGAGCGCTCCCATACGCGGGTCGCGATCGATGAAAAAGCTCCACAAGGGAGCAACCGAAAGGAGCCTCGTGGCTACAGGCACGAGCGGAAACAGGCTGCGAAGACTAGCGATACCGACGCTGGTCGTCGCCCTGATCACCGGTACCACCGGGGTGGCGGGAACGGCGTCGGCGGCACCCACGGGGCCGGCGGGCACCGGCGCAGGCGCCGGTTACTTCACCGCCGGGTCCGACCAGAAGGTCACCCTGACCGACGGCACCGACCGCCGGCCCGGCGGCAAGCGCGCGACCACCCCCAAGACGGCCGTCGACGAGACCGGTTCCGGTGTGTACGTCGTCGAGCTGGCCGAGGAGCCGTTGACCACGTACGCCGGTGGGGTGTCCGGGCTGGCCCGAACCCGGCCGGCCGCGGGCAACCGGCTGGACGTGTCGTCCACGCCGGCGCAGGCGTACCGCCGACACCTCGACGCGCAGCGGACCGCCGTGGCCGCCGCGGCCGGGATCAAGGTCAACGCGGCCTACACGACCGCCTTCAACGGGTTCTCGGCGAAGCTGACCGCCCAGCAGGCGACCAAGCTGCGAGCGGACAAGCGCGTCCGCGCCGTCACCGCCTCGCAGGCGCTCGGCACCCCGTCGACGCCGCCCCCCGCGACCACTTCGGCGCCCGTCACGTCAACGCCCGCCAACCCGACGCCCGCCAAGCCGACCGGAGCGGACCAGTCGGCGGCGACGGACCGCGCCGGCCGGCCGGCCAAGCCCGGCCCCGGGACGGGCGCCGGCATGGTGATCGGCGTTCTGGACACCGGCATCTGGCCGGAGAGCGCCTCGTTCGCCAAGACGATGCCCGCTCCCGCGAACTGGCACGGCACCTGCCAGACCGGTGTGGGCTTCGTGGCCGAGCACTGCAACGGCAAGATCGTCGGTGCCCGGTACTTCGCCGACTCGTGGCTCGTCGGCGGCGGATCGGTCCCCGAGGGTGAGGTGCTGTCCCCCCGCGACATGAGCGGGCACGGTACGCACACCGCGTCCACGGCGGCCGGCCTGCCGATCTCGAACGTCACGATCGACGGTCGTCGGTTCGGTCCCGTCTCCGGGGTGGCGCCGGATGCTCAGATCGCCGTCTACAAGGTGCTCTGGGGTGGCATGGGCTACGACGCCGACATCATCGCCGGCATCGACGCGGCCGTGGCCGACGGCGTGCAGGTGATCAACTTTTCGATCGGCTCGCAGCTCGGCGACTGGGAGGCCAACACCCCCATCGGCATCGCGTTCCTCAACGCCACCCTGTCCGGGGTGTTCGTGGCGGCGTCGGCGGGCAACACCGGCATCGTGAGCGGGGCCATCAGCAACGCGGCGCCCTGGGTGACCACGGTCGGCGCGGCGGTGACGAACCTCGACGAGGCGACCATCAAGCTCGGTGACGGCACCAAGCTGGTCGGCGGTTCACTGGACGCGTTGCCCGGTGGCGACGCACGGCCGATGGTTTTCGGCGACCAGGCCGGATCGCTGGACCTGGGCGCGGTGTACTGCGAGCCGGGCAGCCTCGACCCTGCCAAGATCAAGGGCAAGGTTGTTGCCTGCGCGCTGTCCGACACCTTCGCTTCTGCGGCCGAGGTGAAGGAGAAGGGCGGGGTGGCCATGGTGCTGTTCGACCCGGTCGGCAATTACCGGGTCAACTCCATCTACAACTTCCCGGTGGTCTACCTGCCGACCGAGAAGCAGGCCGGCACGTTGTTCAACTACCTGATGCGCCACCCCACCGACGCGACGGCGTCCGTGCGCACCGGCGGTGACGGTTCGAGCGTCCCGGGCATACCCAGCGTCGCCGACTTCTCCTCCACCGGCCCGGACAAGGTGACCTACGGCGTCTTCAAGCCGGACCTGGTCGCGCCGGGGTCGGACATCATCGCCGCGGTGTCACCGGCGGGCAACTTCGGGCGGCAGTACGACGCGTACTCGGGCACCTCGATGGCGTCGCCGTACGTGGCCGGCGCGGCAGCGATCCTGCATGCCACGCATCCGGACTGGTCGCCGGGCCGGGTCGCCTCGGCGCTGCGGACCACCGCCACCGACACCGTTGGCACCACCAGTCCCCTGGACCAGGGCAGCGGCTTCATCAACCTGGCCGGAGCCACCGACCCGGGACTGGTCATCGAGCCGACCGCGGCTGAACTGGTCGCCTTCAGCGAGACGGCCGAGCCCGACGGCAAGGAACTCAACCTGCCGGCCATCTCACTGCGGGAGTACGACGGCACCCGCCCGGTGACCCTCACCCGCACCCTGACCAACGTGGGCGGCGCGCGGGAAACCTACCGTTCGGTGGTGTCCGGCCTCGCCGGCATGAAGGTCAGCGTCACGCCGGCATCGGTGACGCTGGCGCCCGGCCAGTCCGCGACGGTGACCATCACCGTGCGTCGGGGCAGCGCCCCCTGGGACCGGTTCGTGACCGGGTCGATCACCTGGCACGGCCGGACCCACACCGCCCGGATCCCGGTCGCGGCCCGTCCGTGGGGGATCACCGCCCGGCCGTACGGTGACGACGGGGAGGAGTTCGGCCGGATGGCCAACGGCGCCTTCGGTCTGGTCCAGCCGGGCTTCACCGGGCCGCTCGCCGGTCGCAGCACCGGTTACACGCCGATGCAGCGGGAGTCGTACTCGATTCCGGCCGGCGTCTACGGCGGGGTGTTCGACCCGAAGGCATCCGGCGTGAAGAAGGTCGACTTCACCGTGCCAGCGAACACCGCCGGTATCGTCGTCGAAGCCAACACCGACGACCCGAACACGAACCTCGATCTCTACCTGTACAAGGGCGACACCCTGATCTACAGCAGTGACAGGTTCTGGACCAGCGCGGAGCAGGCGTACAAGTTCCTGCCCGAGCCGGGGCGCTACACCGCCTACGTCTTCGCGCAGCTGCCCGGTGGTCCGGTGGTCGATGTCGACCTGCGCTACGCCATCATCGGCCGTAACGCCAAGTATGCGGGTGCCACGCTGACGCTGCCCTCCACGGCAGAGCGCGGTCAGGGCTTCAACTTCACGCTGAAGCCGAAGAAGCCGCTGGCCGAGGGCGACTTCTGGGCGTACACCGAGTACAGCACCAACGGCACGGTGATCCCTGGCAACCTCGTCTACACCCAACAGAGTTCCTGGCAGTAACCCCGTTGACCGAGGTGGGGCGGTGCCGATGTGCACCGTCCCACGCTCGTTTATCAGTCAGGTGGTGGTGACATAGGACGGTCGGGTTTCAACTGTCGACCCTCCGTTGCGCCGAGGATGCGCCTTGTGATCATCCAAGCGCGCTGGCATCATGGCGTGACAATCCGGCATTCCGGACCACCGCGTGTCCGGCAGACCTGCCGGAGCGGGTAGCGCGCACGGGCGGTTTCAGGGCTGCCACGTGGACCGTGATGAGGCTCGGTAGGCGGTGAGGGAACATGCCGAGGTTGGGTGATCCGGTTGTCCCCAACACGCTGCTCAGCGACGCCCGACGCCGACTTTTGTCACCGAGTGGGTCCGGACGGCGGATGTCTCGGCAGGAGGTCGCCGAGGCGGTCAACAACTACCTGTGGGTTACCCATGGCATTCGAACCAGTCTGAACGGCAACCACGTTGGGAAGCTTGAACGCGGGCAATATCGATGGCCGCAAGCCGCGACCCGCGAGGCCTTCCGCGTGGTGTTGAAGGCAGCCCGCGATGCAGACCTGGGCTTTTACATCACCCGCAGGGAACGTCACGTTGACAGCTTCGCGAACTGGGCGCCACCGGGTCCGGCGGTCGTCGGCGGTGAAAACTGCGGCGAGGGGTCGCCGGTCGGCGCAGAGATCACGGACACTGGCGATATGAACCGCCGTGAGTTGCTACGTCTGCTGAGCCTGACGGGAACGCTCCTCGCCGCTTCTGGCTCTGGCGGCCAACTCGATTGGGCGCGCATCGAGTCTTCCAGAGATGGATCCAAGCGTCTTTCTTCTGCCACTCTGCGGGAGTATGAGGGGTTGAACGCCCACCTGTGGGCAGCTTTCGGCGCGGCCGGGTCCAAGACTGCGGTGGCGCCGCTGGTGAACAGTCAGCTCACAACGCTCACGGCTAACCTCCGCGGCGCCCAGACGAGCGCAATACACCGTCAGCTGTGCGAGATCACTGCAAACCTGCTTCAGCTCGCCGGTGAGATCGCCTTCGACAAGAGCGATTATGGCGAGGCGTCCCACTGCTACACCCTGGCCGGGACGGCCGCTCGTGAGGCGGGTGCCTACGACCTCTGGGCGTGCGCGATGATCCGCCACGCTTTCATCAGCGTCTACGAACGCGCCTTCCGGCAGGCCGTGCCGATGCTTGAGGCCGCTGCTGGCTTGGCCGTGAACGGTGACAGCGGGTTGTCGACGCGGCAGTGGGCGCATGCCGTGCGGGCGCAGGCGCTCGCGGGTCTCGGTGACCTCGGTGACTGTCGGCGGGCACTCGACCAAGCCAAGGAAGTCGAGGCCCTGTCGGGGCGGGTCCAGAACGGCGGATGGTTGCGTTTCGACGGCTCGCGCCTCGCCGAGGAGAGTGGAGCCTGCTACGTCGAACTGGGGCGCCCAGACCTGGCCGAACCAGTTCTGTCCGCTGCGCTGTCGCAAGAACTCTCCGTTCGGCGGCGCGGAACCGTTCTGGCAGACCTCGCCCTGGTGGGAATCCAGCGAGGCGACGTGCACCAGGTAGTGCTCTACGGTGGCGCCGTCCTTGATGTTGCACGGCAAAGCCGTTCAGGAGTGGTCGGCGCCAAGCTGAATCGGCTTCAGCGCCACCTCCGGCCGTTTCTCCAGGACAGTCATGTGCAGCACCTCGACAGACAGATCAGTGTCTTGACAAGGGCATCGAATTGATCGATCAAGGGGACCAGGTGCAGGTTGAGGAAGCGGGACGGATCTTCCGTGAGGCGTGGGTTGCTGGAGTTCAGAGGTACTACCCCGGCGAGCCGAAACCGGGCTACATCGCGCCCTGGGCTGATACGCCCGAGTGGGAACGAGCGAGTGCCGCAGCCTGCTTCGAGCAGGTCCGCCACTTCATTGAGCTGGCCGAGGGAGCTACCACAAACCTGACCCGGGAGCAGAAGGGCCGCTTCGTCGCCCTGTGCTGGATCGCGCAGATCTTCCGGCACCTCCCAAGCCCTAAACCCTCTTACGTCGCCGACTGGCCGGACATGCCGGTATGGCAACGCGAGACAGACGCGGACATCTTCGAGTACATCGAGCGGCTTGTCATCTCCTCCTGAGGACGCGGTGTAGCCGACGTCGTCTGGTTGGCGGGGCTAGCGACGCTCCCGCCAACCCCCAGGTCTCCCCATAACGCTCCCTCTAAAGCGACGTTCCCAGCGCGCCTCACGTTTCGTGATGATGGAAGCGCCGTCGGTGATGTCTTGTTGTGTCGGGGCGGCGGCATCCGTAGGAGTGCTGGCCCGCTCACCTGTCAGCCACCATCCCACCCCAACCGGGCACGAGCGTGGGACCGATGAGCGGCACCAGGGCCGTGCCTCAGGGAGGGGTGTACGTGCTTACTTGTCTTCGAGAACCAGAGGAGTTGCGGCGATGACCGGGCCACCAATGCCCGAGATCCCCACGGTTGTCGTGGCGCAAGTGCCACAGGTCTTCGTCCTCATCAGGGGAGAGGCGACGGTCGGCTACCTGTTCGACCTTCCTTCGGGTGCGGTAGCCATCCTGGACGGTGCTAGGGAGATCTTCCGATCGGACTCCCTGGAAGAGTTCACCAGGTTCTTCGGCCCCTTATTGGAGCTGGACATCGCGAGAGTTCGGCAAGACATCTAGAAGCAACGCCATCAGTCGGGTGGACCGGCGGTTCGTCAACCTGCCCGACATCGCCGGACCGCGCCCTCCGCGATCTTGCACTTACGGCGTCGGCATAGGGTGCATTCCACGCTTTTCGGCAACCGAAAGTGCAAGATCGGCGTGGCGTGGCGTGGCGTGGTGTGGCGTGGCGTGGCGTGGCGTGGCGTGGTGTGGCGTGGTGTGGCGTGGTGTTCTTTGACGCCGACCGGTGGCGGGCGGGTGGATCTCCGCCCGCCACCCGCGCGGCGGTCAGGTGACCGTGATGGTGAGGTTGAGCGAGCGGGTCTCTCCGCTGGTGTAGGTGGTTGTCACTCGGGCGGTGAAGGTTCCCTTACGCGGGTAGGTGTGGGCGATCGACCGCAGTGTCGCCCCGTGGGCGACGGCACTGTTGTCGCCGAAGTCCCACGCGTAGTCGGTGATGCTCTGCCCGGATGGCGCCGTCGCGGTAGCCGTCAGCGTGGTGTTCAGCGTGCCGGTGCCGCTGGTCGGGTTGGCGGCCAGGGACAGCGTCCCGCCCGGCTCCTGTTTGACCCCGGCACCGTTGAAGCGCAGCCAGTCCAGTGCGAGCAGGTCCGGCGTGCCGCCGACCTGGGCCGGGTTGACGAACTTCGCGTACAGGGTGGTGGTGCCGGTGGGCTTGTTGGACAGCGTGACGGTGGGGGAGACCAGGTTGTCCCACCCGCCGGTCGAGCCGATGGTGGCCGTGCCGATCAGCGTGCCGGTGGGCGAGCCGGTCCGTAGTTCGATGGTGCCGCCCAGGCCGCCGTTGGTCACCCCGAGCGTCACCGAGCCGATGTTGCGCAGGTCCGCCGGCCCGAACGCCACCCAGTCGTTGTGGTCAACCTCGCCGAGCCGCTTGCCGGCGCGGGCGGTGGCCCGGTCGTTGACCGTGATGCCGGACTGGGCGCTGAAGTGCTCGGCCTCCTTGCTCTTGGGCTGCAACTGGACGCGGGTCGAGCCGGTCAGCGCCGGTACGCCGCCGGCCGCGCCGCCGTCGGTGTACTGCGCGGTGATCAGGGTGTAGAGGTTCTGCCCCGGTCCGTGGCCGTCACCGGCGTCCGCCTCGGTGGCGAGCAGCCCGGAGCAGCCGGTGTAGATATCCAACGGGTGGGCGTGCTGGTCGTGGCCGAGCTGGGTCTGCACGGTCACCTTGGCGCAGTCGATGGTGGCGTCCTCCGGGTCGGTGACCGTCACCGTGTACGGGATCTTGTCGCCGAAGTCGAAGAAGCCGCCGTCGGGCACGGTGATGGTCACCGTGGGCCGGGTGTTGCCGACCACCACGTCGGTGACCGCGGTGGCGGTCAACCCGTTGCCGCCGTTGCGCACGGTCAGCCGGGCGGTGTGCTTCCCGGCGGTCGAATAGGTGAAGCTCGGGTTGGCGGCGGTGGAGTCGGTGCTGCCGTCGTTGGTGAAGTCCCAGGCGTAGCTGAGTGCCGACCCGTCACCGGCGGTCGACCCGGCGGAGGAGAACGTCACCGCGAGCGGTGTGCGTCCGCTGTCCGGGGTGGCGGTGATCTTCGCGGTCGGCGGCCGACCGTTGGCCACGTAGTCGATCCGGTAGATGCCGGCGCCGGCATTGGTGCCGCCGCGACCGCTGCCGGTGCCCTCGCCGAAGTCGATGACGTAGAGCGAGCCGTCCGGGCCGAACTCCGCCTCGAAGGGTTGGATCCAGCTCATGTTGTCGAAGATGCCGTTGATCGACTGGAGGTCGCCGACGGCGGTCGGACCGAAGCGCGCGTTGCTGAACGTCTGCGCCGTCTTGTGGATCGACAGCGTCTTGAACCACCTGCGGGTGAGCTCGTAGGTGATCCACTTGCCCTCGAAGTACTCCGGGAACTTCGTCGTGCGGGTGTTGGCCGGGTCGTAGTCGTAGACCGGACCGCTCATCGGCCCACCGCCACCGGTACCCAGCTCGGGGAACTGGGTGGAGGCGGAGTACGCGTACCAGACCAGCGCCGACTTCGCCGCCGGCAGGGTGGTCAGGCCGGTGTTGTTGGGCGAGTTGTTCACCGGTGCGGCGCAGTTGAACTTCGGCCCGGAGGTATTGGTGGCGAAGTTGTAGTCGTTGAACGGGATGTTGTTGCCCACGCAGTACGGCCAGCCGAAGTTGCCGGCGCTGGTGATCCGGTTGAACTCGACAGTCCCCTCGGGACCACGGTTGGGGTCGGCGGCGCGGGCGTCCGGGCCGTAGTCGGCCACCAGCACCGCGTTGGTCTGCGGCTCGACGGTGATCCGGAACGGGTTGCGCATGCCCATCGCGTAGATCTCCGGCCGGGTCTTCGCCGTGCCAGCCGGGAAGAGGTTGCCGCTGGGCACGGTGTACGTACCGTCGGACTGGGGGGTGATCCGAAGGATCTTGCCGCGCAGGTCGTTGGTGTTGCCGGCGGTGCCCTGGGCGTCCCAGGCGGCGCGGCCGGCGCGCTCGTCGATCGGGGTGTAGCCGCTGGAGGCGAACGGGTCGGTGTTGTCACCGATCGCCGCGTAGAGCCGCCCGGCCCCGTCCATGGCCAGCGACCCGCCCATGTGCGAGTTGGCCCGGCCCTCACCCCGGTAGGTGGGGATGGTCAGCAGGCGTTTCTCCGAGGAGAGCGCGACGCTGTTGTTGGCGACCGTGAACCGGGACAGGTTGAGCTGTTTGAGGGTCTTGTCCGACCAGAGCAGGTAGATCCAGCCGTTACTGGCGAAGTTGCGGTCCAGGGTCATCCCGAGCAGCCCGTCGGACTGGTCGGTCATCGCCGGGGTGTACGCGAAGTCCAGCAGCGTGGTGACCTGGAGGGTGTCCGAGTTGATCACCTTCAGTGCGCCGGTCCGCTGGATGTAGTAGACCTTCCGGTCCGGGGCGACGGCCAACTCGAACGGGTCGGCCAGGTTCTCGGTGACCAGCCCCACCCGCTCGAAGTTACTGGTCTTGGTGGCCGAGCAGTCACCGGCGACCGCGCCGGCCGCCCACTCGATGCCGTAGCGCAGGTGCTCCAGGAACGTCGGGGTGCTGAACTGGGAGCTGGCGTGCCCACCGGCGGTGAACCAGGACCGGCCGCCGTCGTAGCGCTGGCACCAGGAGTACGCGTGGTCGACGCCCTCGTCCAGCCCGTTGATGCCGTCGCGCACCTTGATCTGGGCGAGGGTGTGCACGTTCCCGGTCGGATTGGTCCGCCAGTTGTACCACTCCTCGCTCTGTTCCCAGAGCTCCGGCAGGTTGCGCGTCGACGGGTGCGCCCGGTCGAGCACCTTGACCCGGCCGGGGAAGGTGCCGCCGGTGGACGAGAAGTCGGGGTGGTAGTCGAAGATCGTGCCGACCAGGCCCTCGTACCAGGGCCAGTCGCGCTCGCTGGCCGAGGCGGCGTGCAGGCCGGCCCAACCGCCGCCGTTGCGGATGAACGTCTGCAACGCCGCCCGCTGGCTGGCGTTGAGCAGGTCACCGGAGGCGGGGGTGGAGTTGGTGTTGTTGAACACCAGGGCGTCGAAGGTGGCGAGGTTGGCATCGGTGAAGGCGGCCGCGTCGGTGGTGGCGACGACCTCGAAGTTGTGGGCGGCGCCGAGCTGCTGGATCGCGGCGATGCCGGCCGGGATCGAGTCGTGGTAGAAGTTGGTGATCTTCGAGAAGACCAACACCCGGAAGCGCGGGGCAGCCTCGGCGGGCACGGCGGTGGTGGTGCTCACCACGGTGGCGATGGCGAGCAGGATCAGGCAGAACGCACGGAGATGTCGGGGCATGGGGGCGCTCCCTGTCGGACGGTGAGGATCGGAAAGCGCTTTCTCGCTGCCCGCATCACGGTACTGACAGCCAGTGACGACCGTCAATAGCCGTCTGGTAAGCGGTTTCCCGACCGGGCGGCGTCCGTGCGTCGGTGGGCCCCATGGGCCGATGGGTACGGCTTAAAATGTCCCCTGGATACGTCCCGTGACCCTGCGGATGCGGCGTGTCCCGTCGACCTGGGGAGGTCTCGTGACGGTGCCGTCCACATCGGAATTGCCCGCAGGTCGGGGTGCCGACCGGGTCGACACCACGGTGGTGCATCCGGCTCGCCGCTACAACTACTGGCTCGGTGGCAAGGACAACTTCGCCGTCGACCGGGAGTCCGGCGACCAGATTGCTGCCGTCTACCCGGGGGTGCGCACGCTCGCCCGAGAGAACCGGGCCTTCCTCGGCCGGGCGGTCCGGTTCCTCGCCGAGGAGGCCGGCGTCCGGCAGTTCCTCGACATCGGCACCGGCATCCCGAGCGCCGACAACACCCACGAGGTGGCCCAGTCCGTCGCCCCCGAATCCCGGGTCGTCTACGTCGACAACGACCCGATGGTGCTGGTCCACGCCCGGGCGCTGCTGACCAGCGACCCGGCCGGGGCCACCGCCTACCTCGACGCCGACCTGCGCGACCCGGAGAAGATCCTCGCCGACCCCCAGTTGCACGCCACCCTGGACCTGTCCCGTCCGGTGGCCCTGGTGCTGGTCGCCGTGACGCACTTCCTCACCGACGACGACCGCCCACACGAGCAGGTCGCCCGGCTGCTCGACGCGCTGCCCTCCGGGAGTTGGCTGGCGCTGACCCACTTCACCACCGACCACATCCCTACCGAGATCGTCGAGCAAATGGAAGCCGAGTTCGCCGCCGGCCGGATGAAGCAGGACGCCGTATCCCGCGACCGCGCCGAGTTCACCCGCTTCTTCACCGGCCTCGAGCTTGCCGAGCCGGGCGTCGTCCCGGTCACCGAGTGGCGTCCGCAGGTGCCACCGGAGCAGCGGCCGGCCCTGGCCGACGCCTCCATCTACGGCGCGGTGGCCCGTAAGCCCTGACCGGTTGTGCGGGCCGGGGCTTGTCCAGTGCCGGTTGGACGATCGAGGACTTCGTCGGCGCTGGTACGGCCTGGCCGACTGGCCCCGATGCTGCAGGTCCGCTCAGCCGAAAACAGTTGCGCGACTACTCGCCGATCACCTTTGCGACCGCAGGCCGTGCTCGGCTCACGGGACGGGTCGCTGCTGCTCCGGAGGCGGCCCGGTCGGGATCTTCAGAACAGCGAGAAAGGCGTTTACTGCGGGCGTCCGGCCCAGGCGGCTCCAGACGAGGTGTTCGACCCGGGTCGGCCCATCGGCGACCTCAATGGTGGTCACGCCGGTGAGCCGTGGCACGTAGGCGGAGGGGAGCATGGCGACGCCGAGACCCGCAGCGACGACCGAGGCCATCAGGTCGGCGGCGGTCACCTCGAACGCGACGTCGCGGGTGAGGTCGGCGGCGGAGAATGCTTGATCGGTCTGCGCCCGGTCCCTCGCTGACCTGACCAGCGTCGTGCTGCTCAGCAACGGCGCCAGCCGCATCGTCGGCCCGTACGGCCTGACCGACTGGCCCGGCGTCCTGGAACTGCTCGCCGCCAACGGACCAGTCGGCCTCATCCGTCGCGTCCGGCAGGCCGAATCCCAGGCCGGCGACGGCCCCGGTGCTCAGGTCCCGGACGACGCCACGGTGGCCCACTGCACGCACCTGCCGCGCTAAGCGTCAACCTGGGCGGGTCATGGTCGAGGGGTCGCTGTGGCGTTCCATCTCCGCGAGGGCTGCCGCCGCCTGTTCCAACTCATGATGAGCGAACACCGGGATGCCGTGGCGACGCAGCGCCTCGGCGGCCACGCCACGCCCGGGTACGGTGACTCCGCTGAAGGTCCCGTCGTGGACATAGCTGCTCCCGCACGTGGGGCTGCCGTCGACCAGGACGGCGAGGGCCACGTCGGCGTCGATCGCCCGGCGCGAGGCCGCGCGGAACAGGTGCGTGACGTCGCGGCCGGAGGCTTCCCGCACCCACGCACCGCTGTCGAGGACGTCGGCCGCGCTGCCGCCCACGATCTCGGCCGGCGGCCGAGGAACCGGAAACCCCACAGCCAGTTCGGGACAGAACGATACGAGGCGTCCCTCGGCTGCCCACTTCCGCCAGATCGGTGAACTCACCGGCACGCTGGTTTCGTTGAAGCGGATCGCGGCGCCGCCCAGGCAGCCGCTGACCAGTACCTTCAACATGGGACGTCCGCAACGACCACTTCGCCGGGGGAACTGCCAGCCTGGGCGATCACCGTGCCGTCCGACCTCCAGAATCCGGAGCCGCCGCCGCCGAGCAAGGGTCCGTCCGGTCCCGCTCCGCAGGACAGCACCACAGGGATCCGATGCGTGGTCGCCCGCGCGTACATCCGCGCATCGCGTGGGTCGGCCGGCGAGTTGAGCGTGCTCGCCACGTAGACCTCCGCGCCCGCACCGACCGTGGCGGCGGCGTGTTGCGCAAGCGACGCGTCCCGGCAGATGGCCAGACCAAGACGTAGTCCATCGAGTTTGAGTACGACGTGCTCGGTTCCCGGGGTGAACCGTTCGTCCTCTGGTGGATGAAGGTGGATTTTACGGTAGGCCACGGTCACGCCTGCGCCGTCGACGAGCAGCGTCGCGATGTATGAGCGGCCATCGGCCTCGACTATCGGTGCGCCGACCAGTGCGACGGCACCGGTGTCGGCGCACACCTCACGGATTGGCGCCAGCCGTGGATCATCACAGGAAACCGCTGGGGCATCGAGGTTGTACCCGGTCAGCGAAAGCTCCGGGAAGACGACCAGCCTCGCCCCGGCGTCTCGAATGACCCTCGCGTGCGTGACCGCGTTCGCGGCGACGTCGTAGGCCACAACTGCGGGCTGAGCCGTAGCGATACGCACAACCCACATCCTATCGCCAGCGCCACCGTCAGCCGCAGCCCGTGATCATGGGCGTGGCCTGAAGGGGGTACGTCGGCGTTCAGCCGCGGTACGTCAGACCAGCGGCACCTGTGCCGACCGGCCGCCGTCACCGGCCGCGCGGGCGCCCTCGGGCGCGGTGATCGGGGCGGTGATGATCCGGCTGGGCAGCACCGGAGCGTCCCGGCCGGTACCGCGTCGACTGTCGACACCGGACGACTGCTCGTGGTAGTCCTGCTCGACGTTGACCGACCAGACGTCGTGCGTACTGCCGGTGGCGATGTTCTCGGCGGTGAGCATCGCGGTCAGCATCGAGTGGTCCTGGTTGTTGTAGCGGTGCATGCCGTTGCGGCCCACCGGGTGCACGTTCGGCACCGCCTCGGTCAGCCAGGCTCGGATCACGTCCACGTTGTGCTGGTAGCGCTCGTCGTACACCGGGTAGGCCTTGGGCATGCGCACGACGTAGCCGGCCTCCACCACGCCGGGTTTAACCAACCCCAACCGCTCCAGCTCCGCGGTGGCGAGGGCCACCAGGTCGGCATCCGGGGTACACCACATGTCGTCGTCCTCGAACACGAAGTACTCCAGGCCGAGGCAGGTGCGCCCGTCCTTGACGAGGTACGGCGACCAGGAGCCGAAGTTCTGGATCCGGCCCACCCGCACCCCCGGATCGTGCACGTAGATCCAGTTGTCCGGGAACGAGAACTCCGCCGGCACCACCAGGGCGACCGTCAGGAAATCGCGGTAGCGCAGGTCGGCCGCGCAGGCCAGCACCTCCGGCGGGGCCGGCGGGTGAAGTGCGGCCACCAGCTCCGAGATCGGCATGGACGAGATCACATGGTCGGCCGCCTCGGTACGCTGCCCGCCCGCGCCGTTGACCGTCACGCTGATCGCCCGCCGGCGGGCCGGGTCGCGGTGCACGGCGGTGACCCAGCTGCCGGTGGACAGCTGCCCGCCCCGCTGTCGGACCTGCTCGGCGCAGCGCTCCCACATCATTCCCGGCCCGTACTTCGGGTACTGGAACTGCTCGATCAGGCTGGTCACGTCGGTGCGTCGACGCCGGGGCAGCAGCGCGTTGCGGATCGCCGTGGCCAGCGACAGGTTCTTGATCCGCTGTGCCGCCCAGTCGGCCTGCAAGCGGTCCGCGGGCATGCCCCAGACCTTCTCGGTGTACGTCTTGAAGAAGATCGAGTAGAGCCGCCAGCCGAACCGGGCCGACACCCAGCCCTCGAAGTGCGACTGGTCCCGTGGTGGCCGCAGCCGGGCGCGGGCGTACGAGCCGAGGCAGCGGGCGGCCTCCGGCAGGCCCAGGTTGCGCAGCGCGTTCACGGCGCTGAGCGGGTAGTTGAACAGCGCGCCCCGGTAGAAGATCCGGCTCATCCGGGGTCGGGTCAGGAAGTCCTCGTCCGGCAGGATCTCGTGCCAGAACGCCTCCACCCGGGGCACCTTCGTGAAGAACCGGTGCCCGCCGATGTCGAACCGCCACCCGTCGCGTTCCACCGTCCGGCTGATCCCGCCGACCACCTCGTCGGCCTCGAACACCTGGACCGACCGACCGTGCCGGAGCAGCTCGTACGCCGCGGTGAGCCCTGCCGGCCCCGCACCGATGATCACTGTGCCGTGCTGCTCGCTCATGCTGTCGCGCTCCCTGCTCACCGCCATGGTCGAGGTGCGGCGACTACCCGTTCTGCGCAGAATGTCACACTTGGTGGTTGATGGTCCTCGCTTCGGCGGGGCTCGCGGAGGCGTACAACGAGAAGAGCGGCACCCCGCGCGGCCGGGGGAGCGGGGGAAGCGGGCGGATGCGGCGGTGGCGGAGCGGCGCGGCGGCGCTGGCCGCCCGTGCGGTCGCGGCAGGCCGTGGCGCGGCGTGCCTGGCCCGTCGGGTGCCGCCGCCCTGGCCGTACGTCATCGGCCTGTTCCTCGGCGCGAAGCTGCTGCTCACGCTGCTCGGTCTCCTGGTCCTGCACGCCTGGGACGGGGTCCCCGGCGCGCCGCCGCCGGACGAGGCGGTGATGTGGGCGCAACAGCGCGACATCTCCGGGCACCGGTGGATCTCGTTCTGGTTCGCCTGGGACTCGCTGCTCTACCTGCGGTTGAGCACCCTGCCCCTGAGCGGGCCGTGGGTGGACTTCGGCTTTCCCCTGCTGTACCCGTTCCTGGCTCGGCCGGTCGGCGTGCTGTTCGGCGGTGACACCGCCCTCGCCCTGTTGCTGATCAGCAACGTCGCGTTCCTGCTGGCGCTCTGGTACGGCTACCGGCTGGCGGAGCTGCTGCTCGGCGACGCGGGCGCGGCCCGCCGGTTCACCCGGTACCTGGTGCTGCTGCCGACCGCGTTCCTGTTTCAGGCCGCGCTGACCGAGTCGCTCTTCGTCTGTCTCACGCTGGCCGCCTTCTACTACGCCGAACGGCGCCGGTGGCTGCTGGTCGGCGTGGTCGGCTACTTCCTGGCGATGAGCCGCTCCGTCGGCCTGCTCGTGACGCTGCCGTTGGTCCTGGTGCTGCTCCGCCAGCACGACTGGCGACTCGGACCGCGGGCCCTGCTCGGCTACCTACGGATCGGCTGGCCGTTGCTGCTGCTGCCCGCCGGGTGGTTCACCTTCATGGCGTACTGCCGGTGGCGGGGCGGGGACTGGTTCGCCTACCAGCACGCCCAGCAGACCGGATGGGGGATCGAGGTGCAGAACCCGATCCCGGTGCTGCTGAACGGGTTGGCCGGGGAGCCGCGCGACGCGGCCCGGGTGTGGTTCGCCGTGGCCGTCCTGGCCGTGCTGGTCGCCGGGTTCCGTCGCCGGGAACTGGCCTACCTGGTGTACGGCGTCCTCATGGTGCTGGTGCCGCTGTCGATGGGCCCGCCGGTGTACAAGAGCCTGCTGCGCTATCTGCTCGCCGCCTTCCCGGTGGCGCTGGTGCTGGCCCGCTGGGCCCGCCAGGCCAGCGTCGACGTGTGGTTGACCGCGACCCTCGCCGTGGTGCAGGGCGTGCTGTTCGTGCTCTGGCTCAGCTACTGGACCCACATGATCATCTGATCCGGCCGTGCCCCGGCGCGACCCCCGCCGACGCGGTTGTGCGAGCCCGGCGGCGCAGGGCAGAGGCCTGGTCGCCCCGGCGGTCCGCCGGATCGTCGACTGGGCGGTGCGCGAGCGTGGCATCCAGCGGGTGGAGTGGCGTACCAGCGCCGACAACACCCGCAGCAAGGCCCTCGCCAGCCGGCTCGGCCTGCGCCTCGACGGCACGCTGCGCCAGGTCAGCCCAGGTCCACACGGTCGGATCGACCTTGAGGTCTGGTCGGTGCTGGCCGACGAGTGGCTTGCCACGCCACGCACCGTCCACTGACGACGGCGGATAGTTGTCGTACCCGGGCGGCACCATGTATCCATGGCCGTCCCCGCGCTCACCCCTCATTCCGACCCGCCGCGTTCCGTGCCGCTGCGTGAGGCGCGCACCCGGTTCAGCCAGCTCGTCGCGCTGGCCGAGCTGACCGACGCGGTCACCGTCGTCACCCGCGACGGTGATCCCCGCCCGGTCGCCGCGATCGTTCCCGCCGCGGCCGCCCGCAGCGGCGCGCAGGCTCGCGCCGACGCCGATCGGCTCGCCGCGGTCACCGCTGGCTGGGCTCGTCGCCTCGACGAGCAACACCGCCGCAGCAGTCAGCGGCACGCCGCCGAGCTGGGCGCGGTCCGGGCGGCACTGGCCGAGGTCTGGGCCGAGCTGGATCGCCGGGTCGTCCCAGGCAGCGACCCGACGCTGGCCCGGCTGCGCGCCGCACACGCGGACCTGCTCGCTGGCTGACCGCGCTGGCTGTCCGCCGCGTCGGCTGTCCGTGTTGGCTGTCCGCCGCGTCGGCTGTCCGTGTCGGCGGGTCCGGGCGCGCCGGCGACCCGGGATCAGCCGGTGGCCGGGTAGCCGTGCGTCTCGGTCGCCTTGACCGCCACCCAGACTCGCTGGCCGGGGATCAGCCGCAGCTGCGCGGCGGCGGCCGGCGTGACGTCGGCGGCCACCCCGATCGGCCCGTCGACCTGCACCCGTACGTTGTCGCCGTGACGCTGGACGCCGGCCACCGTGCCCGCCCAGGTGTTGCGCGGGCTGCCCTCCGGCCGGGTCGGGTGCAGGGCCACCGCGGCCGGGCGGAACGCCACGAACGCCTCGCCGTCCAACCGGTCGGCGACGGTCAGGGTCAGCTGCGGCGCGACCCGTACCCCGTGACCGTCGGCGCGACCCCGGTAGAGGTTCAACCCGACCAGCCGGGCCACGTAGTCGGTGCGCGGGCGGGCGGTGACGCTCGGCCCGTCGCCCTCCTGCACCACCCGGCCGCCCTCGACGATGACCAGCCGATCGGCCAGCGCCAGTGCGTCCAGCGGGTCGTGGGTGACCAGCACCGTCGCGCCCGGATGGGCGGACAAATGCCGGTGCAGCTCCGCGCGGGTGTCCAGCCGGGTGCGGGCGTCCAGCGCGGCGAGCGGCTCGTCCAGCAGCAGCAGCGACGGTGCCACGGCCAGCGCGCGGGCCAGCGCCACCCGCTGCGCCTGCCCACCGGAGAGCTGCCGGGGGCGGCGCTGCGCCTGCGCGTCGAGCCCCACCCGGGCGAGCCAGTCCCGCGCGGTGGCACGGGCGGCCCGCCGGTCGACGCCGTGCCGGCGCGGCCCGAAGGCCACGTTGTCCAATGCGCTGAGGTGCGGAAAGAGTAGGTAGTCCTGGAAGACCACGCCGATCGGCCGGCGTTCGGTGGGCACCCAACCCCCGGTGGTCGGGCGGTCCAGGTCGACGCCGTCGAGGGTGACATGCCCGTCGGTGAGCGGATGCAGCCCGGCCAGCGCGCGCAACGCGGTGGTCTTGCCGGCGCCGTTCGGGCCGAGCAGCGCCACCACCTCGCCCGGCGCCACCCGCAGCGGCACGTCGAGCCGGAAGGCATCCCGGTCGACGACGAGCCGGGCGTCCAGGAGTCGACCGCTCATGCGCTGGTCATCCAGCGATCCCGCAGCGCGACCAGGATGCCCACCGACACGACGAGCAGCACCAGACTGAGCACGATCGCGGACTCCAGGTCGGTCTCCAACGCCAGGTAGACGGCGAGCGGCATGGTCTGCGTCCGGCCGGGGTAGTTGCCGGCGAAGGTGATGGTGGCACCGAACTCGCCGAGCGCCCGCGCCCAGCAGAGCACCGCCCCGGCGGCCAGACCGGGTGCCACCAGCGGCAACGTGACGTGGGTGAAGGTGGTCCACCGGCTGGCGCCCAACGTCGCGGCGGCCTCCTCGTAGCGGTGGTCGGCAGCGCGTAGCGCACCCTCAACGGCGATCACCAGGAACGGCATGGCGACGAACGACTCGGCCAGCACGACACCCGCGGTGGTGAACGGCAGGGTGATGCCGAACGTGGCGTCGAGCCAGCCGCCGAGCAGCCCACGCCGGCCGAAGACCAGCAACAGCGCCACCCCACCGACCACCGGCGGCAGCACCAACGGCACGGTGACCAGTGCGCGTACCAGTCGACGGCCGGGGAACTCGACCCGGGCCAGCACCCAGGCGAGCGGCACTCCGAGCAGCAGGCAGAGGGCGGTGGCCAGCGTGGCGGTCTGCACCGACAGCCGCAGCGCGGTCAGCGCACCCGGCTCGGTGAGCCGCCCCGGCAGGGTCGTCCACGGTGCCCGGATCACCAGCCCGGCCAACGGCAGGACGAGGAACAGCAACCCCAGCCCGGCGGGGATCAGTAACGCCGCCGGCACCCGCCCCCGCCGTCGGGGCGTGGCCTGCCGCTCGCGGGGTGCGTTGTCGGCACGCTCGCCTGCGGTGTCGTTGCGGACCTGGCTCACGGAGCCTGGAACCCCGCCTCGGCCAGGATCGCCTGCGCCGGCGCTGAGCGGACGTACGCGACGAAGGCCCGCGCGCCGGCCGGGTTCGGCGCGTCCTTCAGCGCGGCGATCGGGTAGTCGTTGACCGCCCGCGCCGACTCGGCAAACTCCACGCCGGTCAGGTCGGCGCTCGCCGCTCGCGCATCCGTGCGGTAGACCAGCGCCGCGTCCACCTCGCCGAGCTTCACCTTGGCGAGCGCACCCTTCACGTCCTGCTCCAGGGTGACGGGCGTGAGGGCGACTCCGGCAACGTCCAGAGCGGTGCGGGCCGCCGCGCCGCACGGCACCTGGCGCGCGCAGAGCGCCACCTTCACACCTGGGCTGGTCAGGTCGGCCAGGCCGGTCACCCCCTTCGGGTTGCCCCGGGACACCGCGATCACCAACTGGTTGCGGGCGAAGATGCTCGGCGTGCCGTCGGCGTTGCCGGCCTCGGTGACCGTGGTCATGTTCGCCGGGGCGGCCGAGGCGAACACGTCCGCCGGTGCGCCCTGGTTGATCTGGTGGGCCAGCGCGGAGCTGCCGGCGAAGTTGAGGGTCACGTTGCTGCCGGGGTTGGCGGCCTCGAAGTCCTTCCCGATGCGGGTGAACGACTCGGTCAGCGAAGCGGCCGCGAACACGGTCACCGGGCCGGTGACGCGGCCGTCAGCGGTGCCGCCGGTCGCCTCGTCGTCGCCCGCACCGCAGCCGGCCACCGCCAGGGCGGTGACCATCAGTACGACCACCGCCGTGGTTACCCGCGCCCTCATCCGCCCGACCGTGCCCTGGTCGCGGCGGGTGCGGCCCGCTCCACCACCACCGTGGTCGACTTGATCACCGCGACGGCCACCGACCCGACCCGCAGGTCGAGCTCGTCGACGGCCTCCCGGCTCATCAGCGACACCACCCGGAACGGGCCCGCCTGGATGTCGACCTGGGCCATCACCGTGTCCTTGCGGACGTCGACGACGATGCCGCGCAGCCGGTTACGGGCCGAGGAGAACTCGGCGCCCGCGTCCGGATCGGCGGCCTGCGCGCGGGCGAACGCAGCCAGGTCCACGCCGTCGACCACCCGGTGGCCGTGCTCGTCGCGCCCGGCCGTCAGCCGCCCGGCGTCCACCCAGCGGCGAATGGTGTCGGCGCTGACGCCGAGCAGATCGGCGGCCTCCCCGATCCGGTACGTCGTCACCGGCCCACCCTAGCGTCCGCAATTGCGAGGAGGAAAGCCCAAGGCGGACGGTATCTGCCTACCAAATAGGGATCGGCTCCCTGCAGTTGCGAAATCGTCTCTGCGACTTGGCGCAAGAGAAGGTCAGGGCCGGCGGGGGTGGCCCTTGAGGTGCCGGCCGAGCTCGCGGGCGATCTCCCGGTTGGCGTCGCGCTCGGCCAGCGTCTGCCGCTTGTCGTAGGAACGCTTGCCCTTGGCCAGGGCCAACTCGACCTTGGCGAAGCCGTTCTCGAAGTACATCGACAGCGGGACCAGGGTCACTCCGCCCTCGCGGACCTTGTCCAGGATCCGGTCGATCTCGGCCCGGTGCAGCAGCAGCTTGCGGTTGCGGCGTGGGGCGTGGTTGGTCCACGTGCCGTAGGCGTACTCGGCGATGTGCAGGCCGTAGAGCACGATCTCGCCGTCGCGCTCGTGCGCGAACGCGTCCACCAGCGAGGCCCGTCCCTCGCGCAGCGACTTCACCTCGGTGCCGACC
Organism: Micromonospora sp. NPDC050276; assembly: GCF_044459545.1. Taxonomy (NCBI): domain Bacteria; kingdom Bacillati; phylum Actinomycetota; class Actinomycetes; order Micromonosporales; family Micromonosporaceae; genus Micromonospora; species Micromonospora sp. NPDC050276. Next base: position 234,275 of record NZ_JBITJA010000004.1, on the reverse strand, counting down.
AGCACGATGCCGGCCTCATAGGTGCGCAGCACGGTGTATTCGTGCCGGGCCTTCTTGTTGGAGGCGATCAACCGGCGCGCTGGTGGCTTGGACGGGGTCACCAGGCGACGATATCCGGCCGGTGGAGCAACCGTACCGGCCGGCTCAGTCGCGCGCCGGGCGCTCGGCGCGCAGTCGCGCGGTCAGGTCACGGACCGCCTCCCCGAATGCCTCCTGCGACTCACACGGCCAGTGCGCCAGGATCGGTGGGGGAACGCTGTCGCTGGGTGCCGGCACCACGTCCTGCGGGTCGGTCAACCGCCGATCCACGGTCGCCGCCGGCCCGGTCAGGGTCTCGGCCTCCCCGGGCCGGTGGGAGGCGAAGATCCACCCGCCGATCGGGTCGGTGTCGCGCCACAGGTTGATCCAGCGCCAGCCGACCCGGTCGCCGATCTCCCGCAGCGCCGGCTCGTCGGCGTACGCCGGGAACAGCCGGGAGTACAGCCGGCCCAGCGGTGAGCCGTAGGTCAGCAGGGCGACCCGGTCGGTGACCCGGGTGGGCAGTTGCAGGACCGTCGCGGCGAGCAACACCGAGCCGTGGCTGTGTCCGGTCAGCAGCACGCCGTGCCCCTGCTCCACCAGGTAGGAGATCCGCTTGGCCAGCTCCGGCACGGCCCGCTCGGCATAGCAGGGCGGTGCGAACGGGTGCGCGGCCCGAGGCCAGAAGGTGCCCAGATCCCAGAGCACCCCCACGTATCGACGGAACTGCGCTGTCCGGTAGGCGAAGATGCCGCTCACCACCAGGCCGAGCAGGATCGCGGCGATCACGTAGCTACCCGACCCGATCAGAAAGTTGACCATGCCCTCCGGAATCCCGACGTAGCGCTGCGCCACGTCGCCCGGTAACAGCTGGAGCAGGCCGAGCACGCTGGTGGCCAGGCCGAGCGCCGCCAGGCCGGCGTACACCACGAAGAGTGGTTCCAGCCGTTCGGTGAAACGGGCCCGGGCCACCGCCTGCTCGACCCGCCGCAGCCGGTCCGCCGCCTGCGGCGGCGCGTGCGGAAAGTCGGCGGCCACGATCGCTTGGGCGGCCCGCCGCCGTTCGCGCCGGGTCAGCCTGGTCACCAGGCCGGCCACCAGCAGAGCGGTCACCACCGCCAGGAAAAACCCGAAGATCGCCCATTTGTACGCCAGGGGAGGGCTGGTCTCCAGGCCGTCCGCGGTCGTCCCTTGGCGATCGAGCAGGTCCGCCATCCGGTAGACCAGCTCGGCGGAGAACGCCACGGCGAGCCCGGCCGAGATCGTCATGAAGACCGGCGATCCCAACGCGCGGATAGGTGACCTGCGCTGCCCACCACCCCGCCGCCAGATCACCAGCACGGCGAGCGCCGCCACCAGCACGGTCTGGCTGACGAAGAGCCAGGCGACGATCGCGCCGTAACCGGGCAGTGCACCAACCTGCGGCCACGGCGCCGGGCTGATGACGATGTGCACGATCACCAGCATCGTCAGGCCGACGGTGATGGTGCGCAGCCCGCGAAAGACGCCGTCCACCCGGGGCGCGGGGCCGGTCCGGTCGATGCTCGGGACCACGGTCACCAGGGCCAGGCAGACCAGCAGCACCACCCCGGTGGCCGTCAACAGGATCACCATCACCCACGAGGAGTGCTGGCTGGCCCGCGCGGTCAGCAGGCTGCCGTCCAGCGTGGCGAACGCCGCCGCGACGTGGGCCGAGCGCAGCCGCCCGACGAGAGGCTCGCCGTCCCACTGGCCGACGGCGCTCAACCGGTGTTTCGACGCCTGGCTCGACGGCGTTCGGAACGCGTCGAACGAATGGCCGGGGCGGGCGCCCAGCCACCAGACGAGCCCGATGGCGGCGACCGGCACGAGCGCCAGCACGCCCAGGCGCAGCCCGGTGGGGCGTCCGCCGAGCCAGGACAGCCAGCTCCGACCGGCCAGGCACGACGGGGTGTCCATGCAGCGCCACGCGATCAGGTCCAGCGCCACCCCGACGATGGAGAGCACGTAGAGCACGGTGAGAGTGAGGGCGAGCACCCGGCACAGCGCCATGAAGCCACGCTGCGAGACGGTGTTCGCCGGGCGCATCCAGAGCGCCACGTTGCAGAGCATGAACGGCAGCAGGAAGACCAGCGACAGGGTCCGCACCGCCGTGCCGGACGGCAGGTCACTCCAGCGGTACGCCTCCAGCGTCACCCCGTCCGTCCCGGTCGAGTCCGGATAACCGGGACGCGGGCGGTAGAACCCTCCGCTGCGGTCCCCGGCGACCTGGTGCACGTGCGGCCGGTCCAACACCTGGTCCGCCCCCGCGCCGGAGACACCGTGCACCCGCAGCTCCACGATCCCGCCCGACGTCGTCGGTCCGGTCGGTGTCGCGTCCGCCATGGGCCCCCCGAGGTGTGCGCGGCAGCCGGGCGGGTCGTCGATGTCCGGCCACCCGCGCGGCTCCCCGGCTTACCCATCCGGGACGCGATCAACCGTGGCCCGCCCCTGGCGATGGTGCGGTCGACCCACGGCAGGTGATTTCATGGCGCCATGGCGAATCCGGTGATCCTGACCGTCGACGACGACCCCGTGGTGTCCCGGGCGGTGGCCCGGGACGTCCGGCGCCGCTACGGCGACCGCTACCGGGTGCTGCGGGCCTCCTCCGGGCCGGAGGCGCTGGACGCGCTGCGCGAAGTCAAGCTGCGCGGCGAACAGGTGGCGCTGCTGCTGGCCGACCACCGGATGCCGGAGATGACCGGCGTCGAGTTCCTGGAGGCGGCCATGGACATCTTCCCGGCCGCCCGCCGGGTGCTGCTCACCGCGTACGCGGACACCGACGCCGCGATCGAGGCCATCAACGTGGTCGACCTGGACCACTACCTGCTCAAGCCCTGGCACCCGCCGGAGGAGAAGCTGTACCCGGTGGTCGACGGGCTGCTGGAGGCGTGGGCGGTCACCCCGGACGCGGCCAGCGTCGAGATCCGGGTCGTCGGGCACCGCTGGTCGGCGCCGTCGTTCAAGGTTCGCGACTTCCTGGCCCGCAACCTGGTGCCGTACCGGTGGCTGTTGTCCGACGACCCGGAGGGCGTACGGCTGCTCGACGCGGCCGGGGCCACCGAGGCGGACGTACCGCTGGTGGTGACGCCCGAGGGCAAGGCGTTGGTCGCCCCCAGCGAGGCCGAGCTGGCCGCGCTGGCCGGGTTGACAGTGGTGCCGGCGTGCGACTTCTACGACCTGGTGGTGATCGGCGGTGGCCCGGCCGGTCTCGGCTCGGCGGTGTACGGCGCGTCGGAGGGGCTGCGCACCGTCCTCGTCGAGCGACGGGCGACCGGCGGTCAGGCCGGGCAGAGCAGCCGGATCGAGAATTACCTGGGCTTCCCGGATGGCGTCTCCGGCGCGCAGTTGACCGATCGGGCCCGGCGGCAGGCGGTCAAGTTCGGCGCCGAGCTGCTCAGTGCCCGGGAGGTGGTCGGTCTCAGCGAGGCCGGCGGCGCCCGGCTGCTGCGCTTCGGTGACGGCACCGAGATCGCCGCGCACACCGTGGTGCTGGCCACCGGTGTGTCGTACCGGGTGCTCGACGCCCCTGGGCTGGCCGACCTCACCGGGCGGGGGGTGTTCTACGGCGCCGCCGCGACCGAGGCGCCGAGCTGCGTCGAGCAGGATGTCTACATCGTCGGTGGGGCCAACTCCGCCGGCCAGGCGGCGGTCCACTTCTCCCGGTACGCGTCGAGGGTGCACCTGCTCATCCGCGGCGCGGACCTGACCGCCTCGATGTCGCGTTACCTGATCGACCAGCTGGAACGGATCGACAAGATCACCGTGCACCCGCACACCGCCGTGGTCGGCGGCGCGGGGGAGGACCACCTGGAACGGCTCACCCTCTGCGACACCCGCACCGGGGAGGCCCGCTCGGTCGACACCTCCTGGCTGTTCATCTTCATTGGCGCGGAGCCCCGTACCGACTGGCTGGACGGCGTGCTGGTCCGCGACGGGCGTGGCTTCATCGTGACCGGCCCGGATCTGCTCGTCGGTGGGCGGCGGCCAGCTGGCTGGTCGCTGTCGCGCGATCCGTACCACCTGGAGACCAGCGTGCCGGGGGTGTTCGCCGCCGGCGACGTGCGGGCCGCGTCGGTCAAGCGGGTTGCCTCCGCCGTCGGTGAGGGCGCGATGGCGGTGTCGCTCGTGCACCGCTACCTGGAGGCCCAATGAGCACGGATAGTGAACGGCTGACACCGGCGCAGTTGCGCACCCTGTTCCTGTTCGAGGCGCTCGACGACAGGCAGCTCGACTGGCTGGCCGAACGTGGCCGGGTCGAGCAGCGCGCCGGGGGCACCCTGGTGTACGGCGAGGGCGAGCCCGCGACCTGCTTCTTCGTGCTGGTGCGCGGGGCGGTGGCGTTGAGCCGCCTGGTGCGCGGTGACGACGTCGAGGTCAGCCGCACCGACCAGCGCGGGGTGTACGGCGGGGCCACTCAGGCGTACCTGGGTGACCAGGTCGACCAGGTCTACCGCAACTCGCTGCGGGCGGTGACCGACGCGGACTTCTTCGTGCTGCCGTCGGAGGATTTCGCCGAGGCCCTGCGGTCCTGGTTTCCGATGCCCATGCACCTGTTGGAAGGGCTGTTCTTCGGGATGCGGGACAGTCAGGCCATCGTCGGCGAACGGGAGCGGCTGCTGGCCCTCGGTTCGCTCTCGGCGGGGCTGACCCACGAGCTGAACAACCCGGCCGCGGCGGCGGTGCGGGCCACGTCGGTGCTGCGGGACCGGGTCGCCGGGATGCGGCACAAACTGGCCATGATCGCCGACGGTCGGCTCGACGGCAGTGCCCTGCACGGTCTGGTCGCGTTGCAGGAGGAGGCGGTCGCCCGGGTCGCCACCGCGCCGAAGCTGACCCCGATGGCCACCGCCGACGCCGAGGACACCCTCACCGACTGGCTGGAGGAGCACGGGGTCGGCGGGGCCTGGGACCTGGCGCCGATTCTGGTCGGCGGTGGGCTCGACGCGGCCTGGTTGGGCCAGGTGAAGGCCGCGGTCGGCGCGGCCGACCTGGAGGCGGCGGTGCGCTGGCTCACCTACACCGTCGACACCGAACTGCTGATGCGGGAGATCGGTGACGCGGTCACCCGGATCTCCGGGCTGGTCGGCGCCGCCAAGCAGTACTCGCAGCTGGACCGCGCGCCGCACCGGGTGGTGGACGTGCACGACCTGCTCGACGCCACGCTGGTGATGTTCAAGGGCAAGATCCCCGCCGAGGTCAAGCTGGTCCGCGAGTACGACCGGAGCCTCCCGCCGGTCCCGGCGTACGCGGCCGAGCTGAACCAGGTGTGGACCAACCTGATCGACAACGCCCTGGGCGCGATGGGGGAGAAGGGTGTGCTGACCGTCCGCACCGGACGGGTCGACGACATGCTGGCGGTGGAGATCACCGACACTGGGCCGGGCATCCCGCCCGAGGTGCGTCCGCGCATCTTCGAGCCGTTCTTCACCACCAAGCCGGTCGGCGCGGGCACCGGGCTGGGGCTGGACATCTCGTACCGGATCGTGGTGCACAAACACCACGGCGACATCCGGGTGGAGACCGAGCCCGGTCGGACCACCTTCCGGGTCCTGCTGCCGATCACCGAGGCTCCACCGGACGAGCCGGGCGACGCGCCGCCTGGGTGATTGACGCGGGTCTGGTGCCACCACGCCCCCCACTGCGCCGATCTTGCACTTTGTGTCGACGAAACGCCGGCTTTGTGGCATTGGTCGCGACAGAAAGCGCAAGATCGGCGCAGTGGGGGGCGTGGGTTAGGGAACGCGGTTGGGGGTGAGGAAGTCGGCGAGTACCCGGGTGTGGGTGGAGAACGCCAGCTCGACCGGGTCGGTGAGCACCAGCCACTCGGTCGCCTCCTCGGTCGGCGCCGACGGTGGCAGGTCCTTGGCCGCCCGCTCGGGCAGCACTCCGAAGATCATCATTGTGCCGCCGGCCGGTGCGCCGTGCACCGCGAACAGCCGGGCGTCCTCGGCCGCCGCGATCAGGCCGGTCTCCTCCCGTAGCTCACGGACGAGCGCGTCGGACCACTCCTCGCCGTACTCGATGAAGCCGCCGGGCAGCGCGAGCAGGCCGCGGGCCGGCTCGATGTCCCGGCGGACCACCACCACACCCAGGCCCTCGGCTGTGCGCACCGGCAGCACCGCGACCGCCACCGGCAGCGGGTTGCGCCAGACGGTTTCGCCGCAGATCGCGCAGACTCGCGGCCATCCGGCGGCCGTCGGGTAGGCGGCGCCGCAGTAGGAGCAGTGCGAGTACGGCGTGCCGGTCATGCCGCAGCACGTTACTCCGATCCCCGCCCAGACCGCCGCGCCGCCGCCCGACCGTCGGGCGCTCAGGCCGCCGGGGCGCCGGTGTAGAAGGCGGTGGTGCGTTCGGCGGCGGCCTTCGCCTCGTCGGCGTCGGTGCCGGCGGCGATGCTGGCCTCGCACCACAGGTGGCTGCTCAGCTCCATGGCCCGTCGTCCCTCGTCGGAGGCGGTCCACTCGGCGCTCTGCTCCGGGGTGATCCCGCTGCCGTCGCCGGCCAGGTGCGAGGCGAGGCCGAGCAGCCCGAGGTCCCAGCCGACGCCGACCGCGCCCGGCCCGAACTGGGCCCACCGGTCCTGGTCGACGTGCGCGATGTGGTCCAGGTCAAGCCGGGTCCGCTCGTCGTCGACCGGGGTGAGTCGTACCTCGATCCAGCTGACCTCGTCGCCGTACTCCCAGGTGGCGGTGAAGCGGTGCGGCGGCTCGCAGCTCTCGATGGTGCCGTGGGCGTTGCCCTGGAGCTGGTACGTGCCGCCCAGCCGCAGGTCGCCGGAGATCGGCAGGAACCAGCGCGGGATGCGCTCGGCGCTGGTGCAGGCGTCCCACAGGTCCTCGGCTGTCGCCTGGTAGGTCTGGCTGATCGTGGTGACCCGGGCCTCGCCGGCTGCCAGGGTGCGGCTGCCGACCTTCCGCTGGACGGCGTTGATCTGCTCGGTGGCGTCGAACATCAGGTGTTCCTCTCGTCGGGTGGGTCGGCGGGCCCGCGCAGCCGACGCTCGCGTCGGCCCCGGGCCAGCTCGGTGGCGAGTGCCGCCAGGGGCGGGGTCCAGAACCGGCGGAAGTGCTCCAGCCAACCGTCGACCTCGCGCAGTGGGCGCGGGTCGACCGCGTAGAGCCGCCGGGTGCCCTCCGGCCGCACGGTGGCAAAGCCGTTGTCGCGTAACACCTTGAGGTGCTGGGACACGGCGGGCTGGGAGATGCCGAACTCGTCGCGGATGACCGCGCTGACCGCGCCAGCGGTCTGCTCGCCGGCGGCGAGCAGCTCCAGGATGCGGCGCCGGACCGGATCGCCCAGCACGTCGAAGGCGTGCACGCTGACAGTTGTATCACCAGTGGCTTATTTAAGCCAAGTCTGATACTCCGATGAGCTTGTCCAGCCGGATCGGCAGCTCGCGGATCCGTACGCCGGTCGCGTGGTGCACCGCGTTGGCGACCGCCGCCGCGCTGCCGACGATGCCGATCTCGCCGATGCCCTTCACCCCGGCCGGGTTCAGCTCGTCGTCCCGCTCGTCCAGCCAGTACGCCTCAATGGATTCCACGTCCGCGCAGCCGGTGATGTGGTAGGTGGCCAGGTCGTGGTTGACCCAGTCGCCGTACCGCTCGTCGAGCAGGCCCTCCTCGTGCAGCGCCATCGACAACCCCATCGTCATGCCGCCGATGAGCTGGCTGCGCGCCGTCGTCGGGTTGACCACCCGGCCCGCCGCGAACACCCCGAGCATCCGGTTCAGCCGCACCTCGCCGGTGTCCACGTCGACCCGCACCTCGACGAAGTGCGCCCCGTACGCGTACCGGGGCAGCGCGGGCTGCCCGCCCACCTCGTCGGTGGTGTCCGCCTCGGCGGTCACCTCGCCGGTCGGCGGCCCGCCGTCGCGCAGCTTCTCGCGCAGCGCCTGAGCGGCGCGCATCACCGCCCAGCTCCAGCTGGCGGTGCCCATCGAGCCGCCGGCCAGCGCCGCCGCCGGCAAATCGGTGTCCCCGATCCGGATCTCCACCCGATCCGGCGCGACCCCCAGGGCGTCGGCGGCCACCTGCCAGATCGCCGTCCGGGCACCGGTGCCGATGTCGGTGGCGTTGATCCGGACCAGAAAACTCCCGTCGGGCCGGGCGGTGGCCGTCGCCGAGGAGGGACGGGCCCGAGCCGGGTAGCTCGACCCGGCCACCCCCGAACCGATCAGCCAGCGCCCGTCGCGCCGGGACCGGGGCGACGGATCACGGTCGGCCCAGCCGAACCGCTGCGCGCCCTCGCGCAGGCAGGCCACCAGGTTGCGGCTGGTGAACGCCCGTCCCTGGTCGGGGTCGACCTCGGTGTCGTTGCGGATGCGCAGCTCCACCGGGTCGATGCCCACGGCGATGGCGAGCTCGTCCAGCGCGGACTCCAGGGCGTACGCGCCGGGGCACTCGCCGGGGGCACGCATCCAGAACGGCGTGGGCACGTCGAGGCGGGCCAACCGGTGCGTGGTGCGTCGGTGCGGTGCGGCGTACATGCTGCGGGTGTAGACGGCGGTCTGTTCGGCGAACTCCCGGACGGTCGAGGTCTGGCTGATCGCGTCGTGGCAGATCGCGGTGAGCCGACCGTCGGCGTCGGCGGCGAGACGGACCCGCTGGATGGTGGGGGTGCGGTACCCGACCGGGCCGAACAGCTGTTGCCGGGTCAGCGCCAGCTTGACCGGCCGGTCCACGTGCCGGGCGGCGAGGGCGGCCAGCACCACCGACGCCTTGGCGTACCCCTTGCTGCCGAAGCCGCCACCGACATGCTCGGCGATCACCCGGATCGACTCCGGCGGCAGCTCGAACATCTCGGCGAGGGTGGCCCGTACCGGCGTCGCGCCCTGGGTGGAGTCGTGCACCACCAGCCGCCCGTCCTGCCACTGCGCCGTGGTGGCGTGCGGCTCCATCGGGTTGTTGTGGTACGCCGGCGTCCGGTAGGTGACGTCCACCCGCACCGGGGCGGCCGCGTACCCGGCGTCGAAGTCGCCCTCGGCGGTGTCCGTCGGATAGCTGGGGTTGACCTGGTCCGGCTGGTACAGGCTGGGGTGGTCGTCGGTGAGCACGGTGCTGTGCGGGCTGGCGTCGTAGTCGATGCGGACCAGTCGGGCGCCCTCGCGGGCCGCCTCCAGGCTGGTGGCCACCACCACGGCGACGTACTGCCCCCGGTAGTGCACCATCGGATCCTGCAACAGCCACAGCTCCGGCTGCGGGCCGGGCGCCATCCGGGGCGCGTTGCCGTGGTGCAGCACGGCCAGCACGCCGGGCGACGCCAACGCCTCCGTCGTGTCGACCCGGGTGATCCGGCCCCGCACCACCGCCGCCGGCACCGCCCAGCCGTAGGTGATCCCGTCGACCGGGTACTCCACCGCGTACCGGGCCGTGCCGGTGACCTTCGCGGGGCCCTCCAACCGGGGGTACGCCCGTCCGACCGCGTCGGTGCTCACGACGCCGCCAGTTCGGTGAGCGCCCGGACGGTGATGGCCCGGGTCAGCGGCAGCTTGAAACCGTTGTGCCGCAGCGGGCGCGCCTCGGCCAGCTCCGCGTCGGCGGCCCGCGCCGCCAGCTCGGGGCTGAACGGGCGACCGCGCAGCTCCTCCTCGGCCCGGTACGCCCGCCACGGCCGGTGCGCCACCGCCCCGTACGCCAGTCGCACGTCGCGGACCACGTCACCGTCGAGGTCCAGCACCGCGGCCACCGAGCCGGCGGCGAAGGCGAACGACGCCCGGTCGCGCACCTTGAGGTACGTCGAGCGGCGTGCGGCCGGCAGCGCCGGCAACCGGACGGCGGTGATCAGCGTGCCCCGGGTCAGGGTGGTCTCCCGTTCCGGGTGGGTGCCGGGGGAGCGGTACAGGTCGGCGATCGGGATGTCCCGGGGGCCGCCGGGGTCGTGCACCTCCACCACCGTGTCGAGGGCGGCCAACGCGACGGCCAGGTCGGACGGGTGGGTGGCGACGCACTGCTCGGACCAGTCCAGCACCGCCAGGTCGCGGTTCTGGCCGTGCCGGGCGGCGCAACCGCTGCCGGGCTCCCGCTTGTTGCACGCCTTGCCGGTGTCCTGGAAGTACACGCAGCGGGTGCGCTGCAACAGGTTGCCGCCGGTGGTGGCCATGTTGCGCAGCTGTCCGGAGGCGGCGGCGAGCAGGGCGCGGGCCAGCACCAGATAGTCGCGCCGCGCCGCCGGGTGGGCCGCGAGGTCGCTGTTGCGCACTGTCGCGCCGATCCGCAGCCCCCCGTCGGGCAGTTCCTCGACGCTGTCCAGCGGCAGCCGGGTCACGTCCACCAACACGTCGGGGCGCTGTACCCCGAGTTTCATGAGGTCCACCAGGTTTGTTCCGCCGCCCAGGTACGCGGCCTGCGGTTCGGCCGCCAGCACGGCGACCGCCTCCGCCACGTCGGCGGGCCGGTGGTAACGGAACGCCCTCACGACGACGCCGCCGTCTCGCGCACGGCCGCGACGATGTGGGGGTACGCCGCACAGCGGCACAGGTTGCCGGCCATCCGCTCGCGGATCTCCGCGTCGGTCAGCTCGGCGGGCGCGTTCAGGTCGCCGGTGACCGCGCTGGGCCAACCCCGGGAGACCTCGTCGAGCATCCCCCGGGCGGAGCAGAGTTGCCCGGGCGTGCAGTAGCCGCACTGGAACGCGTCGTTCGCGATGAACGCGGCCTGTAACGGGGACAGCTCGTCCGGCCCGGCCAGCCCCTCGACGGTCAGCACCGACCGGCCGTCCACGGTGACCGCGAAGACCAGGCAGCTCTTCACCCGGCGGCCGTCCAGCAGCACGGTGCAGGAGCCGCACTGGCCGTGGTCGCAGCCCTTCTTCGCCCCGGTCAGGCCGAGGTGCTCGCGCAGCGCGTCGAGCAGGGTGGTGCGGTTGTCCAGCGCCACCTCGCGGGACGCGCCATTGACCTCGACCGTCACCCGGGACGAGTGCCGTTCGTCGATCGTCGTCGCGTTCTCCGGTCCGCCCTGCACCGGCCCAGACTAGCTTTGTTGGTATATCTCAGGGCGAATAACGCAAAGCCGTTCGTACGGGAGGTGACGCCGGTGCTCGCCGGGCTGCTGCTGGCCGCCGGCGCGGGGCGGCGCTACGGCCGACCGAAGGCGCTGGTCGAGCTGGCCGGTGAGCCGCTGGTGCGGCGCGGGATCCGGCTGCTCGGCGACGGCGGTTGCGTTCCCGTGCACGTGGTGCTCGGCGCGGGCGCCGACGAGGTGCCCGACCTGTCCCCGGCGGTGCCGGTCCGGCACGACCGCTGGCCCGACGGGCTGGGCTCGTCGCTGCTGCGGGGCCTGGCCTCGCTGCCGGACGACGCAGTGGCCGCCGTCGTGATTCTCGTGGATCAGCCGCTGCTCAGCCCGGTCGCGGTGTGCCGGGTGCGGGCGGCGTACGCCGAGGGCGCGGTCGTCGCGGTCGCCACCTACGCGGGCCAGCCGGGGCACCCGATCCTGCTGGGTCGGCCGACCTGGCCGCTGCTGCGCGAGTACGCCGTCGGCGATCGGGGCGCCCGTGACCTGCTGCGGGACCGGCCGGACCTGGTGGTCGAGGTGCCCTGTGACGATGTCGGCTCCCCGGTCGACGTGGACACCCCCGCCGACCTGGATCGGCTTCTGGCGGTCAGCGACGGGTGAGCCACCGGGGCAGCCCCTCGCTGGTGATCGCGTGGTAAGTGATCATGACGATGACGCCGATCAGACCGAGCACCGGGTTGACGAACCAGCCGAGCAGACCGCTGAGCCCGTACAGGATCAGACCGGTGACCGGACGCAGCCGTTGCGTCCGCACGTACCCGGGACTGACCCGCCGTTCGAGCAGCGCCGGGTGCCGATGCAGGTAGCCGAAGAACACCAGCCAGGGGGCCGACATCAACGCCGCGGCCAGCGCGTACAGGGCGACGGCCGCGCGTTGGTCGTCGACGTCACCGTGGGTGAACGCCGACGCCAGTACCGCGGTGGGAAAGGGGATGATCACCGCGCCGAAGAGCACGCCGAGGTTGATCCAGCTCAGCGTGAGCGTGGTGCCGCGGACCAGCCGCAGCAGGGCGTGGTGGTTGAGCCAGAGCACCCCGATGTAGACGAACGACACCACGAAGGCCAGGTAGGAGGCACCCTCGTCGAGCAGACCGGTCAGCAGTTCGCCCTCGTGGTATTCCGGCACCCGCAGCTCGATGACCAGCAGCGTGATGACGATGGCGAAGACGCCGTCGCTGAAAGCGGTCAGCCGGTCGGTGTCGGACACCCGCCCCGTGGGATCGGGCTGCGGGGCTTCGTCGGGTGCTGCGGACATTGCCGCAGGCTAGCCAGTGCGGGTGGCCACCCGTGGCGGTTTCCGCCGATCGCAACGGGAACGGCCGCCCGGGGTCGACACCCCGGGCGGCCGCACCTTTTTCGGTTCAGGCCACCGGCGTCGCGGTGCTGGTGGTGCGGGCGAGTTGCTGATGGGCGCGGATCAGTTCGGCGTAGCGCAGACCGCTGGCCTTCACCGTCCGGCGCTGGGTGGCGTAGTCGACGTGCACCAACCCGAAGCGCTTGTCGTAGCCGTACGCCCACTCGAAGTTGTCCAGCAGCGACCAGACGAAGTAGCCGTCCAGGGGAACTCCCCGGGCCACCGCCGACGCGCACGCCGCCAGGTGCTGCTCCAGATGGTCGGTGCGTTCCTTGTCCTCCACCGTGCCGTCCGCGGTGACCTCGTCCGGCCACGCCGAGCCGCTCTCGGTGACGATGATCCGGCCCGGTCGGTACTCCTCATGCACGTCAACGAGCAGCCGCTCCAGGCCCGCCGGGTACACCTCCCAGCCCATCGCGGTCTCCACCGAGCCGGGCACCGGCACCTGCCGGGCGTACGGGGCCGGGCCGGTCGGGTCGTCGACGACCAGTTGACGGAAGTAGTAGTTCACCCCGAGGAAGTCCGTCGGCGTGGCGATGACCGCCAGATCGTCGCCCCGTACCGGCGGCTCCACCCCGTAGGTGGCGATCATGTCGGCGGGGTAGCCGCGCCCGTGGATCGGGTCCAGCCACCACCGGTTGACGTGCCCGTCGGCCCGGCGGGCCGCCGCGACGTCCTCCGGTCGGTCGGTGGCCGCCTCGATCGGGCTGAGGTTGAGCACCAGACCCACCGAGGCTGGCCGGGCTGCGTTGGCGCGGATCGCCTGGGTGGCCAGGCCGTGCCCGAGCAGCACGTGGTGCGAGGTGTGCACCGCGCGGGTCAGATCCCGCTCACCGGGGGCCATGTTCCCCTCCAGGTGCCCGATCCAGGACACGCAGAGCGGCTCGTTGACCGTGCACCAGTCAGCCACCCGGTCACCGAGGCGGCCGGCGACCACCGCCGCGTAGTCGGCGAACGCCTCGGCGGTGGCGCGCTCCGGCCAACCGCCGGAGTCCTGCAGGACCTGCGGCAGGTCCCAGTGGTAGAGGGTGACGAACGGCCGGATCCCGTCGGCGAGCAGCGTGTCGACGAGCCGATCGTAGAAGTCCAGCCCCGCGGGGTTGACCCGCCCCACGCCGTCGGGCATGACCCGGGGCCAGGCGACCGAGAAGCGGTACGCGTCCACGCCGAGTCGGCGTAGCAGCGCCAGGTCCTCCGGCCACCGGTGGTAGTGGTCGCACGCCACCGCGCCGGTGTCGCCGTTGTCGACCTTGCCGGGGGTCGCCGAGAAGGTGTCCCAGATGGACGGCGACCGGCCGTCGACGTCGACGGCCCCCTCGATCTGGTACGCCGCCGTGGCGACACCCCAGAGGAAGTCGGGTGGCAGCTTGGACAGGTCGGGCACGGGTCGGTTCTCCTCTGGGGTTGGATGACTCACTTGACCGCGCCGGCGGTGAGGCCGGCGACGAAGTAACGCTGTAGGGCAAGGAACCCGACGACGACCGGGATGCTGACCACCAGCGAGGCCGCCATGATCTGGTTCCAGTAGACGTTGAACTGGGTGGAGTAGCCCTGCAGGCCGACGGCCAGGGTGCGGCTGCCCTCGTCGGTCATCACCGACGCGAAGAGCACCTCGCCCCACGCGGTCATGAACGCGTACACGGTGACCGCGACGACGCCCGGCACGGCGGCCGGCAGGATGACCTGGAACAGGGTGCGCAGCGGACCCGCGCCGTCGACCTGCGCCGCCTCGTCCAGACCCCGGGGGATCGAGTCGAAGTAGCCGACCAGCATCCAGATCGAGAACGGCAGCGAGAAGGTCAGGTACGTGATGACCAGGCCGGTGCGGCTGGCGTACAACTCGATGCCGGTGGCGTTGCCCAGGTTGACGTAGATGAGGAACAGCGGCAACAGGAACAGGATGCCGGGAAACATCTGCGTGGACAGCACCGTCACCGAGAAGACCCCGCGGCCCCGGAAACGGTACCGGCTGACCGCGAACGCCGCGAAGATGGCCACCGCCACCGAGCAGACCGCCGCGATGCTCGACACCACCAGGCTGTTCACCAGGTACCGGGCCAGCGGCACGGTACTCCACATGTCGATGAACGGTTGCAGGGTGGGCCGGCTGGGCCACCAGGTGAAGCCGTTCTGCACGTCCTGCAACGGCTTGGCCGCCGAGGTGACCATCACGTAGAGCGGGATGACGACGAAGAGGGCGAGCAGGGTCAGCACGATGCGCCGACCCCAGCGCTCACCGGCGGTCTCACGCATGGTCGTCCCTCCGACGGTTGGTGATCAGCAGGTACGCGGCCGAGACGACCAGCAGGAACAGCAGCAGCGCGACCGACATCGCCGAGCCGGAGCCGAAGTCCCAGGTCTTGAAGGAGCTGCGGTAGATGTGGATGGAGATGAGGTCGGCCTGTTCCGGCGCGGAGCCGCCGAAGAGCACGAACGGGGTGTTGAAGTCGTTGAACGTCCACAGGAACAGCACCAGCAGCAGCACCAGGTTGACCGGCCGCAGCATCGGCAGGGTGACCGAGCGCAGCCGGCGCCAGAACCCGGCGCCGTCGATCGCGGCCGCCTCGTACAGCTCTCCGGGCACGTTCTGCAGACCGGCCATGAGGCAGAGGAACGCGAACGGCCAGTTGCGCCAGACCGACACCACCAGCAGCGACCAGAAGCTGTTGTCGCCGATCAACCAGAACGGCCGATCGTTCATCAGCCCGAGCTGGTCCACGAGCACGTGGTTGACCAGGCCGGTGTCGCGTTGCAGCAGGAAGCTCCAGGTGATCACGGCGGCGTAGACCGGCAGCGCGTACGGGGTGAGGAACAGCGCCCGCAGGATCGCCCGCCCCCGGAACGGCCGTTGCAGGACGACCGCCGCGGAGATGCCGAGCAGCCAGGCGAACCCGACCGAGAGCAGGCTGTAGGCCAGAGTCACCCAGAACGAGTGCAGCAGTTCCTTGCCGGCGGCGCTGTTCAGGTTGAGCGTCGCCCGGTAGTTCTCCAGCCCGATGAAGGGCGCGGTGGACCAGTCGCGGATGTGGAACTGGGTCAGCTCCAGCAGGCTCATCCAGACCCCGACCACCATGGGGATCACGTGGATGGCGAGTTCCAGCACGATGGCCGGTGCGAGCAGCAGGTACGGCAGGAGTGAGCGGCGGGGGCCGCGGGGCCGGCGGGCCGACCCCCGGGCCGGCGACCCGGCCCGGGGTTCGCGCCGGTCGGCGTCCGGCGCGGCGGTGCTGGTTGCCATCGGGGTCCTCTCGGAGGCGGTGGCCGTGGCCGGGCTCAGCACCCGACCACGGCCACCGGTGACGCCTGGGTCAGCGCATCTTCTGCTGCGCGTCGGTCAGCTTGGCCTTCACCGACTCCTCGGTGACCGGCTTGCCGCTCGCCGCGTCGGCGAACAACTCCTTCATCGCGGTGCCGACCAGGGTCTCGAAGGTGCTCTCGTCGGGCACCTGCGGCAGCGGGGCCGCCGTGGTGACCAGGGTCTCCTGGATGGTCTTCTGCTCCGGGGCGGTGAACGCCGGGTCGGCGGCCGCGGTCTTCACCGCCGGCAGCGAGCCGTACGTCTTGTTGAGGATCGTCTGCTCCTCGTCGCTGGTCATGAACTTGACGAAGCTCAGCGCGCCGTCCTTGTTCTTGGTGTGCTTGAAGACCGCCATGTTGATCCCGGCGACCATGCTGTTGACCTTCTTGCCGCCGGCCGGCGGGTTGGCCAGGAACGGCACCGGGGCCACCCCGTACGCCTCGGCGGGCATGTTCTGCGTCTTCAGGTTCGAGCCGGCGGACTGCCAGAGCAGCATGGCCGCCTTGCCGTTGGCGAAGTCGGAGACCGACTGGTTCTGCGCGTACTCGGCGTTGCTCGGGTTGGTGATCTTGTCGGCGGCCATGAAGTCGATGTACCGCTTGATCGCCGAGACGTTCTGCGGGGTGTCGAAGGTCGGCTTGCCGGCCGAGTCGAACCACTCACCGCCGTACTGCTGGCTGAAGGTGAAGGCGTGGTGGGCGTTCTCCGACGGGTTGGCCCCCTCGATCGCCAGGCCCCACTTGCCGCCGGTGCTCAGCTTCTTGCCGTACTCGGCGAGCTGCTCCCAGGTGGTCGGCGGTGCGGTGATGCCGGCGTCGGCGAACGACTTCTTGTTGTAGTACAGGCTGTACGCCATGCTGTAGAGCGGCACGGCGGCGGGCGGCTTGCCGGGGGCGCCGGCGGCGGCGAGCGCAGCGGGCACGATCCGGTCCTTGCCGCCGACGGCCTGCAGGGTGGCGTCGTCGAATTCGACCAGAGCGCCGGTGGCCTGCAAGGACGCCGACCAGGTGTTGCCGATGTTGACCACGTCCGGGCCCTTGCCGGAGGCGGCGGCCGCGAGCAGGCGGTTGAGCAGGTCCGACCAGGGGACCACCTCAAGGTTGACCTTGATGCCGGTCTGCTTCTCGAACTTGTCCAGCTCCGGCTGGAGGATGGTCTTGTCGGCTTCCAGACTGGGCCCCTGGTTGCTGGCCCAGTAGGTGAGCGTCTTGGGTGCTGCGGCGGAGTCGTCGCCGGAGCCGCCACAGGCCGTCAGCGAGGCGGCGGCCAGTACGGCGGCGGTGAATATCCCGAGGTGTCGTTTCGACACGGTCAGCCCTTCCGGTGCGTGGTGGGGGTCCGCCGGCCTTCGTCGCCGATAGGGGTCGGAGGCGACGGGCGGCCGGCTGCGGACAGGGATCGGGGGTGCGCCGTCGGGGTCCGTCGGCGTTTCCCGGGAGTTACATCACGGCTTAATTTATGTCGTCATTAAAGTTGCTGGTCGGTGGGTCGTCAAGCACGAGGCGGTTACAGTCGCCTCGAACGGCCGACGGGAACGAGGTGACGAGTGGAGCTGGTGCGTGCCACCAACCGCAGCGTGCGGCTGCGCAACCGGTCCGCCCTGCTGACCAAGCTCTTCCTGGACGGCCCGCTCACCCGGCAGGACCTCGTGCGCAGCACCGGGCTGAGCCAGCCGGCGGTCAGCAACGTGGTGGCCGACATGATCGACGAGGGGCTGGTCGCCGAGGCCGGCGCCGCCGAGTCCGACGGTGGCCGGCCCAGCATGCTGCTGCGGATCGCGCCCCGCTTCGCCTTCGTGATCGGCGTGGACGTCGGCGAGACCCGGGTCCGGGTGGAGCTGTTCGACTTCGCGATGACCCTGCTGGCCAGCGTCGAGTACCCGCTCGACCCGGCCCGTACCGAACCCGACCTGGTGGCCGGGCACGTGCTGGCCGGTATCGACGCGGTCACCGGGTCGGCCGGGGTGGCCCCGGCCGACGTGCTCGGCGTCGGCATCGGCGTCTCCGGCGTGGTCGAGCAGGGCGTCGAGGCCGTCGTGCACGCCCAGGCCCTCGGCTGGGACCGGGTGCCGCTGGAGCGCCTGATCGGCGCCGGCACCGACCTGCCCCTGCACATCGACAACGGTGCGAAGACCCTCGGCCAGGCCGAGATGTGGTTCGGCGCCGGCCGGGGCGCGCGGCACGCCGTCTTCGCGCTGGTCGGCTCGGGAGTGGGTGCGTCGGTGGTGACCAACGGCGCCACCTACCGGGGCGCGTCCAGCAGTGCGGGGGAGTGGGGGCACACCACCCTGGTGTACGGCGGCCGGGCCTGCCGGTGCGGGGCGCGCGGCTGCCTGGAGGCGTACGTCGGCGCGGAGGCGATCATCGACCGGTACCGGGAGGCGCGCCGGGGTCGACCGGTGCCGGGCGAGGACGAGGAGTCCCAGATCGCCGCGCTGGTCGCCGCCGCCGGGACCTCGGCCACCGCCCGCCGGGTGCTGGACGACACCGCCGGCTACCTCGGCGCCGGGGTGGCCAACCTGATCAACCTGTTCAACCCGGAGCGCGTGGTGCTCGGCGGCTGGGCGGCAATGGCCCTGGGTGACCTGCTGCCGGCCGTCCGGGAGGCCGCCGGCCGGCAGGCGCTGCGCCAGCCGTACGAGCAGGCGTCGATCGAGCTGTGCCGGCTCGGCGTGGACGCGGTGGCGCTGGGCGCGGCCACGCTCCCGATCGGGCGCTTCCTCACCGAAGGCGGCCTCCGCCACTAACCCCACCCCCTTGGTGATCAAGAGGTTTGCGTCAGGAATCACGCCTGGGGTGACGCAAACCTCTTGATCACCGGGGCGGGCGCGTCTGCGGGCGACGGTGGGGGCGAGGGGAAATTACACAAAAAGAATCCTCGGGATAAATAACGAAGTTATAGATCGATGTCTTGACGCCGCCGCAATCTCGCCGCAACACTCCTACGAGAGCGCTCTCCGGCCCGCGGTGCCACCTCGACGGCACCTCGAACTGTGGTGCCGCATCGGCGGCACCACCGACGGCACCACGGGGCGAGCCCGATTCCACCCGCGCGGCATCCGTAACCCCCTATCGACAGGCGATGTCATGACATCTCGTGCTACATCCGCACGCCCGCGTCCCCGGGCCGTCCGGCACCTGCTCGTCGGGCTCACCGTGGCCCTGGTCGCGGCGCTCACCCCGACCGGCCCCAGCGCGCCCGCCCAGGCCGCGCCCACCCTGCTGTCCCAGGGTCGCCCCGCCACCGCTTCGTCCACCGAGAACGCCGGCACTCCCGCCTCGGCCGCCGTCGACGGCAACACCGGCACCCGTTGGGCCAGCGCGTTCAGCGACCCGCAGTGGCTCCAGGTCGACCTGGGCGCCCGGGCCACCATCAGCCAGGTCAACCTGCTCTGGGAGGGCGCCTACGGTCGGGCCTTCCAGCTGCAGACCTCCGACGACGGGGCCACCTGGACGACCATCTACTCGACCACGACCGGCACCGGCGGCACCCAGAACCTCACCGTCACCGGCGCCGGCCGGTACGTACGGATGAACGGCACCGCCCGGGGCACCGGCTACGGCTACTCGCTCTGGGAGTTCCAGGTGTACGGCGAGACCGGCGGCAGCACGCCCACCTGCGGCAGCACCAACGTCGCGCAGGGCAGCCCGGCGACCGCCTCGTCCACCCAGGACGCCGGCCTCGCGGCGTCCGCGGCCGTCGACGGCAACCCGGGCACCCGCTGGGCCAGCGCCGCCAGCGACCCGCAGTGGCTGCGCGTCGACCTCGGCAGTACCCGCACCATCTGCCGGGTGGTGCTCACCTGGGAGGCCGCGTACGCCCGGGCCTTCCAGCTGCAGACCTCGGCCGACGGGGCCACCTGGACCACGATCTACTCCACCACCACGGCCACCGGCGGCACGCAGTCCCTCACCGTCACCGGCAGCGGACGCTACCTGCGGATGTACGGCACCGCCCGGGGCACCGCCTACGGCTACTCGCTGTGGGAGTTGGCGGTCAACACCACCGGCGGCGGCACCAGCGAGCCACCGGTCGGCACGACCGACCCGTACAACCCCAACCTCGGCCCGAACACGTTCGTCTTCGACCCGAGCACGCCGACGTCGACGATCCAGAGTCGACTGAACACCCTCTTCACCCAGCAGGAGACCAACCAGTTCGGCCCGCAGCGCTACGCGGTGCTGTTCAAGCCCGGCACCTACACCGCCGACGTCAACCTCGGCTTCTTCACCCAGGTCGCCGGCCTCGGCATGAGCCCCGACGATGTCAACCTCAACGGCCACGTCCGCGCCGAGGCGTTCTGGATGGGCGGCAACGCCACCCAGAACTTCTGGCGGGCCGCCGAGAACCTCTCGGTCACCCTGCCCGCTGGGCAGACCGTGGAGCGGTGGGCGGTGTCCCAGGCCGCGCCGTACCGGCGGATGCACCTGCGCGGCGCGCAGAACCAGATCCAGCTCTGGAACGGCGGCGACGGCTGGGCCAGCGGCGGCCTGCTGGCCGACACCCGCATCGACGGCCTGGTCGTCTCCGGCTCACAGCAGCAGTGGTACTCGCGCAACAGCGAGTTCGGCAACGGCTGGACCGGCTCGGTCTGGAACATGGTCTTCCAGGGCGTCGTCGGCGCGCCGGCGCCGAGCTTCCCCAACCCGTCGCACACCGTCATCGCGCAGACCCCGCAGGTGCGGGAGAAGCCGTTCCTGTACGTCGACGGCAGCGGTGAGTACCGGGTCTTCGTGCCCTCGCTGCGCGCCAACTCCACCGGCACCAGCTGGTACAACAAGACTCCGGCCGGCTCGTCCATCTCGCTGTCGCAGTTCTTCGTGGTCCAGCCCGGCACCAGCGCCGCCACCATCAACGCGGCCCTCGCCCAGGGGCGGCACCTGCTCTTCACCCCGGGCGTGCACCACGTCACCGAGCCGATCCAGGTCAACCGGGCCGACACGGTCGTGCTCGGCCTCGGCCTGGCCACCATTCAGGCCGACAACGGCGCGGTGGGCATGCGGGTGGCCGATGTGGACGGCGTCAAGGTCGCCGGCCTCATGTTCGAGGCCGGCACGACCAACTCGCCGGTGCTGATGGAGGTCGGGCCGTCCGGCTCGTCCGCGAGCCACGCCACCAACCCGACCTCGCTGCACGACGTGTTCTTCCGCATCGGCGGCCCGCACATCGGCAAGGCCACCAACACGCTGACCGTCAACAGCGACAACGTGATCGGCGATCACCTGTGGCTGTGGCGGGCCGACCATGCCGCCAGCGGCGTACCGACCGGGTGGACGCTGAACACCGCCGACACCGGGCTCACCGTCAACGGCGACAACGTGACCATGTACGGCCTCTTCGTCGAGCACTACCAGAAGTACCAGACCATCTGGAACGGCAACGGCGGGCGCACGTACTTCTACCAGAACGAGCTGCCGTACGACGTACCGAACCAGGCGGCCTGGATGAACGGGTCGACCCGGGGCTACGCCGCGTACAAGGTCGCTGATTCGGTGACCAGCCACCAGGCGTGGGGGTTGGGCAGCTACAGCTACTTCAACGTCAACCCCGCAGTGGTCGAGGAGCGGTCCTTCGAGGTACCGATCAACCCGAACGTGCGCTTCACGAACATGGTCACCGTCTCGCTCGGTGGCGTCGGCACCATCAATCGGGTGATCAACAACGCCGGTGGCACCGCGAACGCGGCCAACCAGACGGTGTACCTGACCACCTACCCCTGACCGGGGCGCCCGCGCCGGCCCGGCCGTTTGACGGCCGGGTCGGCCGGGTCGCACCGTGGGCCGAGGCCGGCCCGGTCCCGCCGAGACCGGGCCGGCCCTGGTCGTGCCCGCACACCGGCCTGCCCGCAGGTACGGGGCGTAGCGCCGGCCCGCACCTGGTCCGCGTCGAGCTATGCGCCGAGGCGATCCGGTTGACCAGGTTGCTGGTGGAGTTGACCGGCCGGGGGCGGGCTACTGGTCCGTGACCGCCGACTGCCGGGTCGGTTGGCCGGGGAGGGTCGGCGTGTCGGCGAGAACACCCCGCATCACGTCCTCGACGTTGGGCACCTGGGCCAGCTCGCCGAGACCCTCGACGTAGCGCAACAGCCGCAGCTGCATCGCCCCCAACTCCGCGCGGCACTGTGCGTCGTCCGGCCAGGACGACTCGGGCTCGTCGGGATGCGCCTGCTCCCACGCCCGCAGGCGTGGGTGCCACCGGGACAGGAACGGTCGCAGCTCGTTGTTGAGCATGGCGATCCCGAGGTGCTCAACGGTCGGACGACCGGTGGTCCGGATGGTCGGCGCCGCCTGGCTCAGGACCTCCCGGGTGATTCCGAACAGTTGGTACAGCGACGTTAGCGCCTCCCGGACGAGGCCGGTGCCGGTCGGCAGCGGTTGGCCGGACACCCGGGTGACCGCCTCGACGAACAACCGCCACGCGGTCTGCTTGTTGTCCCGGGTGACGGCGAACCGTAGTTCGCTGAACTGCGGGACCGAGACGGTCACCTCCGCCAACTGGAAGAACCGCGAGTACGCGGACACCACCACCGCCGCGACACCGCCCGCCGTCGTGCCGCAGAGCGTGAAGAGGGCCGGCCCGGTCAGTCGACTGGCCAGGTAGACCGCCAATCCAGCGGCGGCACCGGTCACCAGACCCAAGGTGATGTGGAGCCACCGGGAACCGCGCCAGCGCATCAGCATTCCTGCATGATCTCAGACAACCTCCACTGGGGAGTCGTGCGCCGCAGGGCACGGCACGCCGGTGAGCTACGCCGACGTGGCTGGGCCGGCGTCGATGGTCT
The DNA here is from genome assembly GCF_044459545.1 of Micromonospora sp. NPDC050276. Classification (NCBI taxonomy): domain Bacteria; kingdom Bacillati; phylum Actinomycetota; class Actinomycetes; order Micromonosporales; family Micromonosporaceae; genus Micromonospora; species Micromonospora sp. NPDC050276. The sequence goes on along the minus strand of NZ_JBITJA010000004.1, from coordinate 211,785 downwards.
GGTCGATCGCCATCCTGAGCTTCTCCAGTCGGTCGTCCGGAGGTGCCGACGGGCTCCACCGCCGGAAGTCGGCCGCCAGGCGGTCACGCTGGACCGGGGAGGCGTCGAGGTCGGTGTCGTCGAGCAGGATCGGGATGAGCATCGTCCGCCCGGTGTCGTTCTCGCGTCCGAGGCAGTACGTGATCTCGGCCTGCACCCAGGAGCTAGACCGTGAAGTCCGCCTGGTCCCACGCCGCTCAGACGGACGCGGTGCTCTCTGACCTCCGCGCCGACTCCCCAGTACGACCCGTCCCACGAGGTCTCGTGGTGGCTGAGGAGTAGGGCCCGATCGTCCGTCATCGGCCTCTCCGTCCCAACCGTGCCGCCTCGCTCGATGGTATGGCCCGTCCCGTCGCGGCCGTGCGTTTGTTGGAGGGCGCGCCGGGAACCCGAGCGATCCCGGCCGCGGGTCCGCTCGTGGTCGCGGCAGGCGACGGAGGTGACCATGGCATACCGTCCGACGGCCGTCGACGCCGCGCCCGAGCTGTCCACCCTCACGTTCGGCGTCGAGGAGGAGTACCTGCTGCTCGACCCGGACAGCGGCCGGAACCTGCCGGTGGCCGACCAGGTGCTCGCGGCGCTGCGCGGCCCCGCCCGGGAGCAGAGCCGCCAGGAGTTCCGGCACAGCATGGTGGAGATGGTCACCCCGGTCTGCGCCAACCTCGCCGAGCTGCGCGAGCACCTGGTGACGTTGCGCCGCTCCGCCGTCGAGGCCGCCACGGCGGCCGGGGCCCGGCTGGTGGCGGTCGGTGCCACGCCGGTGGCCGAGCCGCACCGGACGGTGCCCGACGAGCCGCGCTACCACGCGATGTCGCGCCGGTACGGGCCGGTGGCGCACGACCCGGCGGTGTGCGGCTGTCACGTGCACGTCGGGCTGCCCGACCGGGAGTTGGCTGTGCAGGTCTGCAACCACCTGCGGGTGTGGCTGCCGGTGGTGCAGGCGATCACCACCAACTCGCCGCTGCACGACGGGCACGACACCGGGCACGCCAGTTGGCGGTCGATGCAACTGGAACGGTGGCCCAGCATCGGCCCGACGCCGTACTTCGACTCGGCCACCGACTACGACCGCACGATCGAGCAGCTGATCGCCGCCGGCATCATGCTCGACGCGGCGATGGTCTACTGGTACGCCCGGCCGTCATCGACGTTCCCGACGGTGGAGGTGCGAGTCGGTGACGTCTGCACCGAGGTCGACGACGCGGTGCTGGTCGCCGCGCTGGTCCGGTCCCTCGTCGCGACCCTCGCCGACGACGTACGCGCCGGCGTGACCGCCCCGCCGGTCCGCGACTGTCTGGTCGCGGCGGCGCACTGGCGGGCCGCCCACGACGGTCTCGGTGGCGAGTTGATCGACCTGCGCGCCGGCGGCACCCGCCCGGCCTGGGCGCTCGTCGACGAGCTGATGGCGGTGATCGCCCCGGCCCTGCTGCGCCACGGCGACCTCGGGTACGTGCTGGCGCAGCTGGCCCGGCTGCGCCGCGACGGCACCGGCGCGACCCGGCAGCTCCGCGCGTTGGCGCGCAGCGGGGACCTGCGCGCGGTCATCGACGACCTGGTCACCCGCACGGCCGCCGGTTGACCGCCCGTGTTGGTGGCTCAGCGGATGTCGTGCGTCTGTAGCCACAGCTCCAGCAGGCCGAGCTGCCACAGCTTGTTGCTGCCGGCCGCCGCCTCGGCCCGGTCCGGCTCGGCGAGCAGCCGGGCCACGTACTCCGGGCGGAACAGCCCTCGCTCGCGCGCGGCCGGCGCCTGCAACGCCTCGGCGACCAGTTCGCGCACCGGGCCGTCCACGTTGCGCAGCGCCGGCACCGGGAAGTAGCCCTTGGGACGGTCGATCACCTCGGCGGGCAGCACCTCCCGGGCGACCTCCTTGAGCACCCCCTTGCCGCCCTGGGTGACCTTGTGCTCCGGTGGGCAGTGCGCGGCCAGGGTGACCAGGTCCTGGTCGAGGAAGGGCGTGCGCACCTCCAGACCCCAGGCCATGCTCATGCTGTCCACCCGCTTGACCGGATCGTCGGGGAGCATCAGGTGGGTGTCCAGGCGCAGCACGGCGTCCAACGCGGTCTGCGCCCCGGGCGCGGCGAGGTGCCCGGTGAGCAGGTCCCGGCTGGCGTCGTGCTCCAGCGCGTACGCCGGGCCGACGATGTCGCGCAGCTCCTCGTGGCCCCGGTCGAAGAACGCGGCGGCGAACGTCTCGGCGGCGCCGTGCCGTGGTGCCTCGGTGAGCGGCTGGTGGTAGCCGTAACCGGCGAACACCTCGTCGGCGCCCTGCCCCGACTGGGCCACCTTCACGTGCTGCGCCACCTGCTCGGAGAGCAGATGGAAGGCGACCACGTCGTGGCTGCCCATCGGCTCGGTCATCGCCAGCACCGCCCGGCGGACGGCGGGCGCCAGATCGTCGTCGGCCAGCCGGATCCGGTGGTGGTCGGTCTCGTACGCGCGGGCCACCAGGTCGGAGTAGTGGAACTCGTCACCGGACTCGCCGTCGCGGCTGTCGAAGCCGATGCTGAACGTGCGGAGGTGTTCCTGGCCGGCCTCGGCGAGCAGCGCCACGATGAGGCTGGAGTCCAGCCCACCGGAGAGCAGCACCCCCACCGGCACGTCGGCGACCAGCCGTCGGCGGACCGCCGCGCGCAACGCGTCGCCGATCGCGGCCCGCCAGTCGGCGGCGTCCATCCCCGTGTCGGCGGGTTCCCGTACGTAGTCGGGGCGCCAGTAGACCTCCTCGCGGCTGCTCCCGTCCGCCTCGATCACCCGCAGGGTGGCCGGCGGCAGCTTGCGGACGCCGCGCAGCACCGTACGCGGGGCGGGAACGATGGAGTGCCAGGACAGGTAGTGGTGCAGCGCCACCGGGTCGATGCCGGTGTCGACGTCGCCGGCCCGCAGCAGCGCGGGCAGGGTGGAGGCGAACCGCAGCCGCCCCGGTGTCTCGGCGAGGTAGAGCGGCTTGATACCGAGCCGGTCGCGGGCCAGCACCAGCCGCCGCCGGACCCGGTCGACCAACCCGATCGCGAACATGCCGACCAGGTGGTCGACGAAACGGTCACCCCAGTGCGCGTACGCCACCAGGATCACCTCGGTGTCGCTGGTGGAGTGGAAGGCGTACCCGGCGTTCTGGAGCTCCTGGCGCAGCTCCGGATAGTTGTAGATGCAGCCGTTGAAGACCAGGGCCAGGCCCAGGTCGTCGCGGACCATCGGCTGCCCGCCGGCGTCGGACAGGTCGATGATGGTCAGCCGGCGGTGCCCGAGGGTCACCCAGCCGTCGGCGAACAGGCCCTCGTCGTCCGGGCCGCGTGATCGCATCGCCTCGGTCATCCGGGTGACCGCCGCCGCGTCGGGCGAGCGGCCGTCGAATCGCGCCTCCCCGCTGATCCCGCACATCAGCCGGGCCTCCTGTCACCTCGCGCCGACCGGCGCCGGCCGGTCCCGCCGACCGGACGGGGCCGCTGGCTACCCGTGCGGGCGGCGGGCAAACCCGCAGCCGGTCAGGCGCGCAGGGTGCGCAGGATGCGGGCCAGTTCGGCCCGGTCGGTGTCGTTGAGGTGGCCGAAGAAGCGATCCGCCTCGGCCCGGCGGGCGGCCCGGATGGCGATGCTGATCCGCTCGCCCTCCTCGGTGAGCGCGACCAGGGTGGCCCGCCGGTCGGCGGGGTCCGGTCGGCGCTCGACGAGGCCCCGGGCCTGGAGGTCGTCGACGACCTCGGTCGCCGAGCGGGGCGCGATGCGCAGGTGCTCGGCGAGGGTGCCGGGGCGTACCTCGCCGTGCCGGGCCAGCACGCCGAGGGCGCGGGACTGGCTGGGGGTGACATCCCAGGGCACCAGCGAGTCCCGGGTCTGCCGGCGCAACCGGGACGCGACGGCCCAGAACGTCTCCGCCAGGCTCTCGTCGTCGGCGCTGTCGGCGGTGTGCTCGATCACCGGAATACGGTAGCAGGAGATGTGGTTGTTCCCTCACGTTGAGGTAACCTCAGCATTGCCCCCAACGGAAAGGCAGTGCCTCCTTGGAACCCACCCCGATGGGCCGCGACCGCGGCCACCGCACCGTCAGCGCCGAAGAGAAGACGCAGGCCCGTCAGGTGTCGCTGCGCCGCATCGGCCGGCTGTTCACCCCACACCGGCCCGCGCTGGCCGCCGTCACCGCGATCATCGTGGCCTCCTCGATCATCGCGATGGCCACCCCGTTCCTGCTGCGTACCGTGATCGACCGGGCCCTCCCGGAGCGCGACGTGACGCTGCTGGTCTGGCTGGTCCTCGGCATGGTCGCCGTCGCCGCGGTGACGTCCGCCCTCGGCGTCGTGCAGACCTGGATCTCCACCCAGGTCGGCCAGCGGGTCATGCACCGGCTGCGCACCGACGTCTTCAGTCACCTCCAGCGTCAGTCACTCGGCTTCTTCACCCGCACCCGCACCGGTGAGGTGCAGTCCCGGATCACCAACGACATCGGCGGCATGCAGTCGGTGGTCACCTCCACCGCCACCGCCGTCGCGGCCAACCTCACCACCGTGGTCGCCACCGCGGTCGCCATGGTCGCGCTCTCCTGGCAGCTCTCCCTCGTCTCGCTCGTGGTGCTGCCGCCGGCCATCTGGCTGACCCGTCGGGTCGCCCGGATGCGCCGCGAGATCACCGCCCAGCGGCAGCGCGAACTCGCCGACCTCAACGTCACCGTCGAGGAGGGGCTCTCGATCAGCGGCGTGCAGCTGGCCAAGACCCTCGGCACCGGCCCCGCGCTGATCGACCGGTTCACCGCCTCCTCGGCGCGCCTGGTCGACCTGGAGCTGCGCAGCGAGCTGGCCGGTCGCTGGCGGATGGCCTCGATGAGCATCATCTTCGCCGCCGTACCGGCGGTCATCTACCTCGCCGCCGGGCTGCCCGGCACGGCCGGCACGCTGAGCATCGGCACCCTGGTCGCCTTCACCGCCCTGCAGGGCGGCCTGTTCCGGCCGCTGATGGGGCTGCTCAACGTGGGTGTCTCGCTCACCGCGTCGCTGGCGCTGTTCGCCCGGATCTTCGAGTACCTGGATTTGCCGGTCGACGTGGCCGACCCCGCCGAGCCGGTCCGTCTGGACCCGGCCCAGGTGCGCGGCCACCTGCGCCTGGAGGACGTCACCTTCGGCTACCCGGGTAGCGACACCGCCGCGCTCGCCGGGATCACGCTGGACGTGCCCGCCGGCACCAGCCTCGCCCTGGTGGGCGAGACCGGCTCCGGCAAGAGCACCCTCGCCGGGCTGGTCAGCCGGCTGCACGACCCGACCGCCGGCCGGATCACCATCGACGGCGTCGACCTGCGCGACCTGCGCCTGGCCGACCTGGCCGCGATCGTCGGCGTGGTCAGCCAGGAGACCTACCTGCTGCACACCACCGTCCGGGAGAACCTGCGCTACGCCCGGCCGGGCGCCACCGACACCGAGATCGAGGACGCCGCCCGCGCCGCCCAGGTCCACGACCTCATCGCCGGGCTGCCCGACGGGTACGACACCATGGTCGGCTCACGCGGCCACCGGTTCTCCGGCGGCGAGAAGCAGCGCCTCGCGATCGCCCGGACGCTGCTGCGCGACCCGCGCATCCTGGTCCTCGACGAGGCGACCAGCGCACTGGACACCGAGACCGAACGTGCCGTGCAACGGGCCTTCGACCTGCTCGCCCAGGGCCGTACCACGATCACCATCGCGCACCGGCTCTCCACGGTCCGCGACGCCGACCAGATCGCGGTGCTCGACCACGGTCGGATCGTCGAGGCCGGCACCCACGACAACCTGCTGGACCGCAACGGCCGCTACGCCACCCTCGCGGCCTGAGCGTCGGCTCACAACCGTCTCATAACCGTCGTAGAACTGTCTCGTTATGGCGCGGTCAAGTGCCGGTAGACGGTCGCCCGCGAGACACCCAGCTCGGCGGCGATGGCATCCACCGAGTGGGTGCCGGCCGCGTGCATCCGTCGGGCCGCCTCCACCTGCTCCCGGTCCAGCGCGCGCGGCCGTCCCGGCCGACGGCGCCGGCTCGCTGCGCCCGGCGGGGTCGCGCCGTCCGGCGTCTCGCGCGCGGGCGCCGGGATCACCGTGGTCGGGCTCGGGTTGGCCGCGGCGTCCGCGGGCAGCGGGGCCAGCAGTCGGCGTACGCCGTCGAGCATGTCGGCCCGCAGCACCTCGTCGGGCACGTCGGTGAAGAAGACGACCGCGTCGCTGCAGGCGGCCACCGCCTGCACCGCCCGCACTCGCTCGCGGCGCCCGGCGTCCGGCCCGACGATGAGGTCGTTGGCCCGCATCGCGATCTCCATGAGGCGGTGGTACGTGTCGCCCCGGCCGATCAGCGCGATGTCGTGGAAGAGCATGCCGAGCGGCCGCCGATGGGCGAGCATGACGTCCACCCACCCCTCCAGCACCGTCCACCGGGCCAGCTCGGTGGGCCGCGTCTGCGCCGAGTCGAGCAACGCCTCCAGGTCCGCCAGCAGCGGCTCGATCAGGGCGGCCAGCAGGTGCTCCTTGGCCGGGAAGTGGTACAGGATCGCGGCTTTGGTCAGCCGCAGCCGTTCACCGATCTGGCGCAGCGAGGTGCGCTGGTAGCCGTGCTCGGCGAACAGGTCGAGCGCGGCGCGCAGGATCCGGGTGCGGGTGTCGTCCGCGGGATCGGCGGTCATGCCGGCAAGCCTAGCCACGCCCTGACCGGTGGGCGCGATCACCGTTGATTGGGCTGACCGACGGTCAGTACAGTGGAGTGGGTCGACGCGGGGAACCGGTCGACGCGGCCAAACGGCAGGAGGGGTTATGCCCGTCATCTCGATCGACAACCTGGTCAAGACCTTCGGTGCCATCCGGGCACTCGACGGGCTGGATCTGCACGTCGAGCAGGGGGAGGTGCACGGCTTCCTCGGGCCCAACGGCTCCGGAAAGTCCACCACCATCCGGATCCTGCTCGGGTTGCTCCGCCGCGACTCCGGAGACGCCCAGGTGCTCGGCGGCGACCCATGGCACGACGCGGTCCGCCTGCACCACCGGCTGGCGTACGTGCCGGGCGACGTCAGTCTCTGGCCCAACCTCACCGGCGGCGAAGCCATCGACCTGCTCGGCCAGCTGCGCGGCGGCCTCGACCGACGTCGCCGCGACGAGCTGCTGCACAGCTTCGACCTGGACCCGACCCGCCGGTGCCGCACCTACTCCAAGGGCAACCGGCAGAAGGTCGCCATCGTCGCCGCCTTCGCCTCCCCGGTGGAGCTGTACGTGCTCGACGAGCCGACCTCCGGCCTCGACCCCCTGATGGAGGCGGTGTTCCAGGCCGAGGTCCGGCGGGTCAAGCAGGCCGGCGCGACCGTGCTGCTCTCCAGCCACGTGCTCGCCGAGGTCGAGGCACTCTGCGACCGGGTCAGCATCATCCGCGAGGGTCGTACCGTCGAATCCGGCACCCTCGCCGAGCTGCGCCACCTCACCCGCACGGCGGTGACCGTCGAGACCGCCCGCCCGGTCACCGGCCTGGACGCGCTGCCCGGCGTGCACGACGTGCACGAGGTCGACGGCCGTACCCACCTCGAGGTCGACCCCGCCCACCTCGACGCGCTGCTCGGCCACCTCATCGGCTTCGGCGTCCGCGCGCTGACCAGCACCCCACCCACCCTGGAGCAGCTCTTCCTGCGCCACTACGGCGACGATCCCGCCGTCGCCAACGGTCACGTCGCCGCAGCCCAGGCCGCGGACGCTCCACAGGCCGGTGCCCGGTGAACGCGCTCGCCGGCACGACCGCGCTGGCCCAGCTCGTGCTGCGCCGCGACCGGATCCGCCTCGCCATCTGGGTCCTCGGCACGCCCCTGCTCGGCTACGCCCTCGCCGGCAGCGTCGCCGGCATCTACCCGGACCAGGCGGCCCGGCTGGGCTACGCCACCACCTCGGCCTCCAGCCTGGTCGCCCGCGCCTTCAACGGCCCCATCCACGGCACCGACCTCGGTGCCGTGGTGGTCGCCGAGACGTACGTGACGCTGGCGCTGATCGTCGCGCTGCTGAGCACCTTCGCGGTGACCCGGCACACCCGTCAGAACGAGGAGACCGGCCGCGCCGAGCTGCTCGGTGCCTCCGTGGTCGGCCGGTACGCGTCGCTCACCGCCGCGCTGCTCGTCATCGTCGCGGCGAACACCCTGGCCGCCGTGCTGCTCGCGGTCGCGCTGGTCGGCTCCGGTCTGCCGGTCGCCGGCTCGGTCGCCGCGGCGGCCGCGATCGGCGGTGTGGGGGTCGCATTCACCGCCATCGCCGCGGTCACCGCCCAGCTCTCCGTGACCGCACGCGGCGCCAACGCGCTGGCCGCCGCCACCGTCGGGCTCTCCTTCGTGCTGCGCGCCGCCGGTGACGTACTCGGCGAACAGAGCGCCGACGGGACCCGGGTGCAGAGCGCCTGGCCGTCGTGGATCTCCCCGCTCGGCTGGGGCAACCAGGTCCGAGCGTTCGACGGTGAACGCTGGTGGGTGCTCGCCCTGCCCGTCGCGCTGCTGCTCGCCGGGGTGGCGCTGGCGTACGCCCTCGCCGAGCGACGCGACCAGGGCGCCGGGCTGATCGCCCCCCGACGTGGCCCGGCGACCGGTGCGCCACGGTTGCTCAGCCCCGCCGGGCTGGCCTGGCGGATGCAGCGCGGCATGCTGCTCGGCTGGGCGGTCGGGGTGGCCGTGCTCGGCCTCTCCATGGGCGTCGCCGCCGACGAGTTCGACAACATGATCGACGCGAACCCGGCCGCCGCCGAGGCGATCAACGCGATGGGTGGCGGCGCCGACCTGATCAACGCCTATCTGGCCGCGATGCTCGGCCTCTTCGCCCTCACCATCGGCGCGTACGTCGTGCAGGCCCTGCTCCGGGTCCGCGGCGACGAGGCCGACGGGGTGCTGGAGGCCGCCCTCGCCACGGCGGTCAGCCGCACCCGCTGGCTCGGCACCCAGGTGCTCGCCGCGACACTCGGCGCTCTCACCCTGCTGCTGCTCGCCGGTGTGACCACCGGCCTCGGCTACGGCATCACCACCGGAGATCCGCTCGGCCAGGCCGTCGAGCTGGGCGGTGCCGCGCTGCTGCGCCTGCCCGCCCTGCTCGTGGTGGCCGGGGTGGTGACCGCGATCTACGGGCTGTTGCCCCGCTGGTCGGTGGTGCTGTCCTGGGTGGTGTTGCTGGTCTTCCTGCTCCTCGGGCAGCTCGGTGCGGTGCTGAAGCTGCCCCAGGCCGCGCTCGACGTCTCGCCGTACACCCATGTGCCGTCCGTGCCCGCGGTCGACCCGGCGGTGCTCCCCCTGGTGGTGTTGACCACGGTGGCCGCGGCCCTGCTCGCCGTCGGCGTGGCGGCCTTCCGCCACCGCGACGTCCCGTCCTGACCCGCGTTCGATCGTCTTGCTGATCGCCGGCTCGCTGAGCGACTCGACACGCCTCGACCGAATGAGCGACCTCCTGACGCAGCTTCCGGCGCCTGCCTACTGAGTGCGGCGGTGCCGGCGGCCTGATGCGGGCGGGGTGTCCTGGCGGGCGCGGGTCGATCACAATCGTGCGGTGCGGCGTCGCGGGTGGAAGTGGGGATGGCTGGGCGTCGTGGCCGCGCTGGCAGCGGGCGGCACGGCGTGGGTGTGGCTGCGGTACGACTTCGAGAAGGTCAACTGGACCTGGGGCGTCGTCGCCGGGGTCATCGCCGTCTACGTCCTCCTGGATCAGCTCTTTCGCAGCGGAACGGCGGGGCTCGCCGAGGCCGCCGCCCACCGGCGTGCCGCCGCCGACGAACTGGTGGAGCTGATCCGCCGCGACCCGACCGACGAGGCGTTGCTGCGCACCGTCGACGAGCCCTATCCGCTGCCGGTGCGGTGGCGCACCGCACCCGACCGGTTCCTACCCTCCTGGCGGGCCATCGGCCGATCCAGCGATGCCGTCCCGGTCGACCTGACCGGCGGCAACGGGACACTGTGGAACTGTTATCGGCGCGTACCCTCCGGGCGGCTGCTGCTGTTGGGGCCGGCCGGTTCCGGCAAGTCCATCCTCGCGCTGCGAATGGCCCGGGAACTGCCCGTGCACCGCGAGCCGGACAGTCCCGTACCGGTGCTGGTCCCGGCCGACTCCTGGGATCCCGACCGGGAGGGCTTCCACGACTGGCTGGTCGACCGGATCGCTCGACGCTACCCGAAGCTCGCGGCCGGGCACCCGCGCCGTGACGCCGTGCTACGCGACCTCGTCGAGACCGACCTGGTGGTGCCCGTCCTCGACGGACTGGACGAGGTGCCCGAGGACCGGCTGATCGCCTGCCTCGACGAGCTCAACGCACTGCCGACCCAGCGTTTCGTGCTCACCTGCCGCATCTCGGTCTACGAGCGCTACCTGACCCAGGGCGAGAAGCTGCGCGGTGCCGCCGTGGTCCTGCTCGAACCACCGGCCCCCGACGAGGTTGCCGACTACCTGGTCGACGCGGCACCGCTGCATCAGGTCGACAACTGGACCACGGTCGCCGCCACCCTCGGGGCCGCCCCGCAGCTGACCGCCGCGCTCTCCACCCCGCTGATGGTGGCGATGGCCCGCAGCGCCTTCGACCAGCCGGGTACCGACCCCCGGGACCTCGTGCCGCTGGCCCGCGAGCGGGGCCAACGCTCGGTCGAGGACGACCTGCTGACCAGGGCGGTGGACGCCGCGCTGCGGTCCCGTCGCGGTTCCCAGGGCCTCCAGCGCTGGGAACCGGACACCGCCCGACGGTACCTGGGCTTCCTCGCCGCGCACATGGAATCGCTCGACGTCCGGGAGTTCCGCTGGTGGCAGTTGCCGCGCGCGCAGCCCGGCCCGTTCTGGGCGCTCGTCGCCGGTGCGCGTACCGCGGTGGCGGTGTGGCTGGCGCTGACCCTCTCCGCGGACGCCCTCACGGCGACGGCGGAGTTGGTCACCCACCCGCCGACCCGGAATGTCCTCGACGACCTGGTCCGACAGACCGATGCCCTGGCGCTGACGGCCTTCCTGCTGGCCTCGGTCGTGGCGCTGGTCCGCGGCTCGGGTCGGGCCGGTCGAGAACGGCCCCGCCGCGTGGCGTTCATCGGCGGGCTCCGAGCGTTTCGCGACGGACTGCTCGGCGGACTGGTCGGCGGGGCTTTCCTGGCACTGTTCACGTTCGGCCTCCTCACGGCTTTCGCACCCACCCCGCAACTGGTCGCGCTGCTGGACCGCGTGCCGGGACTGCCACCGTGGTCCGACCCGGTCCGGGCCGCCGTCGTGGTCGGTCTGGTGACGTGGGCGTACGTGGCGGTCCGGGCCGGACTGCGGGTGGACGTCGCCGCGCCCGCCGCCGAACTCGGGGCGACCAGCGTCGTCGAAACCCTGGAAGCCGACCGCGCCGCCAGCGTCGCCTCCGCGCTGGTCAGCGCCGCCACCGGCGCCCTCCGACTGCTTGTCGTCAGCGCGGCGCTGCGTCTCGCCGGGGTGCTGTCCGCCGTGCCACCGTTACCGTCGTTGGTCTACGCCGGGGTGGGGTTCGGGCTGGGCTGGTGGCTGCACCGACGCGGCGGCGGGGCGTGGCTGCGCTTCGCCCTCACCCGGGCCGCCCTCGCCGTCCGTGGCCGGACGCCGCACCGGCTGCTCGCCTTCCTGGCGTACGCCGAGACCGTCGGCCTGCTGCGCGACGGCGCAGGCGCCTACCGATTCCGGCACGGCCGCCTGCAGAGCCGACTCGCCGGCGGGTCGGTGAGCGCGCGACGCGGCAGCCGGCTGCGCGAGGAGCTGGGTGTCGAGCTTGCCCGCGCCGGCTACTGGCCGGAGGCGCTCGGCGTCTTCGCCGACATCACGACGACGCGGGCCGCGAGCATCGGGCACGCCGACGACCTCACCGTGGCAGTGCTGCGCCGGGCGCTGCTGGCCGGCGCGGCCGCGGGGGAGTGGACCGAGTTGGCGAGGCTGCTGGCGCTCATCCCACCGCCGACCGAGCCGACGCCGTTGGCGGCACGGCGGCAGCGGGTCGCCCAGCTGATCGCGAACGACGCGCCGGTGGCCCAGCTACTCGTCGCGGCCGAGGAGCTGAGCCACGCGGCCACCGCCGACGCGCCGGAGGCCGCTTTCGCGACCCGCCCGGCGGCGCCTGGGATGCAGGAGTTCCTGGCCGTGCTGCACCATGTCGGCGGGGACACCGAAGCGGCGCGTACCCGCCTGGACCTGTTACGCACGGCGGCCAGCCAGGACGTCGGCGAACCGGCGCCCATCGGCGCGGGCCTGCTCGCCGGGATGCTCGTGGCCAACGGTGAACCCGCCACGGCCCTGGTCGTCTGCCATCAGGAACTGCTCCTCGCCGACCAACCGCCCGACCGGGTCGACCTGCTGCTGCTCGCCGAGACGTGGCGCTGGTCGGTCGAGGTGATGCGACACCACACCGACGAACAGGCCGAGCTGCGCCGCCGCATCCGGGCGGTGCTGGCCGAGCGGCGAGACCACCCGCAGCGGATCGAGCTGGGCCGACGCGAGCTGGCCGAGCTGGGGCTTCAGCTGTGCCATGCCGTGATCGAGCACCAGACGTTGGGTCCACTCGCGGTCGCGGCGTCCCGACGGCTGGTCACCGTCCTCGCCGAGCCGGCCATCGTCGTGCAGACCGTCAACCGCAGCGCCCCCATGTGGCACGGCGGCTGACGGGTACCTGACATTCCCGGCGATCGTGTACGTGCGGCGACGAGAGCTCGAAGGCGGCGTGAAAGCGGACGACCTCGGGGCTGTGCGCTTCAACGGCCCCAATCGGCTGACGTTCCTGAATCTCGCCCGCCTGGACATGGCGGATCACTTTCGGGCACAGACTCGCACTCCAAGGTGGCTGGTCTGGAAGGCAAGCGGACGTCGTCCCACGGGCTTGACTGGCAATTACCACAATCGACGGCGACCCGAACGGCCATCCACAGGTGCGTCCGCTGTCCACAGCAGCCCTCGCAGGGGGTGTGCTTGGCGGCAGGGTGAGCCGGTGGACGCGCGCATACAATCTCTCCTCGTACGCGGTAGTGGGCTGGTCACTAGACGGGACATGCTGCGGGCGGCCCCGGCCTGGACGATCCAGACCGCTCAGAGGGCGGGCCGGCTGATCCGGCTGTTGCCTGGGGTGTACGGCGACGCCGCGCTGATCTGTTGCACCAACGCGGACCTACCGACGCTGGCCCGCGTCGAGCGGAACGTCGCCCGACGCGCGGCGTTGGCCTACGCCGGCGGGTGCGGGGCACTCAGTCGTCTGACCGCGCTCGACATGTGGGGCCTGCGCCGCCAGCCACCGGGGGAGCCGGTGTATCTCGACTTGCCGCGAGGGTCAGGCCTGCGTGATCGGCCGCATCTCGTCGTAGCCCACCGTTCCGACTTCGCGATCGCGCCACCGCAGGTGGTGACACGGGGAGGAGTGCCGGTCACCCGGCTCGACCGGACCCTGGTGGACTGTTGGCCGGTGTTGCCGCCGGTGGACCGATCGAGCCTGCTCATCCGTGCGGTCAACGATCGGTTGACCACGCCGCAGCGCCTCACCGCCGCACTTGCCGAGGTGCCGAGAATGCCCGACCGTGCGGCACTGAGTGATGTGCTGGACCGGCTTGCCGCTGGCTGCCGCAGCCCGTTGGAGATCTGGGGCCATGACCACGTCTTCACCGGACCGGGAATGCCGACGTTCACCCGGCAGAAGCGGGTACGGGTCGGCGTCCGGACGATCTACCTCGACATGTTCGCCGAGACGGAGCGGGTCGACATCGAGTTGGACGGCGCGACCAGCCACAGTGATCCGGCCGAACGCGAGATCGACCTCCGTCGCGACGCCCTGCTCGCCACCATGGGCATCCTCGTCGTCCGCTTCAGTCACCGCCGCCTCACCGCCGACCCGGCCCAGGTCCGCCAGGAGACCCTGGCCATCCTCGCCAACCGCGCCCGCCCCGCCCCCGTGATCAAGTGATGAGAAGTAGGTCCCACAGGCCCCGCAGACCTACTTTTCATCACTTGATCATGGAAGGGGTGGAGGGTGACGGGGCGAGGGGTGGAGGGTGACGGGGCGAGGGGTGGAGGGTGACGGGGCGAGGGGTGCAGGGGGCGGGGGCTCACTCGGGGGTTGGCTGGGGCGGGATCAGTGGCGCGGTCGCCGCATCCGTGGGGTGTTCGGGGTGGTGGTGAAGGAGTTCGGCGATCCATCGTGCCGCTTCTCGTTGTGCGGTGAGCAGGTGGTCGCGGGCGTCGGCCAGGTCGTGGTCGTCCGCGTGATCCTTCAGGAGCGTCGCCCACCGGCGGCTCAACTCCTCGGCGTACCGGGCTTTTCGCAGGTGCTCGTCGAACTGGTATTCCAGCTTGACCAGGCGGTCGACGTGTGGCTGGAGCGCCGGCATGATCCGTTCGTCGAGGCGTACGGCGGCGTCGGGGCGGCAGGTGATGACGACCTCGCCCCGCTCATAGGACCACTCCGGATCCTCGGCGAGCGCCCGCTGCAACGCCACCTCCAGGTCGCCGGCCCGGTGCGGGGGCAGGTCCCGCGCGGCGTCGGCGGCGAGCCGGGTCAGCCGCTGGATCGCGTTCGGTTGGAAGTACTGCACGTACCAGCTCAGCACCTCGGACCGCAGGCTCGCCGGTGACGACCAGGCGAACGTGGCGCGGATGTAGAACGAGTACACGTACCCGCGGGCCGGGACCGCGATCAGTCGGGGCGCGTCGCGTTGTTCGACGAGCGGACCGGACGGCGACGGCGCGGCGGCGGAGCCCACCGGCGCCTCGTCCTGAAGCGCGGCGATCAGGCGATCCCAGTTTCGCGCCCACCACCGCCACCCGCGCACACCGGCGTCGCGGAGGATGGTCAGCCCGCGAATGCCCCGGTGCCGCCACTGGTCCGCGGGCCTCGGCCTCCCATCGGGGGCGTCCGTCATGGCACCCCTCCACGGTCACGGATCCGCGTCTCACGCTAACAACCAGTGACCGATATGTCGGCCGCCACGCCGTCATCGCGACGTCGTCTGCTGATCGTCGGGGCGTCGTATGCCGGTCAGCCGCGAACGACATCCTGCCCGGGTGCGCACACTGCCGACCGTCGTCGCGTACCGGCTGCTCGGGGGCGCCGGTGCCACGCTGCTGTCCGGCGCCGGACTGGCCGCCGGCGCGCTCCCGGTCGGCGCGCACGCCGCCTGGTGGAGCGCGCTGCGGCAGCTCGAGGGGCCGGGGTTGCTCTGCGGGTACGCCGGCCTGACCCTCCTCGTCGCCGCCTGGTGGTGGGCGGGGCGGCACCGGCACGCACCCGACGAGGTCATCGACCGGCGCTCCGCGGCGCTCACCCTGGCCTGCTGGGCGGGGCCGCTGCTGGTGGCGCCGCCGCTGTTCAGCCGGGACGCGTACAGCTACCTGGCGCAGGGCGCGATGGTCCTCGCCGACATCGACGTGTACCGGCACGGGGTGGCCCAGTTGGGCGGCGCGTTGGCCGGTGAGGTGCCGCAGATGTGGCAGCAGACACCGGCACCGTACGGGCCGGTGTTCCTCGCGGTGGCGGCCGTGGTCAGTGGCGTGACCGGCGGCAAACTGGTGCTGGGTGTACTCGGTCTGCGCCTGGTCGCGCTGGCCGGGGTGGCGCTGCTGGTGGCGTACCTGCCCCGGCTGGCCCGGCACTGCGGGGTCGACCCGGCCGCCGCGCTCTGGCTGGGCGTGCTCAACCCGCTCGTGCCGTTGCACCTCATCGCCGGCGCGCACAACGAGGCGGTGATGCTGGGCCTGCTGGTGGCCGGGCTGAGTCTCGCCTTCGAGCACCGCTACGGCACGGCCACCGTGCTGGTCACCCTCGCCGCGCTGGTCAAGGTGCCGGCGGTGGTCGGGTTGCTGGTGGTCGTCTCGCTCGCCGCGCGCCACCGCGGGTTACCGACCTCGGTGGCCCGCACCGCCGGGTTCGCGCTGGGCACCGCCGCCGCGGTCACCTGGGCCACCGGCATCGGGTACGGGTGGATCGGCGCGCTCGGCACGCCGATGTACCGGCACAGTTGGTCGATCTCCAGCGCGCTGGGTCGGGTGGCGTTGCGCGCGGCCGGACGGTTCGGACTGCACCTGGGCGACGCCCCGATGCGGCTCTGCCTGGCGTTGGGTGTGGCCGCCGCGCTGGCGGTGGCGGTCGGTGCGTGGTGGCATCGGCGGCGGCTCGGTCCGGCGTACGCGCTGGGCCTGGTGTTGGCGGCGGCGGCGCTGCTCGGCCCGGCGACCCGGCCCTGGTACGCGCTCTGGGGTCTGGTGTTGATCGCGGCGGCGGCCCACGGGCGGGCCCGGCCGGCGGCGGCGCTGGGCGCGGTGGTGCTCGCGTTCGTGGCGCTGCCCAGTGGCTTCGGACCGGACGTGGCGCAGGCGGTGCTGGCCGCCACCGGGGTGCTGGTGGGGTTGCTCGCGGTCGGCTCGCTGCGCCTGCTGGGGCCATCCGCCCCGGCGGAGGTGGCCCGGTGAACGCGGGCCGGCGGCAGGTGGTGACGGTGCTCGGGCTGGTCACTGTGCTGGCGGTGACGATCGCGGTGTTGCCCGGGCATCGGGGCTGGTTCGACATCGGTGTCTACCACGGTGCGGTCGGGCACTGGGTGCGCGGCGGTGACCTGTACGAGTGGACCACCGGCAACGGGTACGGCTTCACCTATCCACCGTTCGCCGCGGTCAGCATGGCGCCGATGGCCGCGTTGGCCTGGTATCCGACGATCGTGGCGAACCTGCTGCTCACCGGTTTGGCGGGCGCGTTCCTGCTGCGCCTGCTGGTGGACCCGTTGGCCCGGCGGCACGGGTGGACCCGCTGGTACGCGTTCGCGCTGGCGTGCTGTCTGCTGGCCGGGCTCAACCCGGTCCGGGACACGGTCAGCTTCGGGCAGGTCAACCTGGTGCTGGTGGCGCTGGTCTACCTGGACCTGTGGCTGCTGGAGCGGGGCAGCCGGCTGGCCGGGGTCGGGGCCGGGCTGGCCGCCGCGATCAAGCTCACTCCGGCGATCTTCATCGGGTATCTGCTGGTCACCGGGCGCTGGCGGGCCGCCGCCACGGCGATCGGCACCGCCGTCGGCGCCACCGTGCTCGCGGGGGCGCTCGCACCGGAGGCGAGCCGCACGTTCTTCACCGAGGCGCTGTGGGACACCGACCGGGTCGGTGAGTTGGCGTACGTGTCGAACCAGTCGCTGCTCGGCGTGGTCGCCCGGCTCGATCCGGCGCACCCGGACCGGCGGCTGTGGCTGCTACTGGTCGTGGCCGTGCTGGCCGTGTGGGTGGTGCGGGTGCGCCGGGCCGTGCACGCCGGCGACGAACGGGCCGGCTTCGCGCTGACCGGCGTCGCCGCGTGCCTGGTCAGCCCGGTCACCTGGGTGCATCACCTGGTGTGGTTGGTGCCGGGGCTGGTGGTGCTCGCCGCGGCCACGCTGCCCTGGCCGCCGGTCGACGCGACGGCCCGCCGTCGGGCGCGTGCCGGTGTCGCCGGCTACGTCATGCTGAGCAGCGGGCTGATCTGGGTCTTCGCCAACGGGTCGGCCGGGCCGTGGGGATCTGTGGGCGCCAACGCGTACGTCTGGGTCAGCATCGGAATGCTCGCGCTGCTCCCGATCGGGCGCACCGCGACCGATGATCATCCGGGGTTCACCGAGCATTGTGGAGCAGTTGGGGTGCCGAGGGGTGTTGCCGTCGACCGGCAGCCGTGAGACTGGGTCCGGTCCGACAATCACGCGGATCGATGGATCGGATGGTCTGGAGGCAGCCTGTGTCCACCCCCGTGTCCCCGCTGGCCACGCTCTGCGCGATCCGCCGGCGTACCACCACCCTCGCCCTGCTCCTCGCCATGGTCGCCGCCGCGCTGGTCGGCCCGTCCGTGGTCTCGCCCCGGTTGACCGACCCGGCCTCGGCGGCGGTCTACAGCTCCTGCACCATGAGCCGCTGCGCGGACGCTCGCACCGCCCGCTCGGGCTGGTCCGCCAAGGGGTTCCCGACCAGCCGTGGCTGGTACTCCTGGAGCGGGGGGATGTCCAACTTCGCCGGCGGCCAGTTCTACAACTACGAGGGTCAACTGCCCACCAACGCCACCTACCACGAGTACGACGTCTACCCGCGTACCCAGGGCGCCGCCCGGGACGCGTACCGGATCGTGGTGAACCGCAGCACCGGGGTCACCTGGTTCTCGCCCAACCACTACACCGACTTCTACCGGCTCTGACCGACCCGGGGTCGGTCGGCCGCGACCGGCCGACCCCGCGTCGTGGCCCGGCGAGACCAGGAGGCATGTGATGGTCGACGAGGACGGTGGGCGGAGACCCGATTGGCTGGTCGGCTGCCGCGACGACTCCCCTGAAGTGCCCGGCGCGGTGGTGCTGCCCGGAGCGGCGACCCGGACCAGGGCCGGGCTGTTCGCCGCGCTCGCCGCCGCACTGGCCCTGCCGACGTACCTGGGGGAGACCTGGGACGCCCTCTCCGACGTGCTCCGGGATCGGCTGGACGCCGGCCCGCTCACCCTGCTGATCACCGACGCCGGCCACCTGCTCGCCGACGAGCCGGCCGATCAGTACGCGTTGCTGCTCGCCGTGCTCGGCAACCTCGCCGCGAACGCCCCGCACCCGTTGCGCGTCGTCCTCGGCGAGGCCGCGCCCTCCTGACCACCGCCCAGCCCCACGGCCGCTCGCGAGGTTGGTGGCCCGGCGGTGCGGGTTGGTGCCACCCGCACCGCCGGTCATCCGGGTCAGTGCGTCGCGGGCGGGATGCTCTGTTCGTACTGGAAGACGTTGTGCGGGTCGTACTTCGCCTTGATCTTTCGCAGCCGGAGGAAGTTGTGCCCCCAGTAGGCCTTCTCCCACTCGGCCATGCCGATGTTCGGCACGTTGACGTAGGCGCCGTCCACGTAGGGCCGCAGCGCCTGGCTGAACTCGGCGATCCAGGTCTGGGCGATCGGGGTGACGGCGTCATCGCTGTCGGGCTCGCCGCGGGTGCCCCAGCCAACGCCGGGCTCGGAGTAGAAGAGCGCGTCGCGGTGCGGGAAGGCCGCGCCACCGAACGGTTCCTGCCGTTGCGCCCCCTTACCGAAGGCTTGGGTGAAGAAGTTGCTGTCGGGTGAGGGCGCCTTCTCCATGAACGCCTGGATCACGCTGACCGCCTTCTCAGGGAACGGCTCGCGGGTGAATTGGGAGAAGAACTTCCACTTCGCCGGCTCCTCCTCGTTCGGGATCTGGAAGCCGGCGTAGACGTCGCCCCAGCCGCCGATCTGCGCGGTGACCGTGGGGTTGCCGATCGACAGGATCGGCGCCAGCAGCCTCCTGGCCTCTGCCTCGGACCCCTCCGCGAGCACCGCGAACAGCAGGATCTCATCCGGGTGGACCTCCACCTGGGTGCCGAGGCGGGGGTCGGTGAAAGGTGCGACGCGCTGCCAGGCGTCGAAGACCTCGTGCAGGTCGCCGAGACCGGGCCAGGACACCTGCAGGTAGGCGACGCTGCTGAGCGGAGCGACCTTGTAGGTCAGGGAGGTGACGATCCCGAAGTTGCCGTTGCCGGCTCCGCGTAGGGCCCAGAGCAGGTCCGAGTGGTTCCACGGGTCCACCTCGAGCACCTTCGCCCCGTCGGCGCCCGCGGCCACGACGATCTCCGCGCCGATCAGGTTGTCGCACGCCATCCCGAGGTAGCGCGTGAGGAAGCCGAAGCCGCCGCCGAGGGTGGCCCCGGACAGGCCCACGGTCCCCTCCGTGCCGGTCGTCGCCGCGAGATTGTGCTCCCCGAGGGCGGTCACCGCCTCCGACTGGTTGAGCCCCGCGCCGACCTTCGCCGTGCGGGTGGCGGTGTCGATGTGGACGTCCTTCAGCTCGCTGACGTCGATCACGATGCCGTTGTCGACGTTCGACCAGCCTTCCAGGTTGTGCCGGCCACTGCGTACCCGCAACGCCACGTCGTGCTGCCGCGCCCAGGTGAGCGCGTTGACCACGTCCCGGGTCTCCTGGGCGAAGACGATGACCAGCGGATAGTGCACGAACAGCTCGTCCCAGCCGAGGCTGGCCTCCGCGTAGTCGGGGCTCTGCGGGCGGACGATACGGCCGGTCAGCTGTGCCGGCGGGTACTTTGTGTCGGCGGACCACCCGGGACCGTCGGCCGCGATCGCCGAGCTGCCGGCGATCACGCTCGGGATGGCGACCGCTCCGGCGCCGACGGCCGTTGCTCTGAGCAGATCACGACGAGAAAGGTCGCGCATGGTCGAATCCTCTCGATTGGTGGTACGCCCGAAAAGTGAACCGAGAGGGGATTTACCTCTCATCTGGCGCAAACCAACCGTAATGCCCGAGTCTTCGTCGCAGATCTGAGAACTTGTCACGGAACCCGGTCGGGTGATCCGGGGAGGGTCAGTTCGGGGCGGGCTGATCCAGGATGGCGCTGAACCGCTCCTCGGCCAGGTCGAGCTGACCGAAGATGTGCCGCTTCACCGTCGGTGACAACGGGGTGTCCGGTCGACCGATCAGGTCCCGGAAGAGCGGCACCAGCGGCCGGTACTTCCGGGCCGACGACACCACCTTCGGCCCGACCGTGTGGATCACGCCCACACCGTTGTCGGTGAAGTCGGACACTTTGATCACCCGGGCCCAGGGCTCCCGCTCCAGGCTGACCGCCAGGTGCTCCCGGTACTGGACGTTGCGGTCCCGCTCGGGGTCGTACACCGGATTGGTGACCGCCGCGACCAGAGTGGCCACCCGCCGCCCGAACCGCGCGGCGAGCGCGGTCAGCGCCGCAGCGGTCGGGTCGGAGCCCGGGTCGCCGTCGGCCAGCTCGGCCGAGTGGTCCTCGACCGCGTCGTGCAGCAGCCCGGCGACGATCACGTCCACGTCGCGCACCTGGTAGTGGTGCATCAACCGGATCGCCACCCGCAGCAGATGGTTGAGGTACGGCTCGCGGACACGTCGATCGTCGCGGTGCAGCTCGGCGGCGAGGTCGAGCGCGGCGGTCAACCGCGCCCGTGCGGTGTCGTCGAACTGCTGGACCTCCAAGCGGAAACGCTCCAGCAGGCCCGGTTCGCCGTGGATCTCGGTGATCGCGTGCATCGGCATGCTGCCCAGGTGCGGCGGGAAGTCCATGCGTCACTTATAGCCGATCTTCTCCACATCGATGAGCCCGAACGTCGCCGACCCGACCGTGAGTTCCGGCGCGCCTGTCCCACCGCGCCGATCTTGCAGTTTCGGTCGTCGAGATAGGCGGAATGCTGACTTTTGTCGCAGCAGAAAGTGCAAGATCGGCGGAGAAGGGCAGCTCGGTTTCGTGGGGGGGGGGGGTGGGGGGGGGGGGGTGGGGGGGTGGGGGGGGGGTGTTACCCCCCCCCAAAACAAAAAAGACCCGACCGCGCGGGGGTTTGG
>NZ_JBITJA010000004.1:0-190466 GCF_044459545.1 Micromonospora sp. NPDC050276 | reverse complement strand
TTGGTGGTTTTGTTGTTTTTTGTTGTTTGTGTGTTTGTGTTGTTGTTGTGCGGGCGGTTTGTCACCCACCACAACTCCATGATCGACGAGACGGCGCGGGGTTGACGTGCTGAGCGGGGTCAGGCCAGGTCGGGATCATGGGTGTGTTGGACGCCGCCAACAGGTCGACCGGTCGTGCCGGGCCGCCGTCCGTCCAGGTGGCGCGCTATCCCGCCAGCTTGGCGCGGTACGCGGCGGACGCCCACGGCACCGCCAGTTCGCTCGGCAGCGCACCCCGCTCGGCCGCCCGGCGCAGCACGTCGACGACGCCCCGCAGGTGGCGGACCCGCTCCCCGCCCTCGCCGAGGGTGGTCACCAGGTCGCCGTCGAGCAGCCGGGGCTCCGGCGCGGGCCGCAACGCGTCCAGCAGCGCGGTGAACGGCGCGGTCCGGGCCAGCGGTGCGATGAGCGGCACGCCGGCCGGGTCGGCCCGGTGGGCGAGCAGGTTCTCCAGCAGCCCCAGCAGCCCCAGCAGCCCCAGCAGCCCCGGCACCCGGCGGGTCACCACGTACCCGGGCAGGCGCAGCCGATCGGTCGGGTACTCCAGCACCGCCTGCCCCGTCGTACCGGTCACCACCACCTCGCCCGCCACGAACTCCTCGGCGGCCAGGGTCACCGCCACCAGCATCGGCGGGCCGGCGCGAAACAGCACCCGCAACACCGCGGTGTCCTCCACCTCGATCGGGCGCACCCGGTAGTCGACCAACCGCAGTCGACCGGCGGCGTGCAGGGGCGCGATCACCCGCCGGTGCCAGCGACCGTGCCCGTTCGCCCCGATCACCGCCACCCGGGGCGGTGGCGCGCCCCCGGTCACCGCCGACCGGCCCGTGTCGGCCCGGTCACCGGGCACCGGACAGGGTGACCTCGACGCCGTGCCGGTCCAGCGCGGCCAGCCAGGCGATCACGTCGGCGCGGACCTCGTCGTCCTCGGCCACCTCCACCGGGATGACGTCGCGCAGCGCGAACACCGCGTCGACCGCGCCCGCCGGGCTCTGCACCCCGCCGTCCAGCGCGGCCCGGATCGGCCCGGCCAGCGGGTCCTGGAACGGCAACGGCCGGCCGTCGTCGGCGTACCCGAGCGCGAAGCGCAACCAGGACGCCACGACCAGCGCGCCCCAGCGCGCGGAGCGCCCGGCCGCGCGCAGGTCGGCGATGGTGTGCAGGACGCGCTGTGGCAGCTTCTGCGAGCCGTCGATCGCCACCTGGAGGGTGCGGTGGTGGATCGCCGGGTTGCCGAACCGGGCGAGGGCCTGCTCGCCGTAGTCGACCACCCGGACCCCGTCCGGCGGGGTGAAGCTGGCCGCCACGTCCTCGGCGATCAGCCGACGCAGCACGTCGACCAGGTGCGGGATCTCCAACGCGTCGGCGATCGTCTCCCGGCCGGCCAACGCCCCGAGGTACGCGATGGCCGAGTGCACTCCGTTGAGGGCGCGCAGCTTCAACCGTTCCCACGGGCCGGCGTCGTCGGTGAGCACCGCCCCGGCGTGTTCCCAGCCCGGCCGGCCACCGGGGAAGTCGTCCTCGATCACCCACTGCGCGTACGGCTCGGCGGCCACCGCGGCCAGGTCGGTCACGCCGAGCGCCCACCGGGCCGCCTCGATCGTCTCCGGGGTGCTGGCCGGCACGATCCGGTCCACCATGGTGCCCGGACAGGTGACGTTGCCGGCCACCCACTCGACCAGCCCGGCGGGCACACCGCGGGCCCGGTCGACCGCCTGGTCGAGCATGCCGCGCAGTCGTCGACCGTTGGCCGGCAGGTTGTCGCAGCTGACCAGGGCCACCGGCCCGGCGTCCGCGGCGGCCCGGGCGGCCAGCCCGCGCAGCAGCAGCCCCGGCACCGTGGTCGGGGGTCCGCCGCCGGCCAGGTCCGCGGCGAGCGCCGCGTCCGGGGACAGCTGACCGGTCACCGGGTCGAGTTGGTACGCCTTCTCGGTGACGGTCAGGGTCACCACCCGGACCGCCGGGTCGGCGAGCAGCGCCACCACGGCGTCCGGGTCGCTGGGTGCGTGCCGGACGCCGCTCAGGGCGCCGACCACCCGGGTGGCGCTGCCGGCGGCGGAGAGGGCGCTGACGCTGAACAGGTTGTCCTGTGCGGCGATCGCCTCGACCATGGCGGTGCTGCGCGGGGCGACGGCCACGATGCCCCAGTCACCGCCGGCCGCGCCGACCGCCGCCTCGGTGTAGACGGCCTGGTGGGCGCGGTGGAACGCGCCCAACCCCAGGTGCACGACGCCGGTCGGCACGGTGCCCGGCCGGATCAGCGGGCGGGCCTCGGCGGGCAGCCGGCGCAGCATGCCCAGGCCGAGCCGGGAGGCCCCGACGGTCACCGCCATGCCGGACCGTCCGGGAAGCGGAACTGCGCGATCGACGTGGGCTTCATGGTGGCGCTGTAACCGGGTCGCTCGGGCAGCAGGTAGCGGCCACCGCGGGTCCGCACCGGATCGACGAAGTGCTCGTGCAGGTGGTCGACGTACTCGATCATCCGCCCGTCCAGGGCGGTGCCCACCCGCAGGTAGTCGAAGATCGCCAGGTGCTGGACGTACTCGCAGAGGCCGACGCCGCCGGCGTGCGGGCAGACCGGCACGCCGAACTTCGCCGCCAGCAGCAGTTCGGCCAGGACCTCGTTGACGCCACCGACCCGGCAGGCGTCGATCTGCATCACCCCGATCGCCTCGGCCTGCAACAACTGCTTGAAGATCACCCGGTTGGCGGCCACCTCGCCGGTGGCCACCCGACACCGACCGGCGGTCAGCTCGGTCACCGCGCGGGCGATCCGAGCGTGCCCGAGGATGTCGTCGGCGTGGGTGGGCTCCTCGATCCAGTACGGGTCGACCTCGACCAGCGCCGTCATCGCGGTGATCGCCTCGTCCACGTCCCAGACCTGGTTGGCGTCCATCATCAACAGCGCGTCCGGGCCGATCTCCTCCCGGATGATCCGGGCCCGCCGCACATCGCCGGCGAGTGGGCCGCCGACCTTCATCTTCATCGCCCGCCAGCCGTCGGCGTACGCCTGCCGGGTCAGTGCCCGCACCTTGTCGTCGGGGTAGCCGAGCCACCCGACCGAGGTGGTGTACGACGGGAAGCCGTCGCGTTCGAGGATGGCCAACCGGTCGGCCAGGCCGTCGCGCCCCTTGTCCAGGATGGCGGTCGCCTCGTCCGGGGTGAGCGCGTCGCTGATGTGCCGGAAGTCGACGCTGGCGACGAGGTCCTCGGTGGGCAGGTCGGCGAGGAACCGCCACATCGGCTTGCCGGCGAGGGTGGCTCGCAGGTCCCAGACGGCGTTGACCAGCGCACCGGTCGCCATGTGGATGACGCCCTTCTCCGGGCCCAGCCAGCGCAACTGCACGTCGGCGCTGAGCGAGCGCCAGAACGCGACCGGCTCGGCCGCGATCTCCTCGATCGTGCGACCCCGCACGTGATGCGCCAGGGCGCGCACCGCCGCGCAGGTGATCTCGTTGCCCCGGCCGTTGGTGAAGGTGAACCCGGCGCCGGTCGGGCCGGCGTCGGTGCCCAACTCCACGTACGTCGCCGAGTAGTCGCCCCGGTTGATCGCGTCGGACCCGTCGCCCCGGGCGGCGGTCGGGAACCGCACGTCGTGCACGTCCACGGACGTGATGGTCGTGGTCACTGGGCCTGCCCTTCGAAGTTGAAGACCCGCTTCGGTAGCCGGTACGCCAGGTCGACGATGGTCTCGGCCGCCTCGTCCATCGGCAGTCGGTGCTCGGCGACCAGCCGGGCCAGGAAGCCGGCGTCCACCCGACGGGCCACGTCGTGACGGACCGGAATGGAACAGAACGCCCGGGTGTCGTCGACGAACCCGGTGGTGTTGTAGAAGCCGGCGCTCTCGGTGACCGCTTCCCGGAACCGACGCAACACCTCCGGGGAGTCCAGGAACCACCACGGAGCGCCGAGCAGCAGCGCGGCGTACCCGCCCGCGAGGGGCGCCAGCTCGCGGGTGAAGGTGTCCTCGTCGAGGGTGTAGAGCACCACCCGCAGCCGGGGGTCGTTGCCGTAGCGCTCCAGCAGCGGGGCGAGCGCGTGCACGTACTCGGTGGCCTGCGGGACGTCGCCGCCGACGTCGCGGCCGTGCCGGGCGTGCAGCCACCGGTTGTGGTTGCGCACCGCGCCGGGGTGCAGCTGCATGACCAGACCGTCGTCGAGCGACATCCGGGCGAACTCCACCAGCATGTGCGCCCGGAACGCCTCCGCGTCGGCGGCGTCGGCCTCGCCGCGCCGGCCCCGGTCGTAGAGCCGCTCGGCCTCGGCCGGCGTCAGGTCCAGGGTACGCGCGGTGGGGTGGCCGTGGTCGGAGGAGGTTGCGCCGGCGGCGATGAACGCGGCGCGGCGGGCCCGCAGCGCGGCCAGATAGCCGGCGTACGTGCCGGTGTCCTCGCCGGCCCGCTCGCCGAGCCGGTCCACATTCGTCGACCAGCCCTCGAACTCCATGTCCACCACGTCGTCCGGGCGGAACGTGGTGACCACCCGGCCGCCCGGCCCGCCCCACCCGTCGGCGGCGAGCGTGGCGTGCTGCCCGAGGTCGTCCAGCGGCGACTCGGTGGTCGCCAGGACCTCGATGTTGAACCGCTCGAACAGCGCCCGGGGCCGGAAGTCCGGCTCGGCGAGCCGGGCCGCGATCTCGTCGTAGAGGGCGTCGGCGGTGCCCGGACCGAGCGGAGTGTGCACCCCGAACACGGTGCGGAAGGTCTGCTCAAGCCAGAGTCGCGACGGGGTGCCCCGGAACAGGTGCCAGTGCGCGGCGAAGCGTCGCCAGATCACCCGACCGTCGGTCTCCACCGGGCTGCCGTCGCGGGTCGGCACCCCCAGGTCCGCCGGGGGTACGCCCTGACTGAGCAGCATCCGGGTCAGGTAGTGGTCGGGCACGATGAGCAGCTGCGCCGGGTCCGGGAAGGGGCGGTCCTCGGCGAGCAGGGCCGGGTCGACGTGCCCGTGCGGCGAGATGATGGGTTGCTCCGCCGCCAGGGCGTACAGCTCGCGGGCCAGCGCGCGTTGGCCCGGTTCGGGTGGCAGGAGCAGGTCGGAGTGGTCGAACGTGGGCACGGGGTGGGGCTCCTCGTCTGGGATCAGCGGGGGGTGAGCAGGTCGGCGACGCGGACGGTTTGACCGGTCTCAAAGGACCGGTTGGCGGCCAGGCCGGTGAGCAGGGCCAACGCGCTCCTTGTCGAGCATGGCCGCGAAGTCGCCGGCCGGGTAGGTGGGCACCGGGCGGTGACCCAGCTCGGCCAGCCAGCGGTTGTGCGCGTCCATCCGGGCCTGGTTGACGTCGGCGAAGGCGACCAACTCGGTGGTGTCGGCGTGGTCGAGCACCAGCGCCCGGACGAACATCTCGGCCCGCGCGCCGGTGCCCAGGACGGCGTACCGGGTTCGTCCGGCGGCTCTGGGTGACATGGGGTCGCCTCCCGTGATTCTGCAAAGGTTTGCAATGAAGTAATCACGGTCGATCCGATCTCGTCAACGGCGTCGATGGGATCGAGAGTAAATGTCAGTGTTTGCGAGGCGCCAATTCACCAAGAGGAGTCTGGATGCAGCGGAGCCGTAACCATTGACCGTTGACAGTGGAGCAACCGTTTGCATTAATGGGCCACACCCACGTGACCGCCGCCACATCGGACGAAAGGGCCGCAGTGCCAGTCACCATCCGGGACGTCGCCCGGGCGTCCGGCGTGCACATCTCCACCGTGTCCCGCACCTTCTCGGCTCCGCACCTGGTCAACCCGGAGACCCGGGTACGCGTGCTGGCGTGCGCGGAGGATCTGGGCTACCGGCCGAACCGCGCCGCCCGGGCCCTGATCACCGGTCGGACGCACAACATCGGGCTGATCATCGCGGACATCGCGAACCCGTTCTTCCCGCCGCTGATCAAGGCCGCCGAGAGTCAGGCCCGGCACCGCGACTACCACGTCTTCGTGGCCGACACCAACGAGGACCCGACCGCCGAGGAGGAACTGGTCCACGCACTGGCCAAACAGGTGGACGGGGTGCTGCTGTGCAGCCCGCGGATGAGCAACAGCCTGATCGAGCAGCTCAGCCGTGAGGTGCCGCTGGTGGTGGTCAACCGTCAGGTGACCGGCCTGCCCTGCGTGCTGATGGACGTCGGGCAGGGCGCCCGCTCGGCCATCGAGCACCTGGTCGGCCTGGGGCACCGCAGCATCGCGCTGCTCGGCGGCCCGCGCAGCTCGTGGACCAACCGGGAGATGCGCCGTGCCGCCGGCGTGGCCGCCCGGGCCGGTGGTGCGGAGCTGACCCTGCTGGGTCCGAACGCGCCCACCGAGATCGGCGGCTCCGCCGTCGCCGAGCAGGTGCGGCGCAGCGGCGTGTCGGCCGTGCTCGCCTACAACGACCTGATGGCGATCGGCCTGATCGAAGGGCTGGACGCGCTCGGGGTCGGGGTGCCGCAGGAGGTGAGCGTCGTCGGGGTCGACGACATCACCCTGAGTCGGCTGACCCGACCCAAACTGACGACGGTGGCCACGCCCACCGGGGCCGCCGGCCGGACGGCCGTCGACATGCTGCTGCAACAGGACATCGAGTCACCGCGAGGCGCGCGGGGGCCCGGTGCCGGCACGGCGCTCGGCGTCCGTCGTACCACGGCACAGGTAATGCTCCAGACCGACCTGGTCATCCGCGACTCGACCGGCCCGGGCACGCACGCCCGACCGGCACGTCCCCTGGCCGCGCCGCCTGGCCCGGACCCGCATTGCCCTGCGGGCACGGGCATCCCGACCGCGGCCACCGGTGACGCCGTCGTCTCCTAATGCCGAGGAGTGAGCGCACATGCACCCCGCAACGCCCCCCACCACTGACGCGCCCGTCGGGCGCACTGACCGTACCCCGCTACCTCGGCGGCGCCTGCTGCGCGGCCTGCTCGCCATGACGGTCGCGGCGCCGCTGGGTCTGGGCCAACCAGATGCCCGACCTGAAGAAGAACACCAAGGACGAGCTGGGCGTGATTCCCTACCCCGGTGACCCGAGTGCGCAGTGGGCCCGGGCATCGATGTACTGGTCGGTGTTCCAGGGCAGCAAGAACAAGGACGTCGCGGCCGACGTGATCAATTTCCTGAGCAACGACCCGGCGGCGGTCAAGCTGCTCGGCACCGACCGGGGCCTGCCGTCCAACCTGGACCTGCGCCGGGTGGTCAGCGACGACACCACCGACCCGGCCATGAAGCAGTCCATCGCCGTCGAGGCCGAGCTGACCGAGAAGTTCGGCGAGTCGCCGCAGGTGCCGATCAAGGGACACAGCCCGATAGGCCGCAGGCCCCCGACCCGCTCAGATTGACCATGAAGTTGTTGCCACGACACGCCGGGCGCAGTGGCAACAACTTCATGGTCAACGCGGCGGTAGGGCGGCGGTGACGCGGATGGCCTTGACGATCGCCGGGATCGAGCCGATCAGCAGCACCAGCCCCCAGATGATCGCGATGATCGCGAAGACCAGCGCCGCCACGTCGTCGACGATGCTGACCAGGATCACCGGCACCAGGTTGTGCAGGAACTCCAGCACGACCGTGCACAGTAGCGTGGTGAGGATCAGCAGGACGAGGCCCTTGTTCTGCAGGAAGCGCGGCTGGGCCAGCACCAGCATCCCGGCCCACACCAACTTCAGCAGCAGCACTAGCCCGAGCAGCACCGCCGCCTCACCGACCGGGAAGAACCCCCACAACGCCAGGTACGCCAGGGTGCCGAAGGGGACGGCCAGGAAGAGCGACACCATGATGGACAGCTCCACGAACGCGATCACCAGCGCGACCAGCCCGGCGATGATCAGGATGATCGAGAAGATCAGGCTGGCGACGCCCTGCACCCGACCCTGAACCCGTTCGGGCAACAGCAGGCCCAGGCAGAACAGCCCGGTGCTCCAGACCGCCACCGCGTCGATCAACGCGAGGTAACCGGTGCCCCGGCCGGACGGCTCGCTGACCCCGGACACGTCGTCAATCTCCACGTCCAGCGCCCCGGCGCTGTCCGCGAGAGCCGCACCGGCGTCGGCACCGCCGAGCAGCAGCCCCGCCCCCAACTCCACCCCGATCGCCAGGACGATGGCGAGCATGGCCAGCAGCAGGAACGGCTTGCGCAGGTCACCCACGGCGACACCTTCCTCTCAGCCCGGGTCGGGTCAGGATGTGGCCACGACGACCGTGCAGCCGCCCAGGCCGGGGCAGACCAGGCCCACCTCGGTGGCCTGGTCGACGGCGACCTTCGCCACCGCGCCGGTGCCGTCCGTCGCCGGCTCGACCTCGTCGCGGATGGTGAGGTCGGCGTCGCCGGGTGCCGGGGCGACGACCGTGAACCGCGCCGGGCTGCGCAGCACCAGGGTGCGCAGCCCGCCGGGGTCGGCGACCCGCAGCACGCAGCTGCCGGCGAAGACCAGCCGGCCGGGCTCCTCGACGCAGTCCGCGCTGACCGTCGCCGGATCCACCGTGGAACGCTCGCCGCCCAGCGCACCCAACCGGTCGACCAACCCGTGCCGGGCGCCCGGGTCGCCCCGGTCGTCGCGGCCGGCCCCGATCGCGACCGTGAACAGCGCGACCAGCAGGACGGCGAACAGGCCCAGCAGTGCCTTCTGCCGCCCACTCATCGGGCCACGGGCTGCGCCACGATCTCGGTGAACCGGATCTGGTCGACGCCGGCGAAGTAGCGGTTGGTGCCCTGTGTCTTGCCGACCACCAGCAGGGTCACCTGGTGCGGACCCTTGGTCAGCCGGACCGTGCCGACGTCCAGGAACTCCGTCTTGCGGACGGTCGGGGTGAAACCGAGGAACGCCCCGCCGACCTGGTTGCCGTCGACGGCGAAGAGGGTGTTGGCGTAGTCGAACGAGGTGGTGCGCACCGCGGCGAACCGCCAGGTGCCGTCCGCCGGGATCTGCACCGTCACGGTCACCTGGTCGCCGATCGCCAGCCCCTGGAAGAACAGCTGCTTGTCCCCGGACCAGGTCACCCCGCAGCAGTTGGGCTGCGCCTCCACCTTCGCCCCGCTCTTCGCCGGGGAGTCCACCACCGCGCCCTCCACCAGGCTCTCCGCCTCGAGGGTGACCACCCGCGGCTCGCCGGGGGCCGGCTCGCCGTCGCGGGTCAGCAACACCACCCCCACGGCGACCACCACCAGCACCAACGCCGCCGCCGCGGCGATCCACAACCAGGGGGTACGTCGTGGCGGCGCGACCGCCCGCACCTCGTAGGTGACCCGGCCGCTGGAGCGGGAACTCTCCTCCGGGGCGGTGTTCGCCGAGTACGCGAACCCGGTCATGTCGTAGCGCCGGGGCGGGGTGCCGGCCGGCACGGCGAGCTTGACCAGGAACGACACCGAGCCCTGGCCGGGTACCACCCGCTGTGGTTCGGCGACGGTGAACCACGCCCGCTGGGAGCCGTCACCGGGTGCCACGTCGAACACCACCGTGTCCGGCGCGTTGCCCGGGTTGGAGACGGTGAAGGTCAGCTCGCCGCTGTTGCGCGGATCGAGGGTGAACTGCTCGGCGGCGGCGACGACCGCCCACTCGGTGGTCATGACGACTCCTCTTCCAGGACGATCTCGACGGTGGTCGAGGCGGGTTTCTCCGCCTCGACGATGCGGGTGATCACGGGGAGCTGGCCGGCCGCGGCGACGGGTACCCGCACCACGACGTGGAAGGGCCGCTCGGCGGGTTCGTCGATCGCGAAGCCCGTGATCCCGGTGGCCAGCTCCAAAGCTCTGCGCATCCCGTACGGGGTGCCGCGCCAGCGGGCCAACAGGGCGGCGTTGGCCACCAGGTCACGCAGCCGACCCACCGGCAGCGGCAGCGGGGCGTCCGGCCGGGGCGAGGCCACCACGTGGTCCATCGCCACCCAGCGGGTCAGCCGCACGACCAGTGCGTCCGGTGCCCGGTACGGGTCGAACAGCGCGTCCACCTCGGCGAGGATCGCCTCGTCCGGGGCGTGCAGCCCCTCCATCACGTCCAGCAGCGCCCAGAGCACGCTGCCCGGCACGCAGGCCCGCTGGTAGGCGGCGGGCAGCAGCCGTTCAATCGCCGAGCGTCGCATCTTGGCGCACCACCTCGATGTCGTGCTCGCCGGAGCAGAGCAGCCAGGTGTCCGGGACGGTCACCACGTCGGCGGTGGCCTGGTTGGCGCTGGGCGTCCAGGTGACGGCGTCGGCGCTGCGGTGCACACCGCGCTCACCGCTGGCCAGGATCAGCCGCTCCGCCACGCCGGCGCCGCCGACGGCCGTGCCCCCGGGTGCCGTGCCGCCGGGTGCCGGGCCGCCGGGTGTCGGGCCGCTCACCGCGATGGCGTCGACCGGCACGAACCGGGTCCGGTCCCGCAACGGCAACCCGCAGTTGACCGACACGGACTGCCACTGCGGTTGGGTGGCCAGGGTGTCCAGCCGCAGCACTCCGCCGCTCTGCGTGGCCGCCACCGCCTGCTGGCCGGCGAACGCGAGGTCCCGGCAGGTGCCGCCGATCCAACCGGCCTGCATCGCCTGCCACTTCACGTCGGACTCGAACAACCGGGTGCGGTGGCAGCCCTGGCCGGGCTTCTTCGGGTCCGGCTCGCCGGCGCCGCTCCACAGCAGGGTGGCCGGGCCGTCGTACTGCACGGCGAGGACCCGGTTGTCCACGTTGGCCAGACCGACGTGGGTGAAACTGCCCGGCCGGCCACCGCTGGTCGACAGGTACACCCCGAAGCTGGCCTGCGCGGCCACCGCGACGCCCGGCGCGCCGCGCTCGGAGACGAACGCGCGGACCGCGTAGAAACCCCGGTCGGCGTCGGACGGGTCGACCAGGATCTGCAACGGCACCGCCCCGGGCAGCAGCGACACCTCGTACAGGCCGGTGTCGGTGGCCACCAGCAGCGCGCCCGCGCCGTCGCGATCCAGCCAGGCCACGTCGGAGATCCGCGAGTCGAGGTCGGTGAGCAGCGACCACGTCTCGCCCAGGTCCGTGCTCAGGTGCACCCGGGAGCCGCCCGAGGCGCGCAGCGTCACCACGGCCACCGAGCCGGCACGCGCGACGATGCCCGGCCGTACCGGCGCGGGCGCGGGCGCCACCCGCAGCACCGTCTCGCCGTCGAAGCGGCCGGCCGGTTCCCAACCCGTGCCGCCGTTGCTGGAACGGAACAGCACCGGACCGCTCCCGGCGTACCAGGTGCGCGGCTGGTACTGGTCGACGGCGAGGGCACGGACGTCGGCGTCGGGCGCCTCGTCGACAACGAACCGCACCGACTCGACGTAGCGCACCCCCGGCTCGGCGTGCTCCAGCAGCCGGTACACGTTGGACGCCCGCAGCGGCTCGCCGAACGGCCAACCGGTCGGGTTGAGCGCCGTGGGCAGCGGGCTCAACGTCTGGTGCAGCCGGTCGTGGATGCGGCGCCGGACCGCGTCCACGTCCTCCTCGCGGCGGACCACCACCCGGGCGCGTACCGAGACCGCCTTGAACCGCGCCCAACTGGCCCGGGAGCGGATGCCGACCATCCGACGTTCCTCCAGGTCCGCCTCGACCCGGTGGCGCGCCTCGGGCACCTCGTGCTCGCGCAGCACCGCCACCGGCAGCCGACCGCCCGGACGGGCCGCCTCCGGCACGTACGGCACCAGCACCACCTCGACCTCACCCGGCCGGGCGAAGCTGTACACCGCCGCGCGGGTGAACGCCCGCGCCCGCGCCACCGCGCCGGAACTGGTGGCCAGCACCTCGAAGTCGCGGGCGGTGACCGCCCGCTGCTGGGCGAAGAACTCGTACGGGCCGCGCAGCAGCACCGACTCCAGCGCCTCCATCTCCCGGCCGCCGGCCGCCGGGGTGGGGTTGTCGACGCGTACCCCGGGCAGTGGGTCGCGCAGGCTGGTCAGCGTGCCCGCCGCCACGTTGCCGGTGGGCCCGCCACCGGCGCGGTACCAGAGCCGGATCTGCCGACCGGCCGGCGGCACGGCCGCCACGGTCACCGGCGGCACGGCCGCCACGGTCACCGGCGGCACGGCCGCCACGGTCACCGACGTCGCCCCGACCGGCGCGGGCCCGCCGTCGGGGGCCGGCCCGGCCGGGGGTCGCAGGTCGAGGGCCGGGGCGAAGGTGACGGTGCCCGAGCAGCGGTCGACCAGGTACGCCTTGGCCTGCGGGCCGAGCCCGGCGAAGCTGTCCACCGGTTGCCAGATTTCGAACGTGCGACCGTCGTGCTCGCGGGCCGCCGCGCCCAGCTCGACCGTGCCGGCCGGCACCTCCACCCCGAGCAGCAGGTCCAGCGCCTCGGCCGTGTGCGTCAGCGGGGCGTGCGCCGCGCGCAGTACCTGCCCCGGCTGGCCGGTGCCCACGCCGAGCAGTTCCGCCTCGACCGGTTCGCAGTGGTGCATCCGTACCGTCACCGACGTCTCGTCGGCGGGCAGCAGCGTCGGCTCGGTGGTGACGAACAGGACCGGCCGGGGGTCCGCGCCCCGGGCCGCCGCGACCCGCAGCCCGGCCGGGATCCGGACCGCGCCGCGGTCGGTGCCGGTGCGGGTGAACCGGACGTCCGCCCAGGCCGCGGTCGGTGCGTGCCGGGTGACGCCGAGCAGGTTCAGGAACGAGACGTACGCCTTCTCCGGCAACTGGTTCAGCCGGTAGATCATCACCTCGGTGAGGTGCGCGAACGTCTCCACCAGCGCCATCCCGGGGTCGTGCGCCGACAGGTCGGTCCACGCCGGGCAGGACTGCCGGATCCGTTCCCGGGCCTCGGTGACCAGGTCGAGAAAGCCGCGATCGTCCAGGTGCGGCACGGGCAGGGTCATGACGGTCCTCCCTGAGCGGGCTCGTCGGCCGGGAGTAGGTCCACCGAGAAGATCAGCTGCCCGGGTGTCAGGCTGGCCCGCACCCGGTAGTCCAACCGGATCACCAACCGCCACGCGTCGTCCGGGTCCGGCCCGGCGTCCACGTCGATCACCTCGACCCGCGGCTCCCACCGGGCGATGGCCTGCCGGACGTAGTGGATGGCCAGACCGGCCGTGGTGTCGTCGTTGGGCGCGAAGACCAACCGGTGCAGCCGGGAGCCGTACCCGGGGCGCATCAGCCGCTCGCCCGGGGTGGTGGACAGGAGCAGGAACAGCGCCTGCCGTACGCTCTCGTCGCCCTCGGTCATCGCCAGGCCGCCGGCCGCGGTGAGCGCCAACCCGCCGCTACGGCCGGCGTCGAAGCCGGCGCCGACGAACCGGAAGGCCCTCATCGGTCCGCTCCCAGGAACGCTTGGCGGGGGTCGCGCACGGTGTGCTTGACCAGCCCCGGCGGGGTGCCGTTGGTGAACCCCTCCAGGTGCGACAGCACCACCCGGTGCCCGTCGACCCGGACCCAGTCGCTGTAGCCGACCCGGACGGTCAACGTCTGCGTGCACGGCTTGATGGTCGGGCCGTAGTTCGGACAGGCGACGATCTTGCGTCCCTCCGGGTCGTCGTCGACCAGCACGGGCACCCCGGCGACGGTCACCCACTGCCGTGAGGGTCGGTTCTCGACCCGGCCGTCGTGATCACAGGTGATCACGGAGTCACGGTGGATCCAGCGCATCAGCCGCCTCCTTCGTGGTGGGCGCGGGCGAGCGAACGGGCCTGCTCCGCCGCGGTGGTCGGGTCCTCGGTCGACTCGGCGTGCAGGAAGTCCACGTTGCGGGCGCGCACCACCATGGCCCGGCCGGGTGCGGAGAGCACCAGGTCGGACGCCGCGTGCAGGGTGGCCAGGTCGGGCGTCAACTCGAGGAAACTGCCGCCGTCGGTGGCCAACCGCAGGCTGCGCCGCACGTCGTCGACGACGATCGACTGGCCGCCGGCGGTGCGCATCGTCCAGCGGCGGGCCTTGCCGTCGTCGATGCCCGCGTCGTACGGCTCGACGGCGCCGAACAGTGAACCGAGCACGATGCCCGAGGCCGGTTCGCCGCCGGGCAGCACCACCAGCACGGTGTCGTCCGGATCGGGAAGCGCCACCAGACCCTTGCCCGGCCCGGCACCGGGGCAGAGCACGGCGAGCCACCCGGCGTCCAGGTCCCCGTACGCCGGCAGGGTCAGCCGGACCCGGCCCAGCCCGTCCGGGTCGGCGACATCGGTGACGCTGCCGAGGGTGACCACCGCGCCGCCGGTCGGGGCCGCCGGGGCGGCCGGCGGCACGGTGGAGAAGCGGGTCAGGTGCCCGTTGCCGTCCACGGTGTGCACCACCTCGGTCAGCACGTACGCCCCGGCGACCGGGTCGGGCACCCCGCCCAGGTCGAGGCGTCGCCCCGGTCGCAGCGCCGGATCGCCCTCGGCCACCCCCTCGGCCGTCACCAGCGTCGCGGCGCGGATGTCCAGGCGCGCCTGGGCCAGCGCCGCCAACTCGTCGTCACTGCGGCCGGGCTGGTCCACGGCGGTGCGAACCCCACCGGCACCCACGTCGGCCGGGTCCGGGCGGTCGTCGGCGGGCCGGCCGCAGCGCGCCTCGTCGGCCTGCTGGCTGATCACCTCGGCCCGTTGCGGGTGCCAGCCGAGCGCCGCGCTGGCACCGCTGGCCTGGTCGGTGTTGGTGGACAACCGCAGGGTGTGTACCCCCGCGCCGAGCGTCACCGCGACCGGCTCCCCGTAGCCGGCGAGGGTGATCAGCCGGACGCCGTCGCCGTCGGTGGCCAGGTGCAGCCCGGCCCGGCCGGCCACCTCGCGTAGCAGATCCAGATCGCTGTGCCGGTGCTGGAGCAGCCGCTCCAGCCGGGGGCCGTCGACCTCCGCCGTCACCGCCAGTCCCACCGCGCCGCACAGCTCCCGGGCCAACTCCACCGCGGTCACCGACGTGAACACCCGCAACCCCTGCCGCTTGCGCAACCGGTGCAGCGGGTCGTACGCGCGTAGCCGCAGGACCGCCACCCCGTCGGCGGCGTACTCCACCTCCACGCAGGTGACCTCACCGGTGAACAGGGCGTCCGGGTGGTCGGCGAGCCGGACGTCGAGCGCCGCGCCGGGGCGTACCGCCGGGTCGAACGCGCCGGTCCCGGCGGTGGTGGCGAGCACCAGCTCGGCCTGGGTGGGCTGGTCGAGCCGGGCCGCCACCCGCAGCGAGCGGATCCGCTGACGGGCCGGGCCGACCAGCTCGGCGCCGTCGAGCCGGACGATCAACGCGCGGGGCGCGACGCTGGTCACGGCGTACCCCCGGGGGTGCCGGACCCGCTCGGGCCCGTGCCGGTCGGGGCAGTGGTCGCGCCCCACGGTCCGGGCGCGCCGGCGAGCGCGGAGTCCACGTACGACGCTCCCGCGCCCACGGCACCGGCCACCGCCCGAGCCGTCCCGGTCAGTGCGCCGGCCGCCCCGCCGCCGGTGCCGGCGGCCGGCGGAACGGCGAGGGTGGTGCCCGCCGGCACGGCCAGGGGATCGGTGATCCGGTTGTGTTCGGCCAGCAGGCGCCAGCGCAGCGGTGAGCCGAGCGCGTCGTTGGCCAGCAGGTCGAAGCGCACACCGGAACGACCCGGCTCGGCCGCCCCGTCGCCGGCGGCGATCACCGCGCTGCCGGGCGCGGCGGTCGGGGTGCTCGCGGCGGCCAACTCCTCGGCGAAGCCGGCCTCGGCCTGATCGGCTGACTCGGCGGCGCGGACCAGCTTGAGCCGCAGCCAGGACCGTCGCGGTGACCCGGTGCCGGTGAACGCGTCGAACCGTTCCGCCACCGCGATGATCACGCCGGGCACGTTCCAGGTCTTGCCCCAGACCAACCGGACCAGCGGCGGTCGCAGCCAACCGTGCTCGGCCGTGGAGTTCTCCGCCAGCATCCACAGCGGACGGGTGAGCACCCGGACGTCGGCCGGACGAAGCTGCGCGTCCACGAAGTCGACGTCGAAGAGCAGGTCGAGCACCAACTCGGTACGGCCACCGCCGGTGAAGACCAGCGGGTCGTCGGCCAGGCCGGACCCGGTGAGCTGCCCGCCGCCGGCCCCCCGCTGGCGGACGCCGGCGAGCCGGGTCACCTGCACGGTCTCCGGGTTGAGCAGGCAGTCCACCCGAACGCCTGAGGAGTCGATGAGGAAGGCGACGCGTTCCATCAGTCACCCGCCTGTTCTCGGTCCAGCCGGGTCGGCTGGGCGGCGTCCAGCGGCGCGCCGGTGACCGACCACAGGGCGGTGTCATCGGGCAGCGCCGGCCACGGGTCGAGCGCTGTGGCGTCAGGCTGGAACAGTCCGCTCTCCGGCCCTCGCCCGCCGCCCGGATCGCGGTGCGCCGCGCCGATCCAGCCCGCACCTGCGGCCCTCGCGGTCGGACCGTTGCGATGCCCGGTGTGGTATCCGGCCCGATCCCCAACCTGCTGCCGTGCCCGATCGTCCGGAAGGGCCGGCCACCGGCCGCCGTCAGCCGCCGCCACCTCGCCCCCGACCGGCCTCCGGTCCGGCCCGCTGACGTCGGCGAAGTCAGTCGTGGACCTTGGAAGGAAAGTGCCCCTGGAGGGGCCGAAATCTTCCAAGATCTCGGTGGGGGTTGGGTAGGTTGACTGCCCGATTCGGGGCAGCTCACTCGGGTCAGCGGGCGGACGGGCGTCGCGGGCCGGCCCGGTCGCCGCGATCCGTCCGGATGGTGGGCGCAGGCGCCAACCGTCCAACAGCCGACCGGGCGGACGTCGGTCCGCATCCGATGCGAGGGGTGCCTCGGCGGTCGACGCGACCTCGGAGGCGTCGCTGCTGCCCCGTGGGCTGGCGCCGCTGGTCCCTGGGCTGCCGGACCGGTCGGTTGCGCTCGACGGGTACACCGACCTCCCGGTTCCGCCCGTGGAGCGCGACCCGTCCGGTCGTGCGCCCCCGCTCACCACCTCCGGTCCGTCGACGCCGTACGCCGCGCCCACCGTTGCGTCGTTACCCACCGTGCCGTGCGTGGCGGGCGCCGCACTACCACGCCCGTCGGAGTGCGCGGTCAGGTCAGGTCCCCTCATGCTGGTCGCGCGGCCGGGCCGCTCCACCGTGCCGGTGGCGCGGCGACCCACAGTGCCGGGGGTACGGCGACCACCCGCGCTGGGGGCAGGCCGACCCACCGGGTCGTCGGGGAGCCCGGCGCCCTCCCCGACGGGCTGAGTCGGTCGGGTTGTTGCGGTCCACCGGTTCGGCCCGTCCTGATCGACGCGGTCGCCGAAGCCGGGCCCGCCGGCGGGGTCATCGGGCCTCTCCGCCGGTTCAGCTGCGCGTGG
This sequence comes from Micromonospora sp. NPDC050276, assembly GCF_044459545.1. NCBI lineage: Bacteria > Bacillati > Actinomycetota > Actinomycetes > Micromonosporales > Micromonosporaceae > Micromonospora > Micromonospora sp. NPDC050276. Next base: position 173,302 of record NZ_JBITJA010000004.1, on the reverse strand, counting down.
ATCGAGGTCCAGGTCGTGCAGCAGGCCGGGCGCGTGGTTGGCGACCAGGTCCAGCCAGTGCTGCGGAGGCTCCCCGAAGCGGCGCGGAGTCGCTACGGGCACGCCCACCGGCGGCGGCGCGGGCAACTGTCCGGCGGGCTCGACCCGCCCGGCGAGGCGCTGCACCGCCCCGGCCGCGGAACGCAACCGGTCAGCCAGCCAGCTACGCGGGTGTCGGCGCGGTGGCACCGCCGGTCTCCAACTCCAGGCCCTCGTAGCGCAGGGTCAGCGAGGCGATGGCGATCTCGTGGCTGAGGGTGTTGAGGTGCGCGCCACGCCACCGGGTCGGCCAGGCGTCGATCAGGTTCCAGCGCAGCACCTCGGCCGTCCCGACCGAGTCGAGCAGCACCACGGAGACGTTGCGACGGTTGAGGGTGCCCTGGGCGGTGGCGTTCACCCAGTCCCACAACTCGCGGGAGGCGGTGAGGCCGAAGTGCAGCGTCACCGGCTCGTACTCGGCCTGACCGGGCACCATCCGCATCCGGCCCAGGCCGTGCTCCCGGTACGGCTGCCCGGGGATGTTCACCTCCAACCCGGTCATCTCGGTGAAGTGGCCGTTGGTGACGCCGTTGATGAGCAGTCGGAAGTTGTACGCCCGATACGGGTCGACCGGGGCGCCGGGCTGCGGGGTCGCGGTGGTGGGCATGTCAGCCTCCGATCGTCTCGGTCTCGGTGCCGCCGGCCCACTGGCTCAGCTTGAACACCACGAATTCGGCGGGCTTGACGACCGCGATGCCGATGTGGGCGATCACCATGCCCGCGTCACGGACGTCCGGCGGGTTGGTCTCCTCGTCGCACTTGACGAAGAACGCCTCCTCGGGGCTACGCCCCAACAACGCGCCGTCGCGCCACACCCGGGTGAGGAACGCCCCGATGTCGCGCCGGATCGAACGCCAGAGGGTGAAGTCGTTGGGCTCGAACACCATCCACCGGGTGCCGTTGGCGATGGCCTGTTCGATGGCGATGCTGAGGCGCCGGACGTTGAGGTAGCGCCACTCGCTGGCCTCGGCGGCGAGCGTACGGGCGCCCCAGACGCGGATGCCCTCGCCGGCGAAGTAGCGGATCACGTTGACGCCCTTGGGGTTGAGCACGTCGTGCTCCGGTCGGGTGACCAGGTAGCCCAGGTCCACGGCGCCGCGCACGGGTTCGTTGGCCGGGGCCTTGTGCACCCCGCGCAGGGCGTCGGTGCGGGCCCAGATGCCGGCCAGGTGCCCGCTCGGCGGGGTGAGCTCCAACTCGCCGCTGATCGGGTCGCGCACCCGCAGCCAGGGGTAGTAGAAGGCGCCGTACTCGGACTGGCGGGGGCGGTAGGCGGGCCCCTCGTGCCCGCCGGAGCCGCCCGGCTGGGCCGATCCGCCGCCCGACCCGCCGCCGGTGCCCTCGGCGGGCTTGGGGGGTTTGCCGGAGGACGGCGTGGCGACCCGGGTCAACGCGGCGATGTCGTCGATGTCCGGTGCCGGGTCGCAGATCGCGACCATGGTGCGGGTGCGCTCGGCCATGCTCAGCAGTGCCTCGTGCGACACCACGTCATGGAAGCCGGGTGCGGCGATGATGGAGATCTCGTCGACCGCCTCCAGCAGTTGCAGGCCGCCGCGTCGCTGCCCGGTGCCGGTGATCGCGCCGCCCTCGCCGACGTTGACCACCCAGCAGCGGGCTCCTCCGTTGTCCAGGAAGCCGAAGACCGCCCGGGCCAGCGGGGTGCTCTCCACTCGCTCCCCGTCGGCGAAGAGCCGCAGGAACTCGGTCCAGTTGTTCACCGGTACCGCCTTGCCCAGGTGGGCGGAGCGGTTCGGGGCGACGCCGACGAACGCGGCGATGCTGGTGCTCGCCGGGCCGATCGGTCGGGCGCCGCTGGGGACCTCCTCGACATAGATGCCGGGGGAGAAGTAGCTGGGCATCGGTCCTCCTGTGCGGGTGGGTGTCAGTGGGTCGGTGGCGCGCAGACGATGACGATGTCGTCCTCGCCCGGGTCGACGTCGGCGGTGAGGACGAGCCCGCGTCCGGTCAGCCGCAGCCGGACCGGGCCCGGCTGCTCGGGGTCGTGCGGGACGCCGACGAGCAGGAACCGGCCGTCCGGGTCGGTACGGGTGGCGGACCCGGTGCCGGGCAGCTCCACCCGCATCGCGGCCAGCGGTTGGTCCTCGGGGCCGATCACCCGCCCGCTGAGGCTGCGCACGTCGAGGTGCCGTAGCCGCAGCGGTCGCAGCACCGGCGGTGCGGCCGGGGTCGGATGGTCGACCTGCGCGGGAACGTCGATCAGCAGCGCCGGTCGGGGCGCGGTGCCGAACGCCGTCCACAGTGGTGGATCACCGGCCTCCAGGACGAGCGGGTAGCTGCCGTCGCTGGTCGCGGCGGTGAGCACCCGGTCCAGCCGGGGCAACCCGGCCGGCCCGGTCACGCAGAGCAGGTGGCGGACCGTGAACCGGTACGGTTCGCGGACCGCGCCGCTGGAACGGGTCTGCCGGGCCGGGCGCAGTTCGAGGGGCCAGAGGGTGAGCCCGTCGGCGTCGTCGCACGCCCGGGGCGGGCCGATCGGAACGGGTTGCCCCGCCGCGTTGGTCACCCAGGCGACCAGTGCGGCGGTGGCCGCCTCGATCGGTCCGCGCCCGTGGTCGCTCATCGCGGCGGCGTCCCCTGGATCCGGTACGCGATGGCCTCGTTCCAGACGTGCGGGTAGACGCCGATCTCGAAGTACCGGGTGAAGCGGTTGATCGGCGCGTTGGTGTGGTCGTGGTAGAGCAGCCACACCGGGGCGATGGTGAACAGGACGTAGTTCGCCAGCACCAGCGGGATGTAGAGGGGGCCGAGCAGGCGACCCTGGAAGATGTGCACGTCCTCGTGCCGCTGGATGCCCGAGCTGGAGCCGGCGCAGACGGTGCCGATGGTGGTGGCGTAGCGGGGCGAGACCCCCTCCACCACGCTGACCCGGCCGCTGCCCTGCGACGTGGGCCGGTCCAGTGAGTGCCCGAAGATCAGGTGCACGGCCAGGTAGATGGCCCCGACGACCGTGTTGAGCAGACTCCAGGTGTGGTCGACGACGAAGAGGAAGATGCCGCGGGCGTCCGAGGCGTACACCCCGGCGGAGGCCACCGACCAGCCGAAGACCGCGCCGACCACCAGGCCCACGACGGCGCCGATCAGCAGCCCGATCGGGCCGCCGGCGAGGAAGCCGAGCAGGGCGCCGAATCCGACCTGGATCGCCGCGCTGAGAATTCCGAAGACCATGACGACACCCCTCAGACCCAGGAACGGAAGACTCGGGGTTCACGACCCTGTGCGACCTGGGTCGGCGACGGCTGAGTCGCCTGCCGGTTGCCGGGCGGGAACTGGTTGACGCCGAGCGCGGCGGAGAAGATGACCAGCGCGTTGAAGAACGCGATGACCCACTTCTCGCCGCCGGCGTCGTCGGCGAACGCCGCCGTCACGTAGGACAGCAGCAACGCGATGACGATGGCGATCCACTTGCGGAGCTTGTCGCCGCTCGGGCCGATCAGCCCGCCGATGACGTTGGTGGCCAGCAGGGTGGCGGCGCTCGCGCCGGCGATGGTACCCAGGGCTGCCCAGGTGAAGAGATCGTTCATGGCGATCCCCCTTTTCTGCGATGGTGCGACCGGGATGTGGTGGTGAGGTTCGGTGCTCCGGGTGGGGAGCACCGGGAGCCGGTCGCCGTCGTCTCGGGGGCGGCCGGGGCCGGGCGTGGCCGGCTGAGCCGGCCACCGGATGGATCAGCCAGGCCCCGGGGCGCCGGCGGGCGGTCCCGGCGGCGGGGTCGGACCGGGTGGGGTCGGGCCGGGCGCCGCCGGCGCCGCGGGGTGACGGCGACGCACCAGGAGTACGCCCACCGCGGCGAGCAGGAGCAGGAGGAGGACGCCGCCGCCGACCAGCAGCCAGGGGAATCCGCCTCCGTTTGCGGCGGCGGCCGGCGAGGCGGACGGTCGAGGTGGTGCCTCGGCCACGGCTCGCAGCTCGGTCGGCTTGTCCTGGTTGGAGTCGACCTTCCAGCTGACCGAACGGCCGTTGACGGTGCCGTTGCTGTCGATCACCCGGCCGGGAAAAGTCACCGAGATCTCGAACGACATCAGCTTGAGGAATGCCTGCTGCTGTTGCGGATTTTGCTCGGCTATTTTTCCGCCGTATTTGCTGGGGTCGAGCGGCAGCGTGAAGCGGTAGAAGTCGTCGTCTCGGACCAGTTTCACGCTCTCCGTGTCGAAGCCCGCCAGCGGCGCCTTCCGGTAACTGATCTGGGAACCGAAGACCCTGTCGTCCTCGTACCCGGTCTCCTCACCGGGCGGCAGGGCGGGAATGTTCTGTCGAAGCTCCGCGAAAGCGGCCGGGATGTTCTTGTTCCGTGCGCTGAGCACGGACTTCTGGGCCGTCAACAGCAGCTGCCCGTCGACCGTGTCGTCGGCGTTGACGGTCAACCCCATGTTGAGTTCCATGCAACCGCTCAGCGCGGCAAGCAGGAGCAGACACACCGCGACGCGGAGTGCCTTACCGCGGTTGACTCTCCTGTTCATGGACTCAGTGTGTGTGATCGATTTCACCATCAGCAGTCAGCGATCGGTCACAACGAAGTCGCCGATTGTACGGGCGCACTGTCGCCTTTGATTAGCCCGGACGGCGGCCCGAATGACTATTCTGGAGCTTTGGGGCGACGGTGGTTTCCGGCGGCCGCCGAGTCGGCTCAGCCCACCGGTGGTCGCCAGTCGGCGTAGCGGGCCACGCTGCGCAGGGCGACCCGACCCGGGGTGAGCCGCAACGCGGTGTCCCGTACCGCGACGGCGACCGGGTTGTGCAGCTGCTGTCCGAACCGGCCGGCGGTGACGGAGGCCCGGGCGACGGCCTGGCTGCGCGGCCGACGCTGCTCGTCGTACGCGGCCAGGGCGGCCGGCAGCCCCTCGGCGCCGCCCGCGCAGACCGCGCCGAGCACCACCGCGTCCTCGGTGGCCTGCGCGGCGCCCTGCCCGAGGTTGGGTGTCGTCGCGTGGGCCGCGTCACCGATGGTGTGCGGGCCGTCGGGCCTCCGATAGCGCACCTCGGCGCGGTTCGGGCCGGACTCGACGTGCTCCACCTCGGCGTCGGTGTGCAGGGGCGAGGCGGGCAGCGCCTCCCGCAGGGTGCGGTGCAGCGTGGCCCGGTGCACGCCGAGTGCCGTGGTGCACGTCCGTGCCGGGATGCCGCCCGGCACCACCTCCGCGTACCTGCGGACCCGCCAGGCGCTCGCCGCCGTCCGTACGCTGCTGCGTGCCCTCACCGGGAGTTGATCGAGCCGCCCGCCGCCGGGCTGCGGGGCAGCCCCGGTGAGCTGGTGCGTTGTTCGATGGGAGACGATCGCCCTCCGGCGCCGTGGGCCGGCGAGACGGGCGCGGCAGGCCGGCCAGCGCGGTGCGGGAGGGAGGGCAATGATGGTGCGGTTCGGCGGCCTGCGGACGGCCAGTGGGCGGCTGCGGCAGGGCTGGCGGCCGGTGCTGGAGGCGACCGTCGCGGCGACCGTGGCCTGGCTGCTGGCCACCCGGTTGCTCGGGCACCCGCAGCCCTTCTTCGCCCCGGCCGCCGCGCTGATCGTTCTCGGTCAGACCCGGGGGCAGCGGATTCGCCGCGCCGTGGAGGTGGTCCTCGGGGTCGCCGCCGGGGTGCTCGTCGCGGACCTGGTGGTGCAGGCGCTCGGCCCGGGCAGCACCTGGACGGTCTTCACCGTCATCCTGCTCACCGTCCTGCTCGCGGTGGCCTTCGGCGCCACCGGCGTGACGCTGGTGCAGGCCGCGGTCTCCGCCCTCTACCTGGTGGTGGTCGCCCCGCCGGACGGGTCGTTGGTGCCGTTCCGGTTCGTCGACGCGCTGATCGGCGGCGCGGTCGCGCTCGCGGCCAGCCTGCTGGTCGACGCCCGGCACCCGCTGGCCCCGCTGATCGCCGAGGTGCGGCGGACATTCGACGAGTTGGCTGGGCTGCTCGGCGGGATCGCCGACGCGCTGGATCACCGCGACGAGCCGGCCGCGGTCGCCGCGCTGACCCAGGCCCGGGGGATGGACGCCCGGGTGGACGGGCTGCGCGACGGCGTGCTGGCCGCCGGTGAGGCGCTGCGGCTCAACGTCCGTCGTCGCCAGCACATCGGTCGGCTGCGCTCGGTGGACGAGTCGATCCGGCAGATCGACTACGCGGTCCGCAACGTCCGGGTGCTGGCCCGCGCGGGCGTGACCCTCAGTCGGCTGCACGCCCCGGTGCCACCCGAGCTGGGCGCCGCCCTGCGATCCCTGGCCGAGGCCGTCCGCGAGGCCGGTGCCGCTCTCGCCGCCGACCTGGACGGGCAGGACGAGACCGCCGACCGGCATGCCACCCGGGCCGACGAGTCCGCGTTGGCCGCCGTGCACGCCGCCGGGCGGCTCTTCGGCGCCACCCAGACCCTCCCACTGGCGATGATCATCGGTCAGGTCCGGGCCACGGCCATCGACCTGCTGCGGGGCGTCAACCCCGAGGACGACGCCACCGTCCTGGCCCGCGTCGACGACGCCCTCGGCCTCCCGCCGGTCTGATTGCGCCCGACGAAGCTCCTGGTCGATCAAGGACTTGTGGTGGCCCCCGTAAGCCACTTTTCGGCGTCAATCGCCCACCACAACTCCATGATCGACCAAGTGGGGGTGGGAGGGCGGGGTGGGGGTGGGGAGGGCGGGGTGGGTTAGGAAGTTAGCCAGGTGGTGGCTGAGTCGCGGATCGGGGTGGGGATGTCGTGCCCGCCGGGGAACTCCTCGTACGTGACGTCGTAGCCTCGGTCGCGTAGGTGGGGGACCAGGCGACGGCTGCACACGTCGATGGGCAGCACCCGGTCGTCGACACCGTGCGAGATGAAGATTCGTGGCTGGCCGTGGGTGACCGGGGGCGCGGCGAAACCGGGGGAGAACGCCAGCACCGCGTCGACCAGATCCCCGTTCGCCAGGCCGAGCGACAACGCGTACGACGCGCCGTCGGAGAAGCCGCCGAACGTCACGTCCCGCACCGGGTAGCCATCGAAGATGGTCGCCAACAGCGCGTCGATGCGCCCCACGTCCGCCCCGAATCCGCCGGCGATCAGGTCCCAACTGGCCGCCGACGACTCCGGGGCGACCAGCAGCAGGTGGTGCGCGTCCGCGACGGAGAACAGCAGGTCCAGCCCCTGTCGCCCCGAGCCACCGGCGCCGTGCAGGAGCAGCACCAACCGGTACGCCGACGCGTCGGTCACCGGCTCCGGGGCGTACACCAGGGCCAGCCGGTCACCATCCGGGCCGGTCATCGGCACGAGCCCGGTGGGCGCCGGCGCCACCGGTGGGTGCCGGCGTGCGGTCAACCGGCCGTTCCGGGCGCCCTGCGCCGAGTCCCAGTGCGACGGCGCGGAGTCGGACACGGGTCGGCACTCCTCGCGGTGGACGAAAGGTCCGACGCGGTTACCCGGCCCGTGCGAGGTTAACCGTCAGCGTTGTGCTGAGCGCCGACTCAGGCGCTGGCCCGGGTGACCAGGGCGGACGGGAAGAGGGTCACCGGTGCGACCGGGCGCCCGTCCAGCAGGGCGGTGGCCGCGGCGACGGCGATCCGCCCGACCGGGTGACTCGCCGTGGTCAGTGCCGGGGTGGTCAGCCCGGCCACCGGAATGTCGTCGAACCCGGCCACCGCGACGTCGCCGGGCACCTCCGCGCCGGCGTCCCGCAGGCCCGCGATCACCCCGAGCGCGGTGTCGTCGCTGATCGCGTAGATCGCGTCGAGGTCCGGCCAGCGGCGCAGCGCCTCACCGGCCGCCGCCCGGCCGCGTGCCGCCGTGAAGTCCCCGGGGAGCACCCGCTGCGGCAGGCCCGCCTCGGCCATGAGTCGGCGGTACGTCTGCACGGGGCGTTGCGCGCAGGGCAGCCATCGGGGGCCGGTCACCATGGCGATCCGGCGGCGACCCGTGGCGTACAGGTGACGCAGCACCGCTTCGGAACCGGCGGCGTTGTCGACGTCGAACGACGGCACGGTCGCCGAGCCGACGCCGATCGAGACCACCCGGCCGCGCAGCGACCGGGGCACCGCCTCCAGCAGGTCCTCGGTGGTGTTGACCAGGATCACGCCGCAGACGCTGCGGTCACCCTCGAGTTGGTCGAGGCCGCGCGGGCCGCCGATCGGCAGCCAGTGCAGCGCCACCCCGACACCGGCGGGCGAGCACAGCCGGGCGGCCGAGCCGACCACCTGGTGCACGTACGGGTCGTCGAGCACCGCCGCGCTGGTACCCAGGACGGCCACGACCAGGCGTACGCCGCCGCCGCGCACCAGGGCGCGGGCGGCGGGGTTGGGGACGTAGCGGAGCTGGTCGACGGCTGCCGTGACCTGTTCCCGGGCGGCCGGCGAGGCGAACCCCGTGCCGGCGATCACCCGCGACGCCGTGGACCGGGACACCCCGGCGACCCGCGCCACGTCCTCGAGGGTGGCCGGTCGGTGTGCGGCTGCCGTCATCGTTCGCCTCCTGCGGCGGCCCGTCCGGTCGGACAAACGCCTGCTCACATCATGCCCCGGCCGGACCACCAGCGGTAAGGGGCGGTTCCCGGTTGTGGTGGTAGCGCTCTCAGGTGTGCGATCGTGCCAGGAGATCACCCCGAGAAAGAGGAACTGCCCTCGTGAGCGCCCCCACCAGCCGACCGTTGGCCCCGGACATCGCACCGCCGTCCCTGCGGGCGGTGCGGCTCGCCCGCAACGGCGTCGCTGTCACCTTCACCCTCAACGGGCTCGCCGTCGGTAGCTGGTTCTCCCGCGTCCCGGCGGTCCGCGAGGCGTTGGACCTCTCCGCCGGCCGACTCGGGCTGCTGCTGCTGGCGATGAGTGTCGGCGCGCTGCTCGCCATGCCCACCTCCGGCCTGCTCGCCCAGCGATTCGGCGCGGCCCGCACCGTCACGATGGCCACCGTGCTGGTCGCGGTCGGCCTGAGCGTGGCGGGGCTGGGCGCCACGATGACCGGGGCGTTCGCCGTCGTCGCCGTGGGGTTGATCGCCCTCGGCTACGGCTCCGGCGCCTGTGACGTGGCGATGAACGTCGAGGGCGCGGCGGTCGAACGGCGACTCGGCCGAACGATCATGCCCCGTTTCCACGCGGGGTGGAGCCTCGGTTCGGTGGCCGGCGCGGCGCTCGGCGCCGGGGCGGCCCGCTTCGACGTGTCGGTCGGCGCGCACCTGGTCGCGGTGGCGGTGGTCGTGTTGACCGGCACCGCGCTCGCCGCCCGGACGTTCCTGCCGGTGGGCAGCGATCACACCGGCGACCCGGCGGACGCCACCCCGGCGGCCCGCCGCCGGGCGCAACTCGCCGCCTGGCGGGAGCCGCGCACCCTGCTGATCGGGCTGTTCGTGCTGGTGGCGGCGTTCACCGAGGGTGCCGCCAACGACTGGCTGGCCGTGGCGTTCATCGACGGACGGGAGCTGAGCGAGGCCGCCGGCGCGGCGGTGTTCGCGGTCTTCGTGGTGGGCATGACCGTCGGGCGCACCGCCGGCACCATCGCGCTGGACCGGTGGGGTCGCGTGCCGGTGCTCAGCGGCACCATCGGGCTCGCCGTGGTCGGCGCCGGCCTGGCCGTGCTGGCGGGCTCCGGGCCGGTGGCCATCATCGGCGTCGCGCTGTGGGGTCTCGGAGCGTCGCTGGGCTTCCCGGTCGGGATGAGCGCGGCGGCCGACGACGAGGCGCACGCGGCGGTGCGGGTGAGCGTGGTCGCGGTGATCGGTTACACCGCGTTCCTCGGTGGCCCGCCGCTGCTGGGGCTGATCGGCGACCAGGTCGGCACCCTGCGCGCGCTGCTGGCGGTGCCGCTGCTGCTGTTGCCGACCCTGCTGCTGGTGCCGGTGCTGCGCCCGCCGCACGCCGCCGAAACGGCTTCCTCGGTAGATCAAAACTAGCCCACCTCGCCGCCCGGCGGTATCGGGTGCGTGGCCGACTGCGCCGCGCACCCGCGCTGACTACGGTCGCCTGATGCCAACCGACGAGATCACCGCCGCCGCGGCGGGCACTTGGACCCTGGGCGACCGCACCGTGCACCGGATGGGCTTCGGCTCCATGCGGATCACCGCGAACCCCGACCGTGACCGGGCCGTCGCCCTGCTCCGCCGGGCCGTGGAGCTGGGCGTCAACCACATCGACACGGCCGCGTTCTACGTCTCGCCCGGCGGCACCCTGCGCGTCGGCACCGGCCCGGCCCGCTACGCCACCGAGCTGATCCGCGCGGCGCTCGCCCCGTACCCGAAGGATCTGGTCATCGCCACCAAGGTCGGTTTCGGGTACGACCCGGAGGCGGGCTTCACCGAGGCGTTCACCCCAGCACAGTTGCGGGCTCAGGTGGAGGAGAACCTTCGTCGGCTCGGCCGCGACCAGCTCGACGTGGTGAACCTGCGCCTCGGCCGGGGACCGGGCGCGGTGCCGCTGGCCGATCGGTTCGGTGCGCTCGCCGAATTGCGGGCCGCCGGTCTGATCCGGCACCTCGGGCTCTCCAACGTGCGGCCCGAGCAGCTGGACGAGGTGGCGGACATCGCGCCGGTGGTCTGTGTGCAGAACAACTACGGGGTGGACGCCTACCGGGAGCAGGACGGCTTCGTCCGGCTCTGCGGTGAGCGGGGCATCGCCTACGTGCCGTTCTTCGCGCTGGCCGGCAGCGGGCGGGAGGCGGGCGCGAGCGCCGCGCGGAACGAGGCCGTCGAGGCGGTGGCCCGCGCGCACGGCGTCACCGCCCAGCAGGTACGCCTCGCCTGGACCCTGCACCAGGGCCCCCACGTGTTGGCCATCCCCGGCACCGCCAACCCGCACCACCTGGCCCAGAACATCGCGGCCGCAGCCCTAACCCTGACCCCCCAAAACCTGGCCGACCTGTCCGCCCCTTCAACCCCCTGACCCGCTGACCCCCTGACCCCTGACCCCGTGACCCGTCGATCATGGAGTTATCGCCACCGGTGTCGGCGTGTCGCGCCGCTAACTTCATGATCGACGGGGTTGGGGGTTAGTCGCGGAGCCAGATTCGGAGGGGGCCGGTGGTGCGGAAGCCTGCTTCCAGGGCTGGGGGGAGATCGGGTAGGGACTCGTAGCCGACCAGGGATGCGGCGGGGTGGGTGGCGCAGACTGCCAGCCAGACATCGCGAGGGTTGTCGGTGTGGGAGAACAGGTTGGAGACGCCGTACCTGTCGTCGCCGCCGCTGAGCACCGCACCGCCGGTGATCGCGCCGTGGTCGTCGCGGCGGGCGAGGACCCGTACCCGTGGGTCGGTCAGGAGCGTCGGGCGGAACAGCTCGCCACCTCCGTGAGCCGCCGCCCAGGCCGCCAGCTCGTCGGGTGTGGTGACCGGGCTGAGCGGCGGGACGGGCGGCGCGGCCGCCCGAGGCCGGTGGATCCACGGGGCGTCGACGAGCACCCGGAACCCGTAGCCGGACAGGTCGAGGTCGGCGAAGCTGTCCTTCACCGACGCGCCAGGACTCGCGTCGATCCGGCCCAGCAGGGTCGCGGCGTCGACGCCCGGCCGCAGGGTGACCGCGTCGGGATACCACGGTGGCGAGCGGCGGGGGACCGATCAGGCGTCAGCGTCGGTACGGCCGGTGAGCCCGTGGCTGCCGCAGACGATGTCGCACCACTCGGTGTTGTCGCGGGCCGCCGCCACCCGCTCGTCCTCCCGCATGACCGGCAGCCTAGGCGGGCCGGCGCCGGCTTACGGGGCGTAGACCAGGTCTATCGTGTCGGTGTGCCCGGACCAGCGCAGGTCGAGGTGCCAGCAACCGGCCTGCGGCATGTCGATGGTCGACGGGCCCGGGCCGCCGGCGACCTCCCGGGTCACCCGGGTGTCGGTGCCGTCCAACGTCGCGGTGATCACCAGGGTCGTCGGTGCCGCCGGGTCGGGCGAGGTCGTGGACGCGCGGGCCACCCAGAGGATCTTGTTGTTCGACCCGTCCTTCCGGACGTGCCGCAGCGGGTTGGCGAACAGCACCGCGACGATGTCACCCTTCGCACCGAACACGTGCGCGATGCGGGCGTCCCCGTGGAATCCGGCGTCCGCCCAGTCGGGCAGGGACCCCGTCTCGACCCGCGAATCGCAGCCCGTCGCGGCGTTCGCAGCGCTCGCCGTGGTGGCGATGGTGGTGGCCGCCGTGGCCGTTGTGGCGGTCGGTGCGGCCGACCCGCCGCTGGTCGTGGTGGTGCACCCCGCCAACAGGACCGTCGCTGACGCCAGCATCAACCTGCCCCGTGAACCCATCTCCACCCTCCGGTGCCCCGGCCGCCACGTCGGGCTGGAATAGACCGAGGTGACGGCGACTCGTCGTATCTTCAGGACACCGGCCGTTCCCGTCAGGTTCCCTAGCGCAGCGAGCGGGCGATCTCGATCGCCTCGGTCTGGGTGAGGGCGCCCTCGAGCCGGTAGCTCACGTCGGCGTCCTGCCAGATCAGGGTCGAGGCGGCCAGCCGGGCGCTCTCGTTGCGGACTTCCCCCGCACGGTCCACGTAGGACACGACGTGCGGGCCGTCGACCCACACGGCGAAGTCGCCGTTGACCTCGACCCAGTCCGCTCCCGGCGGGGTGACCTCCTTGTGGAAGGACAGGTTGAGGCGGCCATCGAACGCGTCGATGCGCAGCGCGCCGCCGTCGTAGAGCAGCGTCACCACCCGGCACGTGCCGGTGGGGTCGGGGTCGGCGACCAGCACCCGTTCGGGCGGACCCAGCTTCGCCGGTAGGCGGATCGGGAACCGTACCGCCCGTTGTGCCTCGGTCAGGCCGGCGGGCCGTTGCCCAGGCAAGGGCGACGCGACGCCGCTGGGCCGCGTCGGCGCGGGCGAGGTGGCGATGCTGACCCCGGCGAAGCGCAGCAGGCCGCCAACGGCGTCGGCAATGGCGGCACGGGTCGGCGGCAACACCGCCACGAGCAGGGCAACCAGCGCCGCCGCGACGAGCGGGCGCCACCGGCGCGCGGGCCTGTCGAGCCGTACGCGGACACGGGCCGTCACGTCCGGTGGCTCGGGCGTCTCCAGCCAAGCCGACAGGTCACGCAGTTCCCGTTCGAGGTCACCCATGCCGGACCTCCTCCCGGTCGAGCAGGCCGCGAAGTTTCGCCAGCGCCCGGGACGTACGCGACTTCACCGTGCCCCGGGGCCAGCCCAGAGCCGCCACCGTCTCCTCCTCGGTGAGATCGAGGAAGAACCGGCAGACGATCACCTCACGGTCCCGTACCGGCAGTTGCCGCAGTGCCTGCACCAGCGACGCCCGGCGCTCCCCGGCGAGGACCGCGCCGACCGCGTCGTCCTCGGCGACCTCGGACGCCGGATCCGCGGCCGCCGCCCGCAGCACGAGCCCGTCCCGCCGGCCCCGGGAACGGTGCAGGTTGCGGGTCTCGTTGGCGACGATCGCGAGCAGCCATGACCGGAAGGACGCGTCACCCCGGTAACGGGACAGCTTCCGGTACGCCTTCACGAACGCCTCCTGGATGACGTCCTCGGCGTCCGAGCCCGCGCCGAGCAGCACCGCCGTCCGGTACGCGGACGCGGTGTGCCGGGCGACCAGGAGGTTGTACGCCTCCAGGTCACCGGAGCGAGCGCGGGTGACGAGCGTCTCGTCGTCCAGGGGAGACCTCCGTCCGGATCACACTCATGACACCGCCCACCCGCCGCGGGTTCCACCCGGCGCGGGTCAGCTTGCTCCCATCCGGCGTGCAGCGTATTGCCAGGAATCGGTGCTGCACTGGAGGGCGTCGAGGAGAGGAGCGGGGCATGAGCTGGTTCAATCGTCGGTCACGGGGTGCCGAGGCGACCCCGACGAAGCTGGACCGGGAGGCGACCCGCGACGACCTCGCGGCGCTGGAGGCGTTCGTGGCCACTCGGCGGGGGGTGGAGTTCTACCTGGAGCCGGAGACGACCGCGACGGACACCACCGTGGTGGCGATCGCCCACGACGGCGAGTGGATCCGTCGCCGTACCGGAACGCCTCGCGCGGCGGGGGCCATCGCCCGCAAGCACGCCGTGCCGCTGTACGAGGCGGCGCGCACCGGCTACCCGGAGCGGATGCGGGCGTGGAACCGGTCCCACCCGGAGCGCCACGCCCGCTGAGGCTCGTCTGCTCAGGCGGCGGCGACGGCTGAGCGGGCCTGCTCGAGCGTCATCGGCTCGGCGTGGCTGGAGACGTACCAGTCGTAGGCGTCGTCGAGCAGTCGCCGGACCAGGTCGAGGTCGAGGCCGTCCTCGGGTCGCCGCAGGTGTGCCGGCGGCGGGTAGAAGCAGTCGCCCAGCAGCATGACGGTCGGGCGGCCTCGGCGCGCAGCAGCGACACGGCCGTCTCGTGCCCGACGATCTCCACCCCGGGCCAGGCGCAGGCGCCCCACACGTGGTCCCAGTGATGGTGGGTGTAGACCAGCCAGCGCGGCTCCGGTAGCCCGGCGGCGGCCAGCGCGGCCTGGATGTCACCGGCGTGCGCGGGGCTCTGCCCGGCGTCGATGATCACACTGCCGCGTTCGTCGGCGACGACTGCGACGCCGGCCTGGACCGCCTCCGGGTCCGGATCGCCCGGACAGAGCCAGACCCGGCCGGCCAGGTGGTGGAACTGCGGGGCGACCAAGGTGATCGACCTCCGAGATTGATCACGGACACTGGTGTGGCGATCGCTGATCCTATGTGAGGGTGTCGACCGGCATCGCGCTGCCGGATGATCGGCGCAGGTCAGAGTTCGTTCGGCCGTCCTTTGCTCTGCTTACCTGTGTGCACCAGGCACGGAGCGTCACTGGCGCCTACAGGTAAGCAGAGCAAAGGAGGGCTCGCATTGATTCGGGGCATTGCGACGTGCCGGTCGGAGGTCGCAACGATCGGCAAAACTCGATGAACGGCACCCGCCCGGCGGGGTTGGGCCTGCGTTGACCGGCGGCGCGGCGGTGTGGCAGCATTCGCGGCCTGACGGCAGTGAAGGAAGTCGGTGCGAATCCGACGCGGTCCCGCCACTGTCACCGGGGAGCGATCCCCCCTCGTGAGTCACGGCCGTGTGTCTGCGGTTGGAAGGCCGGGGGAGAGCGTCGATCCGGAAGCCAGGATACTTCGGCCGTCGGGACGTACCCCAGGGCGTGGACACCCGAGGAGGACCCGATGACGCACGGCGTCTCATTAATCGACGATCATCGTCGTATTGCGCTCCAGGCAGTGCGCTCCAAGGACACCGGCCACCGGCACCGCTGAGCTGACCGCCCGGCGCTGACCGGCCCCGACGCGTGCGTCGGTGTGCCGTCCACCCGGGCCGTCGTACCGGCTGAGGCCGTACCCACCCGCATCGTCCCGGTCGCCTCCATTGGGGCCTAGGGCGTCACTTTCCGGAGCCTGCCGTGCGCATCCTGCTGCTGTCCACCGCCGACACCGACCTGCTGGCCGCCCGCGCCAGCGGCGCCGACTACCGGTTGGCCAACCCCGCACGAGTCACCGCCGACGAGGTGCCTGCCCTCCTCGACGGGGTCGCCCTCGTCGTCGTACGCCTGCTCGGCGGTCGGCAGGCGTGGCCCGACGGCCTCGCCGCGGTGCTCGCCACCGGTGTGCCGACAGTCGTGCTCGGCGGCGAGGCGCTCCCCGACGCGGAGCTGATGGCCATCTCCACCGTGCCGTCCGGGGTCGTCACCCAGGCACTGGCGTATCTGGTCGAGGGCGGCCCGGACAACCTGGAGCAGCTGGCCCGGTTTCTTTCCGACACGGTGCTGCTCACCGGCGAGGGGTTCGCCCCGCCCGCGCCCACCCCGGCATACGGCGTGCACCGCGAGTACCCCACCAATCCGGAGCAGCCCACCGTGGGGATCGTCTTCTACCGGGCGCACGCCCTCGCTGGCAACACCGGGTTCGTCGACGTGTTGGCCGAGGCGGTGCGGACGGCCGGCGGCAACCCGCTGCCGATCTTCTGCGGCTCGCTGCGCGGGCTCGCCGCGGGCGCCGGTCCGTTCGAACTCTTCGCCCGCTGCGACGCGTTGCTGGTCACGGTGCTCGCGGCCGGCGGTGCGGTCGCCGCGGACGCCTCCGGTGGCGGCGACGAGGACGCCTGGGACGTCGGCGCCCTGGCCGCCCTGGAGGTGCCGATCATCCAGGCGCTCTGCCTCACCAGCACCCGAGCGCAGTGGGCCGGCAGCGACGCCGGGCTGTCCCCGTTGGACGCCGCCATGCAGGTGGCCATCCCCGAGTTCGACGGCCGGATCATCACCGTGCCGTTCTCGTTCAAGCAGATCGACTCCGACGGCCTCTCGGTCTACGCCGCCGACCCCGAGCGGGCCGCCCGGGTCGCCGGTATCGCGGTAGGCCACGCCCGGCTGCGGTACCTGCCCAACCCCGACAAGCGGATCGCCGTGGTCCTCAGCTCGTACCCCACCAAGCACTCCCGCGTCGGCAACGCCGTCGGGTTGGACACCCCGGTGTCGGCGGTCCGGTTGTTCGCCGCGCTGGCCGAGGACGGCTACGACCTGGGCGACGCGCCGCCGCCCACCGACGGGGACGCGTTGATCCACGCGCTGATCGCCGCCGGTGGTCACGACGTGGAGTGGCTCACCCCGGAGCAGTTGGCCGCCGCCGAGGCCCGGATACCGGGGCAGACCTACCGGCGCTGGTTCGACCAGGTCCCGACCGAACTGCGCCAGCGGATGCGGGAGCACTGGGGTGAGCCGCCCGGCGAGCTGTACACCGAGGGCGGCGACATCGTGCTCGCCGGGCTGCGCTTCGGCAACGTGGTGCTGCTGATCCAGCCGCCGCGCGGCTTCGGCGAGAACCCGATCGCCATCTACCACGACCCGGACCTGCCACCCAGCCACCACTACCTGGCCGCGTACCGCTGGTTGGCCGCGCCCGTCGCCGACGGCGGCTTCGGCGCGGACGCCGTGGTGCACCTGGGCAAGCACGGCACCCTGGAGTGGCTGCCCGGCAAGGGCCTCGGCCTGGCCGCCGACTGCGCGCCCGACGCGGTCCTCGGTGACCTGCCGCTGGTCTACCCGTTCATCGTCAACGACCCCGGCGAGGGCACCCAGGCCAAGCGGCGGGCGCACGCCGTGGTCATCGACCACCTCGTGCCGCCGATGGCCCGCGCCGAGACCTACGGCGACCTGGCCAAACTGGAGCAACTGCTGGACGAGTACGCCACCGTGCAGGCCCTCGACCCGGCCAAGGTGCCGACCGTACGGGCCCAGATCTGGGACCTGGTACGCGCCGCCGAACTGCACCACGACCTGCACGCCGAGGCGATGCCCGACGCGGACGACTTCGACGACTTCGTGCTGCACCTCGACGGGTACCTCTGCGAGGTCAAGGACGTACAGATCCGCGACGGGCTGCACATCCTCGCCGACGCGCCCACCGGCGAGCCACGGGTCAACCTGGTCCTCGCGGTGCTGCGCGCCCCGCAGATCTGGGGTGGCGCCCGTGCCCTGCCCGGCCTGCGGCAGGCCCTCGCCGTCGCGTACTCCCTCGACGAGCAGGAGCTGCTCGCGGCACCGGGACAACGACTGGCGCTGCCCCCAGCGCTCACCGACGTGGTGGACGGGCCGGCCGGCACCGCCGCCGACGCGATCGACCTCATCGAGGCCCTCGCCCGGCGGCTGGTCGTCGGCATGGAGACCCTGGACTGGGCTGTGGACACGGTCGACGACGTGGTCGCCGAGGTGACCGGTCAGCCGCTCCCGGACGTCGCGGCGGTCCTGCGCTTCGCCGCCACCGAGCTGGTGCCCCGACTGGACCGGACCACCGACGAGCTGACCCACACCCTCCGGGCGCTCGACGGGAGGTTCGTGCCGCCCGGCCCCTCCGGGTCACCCACCCGGGGCCTGGTCAACGTGCTGCCCACCGGCCGCAACTTCTACTCCGTCGACCCGAAGGCCATCCCCAGCCGCAACGCCTGGGACGTCGGGGTGGCCCTCGCCGACTCGCTGCTGGCCCGGCACCTCGCCGACACCGGCGCGTACCCCCGCTCGGTGGGGTTGACCGTGTGGGGCACCAGCGCCATGCGCACCCAGGGCGACGACATCGCCGAGGTGCTCGCGCTGCTGGGCTGCCGGCCGGTCTGGGACGACCGCTCCCGGCGCGTCACCGGCATCGAGGTGGTGCCGACCGCCGAGCTGGGCCGCCCCCGCGTCGACGTCACCGTGCGCATCTCCGGCTTCTTCCGCGACGCGTTCCCGCACGTCGTGGCCCTGCTCGACGACGCCGTCCGGCAGGTCGCCGCCCTGGACGAGCCGGCCGAGGAGAACTACCTGCGGGCGCACGTCGCCGCCGACCTCGCCGAGCACGGTGACGAGCGGCGGGCCACCGCCCGGATCTTCGGCTCCAAGCCCGGGGCGTACGGCGCGGGACTGCTGCCCCTGATCGACGCCCGGACCTGGCGCAGCGACGCCGACCTGGCCGAGGTGTACGCGGTGTGGGGCGGCTACGCGTACGGCCGAGGGCTGGACGGGCGGGAGGCACGCGCCGACATGGAACGCTCGTTCGCCCGGATCGCGGTGGCGGTGAAGAACCAGGACACCCGCGAACACGACATCGTCGACTCCGACGACTACTTCCAGTATCACGGCGGGATGGTGGCGATGGTCCGCCACCTCACCGGCACGTCACCGCAGGCGTACGTGGGTGACTCGGCGATGCCGCACGACGTGCGGACCCGCACGCTGGGCGAGGAGACCCGGCGGGTGTTCCGGGCCCGGGTGGTCAACCCGAAGTGGATCGCCGCGATGCGTCGGCACGGCTACAAGGGCGCGTTCGAGTTGGCCGCCACCGTGGACTACCTGTTCGGTTACGACGCCACCGCCGGCGTGGTCGACGACTGGATGTACGAGCACCTGGCCGCCGCGTACCTCTTCGACGAGACCACCCGGGAGTTCCTGGAGCGGTCCAACCCGTGGGCGTTGCGCGGCATCACCGAGCGGCTGCTGGAGGCCGCCGACCGAGGGCTGTGGGCCAAACCCGAGCCGGCCACCCTGGACCGGCTGCGCGACACGTACCTGGCCAGCGAGGGTGACCTGGAGGACCGGGCATGACCGAGACCGTCGCCACGTATCCGTTCAGTGCCGTGCTCGGCATGGCCGACATGCGGTTGGCGCTGCTGCTCAACGCGGTCTCCCCGGCGATCGGCGGGGTGCTGGTCCGGGGCGAGAAGGGCACCGCCAAGTCCACCGCCGTCCGGGCCCTCGCCGCGCTGCTGCCCCCGGTGCGCCGGGTGGCCGGCTGCCGCTTCGGCTGTGACCCGGCCGAGCCCGACCCGGCCTGCCCGGACGGCCCGCACCCGGCCGACGTCGCCGCCGAGACCCGCCCGGCCCGCCTCGTCGAGCTGCCAGTCGGCGCCGCCGAGGACCGGGTGGTCGGCGCACTGGACCTGGAGAAGGCGATCGGCGAGGGGGTCCGCGCCTTCGAGCCGGGCCTGCTCGCCGCCGCGCACCGGGGGGTGCTCTACGTCGACGAGGTCAACCTGCTGCACGACCACCTCGTCGACCTGCTGCTGGACGCGGCGGCGATGGGCCGCAGCCACGTCGAGCGGGAGGGTGTCTCGGTCAGCCACGCGGCCCGGTTCCTGCTGGTCGGCACGATGAACCCGGAGGAGGGTGAGCTGCGCCCGCAGCTACTCGACCGGTTCGGGCTCACCGTGGAGGTGGGCGCCAGCCGGGACCCGGAGGTCCGGGTCGAGGTGGTCCGCCGCCGGCTCGCCGCCGACGCCGACCCGATCGGCTTCGCCGCCCGCTGGGCCGACGCCGACGCGCAGATCGCCGCGCAGGTGGCCGCCGCCCGCCGCCGGCTTCCCGGAGTACGACTACCGGACGCCGCGTTGCGGCAGATCGCCGAGGTGTGTGCGGCGTTCGACGTGGACGGGATGCGCGCCGACATCGTGACCGCCCGTACCGCCCTCGCCCACGCCGCCTGGCACGGCCGGGACCGGGTCACCATCGACGACGTCCGGGTGGCCGCCCGGCTGGCCCTGCCGCACCGCCGCCGGCGCGACCCGTTCGACACCCCGGGGTTGGACGAGAAGCACCTCGACGAGGCGTTGCAACGCGCCCAGGACGCCCACCCCGACGACCCGGACGACGACGGTCCACCCGACGGTGGTCCCGGCGGGCCAGGCCCCGACGGCGGCGGCCCGAGCGGTGGCTCCGGTGGGCACGGCCTCGACGGGGACGGGCCGGACGCGCGGGACCTCGACGACAGCGACGGCGGCGGCCCGGGCGACGGGGACGGTCGTGGTCGTGGCCGGGACCGGCGCGGCTCCGACGGCGCTCGGGACGCGCGTGCCACCGCTGCCGCGGACGGGGGCTCCGGCGGGGAGCCAACCGCCAACGCCGGCGCGGACGAGCCCGGCGGCTGGCCGGAGGACGACAGCCGGGGCGGGCGCCGCCAGCGGGCCGAGGGTGGCGGACCGAACGGCAGAGCTGCCGGCGATGCCCAGGGCCGGGCCGGCGATCAGCCGGTGGCCGTACCCCGGGGTGGGTTGACGGCACGGATGCTCACCGCGCCCGGCGTGGGTGACGGGGTGCCGGGCCGACGGTCGCGGGCCCGCACCGGGCGGGGCCGCACCACCGGCGCCCGGATGCCGGCGGGCCGGGTCGGCGCGCTGCACCTGCCGGCCACCATCCGTGCCGCCGCGCCACACCAGGCGGCCCGGGGGCGGCTCACCGGCCCGCTCCGGCTGCGCCGCGACGACGTCCGCGAGGCGGTTCGCGAGGGGCGCGAGGGCAACCTGGTGCTGTTCGTGGTGGACGCCAGCGGCTCGATGGGCGCCCGGCAGCGGATGGCCACCGTGAAGGACGCGGTGCTCGCCCTGCTCACCGACGCGTACCAGCGGCGCGACAAGGTCGCGGTGATCGCGTTCCGGGGTGCCGGCGCCCGGACCCTGCTGCCGGCGACCTCGTCGGTGCTGGCCGCCTCGACCCGGCTGGCCGAGCTGCCGACCGGTGGGCGTACGCCGCTGGCCGAGGGGCTGCTCGCGGCCGCCGACCTGCTGCGGGTGGAGCGCCTGCGTGACCCGAAGCGCCGCCCGCTGGTCCTCATCGTGACCGACGGCCGCGCCACCGCCGGCACCCGCCCGCTGGACCGGGCCGCGGCAGCGGCAGCCGTCCTGGCGGCCACCGGCGCCCCCTGCGTCGTCGTCGACTGCGAGACCGGCCCCGTCCGCCTCCACCTAGCCACCCGCCTGGCAACCCAACTAGGTGCCCCAAGAACCCCCCTAGAGTCCCTAACCCACCCCCACCCCCACCGCCGCGATCTTGCACTTCCTGTCGCGGCATAACGGGGCGAAGTGCGTATATGACCAGCAGAAACTGCAAGATCGCGGGACACACGGACGCGGGATGGGGGATGGGCTGATGCCGCAGGGACAACCGAGCATGGTGCCTGCCGACGGGTTGACGACCCGGCAGCGGCGGCACCGGCCACTGCTGATGGTCCACACCGGACAGATGAAGGGGAAGTCGACGGCGGCCTTCGGGTTGGCGTTGCGGGCCTGGACGGCCGGTCTACCGGTCGGGGTGTTCCAGTTCGTCAAGAGCGCCAAGTGGCGGGTGGGGGAGGAGACCGCCTTCCGGGCGCTCGGCGACGTGCACGAGCGCACCGGTCAGGGCGCGCCGGTGGCCTGGCACAAGATGGGCGAGGGCTGGTCGTGGATCCAGCGCGGCGGGGAGGCCGACCACGCCGCCGACGCCCTGGAGGGCTGGCGGCAGATCCAGCGGGACCTGGCCGCCGAGCGCTACGGGCTGTACGTGCTGGACGAGTTCACCTACCCGATGAAGTGGGGCTGGGTGGACGTCGACGAGGTGGTCGCCACACTGGCCGACCGGCCCGGCTTCCAACACGTCGTGATCACCGGTCGGGACGCCGACCCGCGTCTGGTCGCCGCCGCCGACCTGGTGGCCGAGCTGACCAAGGTCAAGCACCCGATGGACGCCGGCCAGAAGGGCCAGAAGGGCATCGAGTGGTGAGCACGCCCTGGCCGCTGCCCCGGGTGGTGGTCGCCGCGCCGGCCAGCGGGCACGGCAAGACGACGGTGGCCACCGGGCTGCTCGCCGCGCTGCGCCGACGTGGCCTGACGGTCAGCCCGCACAAGGTCGGCCCGGACTACATCGACCCCGGCTACCACGCCCTCGCCGCCGGGCGGGCCGGGCGCAACCTCGACCCGTTCCTGGTCGGGGCCGACCGGATCGCCCCGCTGCTGCGACGCGGCGCGAGCGTCCCCACGCCCGCCGACATCGCCGTCATCGAGGGCGTCATGGGCCTGCACGATGGCGCGGTGGGCCGCCGCGACTTCGCCTCCACCGCGCACGTCGCCCGGCTCCTCGACGCACCCGTGTTGCTGGTGCTGGACACCACCGCGCAGGGCCGCTCGGCCGCCGCGCTCACCCTCGGCATGGCCGCGTTCGACCCGGCGGTACGCATCGGCGGGGTGATCCTCAACCGGGTCGGCTCGCCCCGGCACGAGACGCTGCTGCGCGACGCGCTCGCCGAGGTGGGCGTACCGGTGCTCGGGGCGGTCACCCGCGCCGCCGAGGTGGCCGCGCCGGCCCGGCACCTCGGGCTGGTGCCGGTCGCCGAGCGGGCACCCGAATCCGTCGCGATCGTCACCGCGCTCGCCGAGCTGGTCGAGGCCACCGTGGACCTCGACGCCGTGCTCGCCCTGGCCCGGACCGCCCCGCCGCTGACCACCCCGGCGTGGGATCCGGTCGCCGCCGTCGGCGGGCCGGTCGGTGTCGAGCGACCCCGGGTCGCGCTCGCCGGTGGTCCGGCCTTCACCTTCTCGTACGCGGAGACCACCGAACTGCTCGCCGCGGCCGGCGCGGACGTCGTCACCGTCGACCCGCTGCGCGACCCGGCGCTGCCCACCGGCACCCGCGCGGTGGTGATCGGCGGCGGTTTCCCCGAGGCGTACGCCGAGGCGCTGGCCGACAACACCGCGCTCCGCGCCGAGCTGGCCGACTTCGACGGGCCGATCGTGGCGGAGTGCGCCGGGCTGCTCTACCTCGGGCGGTCCCTCGATGGCGTACCCATGTGCGGCCGGCTGGACCTGACCGCCCGGATGACCGGCCGGCTCACCCTTGGCTACCGCGAGGCTCTGGCCGCCACCGACTCGCCGGTGGCCCGCGCCGGCGAGCCGGTACGTGGTCACGAGTTCCACCGCACCAGCACCGACCCGGGGCACGGCGCGACACCGGCCTGGCGCTGGAACGACGCGCCGCACGGCTTCGTCGCCGGCGGCGTGCACGCGTCCTACCTGCACACCCACTGGGCCGGGCACCCCGCCGCGGCGCGCCGCCTGGTCGAGGCGTGCCGATGAGCGCCGGCGCCACGCTCACCGGGATCGGCGTCGGCCCCGGAGACCCGGAACTGCTCACCCTCAAGGCGGTGCGGCTGCTGCGCGAGGCCGACCTGGTCTTCGTACCCGTGATGGCGGACCGGGTCGAACCCACCGCGACCACCGGTCCGACACCGCCGGGTGCGGGCGCCGGGCGGGCCGAGGTGACCGTGCGGTCGCACGTCGCGGCGGACCGGCTGCGCCGGCTGCCGTTCGCCCTCGACGACCGGGGTGGGGTGACCGCCCGCCGGGTCGCGGCCTGGGACGACGCGGCCCGGGTGGTGGTCGAGGCGATCGACGCGGGCGCGCACTCCCTGGCCTTCGCCACCATCGGCGACCCCAACGTCTACTCCACCTTCGGGTACCTGGCGCAGAGCGTCCGCGCGCTGCGCCCGGCGGTGCGGGTGGCGACCGTGCCCGGCGTCACCGCCATGCAGGAGTTGGCGGCACGCAGCGGCACTCCGCTCTGTGAGGGACGCGAACCGCTCACCCTGCTGCCGGCCACTGCGGGCCTGGCGCTCTTCGCCGACGCCCTCGCCGGGCCGGGCACCGTGGTCGCCTACAAGGGCTGGCGGCGGCACCCGGCACTGCTCGCCGAACTGCGCCGGCAGGGCCGCCTCGCCGACGCGGTGCTCGGACGCAGCCTGGGGCTGCCCGGTGAACGGATCGGGCCGGTCGACGACACCGAGCACGACCTGCCGTACCTGTCGACGCTGCTGGTTCCGGCCCGCCGCGAACACCGAGGAGGAAAGCTGTGACCAGCGACGGCAAGGTGTGGTTCGTCGGCGCCGGCCCCGGGGCGGCGGACCTGCTGACCCTGCGGGCCGCCCGGGTGATCGCCGAGGCGGACATCGTGATCTGGGCGGCCAGCCTGGTGCACGCCGACGTGCTCGAGCACGCCCGCACCGACGCGGAGATCGTCGACTCGTCGCAGTTGCCCATCGAGGGTGTGTTGCCGCTCTACCAGCGGGCCGCCACCCGGGGGCTGACCGTGGCCCGGATCCACTCCGGCGACCCGGCGCTCTGGGGTGCGGTGCAGGAGCAGCTGGACCTGTGCCGGGCGCTCGAACTGGCCGTCGAGATCGTGCCCGGGGTCTCCTCGTTCACCGCCGTCGCGGCGATCGTCGGGCGGGAGCTGACCGTGCCCGAGGTGGCCCAGTCGGTCATCCTCACTCGCCTCGAAGGCGGCAAGACCCCGATGCCGCCCGGTGAGCGGGTTCGCGACTTCGCCCGGCACGGCACCACGATGGCGCTGTTCCTCTCCGCCGCCCGCTCCGGCCAGGTACAGGCCGAACTGCTGGCCGGCGGCTACCCCGAGGACACCCCGGCCGTGGTGGCGTACCAGGCGACCTGGCCCGACGAACTGGTGGTGCGCTGCACGGTCGGCACCCTCGAAGCGACGGTCAAGCAGCACAAGCTGTGGAAGCACACGCTGTTCCTGGTCGGGCCGGCGCTCGCCGCCGAGGGCACCCGCTCGCACCTGTACCACCCCGGGCACTTCCACACCTTCCGCCGGGCCGAGCCGGCCGCCCGTGCCGAGCTGCGCCGCCAGGCCGGCGCCCGTACCGGGGGGACCGCCACACCGGGGCACACACCATGACGTACGCCGAGCCGCCGCTGCGCGAGCCGGACCTGCCGCGTACCGCGAAGGTCCGGCCCACCGCACTGCGCACCGGCTGGACCACCGGCGCGTGCGCGACGGCGGCGGCCAAGGCCGCGGTCACCGCGCTGGTCACCGGCACCAGCCAGCAGGAGGTGGAGATCGGCCTGCCGGCCGGACGCCGGGTGCGTTTCCCGGTCGAACGCTGTGAGCTGACCGGCACCCCACCGGCGCGCGCCGAAGCGGTCGTGGTCAAGGACGCCGGCGACGACCCGGACGTCACCCACGGGGCCGAGCTGACCGCCACCGTGAACTGGACCGACGTTCCCGGCCTGCGACTCGCCGGTGGCGCCGGCGTCGGCACGGTCACCAAGCCCGGCCTCGGCCTCGAGGTCGGCGGTCCGGCGATCAACGACACCCCCCGGCGGATGATCGGCGAGGCGGTGGCCGAGGTGGTCGACCTGAGCGAGGTCGGTGTCCGCGTGGTGATCAGCGTGCCCCGGGGCGAGATCATGGCCCGCAAGACCACCAATCGTCGGCTCGGCATCCTGGGCGGCATCTCGATTCTCGGCACCACCGGGATCGTCCGCCCCTTCTCCACCGCGTCCTGGCGGGCCAGCGTCGTGCAGGCCGTGCACGTGATGGCCGCCCAGGGCGAACGCACGGTGGTGCTCTGCACCGGCGGGCGTACCGAGCGGGCCGCCCGCGCGCTCCTGCCCGACCTGCCCGAGGTCTGCTTCGTCGAGGTCGGCGACTTCACCGGGGCCGCGGTGACCGCCGCGGTGGGCGACGCGATGACCTCGGTGGTCTTCGTCGGCATGGCCGGCAAGCTCGCCAAACTCGCGGCCGGCATCCTGATGACCCACTACACCCGCTCCAAGGTGGACCTCTCCCTGCTCGGCGCGGTGACCGCCGACGCCGGTGGTGACCCGGCGCTGGTCGCCGCCGTGACCGAGGCGAACACCGGGCGGCACGCGTACGAGCTGTGGGAGGCCGCCGGGCTCCTCGGCCCGGCCGGTGACCTGCTCTGTCAACGGGTCCGCGACGTGCTGCGGCGCTTCGCCGGGCCGACGGTCACCGTGGACGTGGCGATGGTCGACTTCGCCGGAGCGCACGTGGTCGCGTCGTCCGGCCGGTGGCCCCGATGACACCGACGGCCCCGGTGACCGGGGTGACCGTGGTCGGGCTGGACGCCGCGGGCGCCCCGCCGCATCCCGCGCTCGCACCGGTGCTGGCCACCGCCGGGCTGGTGGTCGGGGCCGCCCGACACCTGGCCGCGGTGCCCGTACCGGTCGGCGCGGACACCATCGCCCTCGGGCCGCTCGCCCCCGCCCTGCGTCGGCTGGCCGAGGCCGTCGCCGCCGGGGTGCCCGCCGTGGTGCTGGCCAGCGGCGATCCGGGCCTGTTCGGCATCGTCCGGCGGCTGCGCACGGCCGGGCTGCCGCTGCGGGTGGTGCCGGCGGTGTCCAGTGTGGCCGCCGCGTTCGCCCGCGCCGGGCTGCCCTGGGACGGCGCGGCCGTGGTCACCGCGCACGGGCGCGACCCCCGAGCCGCCCTGAACGCCTGCCGGGCGCTGCCACTGGTCGCGGTGCTCACCGCGCCCGGCGCCGGCGCGGCCGAGCTGGGCGCCGGCCTGGTCGGCTGGTCCCGCCGCCTGCTGGTCGCCGAGCACCTGGGCACCGGTGCCGAGCGGATCCGCGCGGTGACCCCCGAGCAGGCCGCCGCCGAGACCTGGGCCGACCCGCACGTCCTGCTCAGCCTCGCCGACGCTGCACCGCCCCCGGCCGCGCCCGCAGACACCGGGTCCCCCTGGTCCGCCGACGCCGCGGCCGATCGGGGCGCGGCCGGCGAGATGCGTGCCGACAACCAGCCGGCCGCCGCGCCGGCTGGCGGCTGGGCGTTGCCGGAGACCCGGTACGCCCACCGCGACTCCATGATCACGAAGTCGGAGGTGCGCGCGCTCGTCGTCGCCCGGCTGCGCCCCCGACTGGGCCGGCTGATCTGGGACGTCGGTGCGGGCAGCGGCTCGGTCGGCATCGAGTGCGCGCTGCTCGGCGCGGCCGTGCTCGCCGTCGAGCGGGACCCCGAGGCCGGCGCGACCATCCAGGCCAACGCCACCGCGCACGCGGTGAGCCTGCGGCTCGTTCCCGGACGTGCCCCGGCGGCGCTGGCCGACCTGCCCGAGCCCGACGCGGTCTTCGTCGGCGGTGGCGGCGCCGACGTCCTCGCCGCCGTGCTGGCCCGCCAACCCGAGCGGGTGGTGCTCACCCTGGCCGCACTGGACCGGGTCGCGCCGGCCGTGGGCCTCCTGCGCGCCGCCGGCTACACGGTCGAGGGCAGCCAGCTCTCCGCCGCCCGTCTCGCCGACCTGCCCGGCGGGTCGATCCGCCTCGCGGCCACCAACCCGGTGGTCGTCCTCACCGGGGAGCGCCCGTGACCGACCAGAACCCGCCAGCCCGGATCGGCCTGGTGGCGGCCACCGCCGCCGGCCGCCGGCACGCCGACACCCTGGCCGCCGCCTGGTCGCACGCCCGGCTGGTCCGGGGCGAGACCGTCGCCGACGCGCTGCGTGCCGCCTGGGCCGACTCGGACGCGGTGATCGCGTTCCTCGCCACCGGGGCGGTGGTACGGGTCCTCGCGCCGCTGCTCGACGACAAGCGCACCGACCCGGCGGTGGTGGTCGTCGACGAGGCGGCCCAACATGCCGTCGCACTGCTCGGCGGGCACGCCGGCGGCGGCAACGCGCTCGCCGAGCGGGTCGCCGCGCTGCTGGACGCCCAACCGGTGATCACCACCGCCACCGACGCGGTCGGCCTGCCGGGGCTGGACACCCTCGGCTGGCCCGTGCAGGGCGCGGTCGCCGCGGTGTCCCGGGCCATCCTGGACGGCGAGCCGGTTCGGCTGATCGCCGACGCCGACTGGCCGTTGCCCGCCCTGCCCCCGAACGTTCGGGCGGCCGATGCCGACAACACCGCCGGCAGCGCGGCCGACGAGGACACGCCGGACGACGGGTATCGGCTGCTGGTCACCGACCGGGTGGTGTCGCTCGACGAGCGGACCGCCGTGCTGCGGCCACCGTCGCTGGTCGCGGGCGTGGGCGCCAGTCGGGGCGTACCCGCCGCCGAGGTGGCGGAGCTGCTGCACCGGGTGCTGGCCGAGGCCGGTCTCGACCCGGCGAGCCTGCGCTGCCTGGCCAGCGCCGACGTCAAGGCCGACGAGGCGGGCATCCGCAGCACCGCCGACGCGCTCGGCGTACCCCTGGTGACCTGGCCGGCGACGCGGCTGGCGGCGGTCGACGTGCCGCACCCCAGCGAGGTGGTCCGCGCCGCGGTCGGCACGCCGAGCGTGGCGGAAGCCGCCGCCCTGCTCGGCCCGGACGGCCGTCCGGACGACGCGACGCTGCTGGTGGGGAAGACCGCGACCGCGATGGCCACGGTGGCGGTGGCCCGGCACGCGCCGCGCGGCCGGCTGGCCGTGGTCGGTCTCGGACCGGGCGCCGCCGATTTGCGCACCCCCCGCGCGGTCGCCGAGCTGCGGCGCGCCGCCGTGGTGGTCGGCCTGGACCAGTATCTCGACCAGGTCCGCGACGTGCTCCGCCCGGGGACCCGGGTGCTGTCCAGCGGGCTCGGGGCGGAGGAGGCACGGGCCCGCGCCGCGGTGGCCGAGGCCGCCGCCGGCCGGGCGGTCGCGCTGATCGGCTCCGGCGACGCCGGGGTGTACGCGATGGCCAGCCCCGCCCTCGAGTACGCCGACGAGCGCATCGACGTGGTGGGCGTGCCCGGCGTCACCGCCGCGCTGGCGGCCGGCGCGCTACTCGGCGCGCCGCTCGGCCACGACCACGCCTACCTGAGCCTGTCCGATCTGCACACTCCGTGGGAGGTCATCGAGCGGCGGGTGACCGCCGCCGCCGAGGGTGACTTCGTGACGCTGTTCTACAACCCGCGCAGCCGGGCGCGCGACTGGCAGCTCGGCAAGGCGCTCGGCATCCTCGCCGCGCACCGGCCACCGGACACGCCGGTGGGTGTGGTGCGCAACGCCAGCCGCCCCGGCGAACGGGTACACCTGGCGACCCTGGCCACGCTCGACCCGGCCGTAGTCGACATGTACAGCGTCGTGGTGGTCGGCAGCAGCGACACGAGGCTGGTCGCCGGCCGGATGGTGACACCCCGGGGGTACCGGTGGCGATCGTGACCATCGACGCCTGCCAGGGCTGCGGCGCCTGCCTGCTCACCTGCCCCACGCACGCGATCCGCCCGGTCGCCGGTGGCCTCACCGTCCGCGCCGACCGGTGCACCGGCTGCCTGGAGTGCCTGGAGGTCTGCCCGGTCGACGCGATCCGCGTGCTCGACCCCATGGAAACCGGAGGTGCCCGATGAGCCGGGCCGTGCACCCGATCGAGGCCGAGTCGTACCGCATCCTGCGCGAGCGGGTCGACCTGTCGCACCTGCCGCCGCTGACCCGCGCGGTGACCGAGCGGGTGGTGCACGCCAGCGCCGACCTCGCGTACGTCGACGACCTGGTCTGCGACGAGGCCGCCCTTAGGGCCGGCCTGGCCGCGCTGCGCGCCGGGGCGCCCGTGGTCACCGATGTGGCGATGGTCGCCGCCGGCATCACCCGGGCCGGCCTGGAACTGGTCTGCCCGGTCGCCGAGCCGGCCGCCGCCGACCTGGGCCGCTCGGCCGGCATCACCCGCTCGGCGGCGGCCGTGCGGATCGCCCTGCGACGGGTCGGCCCCGGGGCGGTCTGGGTGGTCGGCTGCGCACCCACCGCGCTCGTCGAACTGCTCACCCTGAACGCCGCGCCGGCGCTGGTCGTCGGCCTGCCGGTCGGCTTCGTGGGTGCCGCCGAGTCGAAGGCGGCGCTGCGGGCCAGCGGCCTGCCCGCCGTGTCCAACGTGGGGGAGAAGGGTGGCTCGGCGGTCGCCGCCGCCGCCCTCAACGCCCTGCTCTACGTCGAGGAGAAGTCATGACCGGGTTGGTCATCGTCGGGCACGGTACGCGCAGCGCGGCCGGGGTCGACCAGTTCACCGCCCTCGTGCGGCGGGTCCGCGCTCGCGGGGACATCGGCGACGTCGAGGGCGGCTTCATCGAGCTGTCCCGCCCACCGCTGACCGACGCGGTCGGCGCGCTCGTCGCCCGCGGGCACCGGGCCCTCGTCGCGCTGCCGCTGGTGCTCACCGGCGCCGGCCACGGCAAGGGCGACATCCCCGCCGCGATGGCCCGCGAGCAGCAGCGCCACCCTGGGCTCACCTACCGCTACGGCCGTCCGCTCGGCCCCCACCCGCTGCTGCACGAAGCCCTCGAACAGCGCATCGACGCGGCACTGGCCGGTGCCGACCGGGCTGGCACGGAGCTGGCGGGTGCCGACCGGGCTGGCACGGAGCTGGCGGGTGCCGACCGGGCTGGCACGGAGCTGGCGGGTGCCGACCGGGCTGGCACATGGGTGGCGTTGATCGGGCGGGGGTCCACCGACCCGGACGCCAACGCCGAGGTCGCCAAGGTCGCCCGGCTGCTCTGGGAGGGGCGCGGCTACGCGGGCGTGGAGCCGGGGTTCATCTCCCTGGCGCAACCGTCGGTGCCGGCCGTGCTGGAGCGGCTGCGTCGCCTCGGCGCGCGGCGGATCGTGGTGGCGCCGTACTTCCTGTTCGCCGGAGTGCTGCCCGACCGGATCGTGGCCCAGTCGGCGGAGTTCGCCGCCGCCCACCCCGACCTGGACGTCCGCGTCGCCGAGGTGATCGGCGACTGTGACGCCCTCGCCGACCTCGTCCTGGAGCGGTACGCCGAAGCGCTGGGCGGGGACATCCGGATGAACTGCGACACCTGCGCGTACCGGGTGCTGATGCCCGGCTTCGCGGACAAGGTAGGTCGTCCGCAGCGCCCGCACGACCACCCCGACGACCCGGTCGGTGGCCACCACCACCATCACCACGGGCACGACCATCACCACGCCGACCACGAGCACGGCCACGGTTCGGTCGCGGTGGTCGGCGGCGGACCCGGACCCGACGACCTGATCACGGTACGCGGCAAGGCGCTGCTCGACGCGGCGGACGTCGTGGTGGTCGACCGACTCGCCCCGCAGGGGTTGCTCGCCAAGCTGCGCCCCGACGTGCTGGTGGTCGACGCCGCGAAGGTGCCCCGTGGCCCGTCGATGGCGCAGGACGCGATCAACGAGGCCCTCGTCTCGCACGCCCGCGCCGGTCGCCGGGTGGTCCGGCTCAAGGGTGGTGACCCGTACGTCTTCGGGCGCGGCCACGAGGAGGTGCAGGCCTGCGCGGCGGCCGGCGTGCCGGTGACGGTGGTCCCCGGGGTGAGCAGCGCCCTCGCCGCACCGGCCCTCGCCGGCGTGCCGGTGACGCACCGCGGCGTGGCGCACGACGTCACCGTCGTGTCCGGGCACCTGCCGCCCGGGCACCCCGACTCGCTGGTCGACTGGGCCGCGCTGGCCCGGGCCCGGGGCACCGTCGTGCTGCTGATGGCCGTCGACACCATCGCCAAGATCGCGACCGTGCTGATCGAGCACGGTCGCGCCCCGGAGACCCCGGTGCTGGCCGTGCAGGACGCCGGGCTGCCCGACCAGCGGTCCGTGCCCGCCCGGCTGGACGAGATCGGCGCGGTCGCCGCCCGGGAGGGCATCGGCCCGCCCGCCGTCTTCGTCCTCGGCCCGGTGGTGGCACTCACCACCACCGGGCCGGCGGTCTGACGACTACTCGCTGCGGGCGGTCTCCGGCCCGGTGATGCGTTCCAGCAGCGGCAGGGTGGAGGCGATGACCCCGAGGCAGGCTGCCAACCCGACGACGACGATCGCGTAGAAGCGCGGTTCCGGCGCGACGAGCGTGTAGTCCATCTGCGCCCGCAGGAACAGGTGGGCGGCGAGCAGGCCCATGCCGATGGCGACGGCGGCGACGGCGAGCATCGGTACGGCGCTCTCCAGCGCCACCACCCGACGCAGGACCCGCACCGGCGCGCCGCTGAGGCGCAGCAGGCTGAACGGGCGTCGGCGTTCGGTGAGACCGCCGATCACGCTGACCGCGAGGCTGCACCCGCCGAGCGCGAGGCTGGCCACGATGACGACGTTGGCCAGCTGTTCCCAGCCGCGCAGCGTGTCGGCGAAGTCCGACTCGAAGTCGCCGGGCACGTTCGGCCCCACCCAGAACGTCGGATAGGCGATCTCCAGTACGGTGCGGACGCGCTCGATGGCGGCGGAGGACCCGTCGGTACCGACGACCATCGCCCCGACCGGTAGCCGCTGGAGTGCGTCGAGGGTGAGCGACGCGGCGGGCCAGACCGTCGCGGGCGACGCCGACTCCCGCCAGCGGCTGAGGCCCAACGGCACCTCGATGACGCTCGCGCCGCCGGCGCACCGCCCGTACGCGCTCGGGAGGTCGGTGCACGCGATCACGCCCACCTCGCCGGAGTCGGTCATCACCGGGTTCTCCCGGATGGCGGTCGCGGACCGCACCCCGCTGATCGCCCGCAGTTCGGCGACGAGCGTGTCGGGCACCGACGGCACCTTCTCGTCGAAGACGGTGGTCACCGTGCCCGCGTCGGTCGAGCCGGTGGGGGCCGGGCCGCGATTGCCGACGATCGTGGTGATCACGCCGACGGCCACGCTCGTCACGAAGAGCGCGAGCATGATGCCGCTGATCGCCCGGAAGCCGGCCTTCGGGTTGTCGGCGAGGCGACGCGCGGCGATGAGGGTGGCCGGGCGGTTGGCGTAGCGGGCCAGCACCCGGGCACCGACCATCGTCAACCACGGACCGGCGAAGACCAGGCCGGCCATGATGAGCAGCAGGCCGGGCAGGAACACCGCGGCCTGGCCGTCGGACGTCTCGGGCCGGAAGCCGATGGCGAAGACCAGCACGGCCACGCCGAGCACCATCGGGATCAGCCGGTACGCGCGCGGCGCGCGGGGGGTGACCCGGCGGGTGACGCCCAGCGGCGAGATGCGTACGCGGCGCAGCGAGACCTGGGCCGCCAGCGCCGCCCCGGCCGGGACGCCGAGCGCCACCAGCAGGACGTCCAGCAGGCCGAGGGACATGTCACTGGGGAAGAACGGCATGCCGGTGAACGGGATGCCCGCGAGCGGGGCGCGGAAGGCGTAGAACAGCGCGAAGCCGACGGCGGTGCCGGCGACGGCGGCGGCGGCCGCCTCCACCGCGGCGACCAGGGAGATCTGCCGGGGTGTCGCGCCGACCAGGCGCATCGCGGCGAAGCGCTGTTCCCGCCGGGCGGCGCTGAGCCGGGTGGCGGTGCCGATGAAGATCAACACCGGGAACAGCAACCCGCCGGCGGTCACGCCCAGGATGAGGTTCACCGTGGCCTCGGGGAGGGCGGGGGCGTCGCCGACGTGGGTGACCTGCTGCGCGTTGGGCAGCTTGGCGACCTGCTCGGGGGTGCCGCCGGCGATGACGAGCAGGGTGTCCGGCGAGGTCAGCGCGGCCGGAGCAACGGTGCCGAGGTCACGCCCCGGGTAGCGGTCGCCCAGTTGATCGGCTGGGTGGGCGGCCAGCAGGTCGCGGAACGCGGGCGAGGCGTAGTACTCGTCGGGGCCGGGGATGGTCGGGACACCAACCGGGGTGGGCGCGGTCGAGCCGGTCGCGGCGACGTCGATCCGAATGATCTGCTTACCGTGGAAGTAGTCCTGCCGGTTCGACCACCACAGCGGGTCGGCCTCGCTGGCGGAGGCGTTCGGATACATCGAGGCGTACCGGGTGAGCTGGGCGTTGACGGCGTTGACCCCGGCGAGGGTGGTCAGCAGCAGCCCGCTGCCGATCGCGACGGCGGCGGCGATGACGATCAGCCGGGTGAGCGCCTCACGGCCGCCGGCCACGGCGAGGCGGAGCCCGAAGCGGATCATGAGGCGATCCGGTCCGGCGCGTTCACGCGCCCGTCGCGGACCATGACCTCACGGTCGGCGTACGCCGCGATCCGCGGCTCGTGGGTGACCAGGATGACCGTGGTGCCCTGCTCGCGGGCGGCGCCGACCAGCAGGTCCATCACCTGCTCGCCGGTGAGCGAGTCGAGCGCGCCGGTCGGCTCGTCGGCGAAGAGGACCTGCGGTTCGGCGACCAGGCCGCGGGCCAGGGCGACGCGTTGCGCCTGCCCGCCGGACAGCTCACCGGACCGCCGCTGCTCCAGGCCGTCCAGGCCGAGGCGCGCGAACCAGGCCCGCGCCTTCGGCAGCGCCTGCTTCCGGCCCACCCCGCTGAGCAGCAGCGGCAGGGCGACGTTCTCCACCGCGGTGAGCTCGGGGACGAGTTGACCGAACTGGAACACGAAACCGAACCGGTCCCGGCGCAGGCTGCTGCGCTCGGTCTCAGCCATGGCGTGCACCGGGGCCCCGTCGAAGAGGATCTCGCCGGAGTCGGGCACCAGGATGCCGGCCAGGCAGTGCAGCAGGGTGGACTTGCCCGAGCCGCTGGGGCCCATGACGGCGAGGACCTCGCCCGCCTCCACGGCGACGCTGGCGCCGCGCAGGGCGGGGGTCTGGCCGAAGGAGAACTTCACGTCATGCGCTTCGATCACGACGCTCACGGCCGCACCTCTTTCCGCAGGGCGTCCAGTCGGGCGCCGGTCATCTCGATCCACCGGAGGTCCGCCTCCAGGTGGTACAGGCCGTGGTCGGCGAGCAGCGCGTCGACCAGGCTGCCGGCGCGCTTGATCTCGGTCAGCTCACGCATCCGTCGCAGGTGCGCGCTGCGCTGGGTGTCGAGGTAGTCCGCGGCCGGTCGGTCCAGCATCAGCGCGAGCACGACCTTGGCGAACAGCACCGTCTGCAGGTGCGGTTCCGGGTCGACCGGCTGGGTCAGCCACTGCTCGACCTCGGTCGCGCCGACGTCGGTGATGATGTAGCGCTTGCGGTCGGGGCCGGAGCCGGGGGCGACGTCGCTGATCACCACCTTGCCGTCGCGGGCCAGTCGGCTGAGGGTGGAGTAGACCTGGCCGAACGGCAGTGGCTTGCCCCGGCCGAAGAAGGCGTCGTAGTCGCGCTTCAGGTCGTAACCGTGGCTGGGCTCCCGTTCGAGGAGGCCGAGAAGAGTCAGTGGCACGCTCATGCGAGGAGACTACACCGAGGGTATACCTCGCGTATATACACTCGGTGTGTTCGACTGCCTGATCCAGTCGGCGGTGTCGATGACGCCGGTGCCGAGCAACGCGCTGACCGCCGGGCCGGCCGGCCACCCGGTGTGGACGCCGAGCAGCAGCGACCCGGCCTCGGGGTCGGTACGCGGCTCGAACTTCTCTGGCACGACTCGTCAGCGCGGTGCCGGCGACAGTGGCGTCAGCGTACGGCCGCGACGGCGGCGTCCGGGCCGCCTCGCCACACCGTGCCGACCTCGCTGAAGCCGGCCGCGGTGAGGGCGGCCAGGTGCCAGGAGACCGGCGGGTTCCACTCGGGGCTGTGGCCGGTCGGGTAGATGGTCCGCCGCTCGGCGACCAGCGGCGCGAGCGCGGGATCGGCGCCGGCCCGCTCCCACCAGTCCGACCAGGACAGCATCGAGCCGGCAGCGTACCGGGCGTTGCGCCGGTCCCGGGCCCGGTCCATCAGCCGCTTGGTCAGCCCCGGCAGGGCGTCGTCCGGCATGTGGTCGGCGTTGACGAAGACGCCGCCGGGGCGCAGCACGTCGCGCAGCTCGGCGTAGAGCTGGCTGAGGCGGTCGGCCGGCAGCCAGTGCAGTGCGGTGGCGGTGAGCACGGCGTCGTAGTCGCGGTGGGGGAGCGTGGCGCGCCACTCGGGGCTGCCGAGGTCGGCCGAGACGATGGTGGCCCGGTCCGCCAGCGAGGCGCCAGCGATGGCGAGCAGCGCCGGATCGAGGTCGACCAGGGTCGCCTGGGCGGCGGGGAAGCGCGCCAGCGTGCGCAGCGAGATGGTGCCGGTGCCGCCGGCCAGGTCGAGCACACGTGGCGGGCGACCGTCGAGGACCGCGTCGACGGTGTCGAGCATCGCCGTGAACCGGTGCTCCCGGTCCGGTAGGTACGCCTCCTGCTGGCGGTCCCAGCTCTCCTGCCAGGCCCAGGGATCCACAATGTAAGGACTCATAGCGATCAGGCTAGTTACGGCACGAGCGCGTTGTCCAGACCTTGTTGCACATCTTTTGCAACTGCGAGATGATGGCAGGGCGATGATCAGAGCGACGCCGGGCCGGGTGTCCGCCCGGCCCGGCGTTGTCCCTCCGGTGGGTCAGACCGTCGTGTCCACCAGGGCGTTATCGGCCGCCGCCGGCTCGTCGCGGCGGGCCAGTCGCAATGCGGCGAGCAGGACGCCCAGGCCGGCCAGGGTGAGCGCGGCGCCGGCCCAGATCGGCGAGGTGTAGCCGAAACCGGCGGCGATGGTCACACCGCCGATCCAGGCGCCCAGCGCGTTGCCGAGGTTGAACGCCGCGATGTTCGCCCCGGACGCCAGGGTCGGCGCCTCGTGGGCGTACCGCATGATCCGCATTTGCAGTGGCGGCACGGTGGCGAAGCCGAACCCACCCATCAACACCAGCGCGACGATGGTCAGCACCGGGTTCGTGGCGGTCAGCGCGAAGCCGACGAGCACCACGGTGAGCACCGCCAGCACGGTGACCAGGGTGCGCGACAGGGACCGGTCCGCCGCCCGGCCGCCGAGCAGGTTGCCGGCGAAGAGCCCCACGCCGAAGAGGACGAGCAGCCACGGCACGGTGCTGCTGGCGAAGCCGCTGACCTCGGTGAGCGTGTAGGCGATGTAGGTGAACGCGCCGAACATCCCGCCGAAGCCCAAGACGGTGATCACCAGGGAGAGCCAGACCTGCGCGTGGGTGAAGGCCCCCAGCTCGCCGCGCAGCCCGCCGGCCGGGCGGTCGGCGGTGGCGGTGGCGCGACCCGGGATGAGCAGGGCCAGCCCGATCAGAGCCACCACCCCGATGGCGGTGATCGCCCAGAACGTCGACCGCCAGCCGAAGTGCTGCCCGAGGAAGGTGCCGAAGGGCACACCGAGCACGTTCGCGATGGTCAGGCCGGCGAACATCATGGCGATGGCGCCCGCCCGGCGAGCCGGCGCGACCAGGCCGGCGGCCACCACGGCGCCGATGCCGAAGAACGCGCCGTGGCACAGCGCCGCGACGATCCGGCCGGCCATCATCACGGCGTAGTCGCCGGCGACGGCGGAGAGCAGGTTGCCGATGATGAAGAGAACCATCAGGCCGAGCAGCACCGGTTTGCGCGGCAGTCGGGTGACCGCCGCGGTGAGGACGACCCCGCCGACGGCCACGCTGAGCGCGTAGCCGGAGATCAACCAGCCGGCGACCGGCTCGGTGACCGCGAAGTCGGCGGCCACCTCGGGCAGCAGCCCCATGATCACGAATTCGGTGAGCCCGATGCCGAAGGCGCCGATGGCCAGCGCGATCAGGCCGGGCGGCAGGGACTTTTGGCGTACGGACATGGTCTTCCCATCCGGGAGGGGTCAGATATGCGGCGCATGCAACTACAGGCGTCAGCAACGAAATACTTGCACACGCTTTATATCGGCGCAAGCGTGATAGCGTGGGGCCATCCAGATCACACCCCGGAGGCCGGCATGGGCATCGCCGACGACGCCGTCGAGATCCGCGCGCAGGGCTGGCGCACCCTCGCCGCCCTGCACGGGCTGATCGAGACGTCCCTGGAACGGGCGTTGCAGACCGGCCACGACCTGTCCGTCGTCGAGTACACGGTGCTCGACGCGCTCTCCCGGCAGGATGGCTGGCACATGCGGATGAGCCAGCTCGCCCGCGCCGCGGCGCTGTCCGGCAGCGCCACTACCCGCCTGGTCACCCGACTCGAGCAGCGCGGGCTGCTCACCCGCATCCTCTGCGCCGACGACCGGCGCGGCATCTACACCGAGCTGACCTCGGCCGGCGACGCGCTGCTCGCCCAAGCCCGCCCCACCCACGACCGGGTGCTCACCGACGCGCTCGCGGCGGCGGAGGCCACCCCCGAGCTGGCCCCGCTGGTCGACGCCCTGCACCGGCTGCCGGCCGGCCGCTGACCGCCTACCGGCGCGGGCGTACCGTACCGGCAGCCCTACCGGGACCGCCGCGCCAAGGAGGCAGCCGATGCAGGACCGCACCCCTCGTCGGGAGGAGCTGGAGCCCATCGAGCGGGCCGGCATCGACGAGCTGCGCGCCCTGCAACGCGACCGACTGCGCTGGTCGCTGCGGCACGCGTACGACAACGTGCCGCACTACCGCCGGGCGTTCGACGCGGCCGGGGTGCACCCCGACGACTGCCGGGATCTCGACGACCTGGCCCGCTTCCCGTTCACCGGCAAGGCCGAGCTGCGGGAGAACTACCCGTTCGGGATGTTCGCCGTACCCCGGGAGCGGGTGGCGCGTCTGCACGCCTCGTCCGGCACCACCGGCCGCCCGACGGTGGTCGGCTACACCCGTGACGACCTGCGCACCTGGGCACGCCTGATGGCCCGCTCGATCCGCGCCTCCGGTGGCCGTCCCGGCGACCGGGTGCACGTCGCGTACGGCTATGGGCTCTTCACCGGCGGCCTGGGCGCGCACTACGGGGCCGAGGAGCTCGGGTGCACGGTCATCCCGGTCTCCGGGGGCATGACCGAGCGGCAGGTGATGCTGATCCGCGACTTCGAGCCTGAGGTCATCATGGTGACGCCCAGCTACCTGCTGGCCATCGTCGACGAGATGCGCCGCCAGGGCATCGACCCTCGCGCCACCTCGTTGCAGGTGGGCATCTTCGGTGCGGAGCCGTGGACCGAGGACATGCGCCGGGAGATCGAGCAGCAGCTGGACATCCACGCCGTCGACATCTACGGGCTCTCCGAGGTGATGGGTCCCGGCGTGGCGACCGAGTGCGTCGAGACCAAGGACGGGCTGCACCTCTGGGAGGACCACTTCTATCCGGAGATCATCGACCCGGTCACCGGGGCGGTGCTGCCCGACGGCGAGCGGGGCGAGCTGGTGCTGACCTCCCTGACCAAGGAGGCGATGCCGGTCGTGCGCTACCGCACCCGCGACCTGACCCGGCTGCTGCCCGGCACCGCCCGGCCGATGCGCCGGATCGAGAAGATCACCGGTCGGACCGACGACATGATGATCCTGCGTGGGGTGAACATCTTCCCCACCCAGATCGAGGAGCTGATCCTGCGGACCCCGCAGTTGTCGCCGCACTTCCAGTGCGTCCTCGATCGAAAGGGCCGGTTGGACACCCTGACGGTGCGGGTGGAACGCCGGGCCGACGTCACCGTCGACGCGGCCGAGCGGGCCGGTGCCACGCTGGTGCAGTTGGTGAAGAACACCATCGGCGTGAGCGTCGCCGTCGACGTCCTCGCGCCGGACACGGTGGAACGGTCGATGGGCAAGATGCGCCGGATCGTCGACCAGCGGCCCGCCTCGATGGCGTCGTCGACATAGGATCCCGCCCATGCGTGTGCTGGTGGTCTCCGCCCCCCTCGTCGGGCACGTCTTCCCGCTGGTGCCGCTCGCGGTGGCGTTGCGCGACGCCGGCCACGACGTGCTGGTGGCCACGGGCGGCGGAGGGCTGGCCGCCGCCGATGCCGGTCTGCCGGTGCACGACATCGCGCCCGGCTTCGACTTCGGACGGATCGCGCTGCGGGTTTTTCCCCGCCACCCGCTGATCGCCCGCGCCGAGTTGGCCGGTACCGCCGGCACCCGGGGCGCCGGCCTGCTGTTCGGCGCGCTCAACGATCGGCTCACCGACCCGGTGGTCGCGCTGGCCACCGGGTGCCGGCCGGATCTGGTGCTGTACGAGCCGTTCGCGGTGGCCGGCGCGGTGGCCGCCGCGTGGCTCGGCGTGCCGGCCGTACGCCAGGAGAACGCCCTCTTCGACGGCCGGGAGCTGGTCCGCGCCGTCGTCGCCCGACTCGGCGCCGCGCTGCGCCGGCACGGCCTCACCGAGCTGCCGGCACCGGCCGCCGCCCTCGCCGTGGCCCCGCCCAGCGTGGCGGCTCAGGATGGCTGGCCGATGCGCTACACCTCCTACGTGGGCGGCGGTGAGCTGCCGGCCTGGCTGCGCGAGCCGGGGGAGCGACCCCGGATCCTGGTCACCCGCAGCACCCTGACCGGCCCCGGCGACCGGGGGCCGATGCCCGCCGTGGTGGCCGCCGCCGCCCAGGTGGACGCCGAGATCGTGCTGGTCCGCCCGGACGAGCGGTCGGCCCGTTCGTTGCCCGGCAACGTGCGGGTGGTCGACTGGATTCCGCTCGACGAGGCGTTGCCGGCGAGCGCGGCGCTGGTGCACCACGGCGGGGCGGGTAGCGCCTTCGGCGCCCTCGCCGCCGGCCTACCCCAGCTGGCCACGACGGGGCCGGGGGACCGGCGGCACAACGCCGAGCTGGTGGCCCGCCGCGGTGCCGGCCTGGCGCTGCGCCCCTCGGACATCACCGCGTCGGCACTGACCCAACTGCTCACCGACGGCGGCCTGCGCACCGCCGCCGTGCAGGTCAGCCGCGAGATGGCCGCGATGCCGCCGCCGACCGACCTCGTGGCGCGACTGGCGGCACTGGTCTGACGTCAGCCGGGCGTGGCCACACCGGACGGACCGTCGGTTGCGGCAGGATGACCGGATGCGACACGTCGTGCTGTTCCACTCCGTGTACGGACTGCGGCCCGCCGTGCGCGCCGCCGCCGACCGGTTGCGCGCCGCCGGGCACCAGGTCAGCGCACCCGACCTGTACGGCGTTCCGGCCGCCGACACGGTCGAGGAGGGCTTCGCGCTGCTCGACAAGATCGGCCACGACGTGGTGCTCGACCGGGCCCGGGCCGCGCTGCGTGACCTGCCACCGGAGACGGTGCTCGCCGGCTTCTCGATGGGTGCCGGAGTGGCCGGGGCGCTGCTGGCCGAGCGCCCCGCCGCCGCCGGTCTGCTCCTGCTGCACGGCACCGGTGGCGCACCGGACGCGGTCCGATCCGGGTTGCCGGTGCAGCTGCACCTCGCCGACCCCGACCCGTACGACGCGCCGGACGAGGTCGACGAGTGGCAACAGGCGATGACCGACGCCGGCGCGGACCTGGCGGTCTTCCGCTACCCCGGGGTGGGGCACCTGTTCACCGATCCGGAGGTGGCCGAGTACTCCCCGGACGCCAGCGAGGCGGCGTGGCCGCGGGTGCTGGCCTTCCTGGCCGCCCGCTGAGCGCCCGGGGTGGCACCGCCGTGAGCCCCTTCCGCCCTAGTTGGCGCTGGCGCCGATGCGCGGGGGCGTGGCGGTGCCGTGCACCCGCTTGGCGTGGCTGGCGAACAGCCGGGGCGCGA
Organism: Micromonospora sp. NPDC050276; assembly: GCF_044459545.1. Taxonomy (NCBI): domain Bacteria; kingdom Bacillati; phylum Actinomycetota; class Actinomycetes; order Micromonosporales; family Micromonosporaceae; genus Micromonospora; species Micromonospora sp. NPDC050276. The sequence continues at coordinate 132,153 of NZ_JBITJA010000004.1, read as the reverse complement.
TGATCGGCATGAGCAGCCGGGCCGGCAGCGGTGCGTGCGCCAGCACCGCCTTGACCACCGCCGGGTCGCCCTCGTACATGGCCAGGCCGAAGGCCAGCGGCAGCAGCTTCTTCGGGGACTTGCTCATTCCGTGCTCGCCGAGCCGCATCCACTCCCGGGCGGTCACGTGTCGTTGCGCCAGCGGCAGGATCTCGCGCTCCTCCAGGGCCATGTGCTCGATCAGGGCGGTGCGCAGCTGCTCCAGGGCGTCCGCGAGCTGGTCACCGCCGCGCCCGGTGCGGCGCCACTGGGGAAGCAGCGCGACCACCGCCGCGTGGGCCTCCTCGATGGCGTGGTGCTGCGCCTCCATGGTGGGGACGATGGCCGTGGCCTCCGCGCCTCCGCGCTCCAGCAGCAGCGGCCACAGCAGCAGGTCCTCGCCCTCGTGGTGCATGTGCAGGATGTGGCAGAGCATCTCGGCGTGGGCGCCGACGACCTCCGCGCGCGTGGCGTCGCCCGGTGTGACGTCGCGGACGAGCTGCGGCAGCAGGCTGAACTCGCGACGGAGCGCCGAGTGCGCCATGTACATGTCGCGCACGTCGGCCATGGCTTCGCGGTGGTTCTGGTTCACGGTGACCTTTCCGAGGGATCAACTGGCACAGATATGTTGATCATGCTCGGTGTCACTTGGAACCGGCTTGGAATCCACCAGCGGCGACGGTCAGTCGGCCAGGGCCGCCGTCGCCTCGGCCAGCCAGTGCGGCGACTCCCACCGGCGGGCCACCCGCGCGGCGAGGGTGAAGTGCCGGGTCGCCTCCTCGGTGCGGCCCAGGAGCCGGAACAGCTCCCCGAGCGTCAGCGCCACCGGTCGCACCACGGCCGCGGTGGTGGAGAAACCGGCCAGTTGGTCGCGGACCGGGAGCAGCGCGTCGATCACGGGCTGGGCCAGGTCCCGTCGCCCCAGCGCCACGACGACCATCCCGCGTACGCTGAGCAGCGCCGACTCGAAGTAGTCCGGGCGGTACGTGTGCCGCCCGATCGGCATGGCCCGCGCCTCGTCCACGCGTCCGCTCTTGATCAGCGCCAGCGCCAGCAGGTCGTCCACGATCGGGCCCAACGACCCCCGGATCCGCCGGGTCGCCTCCAGGTGCTCACCGAACCGTCCCTGGCTGATCAGCAGGGTCCCCAGCGAGAAGAAGTGGAAGGCGTCGGCGTGCAACGAACCCTGTCGTCGCATCTGCACGGCGGCCTCGTCGTAGTGCCGCCGCGCGGCAACGAAGTCACCGGCGACGTGCGCGAGGGTGCCCAGCGAGCACAGGTGGATCGTCTGCGCCTCGTGCAGCTGGTACGTCTCGGCCAACCATCCGTGCCGGGCGACGCTGAGGCGCAGCTCGTCCGGCTCGTTGAGCGCGGCGGCGCTGTGGCCGAGCACCTGCTCGGCGACCGAGCGGTAGGTCACCAGCCCGTGCTCGTCGGCGAGGTCGCGCAGCTTCAGGGCCAACTCCCGCCGCTGCGGCGCCTCCCGCTCGTAGCTCATCGTGCGCACCCGCGCGGCCAGCCCGAGAGCGCGCAGCTCGGGATCGTCCAGCCGTCGCGAGAGGGCCAGCGCCTCCCGTCCGGCCGCGACACCCCGGGGATCGGATTCGCCGTCCAACTCCGTGGCCAGCGCCTCCAGTAGCCGGCAGCGGGCGACCGGGTCCAGGTCGTCGGCGCGCAGCAGCCGGGTGAGCAACTCGACCACGCGATGGTCCACCACGCCGTACTCGTGGGTCAGCCACGGGGTGGGGACGGTCCACGCGGTGAACGCCGCGACCAGCAGGTCGTCCCGGCCGGCCGCGGCGGCGATGTCGACCGCCCGGGCGCGGGTCTGCCGGGCGGCGGCCACCGCCCCGGCCCGGGCCTGGGCACGCAACAACCGGCCGAGCAGGTCGATCCGCAGCGCGTCGCGGTCCCCGGTGGCCGTCTCGGCGGCGTCGACGGCGTTGCTGAGCAGCTCGATCGCGGCGTCGTACGCGTACCGCCGCTCGGCCAGCTCGGCGGCCCGGATGGCGTAGTCGACGGCGAGCGGCGCGGTGTCGGGTGACGCCGCACGGGCGTACTGGTGGGCCAGGGCCGGGTAGTCGTCGGGCGTCAGCCGGCGGGTGGCGGCGGCGATCCGCGCGTGCAGGCGGGTGCGGCGCAGCTGCGGCACGTCGGTGTAGATGGTGTCGCAGACCAGGCCGTGCACGAACCGCACCCGCCCCGGCGCCGGTTCGGTGAGCAGTCCGGCGGCCAGCCCGGCTTCCAGCGCCTGGAGGACGGTGCCCTCGTCGGTGCCGGCGGCGTCGACGAGCGTTCGCACCTCAGCCTCCCGCCCGACGGCGGCGGCCAGGCGTAGCACCGAGACGGTCGCCGACGGCAGGCGGGAGAGCCGTCGGCGCAGCACATCACGTACGCCCTCCGGCACGTCGGAGGTGGCGACGAGCGTGCCCTCGGCGGCGAGCAACCGGGCCGACTCCCGGACGTAGAACGGGTTGCCTCCGGTCCGTTCGGCCAGCGCGGCGACCGTGTCCGGGTCGACGGCGGTCCGGGCCAGCGCGCCGAGCAGCCGTTCGACCTCGGGCGTGGTCAGACCGCCGAGCGCGATCCGGTGCGGTGATCGGCGGGCCAGGACGGCCATCGTGTCGGCGAGCCGCTCGGCGTTGTCGGCGGGCCGCAAAGCCACCACGAACAGGATGGCGCCGGCGGTCATCTCGGTGACGCTCTGCAACAGCAGCTGCGTCTCGGCGTCGGCGGCGTGCAGGTCGTCGAGGATGACGGCGACCGGTCTCTCGGCCGCGGCGGCGTTCAACCAGGCGCCGACTGCGCGGTGCAGCCGGAACCGGCCGGCGGTGACGTCGCCACCGGGCGCACCGTCGCTCCCACCGAGCAGCGGGGCGAGCGCCGCCGCGAGGTGGCCCGGCGGCGCCTGCTCGGCGAGTCGCCGCAGCGCCTCGACCCAGGCCCAGGCCGGCGGAGCGCCCTCGACCTCGGGGCAGCGACCGACGGTGACCAGCCAGCCGCGTGCGGTGAGCTCCTCCCGGAAACGGGTGAGCAGGCTCGTCTTGCCGGCCCCAGCCTCACCGCTGAGCAGCGCGACGCGCGGCCCGCTCGCCACCGCCTCGGTCGCTGCCTGCCGGAGAGCCGCCAGCTCGACCTCCCGTCCGACGAAGACGTCCTCCGACGCCTGTCGCTCGGCGCGTACCGCTGGCGCTGTCACGGGTGGCAGCAGGTCCAGCCGCTGGCCCAGGATCGCGGACTCCACCGCGACCAGCGCCGGGCCCGGGTCCAGGCCGAGTTCATCCGCCAGGGTCGCCCGCGCTCGGCGCAGCGCCGCGAGCGCGTCGCCCTGCCGACCGGTACGCCACAACGCCAGCGCCAGCAGCCGCCAACTCTCCTCCCGCAGCGGCGCCTGCCGGGTCAGCAGCTCCGCCTCCGGCACCGCCTCGGCCGCGTCGTCACCGCGCACCATCACGTCGAGCAACAGCTCCCGGGCGGCGAGCCGCAGCTCCTCCAGCCGCAGCACCTCCGGCTGGGCCCACGGCTCCCCGGCGAACTCGGCGTACGCCCGACCGCGCCACAGATCGAGCCCGCTGCCGAGCAGCTGACGTGCCCGAGCCGGGTCGGCGGCGGCGACCGCGCGCGCCTCGGCGAGCAGCGTCTCGAACCGGCCGGCGTCGACGGCATCGTGGGGCACCCGCAGCGCGTAGCCCGGTGGTGCGGTGACCAGCACCCGGGCCGGCGTACGGGGCTCGCGGGCCGGCTCCACCAGGCGGCGCAGGTGCGAGACGTACGCCTGGAGGGAGGCGATCGCCCGAGGTGGCGGGTCACCCCGCCACAGATCCTCGATCATCCGACCGACGGAGACGACCTCGCCGCGGGCCGCGAGCAGGAGCGCGAGCACGGCGCGTTGGCGGGGGCCGCCGAGGTCGACCGGTCCGCCTGTGTCGACCTCGACCTCAAGCGGCCCGAGCACCCGTAGCAGCATGACGCCACCAATCCTAGTCGCCCGGTGGCGGCTCACCCGCTTCCGCTGGACATCGGGCGGCCAGCTCACCGCAGGTGCGGGCGGCGGCCCGCCACCGCGCGGGGCGCCGCCGGACGCACGGCGTTCGATATCGTGGCGCCATCACCAAGATCCTCGACGGGGCGTGGCGATGACGATCACGGCCTTTGACGAGTACGAGCGATCGCGTTAGGCCGGCCTCGGCGTCCGTACCGTAGCGGCCCGGGCGGCACCCGGCCCGCCTTCGATGCGGAGCACCCGGCGAGAATGCGGCGTGGAGTTTCTCTGTTACCACAGTGACCGGCCCGGCTCGGCGGCGTTGCGCGACGAGTTGTTGCCCGAGCACTGGTCCTACATGGACCGGTACGCGGCGGGAATGATCGCCCGTGGCCCGACCTTCGTCGGCGACACGCCCACCGGCAGCGTGCACATCGTCGACGTGCCCGACCCGGCCGCCGCGCGGGCGTTCGCGTTCGCGGAACCGAACTACCAGGCCGGCGTGTACCGGGACGTGCTGCTGCGCCGGTGGCGCAACACGCTGGGCCGCACCATGTGGGACTTCCCGGGCGGCCGGACCGGCGGCAACCGTTATCTGGTGCTCGGCCTCGGTGCCGGGCAGGCCGCCGACCTGGCCGTGCCGCCCGACCCGGACGAGCTGATCGCGTACGGGCCTCTGCTGGCCGACGACGGCGTCACCTGGCTCGGCACCGCCGCGCTGCTTCGGGCGCCGAACCCGGACGCGGCGCGCGCCATCCTGACGGTCGACCGGTACGCCGACATCGAGGTGCACGACTGGCAGTTCGGCGGGCGACCGTCCTGACCTGCCCCGAACCGGCCCGATGCCCAGAGTCAGGCGGAGGCAGGCAGGTCGTCCAGTGGGCGGATCAACGGTGGGCGGGGTACCGCCCGCACCACGCCCGTCGCAGTGCCGGCGTCGGCGGGTGTCCAGTGCCCAGCCGAACTCGCCGGCTTGGGGCCGATCGACGCTGCGGGCCGTCCGATGTCCCGGGATGGGTGACCGCCCGCACTGCGCGCAGGTCGGGACGCCGCTGTGGCCGGCGTCGGCGGTACGTCGCCCGCCGAGGCGACGGCTCGGAGCCGGCGTGGACCCGCCGTACGGTTGGCGCTGGGACCCGACGCGGCGGGACGGGTGGCCATCGTCGGGGTGGGGCTGCCTCGCCTCAGCGCGGTCGGGCCGGTGGCGCCGCCCGGCCCTGCCGAGGCCAGCGCCGCGAAGACGGCGTCGAGGCGGCCGGTCCGAGCGCCGACGGTGTCAAGGCGCACGATCTCCGCACTCCTCGCCGCTGAGCCGTTGACCGCACCAGCGGGCGGGGGTGCGTCCCGGTGCACGGTGTCGAGGTGCGGCACGCCGGCGGCCCGGCGTTGGAAGACGGCCCGCAGGGCGCGGGGCAACCGCTCGGCGGCGACCTGGCGCAGTGCCGGAGCGGCGAACGCGTACCCGTCGACGTGGTGGGGGAGCAGCAGCCCGGCGGTGACCAGCTTGCGGAGTGCGGGTGCGGACCGGCCGGGCGACCAGCCGAGTGCCCGGTCCACGGCCGCCCCGGAGATCAGGCCGCCGAGGGTGCCGGCGGCCATCAGCACCGCCCGCCGTTCACCGTCGAGGTGGTCCAGCTCCGCGCCGACGGCCCGGCGTACCGCCTCGGGCAGCGGGAGCGCCGCCGGATCGGCACCGTCCACCAGCGACGTGACGTACGCCGCCGCGTGCCCGGGGCGGCCTCCCACCAGCGGCAGCAACCGGTCGACCAGGGCCACCGGCTGCCCGGCCCGGGTGAGCAGGTGTCGCAGCAGCCGACCGGACTGCACCGTGGCCAGTGGTCCGATGGTCATCTGGCGGGCCGGACCGGGCCGGGTATCGGCCCACTGCGGCTGGTGCACGGTGAGCACGGCCAGCGGCAGCCCACGCTCTGTCGCCGCGCCGAACAGCGCGTGCAGGAAGCGGCTCACCGCGGGCGCGGCCCGGTCCAGGTCGTCGACGGCCACGATCAGCGGCCGGTCGGCGGCGAGCCGCAGCAGGACCTCGCGGCAGATCGCCGCGCCGGCGACGGCCGCCGCCGAGTCGTCGGGGTCGGTCAACATCCGCTGCAGCGCCGGGACCGCGGTGGCCACCCGGGTCGGCGGGAACAGTGGCGTCAGGGCGGCGACGAGTCGGTCGTGGGCCGCCGTCGGGCCGTCGCTGTGCCGGATCCCGGTGAGGCCGCGGAGCAGCTCCGCGACCGGCGCCAACACCTGATCGGGGTACGGCTGGCAGGCCGCCACACACCAGCGCACCGGCATGCCGTCCACCGCGGTCAGTCCACCGGTCAACTCGTGCAGCAATCGACTGCGGCCACTGCCGGTGGGGCCGACCAGGGAGATCCAGCGCGGTTGCCGCTCCCGGATGGCCCAGCTCAGCTGGTCACGGATGGTGGCCAGCTCGCGGCGTCGACCGATCAACGGGCCGTCGTGCCGGTCGGCGCCCGGGCGTACCGGGCCGACGGCGTGCCAGACCGGCACCGGCGGCACCCGGCCGGCGACCGGCACCGGCGTCAGCTGACGTTGGGTGATCAGGCCGGCGGTGGCGCGGGCGGTGGCCGCGCAGAGTGCGACGGCGCCGGGTGTGGCGTACTCCTGCAGGCGGGCCGCGGTGGTGATCACCGCGCCGCTGGCCACGCCGTGCCCGCCGGTGACGGCGTCGGCCAGGTCGACCACGACCTCGCCGGTGGCGACACCGACCCGCACGCGCAGCCTGATGTCGGCGACCATCGGCCGGCGGTCCAGTGCGGCCTGGATCTCCAGCCCGGCGCGCACCGCGCGGTACGCGTCGAAGCCGTCGGAGTGCCGGGCGCCGAAGAGCGCCATCACGGCGTCGCCGATGTACTTCTCCACCACCCCCTGCCAGCGGTGCAGCACACCGGCGACGGTGTCGAAGTAGGCCCGCTGCAACGCCCGGACCTCTTCGGGGTCGAGCTGGTCCACCAGGGCCGTGGATCCGACGATGTCTGCGAAGAGGACGGTGACGACACGCCGCTCCTGCGGTACCGGCCAGAGCGGGGTAACGGTCCGCTGCGCGTCGACGATGCTGGTTGTCATGGGTGTCGCACCGGCCTTTCTTCCCGCTGTTGCCTGATCACCTCCGGAGATTGGCATTCCTGGGCCGACGGGGGATCTGCAGAACGACGTATGTCGGCCACCTGCAACCTTTAGTCGCAAAGTCGACGCGAGGAGTACCACAAGCGGCAGGCGGCCGTAGAACGGTGTGGGGCCCTGTGATTAGGCTGCGGGGCATGGCCAGCGATGTGGACACCGCACCGCTCGTGGGCCGGGCCGAGCTGGTGCAGACGGTTCGGTCCGCGTTGCTCGGTGACGCCGCGCACGGGCAGACCGCAGCGGTCTTCCTGACCGGTGAGAGCGGTGTGGGAAAGACCCGGCTGTTGGGCGAGATCGGCGACCGCCTGCGGGAGCAGGGTGCCGTGGTGCTCACCGGCAGCTGCCTCGACATCGGCGACGCTTCTCCGCTGCACCCGCTGTTGCAGGCGCTGCGCCGGTTCGACACCGAGGTGTCGACCACGCACGCCCGCACCTCCTCGGCGGTGCGGGGGCTGTTGCAGATGTTCGCCGACGAGACCGCCGGCCCGGACGGCGCGGGCGCGCTGCTGGAGCGGGTCTCGCGTGGCCTGCACCTGATCGCCGAGGGCCGCCCGTTGGTGCTGATCCTCGACGACCTCCAGTGGGTCGACCGCAGCACCCGGCAGCTGTTGCTCTACCTGCTCGCCGGCCTGGGTGACCTGCAACTGTCGGTGCTGGCCGCGGTACGTGCCGAGTCGTTGCAGGGCGCACACCCGCTGCGCCGGGTGCTCACCGAGCTGCGTCGGCTACGCACCGTGCGGGTGCTCGACCTGGCGCCACTGGATCGGGCCGCCACCGAGAAGCTCGCCGCCGCGGTGGTCGGCCGGACGCTGACCGCCGACGCGGCCGAGCAGGTGTGGCAGCGCAGCGGTGGCAACCCGTTCGTCATCGAGGAGCTGGCCCGGGACGTGCGCGACGGCCGCGACGGGCTGTCCGAGACGCTGCGGGAGATCTTCCTCGACCGGGTCGACGCGCTGCCCCAGCACGCGCACGCCGTGGTGCACGCGGTTGCCGCCGGCGTCGAGCCGGTGCAGCACTGGCTGCTGGCCCAGGTGTTGCGCATGCCGGAGGACGAGCTGATCGCTGCGGCCCGGGCCGCGGTGGCGCACCGGCTGCTGGTCGGCGCCGACGACGGCTACCGGCTGCGGCACCGCCTCGTCGCCGAGGTGCTGGCGCACGAGCTGCTGCCGGCTGAACGCTCCGGGCTGCACCGCCGCTACGCCGAGGCGTTGACCGCGGTGCCGGGTGAGCTGCACCAGGCCCGGCTGGCCCACCACTGGCGGCTGGCCGGCGAGCCGGCGCGTGCCCTGCCGGCGGCGGTGGCCGCCGCCCAGGAGGCCGAACGGCTGCACGGCTACGCCGAGGCGCACCGGCACTGGTCGGCGGCGCTGCAGTTGGCCGCCGACCCGGGCCCGCTGACGGTGGACCGGGTCGAGTTGCTCGAGAACGCCGCCGAGGCGGCGCACCACTGTGGGGAGCACGCCCGGGCGCTGGCCCTGCTGGAGGAGATCGCCGCGCTGCGTGGTGGTGAGCCGAGCTGCGCGCTGCACATCCGCCGCGCCCGTTACCTGGCCGCCGCCGGTCGCTCCGCACTGGCCGAGGAGGAGTACCAGCGGGCGCTGAAGGCTGAGGACTGCTCCGCACGGGACCGGGCGACCGCCGCCGCCCGCCTGGCCGAGCTGCTGCTGCACCTGGGCCGCTACGCCGACGCCGGCGAGCGGGCCCGAGAGGCGTTGGCGCTGGCCGAGAACGTGGAGGGCTCGGTCACCGAGGTCGTGCTGGCCAGCTCGGCGCTGGGCTTCAGCGACGCCTGTCTGGAGGACCCGGACGCCGGTCTGGCGGTCATGCGCGACGCCCTCGACACCGCCGAGCGCGCCGGCCAGCCCGAGGACGTGGCGTGCGCGTACCTGCACCTGGCGGAGCTGCTGACCGGACCACTGAACATCCTCGAAGAGGGCGTGGTGGTGGCCCGCCGCGGCGCCGAGCGGGTGGCCGAGCTGGGGCTGGGTCGCACCTGGGGCACCCGACTGCTGGCCATCGCCATCAACGGGTTGTTCCGGGTGGGCCAGTGGGCCGAGGCGGAAAAGGTGGTGGCGGCGGCCCTGCGGCACCGACCGTCCGGTGCGGACGCCGTGGAGCTGCTGCTCGCCCGGTGCCGGCTGTCGGTGGGCTACGGCGACATCGAGGCCGCCAGTCGCGACCTCGACGCGGTGGCGACCCTGCTCGCCGGTGGCGGGGCGCGTCACGTCATTCCGCTGCTCACCCTGCGCTCCGGGCTGGCCATGTGGGAGGGCCGGCACGACGTGGCGCGGCTGGCGGTGCAGCGCGGCCTCACCGAGAGCCGCTCCGACGACGTGATGATCCTGTCCGCGTTGGTCTGGCACGGTCTGCGCGCCGAGGCGGAGGCGCACGCCAGCCGCACCATCGAGGTGGACCCGACGGCGGTACGCCGGCTGCGCGACGTGGCCGAACGGGTGGCGCGCAAGAGTGCCGGGGCTGCCCGGCCGGTGCGCTCGGTGGTGGAGGGCTTCCTGGCCCTGTGCGCGGCCGAGGTGAGCCGCCTCGACGGCAGCGACCCGGAGCTGTGGGCGGTGTCGGTCGCCGAGTGGGATCGCCGCCATCACCCCTACCCCGCGGCCTACTCGCGCCTGCGGCAGGCCGAGGCGCTGCTGGCTCGCCGCAGCCGGGTGGCCACCGCCGGCAAGCTGTTGCGGGAGGCGTACCGGGTGGCGCAGGGGTTGGGCGCGGTGCCGTTGACCTCGGAGATCCGCGAGTTGGCCGGGCGAGCCCGGGTGTCGCTGGACGATCACGGCACCACCACCGGCGGCACTCGGGGCGTACCCGCCGAGGCGTCCGACGACGAGTTGGCCGCGCTCACCGCACGGGAGCGGGAAGTCCTTGCGCTGGTCGCGGAGGGGTTGACCAACAAGGAGATCGGGCAACGGCTGTTCATCAGCGAGCGGACCATCGGTGTGCACGTGTCGCACATCTTCGACAAGCTCCAGGTCCGGACCCGCGTGCAGGCCAGCGCCATCCAGTTGCGCAACCAACGGGGCTGACTGACCACTCCGACGTATCCCGGCGCTCGTGTGCGCGCCGGGATACGTCGTTCTACTGATCCGGCGGGCGGGTGTCGGCTGAGAGGCTGGGCCGCGTCGACGACGGCACGGGGATGCCGCCGACCACCATGGAGGAGAGATGACCGAACCCGTCTGGGGGCCCGTGCAGCGGGACATCGTCGACCTGCTCGCCGACCATCCTGCGGACGTGCCGGCCGTGGTCGATCACCTGACCAAACTCCAGGACATGCTGGTTCGGCTGCCTCCGTTGGAGGCGAGTTGCCCGCTTGCCGACTTCAACAAGCTCTACCTGACCATCACCAGCAGCGTGCTGGACGGGCTGTACGACGACCGCTTCATCGACCCGGTCTTCCTCTCCCGGCTCGACGTCGAGTTCGCCGCCCGGTATTTCGACGCCATGCGTCTGTGGACCGACTCCAGCCCGGGCACCCCGAAGGCGTGGTCGTGCCTCTTCGAGCGGATGCGCGGACCGGACGCCCGCCCGCTGCCCTCGGCGGCGGCCGGGGTCAACGCGCACATCAACTTCGACCTGCCGTTCGCCCTGGTGACCACGTTCGACCACCTGGAGTCCGAGCCGGTCGACGGCAGCGACCAGCACCACGACTACCTCGAGATCAACAACATCTTCGCGGACAAGATCCCCGGCCTGCGCCGCGGCTATCTGGAGCGGTGGCAGCTGCTCATCGACATGCTCAACGGTGACATCGACGACTGGTACCAGGGGGAACTGGTCGAGTACACCCGCGATGTCGCCTGGCGCAACGCGCAGAAGATCTGGCGGTGCCGGCACGACCCGGACGCCCGTGAGTGTGAGCGCACGCGGTTGGACGACAACGCCGCTGCGCTCGGCCGGCTGCTGCTCTCGCCCCTCGGGGCGTTCCTGCAGTAGTCGGGACGGGGGGTCCCCGCGCTCCGCCCCGTGGGGGGCGGCGGAGCGCGGGGGCGCGTTCCACCAGCCCCACCCCGCGTGCCCGCCCGAGGTTCGGTCGGCCGCGCGGCGGACAGCCGGTCGGCCCGGGGGGTGTCGACCGTCTGCCACCGTCGGCCGGCCCGGGGGGTGCCGGCCGGCGGTGGGGGAGCGTTCGGCCCGGCCGCGTCGACGGTGTGCGGATCCGGAGGTGTCGGCGGGCTCGGATCGGGTACGCCCGCGCCATGACCGTCCTGGCTCGGCGCCGGCCCGCCGCCCGCCCCCGGCCCGCGCGGCCCGGCCCGTTGCGGCCGGGTGGCCCGGTGTCACGGCCCACCGCCCGGCCGGGTGCCCGATGACCGGCCTCGCCACGCGATTTCCGTTCCGCTTCGATCCGGTGTTCCGCCCGTTGCTGGCGCTGCTGGGAGTCCGCCCGGCGACGGCCTGGGTCGCCGTCACCGAACGGGATCTGATGATCCGGTACGGGCCGTGGCGGTTGCGGACCGACCGGGACAACGTCTCCGCCGTCGAGCTGAGCGGGCCGTACCGCTGGTGGCGGGCGATCGGGCCGCACCTGTCGATGGCCGATGGTGGTGCGACCTTCGGCAGCAGCGCGGCCGGCGGGATCTGCCTTCGCTTCCGGGTACCGGTGCCGGCACTGGTGCCCGGGGGGCGGCCGCGGCACCCGGCGGCCACGGTGACCGTCGCCGACCCACCCGCGCTGGCCCGACTGCTCGCCGTCCCGGACCTGTCCTGACCAGGCCGATCAGGTGCCCGGTTCGCCCGACCGGGTGCCGGGGGACCGCCTACCGTCGGATCAGGACCTGTGAGGGTGGGACTGGCGATGGGTGACGAGCACCGGGCGAAACCACGACGCTGGAACGGACGCCGCCACGCGCCGACCGGGCCGGACCCGGCGCTGCGGGCCGCCCGCGATCCGGCCCGCCCGCACCGGGGCGGCCGGCAGGGCGTGGTGGTGCCCGAACGGGTGGCCACCGCGGGCCAGTCGGCGCCGCCCACCAGCCCGCTGCGCCGGTGGCTGTTCCAACACCAGGTGCAGCCACCCGGTCCCGAGGCGACCGAGGGGCAGAACCGTCGGCACGCCTGGTGGCAGGTGATGTGCCTGACCGGCGTGGACTACTTCTCCACGCTGTCGTACCTGCCGGGCATCGCGGCGGTGGCGGCCGGTGCGCTCTCGCCGCTGGCGACGCTGTTGATCGTCGTGCTCACCCTGTTCGGCATGCTGCCGATGTACCGGCGGGTGGCCCACGAGAGCCCGCACGGTCAGGGTTCGGTGGCGATGCTGGAGCGGCTGCTGCCGTTCTGGCGGGGCAAGATCTTCGTTCTCGTGCTGCTCGGCTTCGTGGCCACCTCCTGGATCATCACGATCACGCTCTCCTCGGCCGACGCCACCGTGCACCTGTTGGAGAACCCGTACCTGCCGGACACCCTGCACGGGCCCCTGGTGCCGGTCGTGGTCACGGTGGTGCTGCTGCTCGTCCTCGGCGGGGTGTTCCTGTTGGGCTTCCGCGAGGCGGTGGTGGTCGCCATCCCGCTGGTCGCGGTCTTCCTGGTGCTCAACGCGGTGATCGTGGTGGTCGCGATCGCCCGGATCGCCGGCGACCCCGGCATCGTGTCGGACTGGACGGCCGCGCTGACCACGGCCGGCGGCGGACCGGGCCATGTGCTGTTCACCGCCGTGCTGGCGTTCCCGTTGCTGGTGCTGGGCCTGTCCGGTTTCGAGACCGGCGTCAGCATGATGCCCCTGGTCGCGGCCGACGGTCCGGACCAGCAGGCCCGGCTCGCCGCCCGGATCCGCAACACTCGTCGGCTGCTCACCACCGCCGCGTTGATCATGTCGGTGTACCTGATCTCGACGACCTTCGTGACGACGGCGCTCATCCCTGCCGAGGAGTTCCGGCCGGGCGGCGCCGCGAACGGGCGCGCGCTGGCGTTCTTGGCGCACACCTACCTGGGTGAGGTGTTCGGCACCGTCTACGACGTGAGCAGTGTGTTCATCCTCTGGTTCGCCGGTGCCTCGGCGATGGCCGGGCTGATCAACATCGTGCCGCGCTACCTGCCCTCGTACGGGATGGCGCCGGAGTGGGCGCGGGCGGTGCGCCCGGTGGTGATCGTCTACACCGTCGTCAGCGTCGCCATCACGATCGCCTTCCGGGCCGACGTCAACGCCCAGGCCGGGGCGTACGCCACCGGGATCCTGGCGATGATGGCCTCCGGTGCGGTGGCGGTGACGATCTCCGCGATCCGTCGCCACCGGCGTGCCTCGGCGATCGGCTTCACCGTGCTGACGCTGGTGCTGCTGTACGCGCTGGTGGAGAACGTCATCGAACAGCCGGACGGGATCACGATCTCCGCCTTGTTCATTCTCGGCATCATCGTGGTCTCGTTGGTCTCCCGGGTCACCCGGACCACCGAGTTGCGCGCCGAGCGGATCGAGTTCGACGAGCCGGCCCGTCGGTTCATCACCGAGTCGCTGGCGCACGACGGGCAGCTGCACCTGATCGCGAACAAGCGGCAGAAGGGTTCGGTGAAGGAGTACACGATCAAGGAGCGGGCGCAGCGCGGCATGAACCCGGTGCCTGGTGCCGCGGACGTGCTGTTCCTGGAGATCGATGTAATCGACCCGTCGGAGTTCAGTCAGGTGTTGCGCGTACACGGGATCGAGGTCGGCGGCTTCCGGGTGCTGCGGGCCAACAGTCCGGCCGCGCCCAACGCGATCGCCGCGATCCTGCTGGCCCTGCGGGACGCCACCGGGGTCCGGCCGCACGCGCATTTCGAGTGGTCGGAGGGGAGCCCGATCGCGCACCTGGCGCGCTACCTCATCCTGGGTCGGGGAGACACCCCACCGGTGGTGCGGGAGATCATCCGCCGGACCGAACCGGACCCGCTGCGTCGGCCCGGCATCCACGTCGGCGGGTGAGCCCGGCGCCCGACGTGGCCGCCTTGGGGCCGGCCCCTGGCACTGGAGCGGCTTCGAGTCGGTGTTTCGTAGGCATTCGATCCTGCTGCGCCGGTCGGCGGCGGATGGGGTGCCCACGCAGAATGGCAAAGTTATTCACGTTCGCCTGCCTTGTCGCATTTGACCGCCGTATCGTCATTTTCGGTGGCGCTAGGGACGTTAGCCACCCCGCGCCTGTTTCGGCGCGGCCGTGTTCAGATGCACGAGGGGCAGGGGAGTTCTATGTTCACGTACCGAGCGAGTCGGCGCCCAGCGCGGCCCAGGCGGCGGTGCCGGTGGTTCTTAACCAGTGGTCTGCTGGCTGGTGGCATGGTGGCGACGACGGGTCTGACCGGCGTGGCGGCCGTGGCATCCGACCGGGTGACGGTGCCCTGCGACTCGGACCGACTCATCGCGGCGCTCGTCCGTGCCAACGCCGAGGGTGGCGGCGAGCTTCGCCTCGCGCGCAAGTGCACCTACACCCTCACCGAGGCCTTTCAGCAACCCGACGATTACGACGGCGGCATCCGGGACGCCCGCGAGGCTGCCGACACCGCCGAGAACCCCGGGGACGCCGAAACGCCCCCGCGCGATCCGAAGGACGACAAAGCGGGCCTGCCCGTCATCTACCACCCCATCACCATCCGCGGGGAGGGCGCCACCATCAGGCGCGCCCCGAACGCCGACGAGTTCCGGTTCTTCACCGTCCGCGACGGTGGTGAGCTGGACCTGAGTGACGTCGTCCTCAAGAACGGGCGCTCCGCAGCCGAGGGGGGCAGCATCCACGTGGTCCATGGCGCCGCCGCCGCCGTGCGGCGCACGACGATCATCGGAAGCACCTCCCGCTCCGCCGAGGGTGGCGGTGGCGGTATCTTCAACGACGGCAACATGGTGATCAGCGACAGCACCTTCGTCGGCAACCGGGCCATCGGCAAGGAGGGCAAGGGCGGGGGCCTGCTCAACGGTGGCGTGCTCACCCTGGACAAGTCGAAGTTCTTCGAGAACACCGCCGCCAGCTACGGCGGTGGGCTCGGCAACTACCGGGGGGCGGCCGAGGTCCGCCGAAGCACGTTCGCCGACAACAAGGCGGCGCAGGGCGGGGGCCTCGCCAGCTTCTCGGCGCGCAGCAAGGTCTCGGACGTCCGGGTGATCGGCAACACCGCCGAGGTCGGCGGGGGTATCGCCAACTCGGACGCGGTGCTCTACCTGCGGGGCATGACGATTCGCGACAACACCGCCACGGTCAAGGGCGGCGGCATCTCCACCTTCCAGGGTCTGCTTCCGCTCGACGAGAGCACCATCACGCACAACACGTCCGAAGGCGACGGTGGTGGGATCTACTCCGAGAAGTCCAACCTGCTGGTGCGCCGTAGCGAAGTCAGCCGCAACGACGCCGACAGGAAGGCGGGCGGCATCTTCGTCACCATGGGCCAGATCTCGCTGTTCAAGAGCCGGGTGGCCGACAATGTCTCCAATGTGCGACCGGGCGGCCTCTTCGTGGACAAGGCCCAAGCCAAGGTCGATGACGAGACCGATATCAGCGGCAACGAGCCCAGCAACTGCCTGGACAGCACTGCACCGGTTCCCAACTGTTTCCGCTGACCCGTCAGTAAGGTGGCCCGCCAGGTGGCCGGCGCCGTTCCGGGACGCACCCGACCCGCAGGAGCGATCAACCGATCGCCGGTGGGCCGGGTGCTCCGGCTGTATCCCTGGGTGTAGCTGACGGCCATGCGGGTGATGGCGCGACGGCGAATGCTCCAACCCAGCCTCCTGGCCTGCCCGTCGGCGAGCGGATGATGCGCCATCAGCCCACCGCGCGGAGGCGGTCGGCGAGGTCGCTGGCGAAGAAGTCGAGGAAGCCGTCCGGGTCGGGGCCGGCGTTCTGCAGGACGATGTGGTCGAAGCCGGCCTCGACGTACGACCGGACCTTGGCCACGTGCGGCTCCGGGTCGGGGCCGACGGCGAAGAGTTGCCGGATGTGCTTCTCCTCGACGTACGCGCTGGCCGCGTCGAAGTTGACCGGGTTCGGCAACTCGCTCATCACCTTCCAGCCGGTGACCATCCACCGGCTCGTCTGCAACACGGCCTGCACCGCCTGGTGCTCGTCGGTGGCCCAGGCCAGCGGCACCTCGGCGTAACGCGGACCCGCACCCTTCGCCCGTCGATAGTGCTCGACGATCGACGCGTCCGGATCGGTGGCGAACAGGCCGTCGCCCAACTCGGCGGCGAGCCGGGCGGACGCCTCACCGCTGGCCGCCACCGCGATCACGGGTGGGGTGTCCGGCAGGTCGAAGACGCGCGCGTCCTCCAGTTGCAGGTGCCGACCCTCGTACGACTGGTAGCCGCCCTGCCAGAGCAGCCGGATGATCTCCAGCGCCTCGCGTAGTCGCTCGTGGCGGCCCCGCACGCTGGGAAAGCCCTGCCCGACGACGTGCTCGTTGAGTCGTTCGCCGGCGCCCACTCCGAGGGTGAACCGGCCGTCGGAGATCAGTGCCATGGTCGCCGCGGCCTGCGCGATGATCGCCGGGTGGTACCGGACGGTCGGGCAGGTGACGCCGGTGGCCAGGCGCAGGGTGGTGGTCTTGGCCGCGATGGCGCCGAGCACGCTCCAGGTGAAGGACGAGTGGCCCTGGGCGTCCAGCCAGGGGTGGAAGTGGTCGCTCATCTCGACGAAGTCGAAGCCGGCCTGCTCGGCGTTGACGGCCTGCCGGATGATCTCCTGCGGGCCGTACCCCTCCGAGGCCAGCTTGTAGCCGATCTGCATGCGCGCTCCCCGATGTCCGTCCGCCGGCTGACGCCGGGTCGGTTCCCGGCCTCGGCAGCGACAAACGCCGCCACACCCCGCAAACCAGCCTCCTAGGACGCCCTACGGGGTGTGCGGTGGGCGACGCCGGAGATGCCTTCCACCCGCGGACCATCGGCTGCTTCCGGGGATCACCGAGAAGGTGCTGAGCGGCCCGCCGAACCGCGCCGGCCCGTGCCCCGACGAGGGGGCACGGGCCGGTCGGCGTCTGTGGTCCTACTTGGAAGGCTCGGGCAGCTTGCAGTCGACCTTCGGGTTGGCGCCGATGTAGTTGAGCGGCCCGGCCACGATGGTGACCAGGATGGTGCCGGCCTCGGCGCAGTTGGTGTCGTCGCCGCTGTAGTAACCGCGTTGGCCACCGGCGATGGCGCCGATCACCAACCAGATCACGACGATGACTCCGAGAATCGAGGTGCCGCGCATCGCTGCCTCCTGGGGTATGTGGTGGATCTGAGGTGCAGGCGTTGTACCCAATCGGGTCGCGCGGCTAACGGTGGCGTGCTAGGGCCCCCTCTGGATCCACCGTCCGGCCGATGCGGTCCGCCGTTGCGTACCGCCCGGGCATCCGCCGCCCGCACCGGGTAGCGCGGGTCGGCTATCGGATCGACGACCGACCTCGCCGTGGCACGGGTCAGTGGACGTAGAACTGCCTCACGGCCCCGCCGAGGAGGACTCATGGACGCCCCGACACCGCCCCTGTACATCGACCGCCCCGAGGACGTCGCGGTCGCGGCCCGCGCGCTGGCGGGCGGCGCGATCGTCGCGGCGGCGTTCGCCAACTTCTACGTCATCGTCACGAGCCCCGACGCGGCCACCGTACGCCGGGTCAACCTGGCCAAGGGCCGACCGGTCCACCAGGTCGGCAGCATCACCACCGCGATCGGCCGGATCCCGGGCATGTTCGACTGGACGCGGATCTCGCCGCGGTTGCCGGTCGGTCGGGTGCGGGCGCTGATGGACGCCCTCTACGGGGCCGGGCCGTTCGGCTTCCGCGGGCCGGCGGCGGATCGACTCCCCGAGCACCTCACCCAGGTCGACCAGGGACTGCGGACCACCCAGGTGATCGCGCCGGGCCTGACCTGCCCGTCCAACGCCTTCTTCGAGCGGGCGCTCGCCGAGACCGGCTCGGACCACCTCTACATCACCTCGGCGAACCGGTCTCGGCATCTCACCGGTGCAGCGGAGGAACCGGCGCACTGGAAGGCGGATGCCCTCGCCGCCGACTTCGCCCACCTCGACGACCTGGTGGTGCTCGTCCACCGGGACGAGGCCGCGGCCCGCGCCGCGTACCCGGGCTATCTCACCACCTCGGTCACCCTGCTCTCGTTCCACGCACCGGAGGGTGACCTCGAAGAACCACCGGTGCTCACCGTGGACCGGCACGGATCGCTGCACCTGGACGACGTCCGCCGCGCCGCCGCGCCGCTGGGCCTTCAGGTGCGCCTGGCCGGCAGCGCCCGGCACCGACTGCGGGTCCGGGGGTACGCCGGCGCGCTGGTGTGAGCGTGGGTTCAGTGCGGCGGGGAGGGGGTCTCCGGTGGCTTGCCGCGGCTGCGCCGGAAGTCCGCGTAGGCGACGCCGGCCAGCACCAGCAGTGCACCGAGGGAGGCGTACAGCGGCGGCAGGTACAGCGCGCCGGGCGCGATGGTCAGCAACGCCAGCACACCGCCGGGCCGGGACCACGACACCCGACTGAACACCTCGTACTCGAAGGAGGCCCGACCGGCCAGGAACAGCGCCGGACCGCCGAAGATCACTGCCAGCCACGCCGGCGGGGTCCGCCCCATCGGCTCGTGCAGCACCAGGTGGAAACCGGACGCCGTGGTGACCACGCCGGCAATCATCAACAGATGGGTGTACGGCGCGCTGAACAGGAACTTGCTGGGTGACTCGGCCGCCTTGATGGCGGTCGGCAGCAGCTCGCCGGACTTGTGCACGTAGATGCGCCAGAGCAGCAGTGTGGTCAGGAAGGCCACCGCGAACGCGCCGATGTTCTCGGCCTCGTTGTGCTCCACGCTGAACATGGTGCCGATCGTCAGGATGGCGTCGCCGAGCGCGATGATGAAGAACTGCTGGTAGCGCTCGGAGAGATGCTCCGCCGTGACGTTGCGCTGCTGCTCGGGCACCACCCCGAGACCCGGGACCGGGTACGCGAGCCGAAAGCCGATGTAGTCGATGACGAGCGCGATGGCCCAGCACGCGATCCGGGCGTCCCCGCTGACGAACGCACCGATGAGCCACGGGATCGCCGACACCATGAACCAGACGAAGATGCGGACCGCCCGACGTTGGGTCTGCGGCTCGCGGCGTACCGCTGGCATCAGGAACAAGCCACGCCCGAGGTGGATCGCCACGTACGCGCCGGCGAAGACGAGCCCCCGGTCGTTGAACGCCTCCGGGATCGCCGTGGTCATCAGCAGCGCGCCGAACATCACGGCGCTGATCAGAAGCTTGATCTCGGTGCGTTCCGGGTTGTACATGTCGGTGACCAGCGTGGTGATGGCCCAGGTCCACCAGACGGCCGCCAACATGATCAGTGCCTCGGCGGCCCGATGCCAGTCCAGTTGCTCGACCATGCCCCGCGAGATGAGCGCCAGCGCGACCACGTACACCAGGTCGAAGAACAGTTCGAGGAGGGTGACCCGGCGCGGGGCCTCCGGGTCCCGCACCGGCGGGCGGCTGGCTCGGGGAGACCCGGGCTCCGGCGCGGCGAGGTGCACGGGAAACTCCTGCGAAACCGCTCGACTCGTCGGACCTGTCCGGTCCACCTCCACGGACGGTAACGATCGGTCGGCTGCGGCACCCGGTGTTCGCCCCGGTCGTCCCCCAACCGAGGTGATCGACTCAGGTTCGTAAGGTCGGGGTGTCCGGGAGGGGTGGACACCCGGTTTTCCGGAAAGGCGAGCGGCTACGGCCGAGCCCCCGGCCCGCCGTCGCGATGGACGGCCGCCGGGGGCTCGACAGCGGTCCTCAGACCTGGTTGCCGTTCGGCAGCACGACGGCCATCTCGTCGCCGGCCCCGGCGAGCACGCGCGCCTGCTGCGGCCAACTGGCCAGCCCGGGTGCGGCGCGCAGGCCGGCGGCCCGGATCAGGTCCCGCAGCGCCGGCTCGTCCAACTCGCCGAGCTGACCGTACGTGCGGACGCCAGCGTCCTGCAACGCGGCCGCCATCTTCGGCCCGATCCCCTGGATCCGGCGGAAGTCGTCCGCCGGTCCCGTCAGGTCGGCGTCGACGCCGCCGACCGCCGGGTCGGCAGCCGAACGGACCGGAGGGGTCGCGGCGGTGCTCGGCCGCACCGGAGGCGTAGCGGTCGCCGGCCGTTCGGTCTCCGCGGTGGCAGCCGCGGCGTCCACTGGCTCGGCGGTCACCGGCTCCTGCGTCGACGTCGGGTCGAGCGCGGTCGTCGCCGTGGTCTCCGCGTCGTCCGCCGGGCTGCCGTCGACCGGCGTGGCATCGACCGGCGTGGTGTCGGCCGGCGTGGTGTCGATGGGCGCGGTCTCGGCCGAGGTGGTCGCGACCGGCTCATCATCGGCCGTGGCGTCGGCC
Source organism: Micromonospora sp. NPDC050276 (assembly GCF_044459545.1). Taxonomy (NCBI): domain Bacteria; kingdom Bacillati; phylum Actinomycetota; class Actinomycetes; order Micromonosporales; family Micromonosporaceae; genus Micromonospora; species Micromonospora sp. NPDC050276. Next base: position 111,728 of record NZ_JBITJA010000004.1, on the reverse strand, counting down.
GTCGTCGCGTCGGACGCGTCGGTGAACGGCAGGTCGTCCGCGGGCTGGCGGGGTGCGACCACGGCCGCCGGGGCGGGCTGCTCGTCGACGACGACCGGCTCGGAGGCCGATCCCGCGGCGGGCTCCGACCGCAGCTCGGCAGGGTCGGACTGCTCGGCGGCCGGTGCGCGCGGCGGGTCCTCGGTCAGTGCCATGTCCGCCGGGTCGACGGGGCTCGGGGCGTCGTCCGCCGGCACGGGCACCGGGGTGGGGCCGTCCGGGTCGCTCAGCGCGGCCGGCGCGCTGACCGTGTCGACCGGTACCGGCTCGTCGGCGACGGCGGTGGATGCCGGGTCGATCGCGGCCGCGGGCCGGGCCTCGTCGGTGGTGGCAGCCGGCGTCGGCGTGGAGATCACGGCCAGGCCGGCGACGGGGTCACCATCCACTGTCGAGTTGCCCGGTACCCCCCGCCGGCCGCGTAGCAGCCACCCGGCGGCCAGGCCCAGCACCAGTGCCAGTACCACTATCAGCGAGTGTCCGATAGACCACGCCACGGCGAACCTCCCTCTCAGCTCGTTGGAAAAGTCACGAGAAAAACTCGCCGCAGCTTTGCACACGCGTATTGCCGACGACAGAGAGGATCCGCCGACGGCGGTGCGGGTGGTCCAGCCACCTCAGCCGGTGCCTGCCGGGTGACACAGCGTCGCGCGATTTCCCCCGAAACCCCGGCGCGACGAGACCCGGGCTCGGCGCGGATCGCCGAGCCCGGGTCGGGTCGAAGCCCGGTTCAGTCCCGGTCGCCCTCGTAGGTGTGGAAGTCGTCGACGAAGCGGCGACGCAGCCGTGGTACCCGGCTGGTCACTCCGAAGTAGCCGCGAGCGCCGAGCAACGCGAGGCGGCCCACCACCGGCCGGTACATCCGGTCCTCGCCGTTGGTGCCGCTGCGGTTCAACGATTCGGCAACCCGGGCGAAGCCGTACGGTGCCATCACAGCCTCGTAGTCGGCGACCGCCTGAAGCAGCGTCTTGTCGCCGGCGGCGGCGCGGGTGAGCTGCTCGCAGAGCAGCCGGGCGTCACGCAGCGCGGTGTTCGCGCCCACGCCGCGCCCCGGGGTCATGGTGTGGATGGCGTCGCCGAGCATGGTGACGGTGCTGCTCTTCCAGGGTGGCACCGGCTCGGACGTGGACACTTTGATCGGTAGCGCGCTGGCCGGGTCCGCGTGGGTGAACAGTTCCCGTAGATGGGGGTGCCAGTTCGGGGTGAGGTCCAGGGCGACCTGCACCAGGTCCTCGCCGCGGCGCTCCATGATGTCGGCCGGAAACCGGCGGGCCGCGCTCCAGATGATCAGGTTGATGTTGTCGGTGGTGGTGGCGTGGGCCAGGCCGGGCCAGTCCCGTAGGAGCGCGGCGTCGGTGGCGCTGACGCCGGGCTTGATCGCCCGCTCGGCGTCCCACTTGAACTCCATTACGTGCAGCACACCCATCATCCCGCCGACACCGAAGATCAGCGAGATGCCCTGCTGGACCCGCTCCGGGATGAGGCCCCGGGTGTGCGGGGTCAACGGGATGCGGGTGGCGATGTTGATCGTCCCGGCGTCGCGGGTGACGGCGTGCGGCAGATACTGGCGTCGTACGGCGGAGTGGGTGCCGTCCGCGGCCACCAACAGGTCGCCGGTGGCGCTGGTGCCGTCGGCGAAGTACGCGGTGACGGTGCCGTCGTCGCGCTGCTCGTACCGGGTGAAGGTGCTGTCGAAGCGCACCACGTCCTCCAGGCCGGTCAGCAGCACCTGACGCAGCACCATCCGGGCCACCGAATGCTCCGTGCGCACCGGGTCGGCGGTCGGTCGGAGCGCGAACGACGCGGTCTGCCGGAGCCCCTGGGTGACCACGTTGAAGTAGTGCGGCGGCCGGGCACAGGTGGCCAGGAAGGTGGCGAACAACTCCGGAGGCAGGCACTCCCGCAGCGCCCGGCTACCGGTCGGGCCGATGCCCACCCGGTAGCCGAGCAGCCCCTCGGCGCGGTCGCGGTGCCGTTCATAGACGGCGACGCTGATCCCGGCGCGGCGTAGGCCGTGTGCCAGGCACAGTCCACCCGTGCCGGCGCCGATGATCAGGACGTGCGGTGCCGCGGCGGACATGTCAGCCCGCCGGGTGCGCGGCGGCCTCGGTGCTGGCCGGGCGTGGTGCGGGCGCGTCGGTGCTGGCTGGGCGCGCCGTGGGCGCGTCGGTGCTGGCTGGGCGCGCCGTGGGCGCGTCGGTGCTGGCCGGGCGCGCCGTGGGCGCGTCGGTGGCGTCCCACCGGTAGAAGCAGCCCGCGATCGCGTCCCGGGGCGAGCGCCAGGTTGGCAGGTACGGCGACGTATGCGCGGAGAGCCGCTCGTTGACCTGCTGGAAGAGCGGGTGGTTGCGGGCCGCCGCGAGCGCGTCCGGGTCGACGTCCGAGGTTTCCATCAGGTGTACGCACAGGTCGTGCAGGCAGTACAGGGATCGGTGCGTGACGCCGGTCAGGCCGGGAAGCTCGGTGGCGTCGGATTCGGCGAAGATCTGCGCGACCCGCCCCTCCGCTCCCGGGATGATCCGGCTGACGATCAGTAGACGACTCATGGGGCCCCTTCCGCCGGTGCCGTGCCCGACCCCCCGGGTCGGTGCCACGTGCTCTGTGCGCTCACCGTGCCGCAGGGCCTGTCACATCACCGTCACGTACGCCGACCGGCCGGTGACGGGCGATCGGTGTTGGCGTCGCGGCTGGCGTGGCGGATCGGGGCGAGCGTGTCGTCGAGCAGGGCGCTCATGGCCGGGCTCGGCTCCAGCCGAAGTTCGCGGCGCAGCAGGTCCCGGTAGACGTAGAAGGCGTGCACGGCTTCGAAGGCGTTGCCCTCGGCCAGGTGGATGCGGACCACCAACCGGTGTGGCGTCTCCCGCAACGGCTCGGCGGCCATCGCCTCCAGCGCGGCTTCGAGGGCCTCGCCGTGCCGACCCGCGGCCAGGTGGTGCCCGGCTACCTGTTCCAGCATGTGCAGGCGGAGTTGGCGCAGACGCTCCCGGTCGAGCAGCACCCAGTCGTCGTACCAGCCGGGGAGGAGGTCGTGCCGCCCGGCGGCCAGTGCCCCGGCCGCCGTACGGGGGTCGTCGCCGTCGCGCACCCGGGCCGCGGTGCCGACCAGGTCGTCCACGTCGAGCCGGACCGTCGGGCTGAGGCGTACGGTGTCGCTGGCCACGGTCATCGGGCAGCACGGGTCCTGGCGGAGCCGCCACAGGGCGGTGCGCAGTGAGGACAACGCCCGCTCCTCCGAGGCGTCGGGCCAGAGCAGCCCGGCGAGCTGGCTGCGGGTCGCGCCGGGGCGCAGCCCGATCAGCGCGATCACACGCTGCAGCCCGCGCGGCACCACGACCGGCACAGCCTCGCGCAGCAGTCGGAATCCACCGAGCAGGTGCAGCGAGACGCCCTCCTCGGGCGGATCTCCGGCGGTCGGCACGGACGGATCAGCGGCCACGGCGGCACCCCCTGCGGAACGCTCGTCCCGACTGTCTGCTGTGTCCCGGATCGGTTGCCCGTGACGCCACTGTCGACCCCACCGATCGCGGCGCGGCCGGGCGCGGCCCTGCCCCCTGAGGCCGCTGGGTGGACCATGCTGAAGATTATCAATCACGGTCACTTTCAGTCAACGCCAGCGTGCACCTTCTATTGCCGACAGTCAACCTGAGATCGGTTCCGAACTGCTGAAACGTTATCGGGTGGCGCACACCGGACGCATAGCTGATACACAGGTTGCGTCAACGCAGCGTCACCGCCAGGCATCGTTGACCGGTCCGACACGGTGACGCCGCCGTGACGAGGGTCGGCGCATCGTGTCGGCAGTCGTCCAGTGCGTCCGGGGGCCACCCGTCGCCGGCCGGACGCCGTGGGGGGAGGCCCAGTATGGACCGATCGCTGATCGTCGCGAAGGTCGATCCGACCGCCGAGGAGCGGGTCGCCGAGATCTTCGCCGAGTCGGACGCGACGGAGCTGCCGCGCCTGGTCGGTGTCCGGCACCGCTCGCTGTACCGACTGCACGACCTCTATGTGCACCTGCTGGAGACGTCGCAGCCGGCGGAGGGCGCGGTGGAGGCTGCCCGTGGCCACCCCGAGTTCATCCGGGTCAGCGACCGCCTGCGCCCGTACGTCTCGCCGTACCTGCCGACCTGGCGCTCGCCGCGCGACGCCATGGCCCGGTGCTTCTACCGGTTCGACGCCCCGGACACCGGGCGGCGGCCGTGACGGCCACCGCGCCGCGCGAGGAGCAGCTCTGGTCCCGCTGCGCGGGCTGCGCCAGCCTGCTCTACCGCAAACGGTTGCGCCGTAACCTCGATGTCTGCCCGGAGTGCGGGGAGCATGCCCGACTTGGCGCGCCGGAACGCCTGCGCCAACTGGTCGACCCGAATTCGTTGCGCCCGCTGGCCGACCGGCTGCCGGAGGCGGACCCGATCGACTTCGTCGACGTGCTGCCGTACCCGCACCGGCTCACCGGCGCGCGGGCCAGCACCGGCCTGGCCGAGGCGGTCGTCTGCGCCACGGCCACCATCGGGGGCCACCCGGTCGCGTTGGCGGTGATGGACTTCCGCTTCCTCGGCGGCAGCCTGGGCTGCGCGGTGGGCGAACTGATCACCCGGGCGGCCGAACGGGCGCTGGACGATCGCACCCCACTCATCCTGATCACCGCCTCCGGCGGAGCGCGGATGCAGGAGGGGGCGCTGTCGTTGATGCAGATGGCCACCGTCAGCCAGGCCATCGCCGCGCTGCGCGAGGCGGGGCTGCTCACCGTGAGCGTCCTCACCGACCCGACCTACGGCGGGGTGGCCGCCTCGTTCGCCACCAACACCGACCTGGTGCTCGCCGAGAGCGGCGCGCGGATGGGCTTCGCCGGCCCCCGGGTGATCCGCCAGATCACCGGCCGGGCGCTGCCGGAGGGCTTCCAGACCGCCGACTTCCTGCTCCGACACGGACAGGTCGACATGGTGGTGCAGCGCCGCTCGTTGCGTGCCCGGCTGGCGGCGCTGCTCGCTGCGACCTGCGCCGCCCGGCCGGCGCGTCCGCCCGTACCCCGGCAGGAGCCGGCGCCGCGCCGCGAACGCCTCGCCGACGACGAGGCGGCTCCGCCGCGGACGGCGGACTCGGCGGCTCTGCCGCGGACGGCGGACTCGGCGGCTCTGCCGCGGACGGCGGACTCGGCGGCTCTGCCGCGGACGGCGGACCCGGCGGCCGCCGCGGGCGCGGGTGACACCCCGGCGGTACGCGACGCGTGGGACACCGTCCGGATGGCGCGGCACCCCGGACGACCCACCACACTGGACTACCTCGACTCTGTCTTCGAGGGGTTCGTGGAGCTGCACGGCGATCGGCTCGGCGCGGACTGCCCGGCCATCGTGGGTGGGGTGGCGCAGCTGGCCGGCCGGCACGTGATGGTCATCGGCCACCAGAAGGGGCACACCACCGCGGAGTTGGTCGCCCGTAACTTCGGCATGGCCAGCCCGGCCGGGCACCGAAAGGCGCTGCGGCTGATGCGCCTCGCCGCCCGGCTCGGGCTGCCCGTGGTCACCCTCGTCGACACGCCCGGCGCCGATCCCGGGGTGAGCGCCGAGGAGCAGGGCCAGGCGGCGGCGATCGCCGAGAACATCCTCGCCCTCACCGTGCTGCCCACCCCCGTGCTCGCGGTGATCACCGGGGAGGGTGGCAGCGGCGGAGCGCTGGCACTGGCGGTTGCCGACCGGGTGCTGATGCTGGAGAACGCCGTCTACTCGGTGATCAGCCCCGAAGGGTGTGCGGCGATCCTCTGGCCGGACCGGTCCGCGGCGCCGCAGGCCGCCCGCGCCTTGCGACTGACCGCACCGGACCTGTGCCGGCTCGGGGTGGTCGACGAGGTCGTGTCGGAGCCGTCGACCGCCGCGCACGACGACCCGGCCGAGACCGCCCACCGGTTGCGCGCCGCTCTGCTGGCCAACCTCCTGCCGCTGCTGGACGTGCCGCCCGCCATGCTGGTCCGCCTGCGCCGGCAACGCTTCCGGCGGTTCGGTGCGACCCGCGCCGGCGTCCCGGCGGGCCGGCGATGACCGCCGGGGACGCGGCCGTGTCGACCGTCGAGGCGTCCGACGACGTCGGGGTGGGCGGTGAGGAGGCGCTGGCCGGACTGCGCCGGCAGGCGCAGCACCTGATCGCCGAGCTGGCCGGGCCGGTCCGTCGGATCCGGCTGCGCAGCGGCCCGGCGGTGCTGGAGGTCGAGTGGCACCCCGACGACGCGACCCGCACGGACGTACCCGCGGTACCGGCCCAGGCAGCGCCGACGCCGGCCGCCCCGCCGGCGGTGAGCCGGCCGCCGGTGCCGGGGCGCGCCGCGGTGCGGGCACCGATCGTCGGCACCTTCTACCGGGCGTCGGAACCCGGCGCGCGGCCGTTCGTCGCGGTGGGTGACCTGGTCCGCCCGGGCCAGCCGGTCGCCATCGTCGAGGCGATGAAGCTGATGAACGAGGTGACCGCCGACCGGGCCGGGCGGGTGGCCGCGATCCTCGTCGACGACGGCCAGCCGGTCGAGTACGACCAGCCGCTCGTCGAACTGGACCCGGCGTGACGGCGCGGGGTGGTTGACCATGTTCGAGACCGTGTTGATCGCCAATCGGGGCGAGATCGCGTTGCGGGTGCTGCGCGCCTGCAAGGAGCTTGGCGTGCGAACGGCGGTCGTCTACTCCGCCGCGGACGCCGACTCTGCGGCGGTCCGCCTCGCCGACCAGGCCGTCCGGATCGGGCCCGCGTCGAGTCGGCGCAGCTACCTCAACGCCGCCGCCATCATGGAGGCGGCCCGGCAGGTGGGCGCGCAGGCCGTGCACCCCGGCTACGGCTTTCTTTCCGAGGACGCCGACTTCGCCGAGATCTGCGCCGACAACGGGCTGACGTTCATCGGACCGCCGCCGGCCGTGATGGCCGCACTGGCCGACAAGTCCTCGGCACGGGCACTGATGAGTCGCGCCGGCCTGCCGCTGTCGCCGGGCAGCGTCGCGCCGGTGCCGACCGCCGCCGCGGCGGCCGAGGTGGCCGAGGCCGTCGGCTACCCGGTGATCGTGAAGGCCGCCGCTGGGGGCGGGGGCCGGGGGATGACCGTGGTGCACACCCCGGGCGAGCTGCGCCGGGCGTACACCCGCACCCGGGCCGCCGCGCAGGCCGCCTTCGGCGACGACCGGGTGTACGTCGAGCGGTACCTCACCGAGGCGCGGCACGTCGAGGTGCAGGTGCTCTGCGACGCCCACGGCAACGGGGTGCACCTGGGCACCCGGGACTGCTCGGTGCAACGCCGGCACCAGAAACTGGTCGAGGAGGCGCCCGCCCCGGCGCTGCCCGCCGCCGTGCTCGACACCATCGCCGAGACCGCCCTGCGGGGTGCCCTCCAGGTCGGTTTCGTCGGCGCCGGCACGTTGGAGTTCCTGGTCGACGCCGAGGAGAAGTTCCACTTCCTGGAGATCAACTGCCGGATCCAGGTGGAGCATCCGGTCACCGAGATGGTCACCGGGATCGACCTGGTGCACGAGCAACTGCACATCGCCGCCGGGGTGCCGCTGCGCTGGCGGCAGGAGGAGATTCGGCTGCACGGCGTCGCGGTGGAGTGCCGGGTAAACACCGAGGATCCCGAGCGGGGCTTCGTGCCCACCCCCGGCCGGTTGGACCGTTTCACCCCGCCCGGCGGTCCGTTCACCCGGGTGGACACCCACGCCAGCGCCGGTTACCTGGTCGGCCCCTGGTACGACTCGCTGCTGGCCAAGGTGATCGTCTGGGCGCCTGACCGGGAACTGGCCCTCAACCGGCTGGAACGTGCCCTGGACGAGTTCGACGTCGCCGGGCCCGGCGTGCAGACCACCATCCCGTTCGTCCGGCGGGTGCTCGACGACGCCGCATTCCGCAAGGGCCGCTACACCACCGGCCTGGTCGACCGTCTGCTCGCCGCGCCCGCGCGGCCGTCGACGCCCGCCCCCGCACCGCGCACCGCGACCGCCGCAGAGCCCGACGCAACCCACAGGAGGACCCGATGACCGTCACCCATGGTCGCCCGATGACCGCCGAGATCACCGACATCCTGGTGGCGCACTGCGGTCTGGACGCCGATGCCGCGGCCCGCGCGCCCGCCGCGTCGCTGGAGGAGTTGGGCATGGACTCGCTCGCCCTGCTGGAGCTCTCCGCGGTCGTCGCCGACCGCTGGCAGGTGAGCATCCCCGAGCAGGCCGGGCAGTTGAGCATCCCGGCGGTGGCCGACCTGGTCGCCCGCCGCGCCGACCCGCCCGGGCACACCGAGAACAGCGTGGTCATCGACGCGCCGCTGGGGCTGGTCTGGGAGGTCACCAACGACGTGGCGAACTGGACCGAGCTGTTCACCGAGTACGCCGTGGTGGAGATCCTGCACCGCGAGGGGCACACGGTGCGGTTCCGGCTCACCATGTACCCCGACGAGAACGGGGTGTCCTGGAGCTGGGTCAGCGAGCGCACCGCCGACCCGGTGAGCCGGCAGGTCCGGGCGCACCGGGTGGAGACCGGGCCGTTCGAGTACATGCGGATCCACTGGCGTTACGCCGAGGAGGCCGGTGGGACCCGGATGACCTGGACGCAGGACTTCGCGATGAAGCCGACCGCGCCGGTCGACAACGCCGCGATGACCGAGCGGATCAACACCAACAGCGTGATCCAACTCGCGGTGATCAAGGACCGGGTGGAGCGGATCGCCTGGCAGCGCGCCGACCAGGGCGGCGCGGCCGCCGGCGACGAGCCGACGGAGGCCGGCGATGAGTGACCTGAGCACCCGCCCGATCGCCGCCCGGGACGTACCCGCCGACCGCCGTCGCGGCGGCGAGCTGCGGGTGCTGCTCGGCCCACGCACCGTCGGCAGCACCTCGGGCTTCCTCGGGGTGGCCGCGCTCGCACCGGGGGAGCGGATCGCCGAGCACTATCACCCGTACAGCGAGGAGTTCCTGTACCTGGTGCGGGGCGCGATCACCGTCGATCTGGACGACCAGCCGACGCTCCTGGCCGCCGGCGAGGGGCTGTTCGTACCGGTGAACGTGCGGCACCGACTGCGTAACACCGGCGTCGAACCGGCCGAGGTGGTCTTTCACCTGGGCCCGCTCGCCCCCCGCCCGGAGCTGGGGCACGTCGACACCGAGCTGGTCGAACAGCGGGGAACGTCGTGAGCGCGAGGAGTGAGCCGGGTTTGCGAGCCCCGCGGTCGCGAACAGAGGTGGCGCGATGACGGGGCGCCGCACGGTGGTGACCGGGATTGGGGTGGTCGCCCCGGGCGGCGCCAGCCGGGACCGCTTCTGGAAGACCATCACCGAGGGCAGGACCGCCACCCGGCGGATCAGTTTCTTCGACCCGTCGGCGTTCCGGTCGCAGATCGCGGCGGAGTGCGACTTCGACCCGGTCGCGGCGGGGCTCAGCGAGGCCGAACTGCGGCGGGCCGACCGGTACGTGCAGTTCGCGCTGGCCTGCTCCGCCGAGGCGGTTGCCGACGCCCAGCTGGTGCTCACCGACGCGGAGCGGGACCGGGCCGGGGTGGTGCTGGGCACGGCGGTGGGCGGCACGATGGCGTTGGAGCAGGAGTACGTCACCGTGAGCGAGCACGGCCGGCGCTGGCTGGTCGACGGCGCGCGCGGTGGCCCGTACCTCTATCAGGCGCTGGTGCCCAGCAGCCTCGCGGCGGACGTGGCCTGCCGGCACGGGTGGCACGGCCCGGCGCAGGTGGTCTCCACCGGTTGCACCTCCGGCATCGACGCCATCGGGTACGCCCATCAGATGATCGTGGACGGTGAGGCGGACGTGATGCTGGCCGGTGCGTCCGACTCGCCGATCTCGCCGGTCACGGTCGCCTCGTTCGACGCGATCAAGGCGACCAGCCCGGACAATGACGACCCGGCCCACGCCTCCCGCCCGTTCGACGCCGACCGGCACGGGTTCGTGCTGGCCGAGGGCGGGGCGGTGCTGGTGCTGGAGGAAGCCGGGCACGCCCGCCGGCGGGGGGCGCACATCTACTGCGAGGTGGCCGGCTACGCCAGCCGCAGCAACGGCTACCACATGACCGGGCTGCGCCCGGACGGGCTGGAGATGAGCCTCGCCGTCACCGACGCGCTCCGACAGGGCAGGATCCTGCCCGAGCAGGTCTCCTACATCAGCGCGCACGGCTCGGGCACCCGACAGAACGACCGACACGAGACGGCCGCGTTCAAGCGGGCGCTGGGCCAGGCCGCCTACCGGGTGCCGATCAGCTCGATCAAATCGATGGTCGGGCACTCGCTCGGAGCGATCGGGTCGATCGAGATGGCCGCGTGCGCCCTCGCCATCGAGTTCGGTGTGGTGCCGCCAACGGCGAACTGGAGCACCCGGGACCCGGAGTGCGATCTGGACTACGTACCCAACGAGGCGCGGGAGGTCCCGGTGGACGTGGCCCTCTCGGTGGGCAGCGGGTTCGGCGGTTTCCAGTCGGCGATGGTCTTCCGTCGGATGCTCGGGGCGGTGCCGGCGTGAGCGAGCGTAGCGAGCGAACCATCAGGCACAGCAGCGTGGCGTCTCGCGCCGGCGCGGAGCGAAGCGGAGTGCTGGCGTGAGCGCCGAGGTCGCTCGTGCCGTGGTGACCGGCATCGGGGTGGTCGCACCGAGCGGCATCGGGGCGGACGCGCACTGGCGCACGGTGCTCGCCGGCACCCGCCGGACCGGGCCGATCACGTTGTTCGACCCGTCTAACTATCCGACCCGATTCGGCGGGGAGGTGCCCGGCTTCACCGCCGACTCCTACGCCGACAGTCGACAGTTGGTGCAGACCGACCGGTGGACGCACCTCGGCTTCGCGGCCACCCGGCTGGCGTTGGCCGATGCCGGCCTGCCCGACCGGGCCCCCGACCCGTACGGCTACGCGGTGACCCTGGCCAGCTCGTCCGGGGGCAACCTGTTCGGTCAGCGGGAGCTGCAACGCCTGTGGGGTGGCTCGTCGCGGACGGTCGGGGCGTACCAGTCGATCGCCTGGTTCTACGCGGCCAGCGTCGGTCAGCTCTCCATTCACCACCAGTTCAAGGGCCCGAGCGGGGTGCTGGTCGCGGAGTCGGCCGGCGGGCTGGACAGCCTGGCGCACGCCGCCCGCGCGGTGCGCCGGGGCACCCCGGTGGTGATCGCCGGGGCCACGGAGTGTCCGTTGAGCCCGTACGCGCTGGCCTGCCAGCTGCGCTCGGGGCTGCTCAGTGACGTCGCCGACCCGGAGCGGGCGTACCGGCCGTTCGACGCCTCGGCCAGCGGCTACCTGCCGGCCGAGGGGGGAGCGGTGTTTGTGGTGGAGGAGCTGGGGCACGCCCTGTCCCGGGGCGCCCGGGTCTACGGTGAGGTGAGCGGGTGGGGGTCCACCCACGACGCCGCCCACACCACGGCCGACAGTGCCGGTGACCCGGCCCAGTACGCGCGGGCCATGCGCCTGGCCCTGGACCGGGCGGGCGTCGCGGCGGCCGGGATCGACGTGGTGCTGCCCGACGCGCTCGGTGTGCCCCGCTACGACCGCAGCGAGGCCGAGGCGCTGCGGGCCGTGTTCGCCGACCGGCCGCCCCCGGTGACCACGCAGAAACCGCTGACCGGCCGGGCCTACCAGGGCGGGTCGGCGTTGGACGTGGCCACCGCGCTGCTCGCCTTCGCCCACGACACGCTGCCCGCGTCGGCCGGGCCGGACGAGGTGGCCGAGGGCTGCGAGCTGGACTTCCTACGCGAGCACCGCCGACCGCGCAGCCGGCTCGCCCTGGTCTGCGCGCGGGGCTTCGACGGGTTCAACAGCGCGCTGGTCCTGCGTGGGGCCGCGCCGATGAGGGGAGAGACGTCATGAGCGAGCAACGGGCCCGGGTGGTCTTTCTGGTACGGGTGCCGGTGCCGCGCACCGAGCAGTTCCTCGCCGCGTACGAGGAGGTGCGGCATCTGGTCGCCGACGGGGTGCCGGGGCACCTGGTCGACCAGGTGTGCCGGTCGTCGACCGACCCGGAGCAGTGGTTGATCACCAGTGAGTGGGCGAGCCTGGCCGACTTCGAGACCTGGGAACGCACTCCCGAACACCGGGACCTGGTGCGCCCGATGCGGGAGTGCTTCACCGACGCCCGTTCGCTGCGCTTCCACATCCACGCCCAGACCCCAGCCCTCGCCTGACGCGTCCGCACCCCCGCGCTGCCCCCGTCGATCATGGAGTTGTGGTGGGCAACAAAGTGCCCGAATGGTCGTAAACCAGGCACCACAACTCCATGATCGACCGAACTCAGCCGCGATCTTGCGCTTACTGTCGCGACATAGGGAGCATTTAACGCGTCTCGACGACCGAAAGTGCAAGATCGGCGCGGCGGGGCGGGCCGATGCCTTGGCTGCGCCGCACGGGGTCGACATTGGGGCAGGTGTGCGTAGGGTCCTGTAGCCATGAAGGTGCTGCTCTCTGTGGACCTCGAAGGCATCTCGGGAATCGTGCATCCCACCGAGACGAATCCCGATCGGTACGACTACGAGCGCGGCCGGGCGTTGATGACGGCCGAGGCGAACGCGGTGATCGCCGGGGTTCTCGATGCCGAACCCGAGGCGGTGGTGTGGGTCGCCGACGCGCACGGGACGTTCCGCAACATCCTGCCGGAGGACCTTGACCGGCGCGCTCACCTGGTGCGAGGCAAACCCCGCCCGCTGGGCATGCTCGCGGGGCTGGACGAGCACACGGACGCCGTTCTGTTCGTCGGCTATCACGCTCGGGCCGGTGCCGGACCCGCCGTCCTGGCCCACACGATCAGTGATGCCATCCGCGACGTGCGGGTGGCCGGACGATCGGTGGGCGAGATCGGCCTCAACGTCGCCATGGCGGGACACCTCGACGCGCCGGTCGTTCTACTCAGCGGCGACGACACCGCCTGCACGGAATTCAGTGAACTGGTGCCCTCGGCAGTCACCGTCGCCGTCAAGCAGACCCTGGGGCAGGCCGCCGCGGTGGCGCTACACCCGCAGGAGGCACGGGAGCGGCTGGGCCACGCCGCCGCCGAGGCCATCGCCCGGCGCGCCTTGATATCCCCGGCGAAGATGGCCGGGCCGTTGGACGTCGAGGTAGACCTGTACGGCCCGTACACGGTCGACCTCGCAACTCTGGTGCCGGGTGTGAGCCGCGTCGGTGGCGGCCGGACGGTCGCCTTCCACGCCGCCGACTTCGCCGAGGCGTATCGGCTGGTTCAGCTGCTCGTCCAACTCGCCAGCATCAGACCGAGCTAGCGCGGGCGAACCGCTCAATGCCCCGAGCCTGTCCCGCACGGATCAGGAGGCAATGAGGTCCCAGGCGTCCTGACAGAATCGGCGGACGGAGGAGGTGCGCCGGTACGGGGTCAGCGCGCCCACCAGGTTGCGGACGTGCTTGATGCACCTGGTGGAGTTGACCTGCCCGGTCAACGTCTGTACGGCCTGGTCTCCGAGTGCGAGCGCCTTGTCCAATTCGGGGTGTTCCTGCTGAACGTACGTGGTCGCGAGCAACGCGTTTCGCAATGCTCCCTCGCGGGTGTACTCGTTGCTTTGAAGACGCAGGGCTGCCCGCAGGTGGTCACGAGCGCGCGGCCAGTCTTCGAGCTTCACGAAGCAGTAGCCAGCCTGCGCGTGGGCCTGCGCCTCGTTGATCCAGTAGGACCAGTCGGGGTCGCCGTGCTCGGGCCGACTGTCGGTGAACCTGTCGAATGCGGTGTCGAGCGCACGGCGGGTGTCGGTCACCGACCGGTTGTTGGCATACGCCTCGGCGGCCCGCAGATCGAGGATCGTCCCCACCTTGGGGCTCGTAGCCGGATAGCTGGCTCGCGCGGTCTCCGCGAGAGTCACGGCCTGGCGGAGCTGACCGAGATCCTTGGCCTGGCAGGACATGAAGCCGAGGATGTTCGCGCCGAGGCCGCGATCACCGGCCGCGTTGGCCTGATAGAGGCCGGCGATCCAGAATCGTTGCGCCTGGGTGTGGTGGCCGTCATCGAAGGAGAGCCAACCGGCGAGGCGCAGCAGTTCACCGGCGGTGCCGTGCAGCCGCCGGCCGACCGTGTCGGTATAGCTGCGTTCGCGCAGCACGTCCACCACTGTGCTCAGGTGCTTCCGGACCAGGCCCAGAGTCTGACCGCTGCCGAGGTGGTCGTCCATCCGCCGCAGGCTGGCGGTCACCGCGTCGAGGTGGTCCACGACGTCGCCGGACACGGGCCGGCCGGCGGTTGATGCGATGTCCTGCGGTGGTTGGGCGATTAGCCACTCGTGCGCCGGTGATGTCAGTGCGGAACCGAGCAGAGTGAGGAACATCCGTCGGTGCGTCATCCCCTCAGGTTCGTTCACCACCTCGCCCGCCCGCAAGGCCCCGCTCGCGGACCAGGGGAGGTCAAGACCGGCCGAAGCGGGAGCGGCCTCGAACCCGTCGCTCGGCCAACCCAGCTCGTCGAGATCAACCGTCCGCTGCAACTGCTCGGACAGCAGCGCCGTGGTCAACGACGGCCACGGCGCACGGGGAACATCGCCCTTTTTCCACTTGTACGGCGTCTTGAGGTGCAGCCGCTCAGCCCGCCCGTGCCGCTCGGCGCACTCGTTGAGACGTCGAGCGAACTGCTCCGGCTGCCAGCCCACCTCGGCCAACAACCGCGTCAACGCCTCTCCCCCGGGTGCCACCCTTCAGCCTCCTCATGTGTAGCGACCACCACACGAACAGTAGCGATTCGGTCCGACAGCGGGTGGCTGTGGCGCTCGGAGGCACTGATAGGCACCGAGCGCACCTGCCTTCGCGGCCCTGTGCACGGAGTCCACTGGACACGTCAGACGAGCGGGTCGAGTCACGATGGCGTGCTGGGAAAGTGAAGGTGCTCGTGGTCTCCGAAGTGGTTGCGTTGGTCTTTGGCGGATTGGTGCCGGGGTTTCTGCTCGGGTTGTTGGCGTTCCGGGTGAAGTCGAGGTGGTGTCCCCACTGCGGGCAGCCCACGCAGGCGTTGCCGCAGGGACACGACCGGTGACTCGGCCCGGCGTCGAGCGGGACGAGCCGGTTGGGCGGCGGGTGGCCCGGTGGCGGGTGCGTCGCCGGATGACCCAGCAGATGCTCGCCGACCGGCTCGGCAAGTCGAAGAGTTGGGTCGACAAGGTCGAGCGCGGCGTTCGCAACCTGGACCGTTACTCCGTGGTCCAGGAAATCGCCGAGGTGCTACGCGTCGACCCGGCGGTGCTGCTCGACCCCCGCAGACCAGCATCGACGGCGGCCCCCGCCCTGGACGGCGTCGACGCGATCCGTGCCGCCCTGGCCCACTACCACCAACGCCCTACCCGAGTGGTGCCCGCCGACGAGGTGGAGCGGCACCTCGCGCACGCCTGGCTCAGCTACCAGCACGCCCACTACGCCCCACTTCTGCGGGCGTTGCCCGGCCTGCTCGACGCCGCCCACAGCACGGCGGGCCTGCTGGTGCCCGCGTACCGGATCACCGCCTCGGTGCTCGTCAAGCTCGGCGAGCCCGACCTCGCCTGGCTGGCCGCCGACCGGGCGGTTGCCGCCGCCATCGGCGACCCCATCCGCACCGGCGACGCCACCATCGCCGTCGTGCAGGCGCTGCGCGCCCTGGGCCGCGACCGCCTTGCCCTCACCGCGTCCGTCGCCGCCGTGGGCACGGCCGCCGACGATGGGGTACGCGGAACCCTGCTGCTCCAGGCCGCCATGGCCGCCGCCGGCTGTGGCGACGGCCGCCGCGCCGATGACCTGATCGACCACGCTGCCGCACTGGTCTACCGGCGTCCGGGCACCGACGACCCGCACCACACCGCGTTCGGCCCTGCCACCGTGCGGCTGGCCCGCTTTGTCAGCGCCCTGCACCTCGGCGACTCCGCCCAGGCCGTGTACCGCCACGAGAAAGCCATTCGTGGCGACGACTGGCATCGACTATCCGCCGAGCATCGCGCCGCCCACCTCATCGACGCCGCCCGCGCCTACCTCCAGACCGGCGATGTCGTCGCAGCCGGGCGCGCCCTGGCCGACGCCGACGCCGTCGCGCCCGCCGAGGTCCGTCACCGGCCTGCCGCCCGTACCCTCATCGCCGAGATCGCCCACAGCGGCCGGGCAGCCGCCAGCGTGGCGCGACTGGCCACCCTCGTCGGGCTTACCCGGTGACCGCGACGCCATCGGCCGTCCGGCTGGGGCCGCGCGACGGTTGTACGAGGCGTCATGCCTCCGTGACGCTCCGCCGAATCGCGCGCCCGATCCTGCCCGCCGAACGGGCTGTCGGCAATCCGGCTGGCCGCTGCTTCTGATCCATCCATTCGCATGTAGCAATGGCGTCGTCGGGGGTCGTATGGTTCCCCGCAGCACCCCGACAAGCGTACGTGATGGGCGGATTCGCCCTCTTTGATGCTGGGCGGTGAACGGCAGTGGCGGCAGAAGATCCTACGGCGACAGACCCCGGATGGGTGGACGACGTCCTGTTCGCGGGCCGCCCGACCGACGTTTGTCTCCGTCTGCCGGAGCCCATCGACCGGGCCACCCTGCACCGGCTGGTCACCGCCGCGCAGGACCGCCTCACCGCCGCCGGACTGCGCCCCGGTGGGGCCGTCGCGCTGCGGCTGCCGCCGTCGCTGGCGTACGTGGTGAACCTGTTGGCCACCTGGCGTGCCGGGGCGCAGGCGATCCTGCTCGACCACCGGCTCACCGACCACGAGGTGGACCGGGCGCTGCTCCGGTTGACCCCGCAGGTGGTCGTCGCGCCGATGCGTACCGGTGGCGGCGCGTTGAAGGTCTTCGTCGACGTCACCGAGGGCGTCACCCGGTACGCCGACCGCCCGGCGGTCAGCGGTCACGCCGTGATCCAGCTCAGTTCCGGCTCCACCGGCCCGTCCAAGGTGATCGGCCGCACGGCCGTCGACCTGGTGGCCGAGGTGCACCGCTACACCCGGATCGACGGGGTGGCGCTGCCCGGCGAGCGGATCATCCTGCTGCCCTCGATGGTGCACGTGCTCGGCCTGGTCGGTGGTCTGCTCTACGGGCTGCACGCCGGGGTGGAGCTGGTCCCCCCGCAGCGGCTCAGCGGCGACGCCGTACTGGCCGCGATCAGCGCCGACACCACGCCGGCCACCGTGCTGGGTGTGCCGTTCCACATCGGACTGCTCGCCTCCACCCGTCCGGCCGGTCCGTTGCCCCAACTGCGGCGGATGACCACCGGTGGCGAACTCGTGCCGGCCGCCGTCGCCCGAGCGTTCACCGACCGGTACGGGGTGCCGCTGGGCAACATGTACGGGATGACCGAGGTCGGGGTGATCGGCACCGACCTGCACGGGGCCCACCGACCGTCGATCGCCCCGGCACCCGGCATCGAGGTCCGCGAGTCCGGCGGTGAGCTGTGGGTGTCCTGCCCGGCGTCGCCGTACGTCGGACTGAGCGACCCGACCCGCTGGTCGGACGGCTGGTTGCACACCCGCGACGCCGGCACCGTCGACGAGGACACCGGCCTGGTCACGGTGCGCGGTCGACTCGACTCGCAGGTCTCCGTGGGCGGGATGAAGGTCGACCTGACCGAGGTCGAGGCCACCGTCGCCGACCTGACCGGGGTGGCCGCGGCGGTGGTGGTCTGGGACGACGGCATCACCGCGTACGTCCAACCCGACGGCCCGCTGTCGGAGGAGACGCTGGACAAGCTCCTCGCCGAGCGGCTGGCCGGCTACAAACGGCCCCGGGTGCTGCACCTGCTCGACCAGTTGCCCCGCACCACCACCGGCAAGCTGGTCCGCTCGACCGACGCGCTGCGCTCGGCGGTCGCCTCGTGACCGGGCCACTGCACCACCGCGACGTCGACCTGGGCGCTGGCCTGCGCGGCGACCGCCAGAACGAGGTCGCCGCCCAGCGGTGGGTGGCCGACCCGCAGGGTCTCGGCACCGGGCACCGGTCGCACCGGCAGCCCCGGCGGGGGCATCGGCCGGCGCAGCCCGCCGCCGCGCAGCCCCAGCCCGAGCGCCTTGCCGACCGACTCCTTCGCGGTCCACAGCCGCAGGAAGTCCACCACCCGGGCCGCCTCGGGCCGATCGGCCAACCAGGCCAGCTCGGCGGGTGGGAACCAGCGGCGGGCCAGCGCGAGCGCCGGCAGGGCTCGGATGCGTTCCACGTCCACCCCGACCGCGCCGGCCCGACGGGCGGCGACCGCCACCAGCCCGGCGGTGCGGCTGACGCTGACCGCCACCTCGACCTCGTCGACCCGGACGGTCGGCCGTCCGTCGCGGTCGTGCGTCAGCACCAGCTCGGTCTCCGCGCGCCCGAGCAGCAGCGCGCCCGCCCGGCGCAGCAGCCCCCCGGCCGCATCCGGCTGACCGCCGGTGTCCCGGCCGACCCACACGTAGACGGTGTCCCGACCGGACACCGTCAGCTGACCCACGCAGAGAGGGTATCCATGAGAGCCGAGGTCCGCGCCTTCGTCGTCGAGCAGCTCGCCGACATGAA
Source organism: Micromonospora sp. NPDC050276 (assembly GCF_044459545.1). Classification (NCBI taxonomy): domain Bacteria; kingdom Bacillati; phylum Actinomycetota; class Actinomycetes; order Micromonosporales; family Micromonosporaceae; genus Micromonospora; species Micromonospora sp. NPDC050276. The sequence goes on along the minus strand of NZ_JBITJA010000004.1, from coordinate 93,283 downwards.
CTACGACGTCGAGGGGCTTGACGACGACACCACGCTGGGCCCCTCCGGCGTCGACCTGGAGTCGCTGGCCCTGGCCGACCTGTCCGTCCGGGTCGAGGACCGCTACGGTCTGACGTTCGCCGACGACGAGTCGGAGCAGCTGGCCCTGATGACGGTCGGCGAGTTCACCACCATGGTCGCCAACCGCGTCGCCGAGGCGACAAGCGACAAGTCCTGATGAGCGGTCAGCCCGATCTGGGGCGAGCTGACCTGCTGACCATGCTCGCCGAACTCACCGCGAAACCGGCAGCCGAGGTGCCCGACCGGATCGGCTCGATGGAGCTGGCCTGGCTGGTGCATCTCGTCGAGCAGCGCTACGAGCGCCGGCTCGACCTCACCGACGACGAACTGGCACGCATCCGTACCGTCGACGACGCTCTGCTGGTGTTCCGGGCGTCGCTGACCGCCTCCGCAGATGGTTGAGGCGCGCGTTGCCCAGCTCACCGGCGTGCATGCCGTCAGCGCCCTGGGGCGGGGTGCCGACGCGCAGCTATCCGGCGTGCTGGCCGGTGTGCCGGCGTTCGGCCCGGTAGGCCGGTTCGACACCGCCGCCCGCCGGGTCACCGTGGCGGCCACCCTGCCCGACGTCGGCACGCTCACCGACGAGCTGACCGACGCGATCGACGCGGCCTGCCGGGCGGCTGGCCTGGACCGCGCGCGGCGCGCGGAGTGCGCGCTGCTGCTCGCCGTGCACGGCGGCCCGGCCCCCGGTGCGGGCCCGGCCCCGGCCGCGCTCGCCGGTCAGCTCGCCGCCCGATGTGGACTGTCGGGTCACACCCGGGTCTACACCAGCGCCTGCGTGTCGGCGAGCACGGCGGTGGCCGACGCCGCGGCTCGGATCATCCGCGGTGAGGTCGAGCGGGTGGTGGTCGCGGCCGGGTACCTGGTGGAGCCGGACCAGTTCGCGCTCTTCGACGCCGGTCGCGCCCTCGCGGTCGACGGGGCGGTCCGCCCGTTCAGCGCCGGCCGCCGGGGGTTGCTGCTGGGCGACGGCGTGGCCGCGGTGGTGCTGGAATCGAGCACCGGCCGACGGGGCGGCGCCGATCCGGTGGCCACCGTGGCCGGGTGGGGACGGGCCGGCGACGCGTTCCATCCCTGCCAGCCGGAACCCGGCGGCACCGGGCTGGCCCGCGCCGTCGACGCCGCGCTGCGCCGGGCCGGGCTGCCACCACAGGCCGTCGGCTACGTCAACGCCAACGCCACCGGCACCGCGCAGAGCGACGCCGCCGAGGCCGCCGCCCTGGGCCGTGCCCTCGGCCCGCACGCCACCCGGGTCCCGGTCAGCTCCACGAAATCCGTGCACGGGCACGCGCTGGAGGCGTCCGGTCTGCTCGAACTGGTGATCACCGCGCTCGCGCTGCGCCACGGCGAGCTGCCGGTCAACGCCGGCTGGCTGGCCCAGGACGAGACCTGCCCACTGAACGTGGTGATCAACCGTCCCCAAAGGACGACAGCGACCCACGCCCTGACCCTCAACGCCGCCTTCGGCGGTGCCAACACCGCTCTCCTGGTCGGCGTCGAATGACCGCCCTCAACCCCCCGCGATCTTGCACCTTCTGTCCCGACGAATCCGACCAAGCACCCGAAACGACGACCGAAACTGCAAGATCGCCGGGGGAGAGGGCAACGGAGAGGGTGAGGGCTGTGTGGCCTGAGGGTGGGGACGCGGGCGGCGCGGCGGCGGGGGTGGCCGGGTTCGTGCACTCGGACTTTGCGCCGGTGGTGGTTGCCGTCGCCGACCGGTGTCTGCGGCGGGGGTACGGGTCGGTGGGCGTGCCCGCCGGCGCGCGGACGGGAATCGTGCTGGTCAGTGCCAGTGGTGATCTCGCCAGCGCCCAGCACGTACGGGCGACCGTGGAGGCCGGCGGGCGGATCGGCCCGCTGTTCTTCTTCCAGTCCGTGCCCAACAGCGTCGCCGGGTACGTGGCGGCCCGCTGGGGGCTGCGCGGACCGGTGGTCTGCCTCAGCCCGACCGGCGACCCGTACGCCGACGGCGTTGCCGAGGCCGACCTGCTGCGCGACGACGGCGACGCCGACGAGGTGTTGCTGATCCTGATCGAACAGGCACCCGACGGGCCGACCGAGGCGGTCGCGGTGCTGCTGGGGGGAGGAGCACGACCATGAGGACGACAAAGGGATGGCGCGGCGCCCTGGCCGCCGACACCGAGCTGGGTGCGGGAAACGTGCTGGCCCGGGTGTTGGCGCACGGCGCCGACCCGGACGGGCCCGGGTTGACCTTCGATACCACCGTCGACGGGCACCCCGCCGAGACGCCACTGACGCTGGGGCGGCTCGACGAGCGGGTCGCCGCCCGCGCCGCCTGGCTGCGCGAGCGCGGGGTACGCCCCCGCGACCCGGTTGCCGTCTGGGCCACCGCCGCCGCCGACATGGTGCTCAGCTTCCTGGCGCTGGTGCGGCTCGGGGCGATCCCGGCGCTGATGAACGGCAAACTCCGCCCGGAGATCGCCGCCGAGTACATCCGCCGTCTGCGGGGCGTCGGTGTGCTCGCCGACGACGAGCACACCGCGTTGCTGGCGGACCACGAGCTGGGCGTACCGCTGCTCGGCACCCCCGTGCAGGCCGGCACGGGCGATCCGACCGCGGCCCCGGCGCACTACCGGCACCACCCGGATGACCCAATCGTGATCACCCACACCTCCGGGACGACCGGGGTGCCCAAGGCGGTGCTGCACTCACACGCCAGCCTCTTCGCCGCCACCCGGCACCTGCTCACCATGCCGCAGGCGCAGGGCACCAGCCGGATCCTCAACGCGCTGCCCGCCCCGCACACCGCCACCGTGCTGATGGTCAACCAGGCGCTGGGCAACCGCGCGCAGATGCTCCTGCTGTCCGAGCAGGGCGGCGAGCGGGTGCTGGACGCGATCCAACGCTGGCGCCCCGATGGTGTGTTCGGTTTCTCGGTCACCTGGGCGGAGCTGGCCCGCTTCGACCTGTCCGGGTACGACCTGGACTCGGTGCGGTTGTGGTTCAACACCGGCGACGCCTCGCACGAGCCACACATCCGTCGCCTCGTCGCGGTGGGTTGGCACGACACCGTCACCCGGGACGGGGTGGCGAAGGTGCCCGGCTCGGTCTTCATCGACGGGTTGGGTTCCAGCGAGATGGGGCACTCGATGTTTCACATCACCCATCGCGCCGACACCGACCGGTACGGCCGTTGCATCGGCCGCCCGTACCGGTTCACCAAGGTCGCGGTACTCGACGCCGACGGCGAGCCGGTGCCGGTCGGCGAGGTGGGTTTCCTGGGCATCGACTCGCCATCGCTGTTCCGGGGCTACTGGAACGACTCGGTCACCACCTACCGTTTCCGCCAGCGTGGCTGGTACCTCACCGGCGACCTGGTCCGCGCCGACGCCGACGGCCGCTACTACCACCTGGACCGGGCGGTGGACTCGGTCGACGCCGGTGACGGGCGGCGCTTCTACACGGCGCTGTCCGAGGAGCGGATCCTCGCCGCGTGCCCGGACGTCACCGACTGCACGGTGGTGATCGTCGCCGAGGCCGACGCGGTGGTCACCGACGTGCTGCTGGAGTTGACCGCCGGCGCCGACGAGGCCGAGGACCGCACCGAGCGGGTCCGGGCCGCGCTCGGCCCGGACGTCGGCGCCACGCTGCGCCGGGTCGTGCCGGTGCGCTCCGCCGACATCCCGGTCACCGTGACCGGCAAGGTCCGCAAGGTGGTCCTGCGCGAGCGCCACCTCAGCGAGGCGTCGTCGTGAGGCAGCGAAGCGGAGCGCCGTCATGACCGCCCTGATCACCGGGATGGGTCTGTTCACTCCGGTCGGGCGGGGCGTCGAGGAAACCTTCGACGCGCTGACCACCGGCCGGTCCGGGCTGACCAGCCCACCCGAGGGGCACCCGGCGCGGGAGTCGCTGGACGCCGCCGGGCTGCTGCCCGACATCGACCCGCGGACCGTCGCGTCCGGCCCGGAGACCCGGGTGCTGGACCGGATCGTCGTGCTGGCGCTGCTCGCCGCCGCCGACGCGCTCGCCGACGCCGGCATCGAGGTGGGCCGCGATGTCGCACCCGACCGGATCGGCGTGATCGTCGGGGGTGTCGGAGGGATGGCCACCCTGGAGTCACAGGTGCTGGCACGGGCGGCCCGGGGCCGGGCGGCGGTCAGCCCGTACCTGCTCACCGGGATCCTGCCGAACATGCCGGCGGCGCGCATCGCCATCGCGCACGGCATCCGGGGCTACAGCTCGGCGGTCGGCACCGCCTGCGCCTCCGGGGCCCAGGCGATCGCCGACGGGGTCCGGCTCATCGCGACCGGGGAGGCCGACGTGGTGCTCTGCGGGGCCAGCGAGGCGCCGCTCTTCCCGACCTTCGCCGACACCTTCGGCAACGCGCGGGCGTTGGCCCGTGCCGGTACCGACCCCGGGCGGGCGAGCCGGCCGTTCGACACCTCCCGCAGCGGGTTCGTGCTGTCCGAGGGCGCCGCGCTGCTGGTGCTCGAACGCGCCGAGCACGCCGCGGCACGCGGCGTCGTCGGGTACGCCGAAGTGGCCGGCCACGGGGTGACGACCGACGCGTACCATCCGACCGCGCCCCGCCCGGACGGCGCCGGCGCGGCGGCCTGCATCCGCCGTGCCCTGCGCAGCGCCGGTGTGCCGGCGGCGGCGGTCGGCTACGTCAACGCGCACGGCACCGCCACGAAGCTCGGTGACATCGCGGAGACCACCGCCCTCGCGGACGTCTTCGGCGTCGGAGGGGTGCCGGTCAGCTCCACCAAGGCGCTCACCGGTCACCTGCTCGGCGCCTCCGGGGTGCTGGAGGCGGCGGCCACCGCGTTGGCGCTCGGTCGGGGGCTGCTGCCGCCGACGTACCACCTCGACGATCCGGATCCGGCCTGCCCGGCGGACCACATCCGTGGCACGCCCCGCACGGCCGACCCGGAGTACGCGGTGACCAACTCGTTCGGATTCGGCGGCCAGAACGTGAGCTTGCTGCTGGCGCGCGTCGCCGAGTCGAGGAGGTGATCGACGCGGCAATCCGGACGGGGTGTCCGGACGGCATTACGGGGGGAACCGGGTGGGAAGGGTTTCAGGGGACATGGACATCCGTGGTATCGACCACATCGAACTCTACGTGGGGGACGCCCGACAGGCGGCCTTCTATTTCAGTACCGCCGTCGGTTTCGAGGTCTGTGGCCAGGGCGGCCCGGAGACCGGGCTGGCGGGGCAGCGCTCGTTGTTGCTGTGCCACGGCGACATCCGGTTGCTGCTCACCTCCGGGTTGAGCGCCGAGCATCCGGCCGCGCGGTACGTGCAGCGCCACGGTGACGGCATCGCGGTCGTCGCGGTCGAGGTCGACGACGTGTCGGCCGCGTACGCCGAGCTGGTGGGCCGGGGCGCGACCGGCGTGACGCCGCCGACCACCCGCACCGGCGCGGACGCCGAGGTGGTGTTCGCCGAGGTGGACGGCTTCGCCGACGTGCGGCACCGGCTGGTGCAGCGCCGGGGTGACCGGGGCGAGTTCCTGCCCGGCGCCATCACCCCGGCGGCATCCACCCAGGACGACCATCGGCCGGTGCTCGCCGAGATCGACCACCTGGCGGTCTGCGTACCGCCCGGTCAGCTCGACGAGACGGTCCGGCATTTCGAGGCCCTGTTCGACTTCGCGCAGATCTTCGAGGAGCACATCGAGGTCGACGGGCAGGGGATGAACTCCAAGGTGGTGCAGAGCCCGTCCGGGCGGGTCACCGTGGTGCTGTTGGAACCGGATCACACCCGGCGGCCGGGGCAGATCGACGCGTTCCTCGACCAGCACGCCGGTGGGGGTGTGCAGCACCTGGGGCTGCGCACCGACGACATCGTGGCCGCCGTGGAGGCGTTGGGCCGGCGTGGGGTGCGCTTCGCCGGCACCCCCGCCAGTTACTACGACGCCCTGGAGGCGCGGGTCGGTCGGGTGGACGCCCCGCTGGACCGGCTGCGCGAGCTGGGTGTGCTGGTCGACTCCGACCACGACGGTCAGCTGTTGCAGATCTTCGCCGAGTCGATGCACGTGCGCCGCACGCTCTTCCTGGAGCTGATCGAGCGGCGCGGGGCGCGGGGTTTCGGCAGCGGCAACATCAAGGCGCTCTACGAGGCCAAGGAGCGGGAACTGGCCGCCGTGGCGGCCACCCCACAGGGGGTGGGGGCGTGAGCTTGACGGTTGCGGAGCAGGCGCTGCTGCCGTCCGACGACGACGTGCGGCACTACGCCGAGCACGGCTGGTACCTGTCCAAGAAGGTGTTCACTGACGACGAGGTGGACGCCCTCGCCGCCGCCGCGCAGCGCTACTACGACGGGGAGCGGGACCGTCGGCTGCCGGTGCGACCACCGAAGCTGGCCTACTGGGACCCGTCGAAGGGGCCGGTGCAGCGGCACAACGACTACGTCCACCACGAACATGACGGGCTCGGCGCGATCCTGCGCAAACCGCTGATCGGCGCGGTCGCCGCCCGGCTGGCCCAGGCCGACGAGATCCGGGTCTTCCAGTCCACGCTGATCTACAAGCCGCCGATCTCCGGCGAGCCGAGCAACATCGTGCCCTGGCACTTCGACAAGCACTACTGGGCGTCCTCGTCGTCGGAGAAGATGCTCACCGCGTTCATCCCCTTCCACGACTGCGGGGAGGAGATGGGCACCATCACCATGGTCGACGGCTCGCACCGGTGGAAGGAGATCGGCGCGGACGACACCGTGGTGCGGCACTTCGCCGACCGGGACCGCAGCCAGCTGGAGGAGATGCTGGCCGAGAACGCCGCGTACAACGGCGCGGAGATCCGCAAGATCCCGATGGTGATCCCGAAGGGACACGTGAGTTTCCACCACTGCCGCACCTACCACGGCAGTGGCCCCAACGTCAGCGGTCGGCCCCGACAGGCGATCTCCCTGCACCTGCAGGACGGCGACAACGCCTGGCGGGAGTACCCGCTCTCCGACGGGACGCTCGCCGCGTACAACCACGACGTGCTGGTCCGCCGCACCCACGACGGGCGGCCGGACTACGCGGACCCCGACTACTGCCCGGTCATCTGGCGCCACCGCGCCCAGCAGGGAGGCTGACATGTCACGGTACGACTGGGGTAAGACGCACCCGGGCATCGAGCGGCTGGAAGAGGCGGTGACCGAGCGGCGCGACGCCGTGGTCAAGCACCCGCTCTACGCCAACCTGGACAGCCACGAGGCGCTTGTCACCTTCATGGAGCACCACGTCTTCGCGGTCTGGGACTTCATGTCCCTGTTGAAGTCGTTGCAGCGGCAGCTGACCTGCGTCACCGTGCCGTGGATCCCGACCGGTCCGACCGGCAGCCGCCGCCTCATCAACGACATCGTCATGGTGGAGGAGAGCGACGAGCTGGGCGGCGGCTACATCAGTCACTTCGAGCTGTACGTGCGGGGCATGGGCGAGGCCGGCGCGGACACCACGGCGGTGAACGCCCTCATCGACCTGCTGCGCACCGGCCGACCGGTGCGCGACGCCCTCGCCGAGGCGGGGGTGCCGGCGCCGTCCGCCGCGTTCGCCGCAACCACCTGGCAGATCATCGAGTCGACCCCGGTGCACTGTCAGGCGGCGGCCTTCGCGTTCGGCCGGGAGGACCTGATCCCGGACATGTTCACCCAGGTCGTCGCGGTCAACGAGCACAGCAACCGGCTGCACACCTTCGTCGACTACCTGGAGCGGCACATCGAGGTCGACGGCGAACAACACACCCCGATGGCCATGCAGATGCTCGCCGACCTGTGCGGCGACGACGACACCAAGTGGCAGGAGTGCGCCGACACGGTCAACACCGCCCTCGCCGCTCGGGGCCGGCTCTGGGACGACATCCTCGCCGCCATCAAGGGCCCCGCATGAGCGACGCCGACCCGGTCCGGCTCTACCGCACGGTCCGGCTGATCCGCCGGTTCGAAGAACGGGCGGTGGAGCTGGTCCACGGTGGGCAGATCGTCGGCGGCATTCACCCGTACCTCGGTCAGGAGGGGATCGCCGCCGGCGTCTGCGCGGCACTGGGTCCCGACGACGTGCTCGCCGGCACCCACCGTGGCCACGGGCACGTGCTGGCCCGCGGGGCCGACCCGGCCCGGATGCTCGCCGAGCTGTGCGGCCGGGTCACCGGCCTCAACGCCGGCCGGGGCGGCTCGATGCACGCCGCCGACCTGAGCCTCGGCGTGCTCGGCGCCAACGCGATCGTCGGCGCCTCCGGGGCGATCATCACCGGGGCGGTCTGGGCCCACCGCCGCCGGGGCCGCGACACCGTCGGGGTGAGCTTCTTCGGTGACGGCGCGGTCAACGAGGGGATGCTGCTGGAGGCGTTCAACCTGGCCGCGCTCTGGCGGGTGCCGGTGCTGTTCGTCTGCGAGAACAACGGCTACGCCACCACCATGCCGGTCGCCGGCGCGGTGGCCGGCAGCGTCGCCGGCCGGGCCGCCGCGTTCGACATCCCGGCCGTCGGAGTCGACGGCCAGGACGCCGAGGCGGTACGCGTCGCCGCGGCCACCGCCGTCGACCGGATGCGCGCCGGCGGCGGCCCCGAGCTGATCGAGGCCCGGACCTACCGCTTCGACGCCCACCACACCTTCGAACACGCGGTACGCCTCGACTACCGACCACCCGACGAGGTGACCCGGGCCCGGGCCCGGGACCCGGTCCGGATCCAGGGCGAGCGCCTGTCCGCCGCCGACCGCTCCGCCGTGGACGCCGAGGTCGAGGCGACCCTCGACGCGGCGGTGCGGTTCGCCCTGGACAGCCCGGAACCCGACCCCGCCGACGCGTTGACCTACCTGTACGCCAGCGGTCTGACCGCCCGCACCGGAGGTGGCTGAATGACCGTGCCCACCGGAGGTGGCTGAGGTGCCCCGACTGTCGTACCGCCGCGCGCTGACCCGGGCCCTCGCCGACGAGTTGGCCCGCGACGAGGCGGTGTTCCTGCTCGGCGAGGACATCCAGGTCGGGGCGTCGCTGGTGACCACCGGGCTGGCCAAGCGGTTCGGGACCGAACGGGTCCGGGACACCCCGCTGTCGGAGCAGGCGTTCACCAGCTTCGCCACCGGCGCGGCGTTGGCCGGGCTGCGGCCGGTGATCGAGTTCCAGATCCCGTCGCTGCTGTTCCTGGTCTTCGAGCAGATCGTCAACCACGCGCACAAGTTCCCGCTGATGACCGGCGGCCAGTGCAGCGTTCCCGTCACCTACCTGGTGCCGGGCTCCGGCTCGCGGACCGGCTGGGCCGGACAGCACTCCGACCACCCGTACAGCCTCTTCGCCCACGTCGGCGTGGTCACCGTCGTGCCGGCCACCCCGGCCGACGCGTACGGGCTGCTGGTCACCGCGATCCGGCACGACGACCCGGTGGTGGTGTTCGCCCCGGCCGCTGCGATGGACGTGCGCGACGACGTCGACGACCTGGTGCCGGTGCCGTTGGGCCGGGGCCGGATACGCCGTTTCGGCGACGACGTGACAGTGGTGGCGATCGGGCACCTGGTGCACGACGCGCTCGCGGTCGCCGAGGAGCTGGCCGACCAGGTCTCGGTCGAGGTGTTCGACCCGCGCACACTGTACCCGTTCGACATCGACGGTCTCACCGAGTCGGTGGCCCGCACGGGACGCCTCGTGGTGCTCGACGACGCCAACCGCTCCTGCGGAATGGCCGCCGAGATCATCGCCTCGGTGGTGGAACGGGTGCGGCTGCTCGCCCCGCCGCGCCGGGTCACCCGACCGGACGGGGCGGTGCTGCCGTTCGCCCCGGCACTGGACCGGGCCGTCCAGCCCGGCCGGGACCAGCTCGCCACCGCCATCCACCTGACCATGAAGGACTCATCATGATCGACCCGAACTATCCGTGGCCGGCGGCCGACCGGGCCTGGGCCGACCTGCCGGAGCCGGCCCGTTCGGCCCTGGTGGCCAGTGGGGCGGCGGCCTGGGAGCAGGTCTTCCACGGTCGAGCCACCTACAACAAGCAGTGGCGACTGGCCCGACCCCCGGTGCTCACCGCCGACGCCTGGCGGGAGCTCAACGAGGTCTGCGACCGGCTCGCCCAACTCATCCTCGACGCCTGCCGTCGTCGGGCCGGTACCGCCGGTGAGCTGCGCCGGCTGCTCGACGTACCGGCGGGGGAGACCCGCCTGCTGGACGAGTCGGAGCCGCTGACCGAGGCGCTGCTGGCCGCCGCGTACCGGCCCGATGTGATCTTCTCGGAGGGGGTGCCGAAGTTCGTCGAGTACAACATCGACAGCAGCCTCGGCGGCGGGTTCGACGCCGACACCGTCATCCAACGGTTCGCGCGCCTCTACCAGGAGCAGGGCATCCTCGACGCCCTGCCGGTGCGGGCCGCGCCGTCCCTGCTCGACCAACGGTTCGTGGCGATCCGCGAGGAGCTGCGGCTACCCGAGGGGGCCCGGGTGGCGCTGCTGATGGACTTCGACGCCGACTACCCGGGCCTCGACGACCCGCAGACGTTCATCCGGATCCTCGACCCCCTCGCCGTACGGGCCCGGGACTTCGGCATCGACCTGGTCATCGCCCCGGTGTCCACCGCCACCCTGGACGCCGACAACCGCCTGGTCGTCGCCGGTGCGCCGGTGGACGCGCTGTTCCGGCTCTTCGTGCCCAACCGGGTCACCCCGACCGCCGGCCTGGACGCGGTGGCCCTGGCCCTCGCGGCCGGCACCCTGCCGATGTTCGTGTCGGCGGCGGCGTGGCTGCTCGGCAACAAGACCACGTTCGCCTGGCTGTGGGAGGACGTGGACGGTCTCGCCGCCGACGACCAGGCGCTGATCCGCCGGCACGTGCCGTACACGGTGCCGTTGACCGCCGCGGTGCTCGACCGGGCCCTCGCCGAGCAGGCCACGCTGGTGGCGAAGCCGGCCGACGGTTCGGCCGGGCACGGCGTGATGCTCGGCCCGGAGTTGAGCGCGGCGGACTGGGCCGACGGTCTGCGGGCCGCCGTCGAGCAGGGCGGCGCGATCCTGCAGGAGTACCTGCCGACCGACCGGGTGTCGATGGACTTCGTCCAGATCGAGACCGGTGAGACGGTGACGGCCGACGTCCCGTACTCCCTGGCCCCGTACCTGTTCGGCCGCCACGCCTCCGGTGGCCTGGCGAGGGTCGGCTACCCGGGCTGCGACGGAATCCTCAACCTGGCCCACGGAGTCCTCCTAACCGGAATCCTCCTGCACGACTGACCCCCCGCCCTGCCGCGGTGATCAAGAGGTTTCGGTCACGACACGCCGGGCCTGATGACGCAAACCTCTTGATCACCGGGGTGGAGGAGGGAGGTGGGTCCGGGGGGCGAGGGCGCGGAGGGTTTCCGCCGTTGCGATGGCGTCGCTGCGGGCGCTGCCGTGGCGGCCGTCGGTGCTGTACAGGGTGGGGTCGGCCGTTAGGGGATGGTCGGTCAGGTGCACGTGGATCGTGTTCAGGCGTTCGGCCAGGGTTGCCGTGTGGGCGGAGAGGCGGCGCATGCGCTCGCCGAGGCCGGGGCGCAGCGCCTCGGGGACGGCCGGGCTGTGCGAGACGTCGAACATGCCCACGGTGATGACGTCGGCGCCCGCGTCGCGCAGCGCCGTGATCATCGCGGTCAGCTCGGCGTCCACCGCGTCCGCGTCGTACGCCGGGTGGAAGGCGTCGTTGCCGCCGCAGACCACCAGCGCCAGCTCCGGCTCGAAGGCCAGCGCCGGCGCGAGCTGGGTGGCCCGCACCTGGTGCGCACGCAGCCCACGCCGACCCAGATTCGAGTACGCCAGCTCGGGGCGGACGGCGGTCAGCTCGGCGGCGATCCGGTCGGCCCACTGCACGTCGGGGTAGCCCGGTGTCGGCTCGCACATGCCCTCCACGACACTGTCGCCGAGTGCCACGAACCGCCGCCACGGGTGCTCGCGCAGCAGTTCGGCGGCCTCCCCGGGGCGCAGACAGTACGGGTCCGTCGATTCGGTGAGCGTCGATGGCATCCCGGCACGCTAACCGACCGGCGGGCTGCCCGGCCACGCTCAGCCGGTCAGGCTGACCTCGGCCAGGTAGACACAGGTCTGTCCCTCGTGTGACGAGTAGTAGCTCACCCACAGCAGGTCGTCGTGCCAGACCAGGCCGGGGTAGCTGGTGTCGCCGCCGGAGGGCAGCGCCACCAGCTCGGTCACCTCGCCCCGGTCCGGGTCGACGACGCAGATCGCGGTGCGGACCGCGCCGTCGTGCAGGCGCACCCCGGCCAGCAGCCGCCCGTCGGGCAACCGGAGCAGCGTCGGCCCGCCCACCTGGACACCCAGGTCGGTCCAGGTCCACTCCCGGTACGGCGGCAGGGCCGTGCCGAGTTGCGCGCTCGCGGTGGCCGTGTCGCGCCGCAGCAGGCAGCGGGCGGTGCCGTCCGGGTCGAAGACCAACCCGGACTCGTTGGGGTACCCGTCCTCGAACAACGCGGGCACCCACGGCTGAAGGTCGATCCCGTCGGTGCTGCGGTAGAGCCGGGCGAACCTCGGCTCCCGGGTGGCGTAGCCGACGCCGTACATCGCGCCGTCGTGCCAGGCCGCCCGCCACACCCAGACGCCCGCCTCACCGACCGGGGTCGGATCGCCCCAGGCGTGCCCGTCGGTGGAGAGCCAGGTCACCGTCTGGAACGTCTTGGTGGCCTCGCCGACGGCGGCCGCGGCGAGCAGTTGCAGTCGCCCGTCGGGTCGCGCGACGAAACGCGGGTCGCGCAGGTCGACGCCGGCCTGCCGGAGAACGGCAGCCGGGGTCCACGACCGGCCGTCGGTCGACGTCAGCACCCGGAGCACGCCGTCGTCGCTGAGGTGGGTCCGGGCCTCCCGGAAGGCACAGAACCACTGCCCGGCGTGCCGGATGAGGTCGGTGAACGCGCTGTGCGGCGCGCTGTCGCCGATCCGGCGCACGGCGGTGAGCTCGGCGGTGAGGTGACGGGCGGGTGACGACGTCATACGCGGCGACCTCCAGGTGCGGTGACGACGGCCGACGCTAGACGCCCCCGCCGACGCCCACGCGGCCAGCAGTCGAACGTCCGACGAACACCGCGCGGGCGCTGTCGGGTTGGCGTCTCGGCACGATGGCTGCGCTGCCCGCGCTGCCGTGCCGAACTTGTCACTCCGGCTCCGGCCGGCCGCTGACCGGCCTCAGCCGGTACGGGTTCAGTGGGCCACGCTGTGCTCGGCGAGGATTTCACCGAGCACGTGCCGGGCCTGGCCGGCCTTGGCCGGGTCCCGATCGTCCAGGGTGATCAGTGCCTTCCACAGCGCCCAGCCCCGTCCTCGTGCCCAGGTGGCGTCGTCCAGACCGAGTGCCGAGCGGAAGGCGGCCCGGCTGGGGCCGTACAGCAGGGTCCAGGCGATGACGGTGTCGCAGGCGGGGTCGCCCACGCCGCAGCAGCCGAAGTCGATGACGGCGGCCAGCCGGCCGTCGCGGACCAGCAGGTTGCTCTCCGCGACGTCGCCGTGGAACCAGACCGTCGGCCCGGCCCAGGTGGCGTCGAGGGCGGCCTGCCAGATGCCGGTGACCACGTCAGCGGGGAGCCGGTCGCGGTGCGTCTCGATCGCCGCCCGGGTCTCCGCGTCGTACGTGGACAGCGGGCCGCCCCGCCAGGCGCTGTGCGGGCCGGCAGCCGGGCCATTGGTGGCGTCGATGCCGCGCAGGGCGCGCAGGAAGCCGGCGAGGTCGGTGGCGAACCGGGTCAGGTCGTCGATCCGCTCGGCTCGGGCGGTCTGCCCGTCGATCCACCGGTAGACCGACCACGGGTACGGGTAACCGGCGCCGGGCCGGCCGTGCCCCAGCGGCGCGGGGATCGGCACCGGCAGTTGTCGCCCGAGCATCGGCAGCCAGCGTTGCTCCTTGGCGACCTGGAGGGCGTACCCCGTGCCGCTGGGCAGCCGTGCGGTCATCTCCGCGCCCAGGTGGAAGGTGCGGTTGTCCCAGCCGTCGACCTCGACCGGGCGGACCGGCAGGTGCGCCCACTGCGGGAACTGTTCGGCCACCAGGCGGCGGACCAGGGCCGCATCGATCCGGTCGGCCACGTCGTCGTTGGCCACCGGTACGCCGGGTGGCGGCTGCGCGTTCATCGGTCCGAGCCTGTGGCAGCCGGGCTCGCAGCGCAACCGGTTTGTCCGGGCACAGCGGCTGGGTCGGCCCAGCGGGTAGGGTGCTCGCCATGATCGAGGACACCAGGTGCCGTTGACGAATCCGTGGTTGACCGGGCCCACGCCGACGAAGCGGCTCGATCGTGAACGGCTCGAAGAGCGCCTGCTCAACCTCCTGTCGTCGCAGAACATGTGTGTGCTCGCGACCACGGGTCCGGACGGACCGCTGGCCACCCCGGTGCGCTACTACCCGCTCGGCTTCGCGGTGCTCTTCACCGCCGCGCCACGTTCGCCGAAGATGCGCAACATCGCCGCCGACCCGCGCGTGTCGGTCGGCATCTTCGCACCGTTGGTCGGTCTGGCCAGCAGCCGTGGTGCCCAACTGTTCGGAACGGCCAAGGTGCTTGACCCGGAGCATCCGGACCGTGCGCACTACTGGGCGGCGGTCCGATGGGAGAACGAGCACGCCGAGCGCGGGCGACCGCTGTCCGAGCCGCCTGGAGACACACTCGTGGTCGTTGAGGCGGAGCGGATTGTCTACACCGAGCACTGGCTACGACGGGACGGGTTCGCGCCACGGCAGTTCTGGCGTCGCTGAGGACGCTGACGACCCCGAGTGCCGGACCCGCCGGGCGGCGTCGCGGACGGAACCCGCGAGTCAGGCTGCGGGGTCAGGGTGTGGTGACGGGAGTGGCGTTCGCCGGCGTCGTCGGGGCGGACGTCCTGGCCACCAGCGGGTACGCGGTGACCAGCAGGCACGCCGCCGCCATGGTCAGCAGGGCCGGGGTGAGCCCCAGCGCGTCCACCGACCAGCCGCCGAGCAGTGCGCCGACCGGCAACCCGACGAAGGCCAACGAACCGGCGATGCCGATCACCCGGGTCTGCAACTCCGGCGGCACCCGCTCGTAGAGCGCCACCCCGAGCAGCGGGTTGACCGCCGCGATGCCGATTCCGGACAGGAACGTCACCACCAGCACCACCGGCAGTTCGTCGCTGATCGCCAGCGCCACCAGCCGGGGCGTACCGGCGACCAGCGCGCCGAGCAGGAACGTCAACCGTCGGGGCAGCCGGGGTCCGAGCGCGGTGAACACCAGGTTGCCCAGCAGCGCGCCCGCCGAGAACGCCGCGAGCACCAGACCCAGCCCACTCGGGCCGGGCAGTTCCCGGGCGACCCAGACCGGGATGTAGACGGCCACGCTGGCGTTGGCCACCATGTTCAGCGCCGAGATGACGACCAGCATGCCGAGCAGCGGACGGTCCCCACCCAGGTAGCTGAACCCGCCGCGCAGCGCGCGCAGGTAGCTCTCCGGCTGGGCGGGTTGCGTGGGGGCGGCCGGCGGGCGGACCAGGACGCCGATCAGCAGCGCGCAGACGCCGAAGCTGGCCGCGTCGATGAGGATCGCCTCGGTCACCCCGAACGCGGCGATCAACACGCCGCCCACGGCGGCGCCGAACAGGGTCACCACCCGGCTCAACCCGTCGTACGCGGAGGTCAGCCGGATCAGCGGCACTCCGGCGGCCTCCGCGACCGGTCGGAACATCACGTGCTTCACCCGGTCCCCGATGCCCCGCAGCGCGCCCGCCAGCGCGACCAGCGCCACCAGCGCCCCGAAACCCAGCCACGGGGTCAGCGCGACGACGACCATCGCCACCGCGCTGCCGCCGTCGCAGAGGATCGACGTCCGGCGCAGGCCGATCCGGTCCGCCCAGGGCGTGCCCAACGCGCTGGACAACAGGTACGGCAGGGTCTCGGCGAACGCCACCAGGCCCATCTTGGTGGGGCTGCCGGTGGTGACCAGCACCAGCCACGGAATGGTCACCACCGAGATGCGGGTGCCCAGGTTGGAGATCAGGTCGGCGCTGACCAGGACAACCAGTTGCCGGCGGGGGGTCACGCCCCGACCGCCGCCGCCCGACGGGCCGCGTACCGCTCGCGCAGTGCCCGCTTGTCCACCTTCATCGACCGGTTCACCGGAAGCCGGTCGACAAACTCCACCCCGGCGGGCGCCCACATCTCGTTGAGGTCGGCGGTCACCAGGTCGATCAGCTCCGCCCCGGTGACGGTCGCGCCCGGGGCCGGCACCACGTACGCGTACGGCACCTCGCCGACCGTCTCGTCCGGTACGCCGATCACGGCGGCGGCGCGTACCTGGGGGTGCCCGATCAGCACGTCCTCGACGGGCCGGCAGAAGATCGCCCAGTTCCGCCGGTGCGTGACGATCATGTCGTGTGCCCGGTCGACCAGGTAGAGGTAGCCGTCGTCGTCGAGGTGGCCGATGTCGCGGGTCCGCACCCAACCGTCGACGAGGGTCTGCGCGGTCAGCTCCGGCTGACCGTGGTAGCCGGCGAAGCTCAGTCGGGTGTGCACCCACACCTCGCCGTCGCGGCCCGTCGGCAACACCACGCCGTCGTCGTCGCGGATCTCGATGCGGACGTCGCCGTAGGGCCGCCCGCAGGAGCGCAGCCGCTCCGGGTGCTCCGGGTCGTCGGTCAAGCCGGGCAGCGCGGTGATCACGACCGCCTCGCTGAGGCCGTACACGATGCGCAGCACCGGACCGAACCGCGCGATGGCCTGGCGCAGCCGGGCGGGCGCGGCGGGCCCGGCGCCCACGTTGAACATGAACATGGCGGAGAAGTCCGCGCCGACCAGCGCCGGGTGGTCCAACACCTCGTAGAGCATCGGCGGCGTGACGAAGGTCGAGTTGATCCGCTCCCGCTGCACGGTGTCCACGAAGGCCACCGGGTCCCAGTCGTCGCGCAGGAACAGCACCCCGCCGGTGAACAGGTTGAACAGGGTGGTGATCTGACCGCTGGCCAACCACATCGGTGAATGCGACAGGTGCCGCAGCAGCGGGAACCCGGCGGCGCGGAAGTCGGCGGCCAGGGTGAGGACCTGGGCGTAGAAACTCTCCCGGTGGTGCACCAGCTTGGGGCTGCCGGTGGTGCCGCTGGTCTGCAGGAACGACTCGGGCGCCGGCACGAGCGGCGGCAGTTGCGTCGCCGGGGCGGCGGCGGTGAGGTCGGGGCCGGCGCCCCCCGCGCCCAGGCAGCACACCGGGGTGCCGGGCAGCGCGGCGGCCAACTCCGGACCCAGGCTGGCCGGGTCGCGGGCGTCGTAGACGAGGGCGTCGGGGCGGGCCAACCGGATGAACTCGTCGACCTCCCGGCGTGCGGTGACCGGGGCCACCCACATCGTCCGGCAGCCGAGCAGATGCAGGGCGAGCTGGAGCAGCGGGCCCTCCACCGCGTTCGCGACGGTCACCAGCACCGCCGACCCGGGCCGTACGCCGTGCCGGGTCAGCGTCGCGGCCATCGCCCGGACCAGAGCGGCGGCCTCGGTGTAGCTGAGTCGGCGACCGGCACCGACCAACGCCTCCCGGTCGCCGAATTCGGCGAAGAGGTCCAACACCCTGTCCACGTAGGTCGTGTGCCCGGGTCCGTCAGTCATCCGGCAGCCCCCATCCGAGAAGCGGCAGTCCCCGGGCACCTCCCGGGAACGACGCGACGGGTGGCGCGCTCGGGCGACCGCACCGCCGCCGACTGGAAGCCTAGGCCGGAAACGGCTGGTAGGAACCGTGCCGGACGGGCGATCCGAGCGGCCCGCCGGACATTTGATCGCGTCGATCAGGTTGATTGACGCCCATCAGTGGCGGCGGCTAGGTTTCTGGACCATCGTCCAGGCGGGCGCCGTCAGCGGACGGCCCTGGGCTGCCACACGATGGAGGTTCCATGGCAACGGCAACCCCGAAGAGATGGCATGTCATCGCCGCCGCGGCCGCGCTGTTGGTCGTCGGCGCACCCGCCGTCGTCGCCAGCGCCGGTCCGTCCGGGACCACCGCCGGTCGGCCGGACCGCACCGAGTGGGCGGGCAGTTGGGCCACCGCGGTCACCCGGGGCAACTCGGTCGGGTTGACCAACACCGGCCTCAACAACCAGAGCGTCCGGATGATCGTGCACGTCTCGGTGGGCGGCCCGGCGTTGCGGGTACGTCTGAGCAACCTGTACGGCGAGCAGGCGGTCACGGTCGGCCGCGCCACCGTCGCCCGGCCGAACACCGCCACCCCCGACGACCTCTCCGACATCGACGCGACGTCGGTGCGCCCGTTGACCTTCACCGGAGCCGCCTCGGCGACCATGAACCGGGGTGCGGAACTTCTCAGCGACGCGTTGGCCTTCCCGGTCGCGGACGACAGTGACCTGGTGGTCACCCTGCACTTCCCGACGCCGACCGGCCCGACCACCTTCCACGGGCAGTCCCAGCAGGCCAACTTCATCGGCGCGGGGGATCTCACCGGGGCGGCCGAGGGCACCGGGTTCACCACCCGTCCCACCTGCTGCTGGTTCTTCCTCTCCGGCGTCGACGTGCAGCGCAAGGGCAGCCCCGGCGCGCTGGTCGTGCTCAGCGACTCCATCGGGGACGGCAACGGCAGCACCGTCAACGCCAACCGGCGCTGGCCCGACCTGCTCTCCGACCGGTTGCTCGCCGACCGGCCGGACAAGCGCACCCCGGGCGTGCTCAACCTGAGCCTGGCCGGCAACCGGCTCAACCACGAGGGCACCGAGCCGGGCGACGGCAACTACCCCGGCTACTACCAGCTCGGCCCGAACGCGGCGGCCCGGCTCAACGAGGACGTGTTCGGCCAGACGGGGGTGCGCACCGTCGTCACCCACCTGGGCATCAACGACATCTGGATGTCGAACGACTCACCCGACGCGATCATCGCCACCCTGCGGCAGATCAACCAGCAACTCCAGCAGCGTGGGCTGACCAGCCTCGTGGCCACGCTGACGCCGTACGAGGGCCATGGCGCGCCGGGCGTGTGGACGCCGCAGAAGGAGGCCACCCGCCAGTCGGTGAACGCGTACCTGCGCGGCAGCCGGGAGTTCGACGGGCTGCTCGACTTCGACCGGGTGCTGCGCGACCCGGCCCGGCCCAGCCAACTGCTGCCCGCGTACGACTCGGGGGACCACATCCACCCGAACGACGCCGGCAACCAGGCACTGGCCAACGCGGTGCCGCTGCGGCTGCTCGACCTGTGACATCGGTCGGGGGCGACGGGTGATCCCCGTCGTCCCCGGCCACCGACATCGGCGGGGAGGAGTTGACCGTGGACGTGGAGGAGATACTCACCGGCCTGTACAGCGAACAGGGCAGGCAGGACCCGTACCCGTGGTACGCCGAGCTGCACCGGCTCGGCCCGATCAGCGCGATGCCGGCGCGCCCCGAGCACCGGACGGTGGCCGCGGTCGCGGTCGGCTACGACCTCATCGACGGCTTGCTGCGCGATCCGGAGTGGACGAAGCAGCCGCCGCCGGGGTGGGAGGAGCAGGAGATCCTGCGGACCTTCCAGACCTCGATGATGTTCGTCAACCCGCCCGATCACACCCGGATGCGGCACGTCTTCTCCCGCACCTTCACGCCGCGCCGCCTCAACTCGCTGGAACCGGTGATCCTGCGGGTGGTCGACGAGTTGCTGGACCGGATGGCCGACGCCGGGGCCGGCGTGGTCGACTTCGTGGCCGACTTCGCGTACCCGATTCCCGCCCTGGTGATGGCCGAGTTCATCGGCATTCCGGCCGAAGACCTGCAGTGGTACCGCGAGTGCGTGGAACGGATCGACGAGTTCCTGGACGTGGCCGGGAAGACCCCACAGCGGCTCGCCGCGGCCAACACCGCCGCGCAGGAGTTGCGGGTCTTCTACCGGGAGCTGCTGGGGCACCGCCGCCGGGCGCCCGGCGACGACCTGCTCAGCGGATTGGTCGAGGCGCTCGACTCCGGGGAGGTGGAGCTGACCGAGGAGGAGTTGATCAGCAACCTGATCGTGCTGTTCAACGCCAGCTTCGTCACCACCGTCTACATGTTCAGCAACGGGCTGCCGCTGCTGCTGGCCCACCCGCAGACGGTCGCGGCGCTGCCCACCGACGCGACACTGGCCCAGGGTTGCGTCGACGAGGTGCTGCGCCTGGCGAGCCCGGTGCACTTCCTGGCCCGCGCCGCGCCGGCCGACACCGTGCTGGACGGGGTGCCGGTCGCCAAGGACGCCAACGTGCTGATCATGATCGGGGCGGCCAACCGGGATCCGGCCCGCTTCCCGGCCCCGGACGCCTTCGATCCGACCCGTCCCGGCCCTCCGTCGCTGGCCTTCGGGGTGGGCCTGCACTTCTGCCTCGGCGCGGCGGTGTCGCGGTTGGAGGGGCGCCTCGCACTGCCCCGGCTGTTTGCCCGGTTCCCCGCGCTGACGGTCACCGAGACGCCGACGTACAGCGGCAGCCTGTTCCTGCGCGGCATCGACAAGCTGCTGGTCAGCGCTGGTGGATAGGAGCGACATGGCCCTGCACCCGGAGGTGGCGGCGTACCGGGCGGCCCGTGCGGCGGCCGGCACCCCACCGCTGTACGCGCAGACCCTCGGCCAGGCGCGCGCCGCGGACCTGGCCGCGATCCGCGCCGGCAGCGGCGCGGTCGAGCCGGTGACCGAGGTACGCGACGAGCGGATCCCCGGCCCCGGCGGGGAACTGCCGCTGCGGGTGTACCGGCCGGCCGGGTCGGGTCCGCTGCCCACCCTGCTGTACTTCTTCGGCGGCGGCTGGACGCTCGGCAGCATCGAGACCGCCGACGGCATCTGCCGGCGGCTGGCCAACGCCGTGCCCTGCCAGGTGATCACCGTCGGCTACCGGCTCGCCCCGGAGCACCCCTTCCCGGCCGCGGTGCACGACTGTCACGCCGCCGCCTCGTGGATCGCCCGGCACGCCGACCGGCTGGGCGTCGACCCGACCCGGCTGGCGGTGGGTGGCGACAGTGCCGGCGGAAACCTGGCCGCGGCGGTCACCCTGCTCTGCCGCACGGACGGGCCAGCACTCACCGCGCAGCTGCTGGTCTACCCGAACACCGACCAGAGCGGCGAGTCGGATGGCCCGAGCGGGGACGACGACCCGGCGCTGTTCAACCGCCGCTCGGTCGCCTGGTACCGGACGCACTACCTGGCCGACCCGGCGCACGCCCGGGATCCGCTGGCCTCGCCACTGCTCGCCGACGACCTGTCCGGACTGCCGCCGGCGCTGGTGGTCACCGCCGAGCTGGACCCCCTGTGCGCCGAGGGGCAGCGGTACGCCGAGCGGCTGCGCGACGCTGGTGTGCCCACCCGGCTGGAGCACTACCCGGGCATGATCCACGGGTTCTTCGCCATGCCGGGGGCCTTCACCGACGGGCGGCGGGCGCAGGGGAGCGCGGCGGCGTTCCTCCGGGAACGCTTCGGGCTGCCGGCCGGGCCGGGCGAGCCTGTCGAAGCCGCCCGGCCGGGCCAGGTGGATGAGCCGGCCGAGCCGGCGGCCGCGACGGGCACGGCGGCGGGCGATGGGTGAGCGTGTGCTGACCGACCCGCCGGCCGTGTCGCTCGCCGACTACGCCGAGCGGGCCCGAGCAGTGCTGCCACCGGACGTGTGGGACTACCTGGCCGGCGGCAGCGCATCCGAGGTGACCCTCGCCGCCAACCGCCGCGCGCTGGACCAGATCGCGGTGCTGCCCCGGGTGCTGCGCGGGGTGGACACCGTCGACCTCGGCACCCAACTGCTCGGCCGCCGGTACGCCCTGCCGGTCGGGGTGGCACCGATGGCGTACCAGCGGCTGGTGCACCCGGACGGTGAGCGGGGTCTGGCCGCAGCGGCCGGTGCGGCCGGAATCCCGTACCTGGCAAGCACGCTGGGCAGCACCCCCATCGAGCAGGTGGCCGGCGCGGGCGCGGACGTCTGGTTCCAGCTCTACTGGCTACGCGACCGGGGTCTCGTCCGCGACCTGCTGCACCGGGTCGTCGCGGCCGGGTGCCGGGCGTTGGTGGTGACCGTGGACGTTCCGGTGCTCGGTCGACGGCCCCGGGACCTGCGCAACGCGTTCCGGTTGCCGGCCGAGGTGGTCGCCGCGAACCTGCCCGACGGTCGCGACGCGTTGGCGCACTCCGGTGCTCCCGGGGTGTCCGCGATCGCCGCGCACACCGCCGCGTCGTTCGCGCCAGCGCTGCGCTGGGCGGACCTGGCGTGGCTGCGTGCGCAGATCGACCTGCCGCTGGTGGTCAAGGGACTGCTGGACCCGCGCGACGCGGCCGAGGCGGTACGGGTCGGCGCGAACGCGGTGGTCGTCTCCAACCACGGCGGACGGCAGCTGGACGGCTCCCCGGCGAGCGTCACCATGCTGCCGGAGGTCGTCGACGCAGTCGGGGACGGGTGCCAGGTGCTACTGGACAGCGGCATCCGGGGCGGCACCGACGTGCTGCGGGCGCTGGCATTGGGGGCGGCCGGGGTGCTCGTCGGCCGGCCGCTGCTCTGGGCCCTCGCCGTCGGCGGCGAGCCGGCCGCCCGCGACGCGTTGGGGCTGCTCGCCGCCGAACTGACCGACGCGCTCACCCTGGCCGGCTGCGCGGACACGGCCGCGGCCGGCGACCTGCGCACGGTCCGGGTGGGTTGAGTGGTGACCGCCGCCGAACCGGTCGACCTGACCGTCGCCGACCTGCACCCCGCGCTGGGGGACCCGGCGCTGACCTCGATGAACTTCCTCAACGAGGTGTCCGAGCGCTATCCGGCGGCGGTGTCCCTCGCGGCCGGCCGGCCGTACGAGGAGTTCTTCGACCTCGCGGCGGTGCACCGGCACCTGGACACCTTCCACCGGCACCTCGTCGACGACCTGGGGCACTCACCCGAGCAGGCCCGGCGGCTCCTGCTGCAATACGGCCGGACCAAGGGCATCGTGCACCACCTGATCGCCCGCAACCTGGCCGTGGACGAGCAGATCACCGTCGACCCGGAGGCCGTGGTGGTGACGGTCGGGTGCCAGGAGGCGATGTTCCTGGTGCTGCGGGCGTTGCGGGCCGGGCCGACGGATGTGCTGCTCACGGTGGCCCCGACCTACGTCGGGCTGACCGGGGCCGCCCGGCTGGTGGATCTGCCGGTGTGGCCGGTCGCCGGTGGGTCGGCCGGAATCGACCTGGCCGACCTGGTGACCCAGGTGCGCCGGGCGCGGGCGGCGGGGCTACGGCCGCGCGGCTGCTACCTGATGCCCGACTTCGCGAACCCCTCCGGCGTCAGCATCGACACCGCCCACCGACGACGGCTGCTGGAATTGGCCGCCGAGGAGGATCTGCTGCTGCTGGAGGACAACCCGTACGGCCTGTTCCACAGCGACGACGGGCCGCGCCCGCCCACCCTCAAGGCGTTGGACACCGAGCGGCGGGTGGTCTACCTCGGCTCGTTCGCCAAGACCGTGCTCCCCGGCGCACGGGTCGGGTACGTGGTCGCCGACCAGCGGGTGGCCGGTGCGGACGGTCAGGTCGGCCCGCTCGCGGACCAACTCGCCATGATCAAGAGCATGGTCACGGTGAACACGTCGCCGATCGCGCAGGCGGTGATCGGCGGCCGGCTGCTGGAGCACGGATGCAGCCTGGTGGCCACGAACGACCGGGAGCGCGCCGCGTACACCCGGAACATGCGCCACCTGGTGGCTGGTCTGACCCGGCGCTTTCCGGCCGTGCCGGACCAGCCCGACCGGCTGGCCCCGGTGCGCTGGACGGTGCCGGCCGGCGGGTTCTTCGTGGTGGTGACCGTGCCGTTCCCGGTCGACGACGCATTGCTGGGCCGCTCGGCGCGTGACTACGGAGTGCTGTGGACGCCGATGGCGCACTTCTACGACGACACCGCGCCGGTCTGCGCGTTGCGGCTGTCGGTCAGCGCGGTGACGCCGGAGCAGATCGACGTCGGGCTGGATCGCCTCGCGGCGCTGATCACCGACGAGTTGGCCCGCCGGGCGGGTTGACACACCGCGTTCATCGGATGGCAATGCGCGACGACCCGCCTGCCGCCGTCCTGGTTGGACGGTCATAATAAGCCGCATGGTTGCCTGGGAGTACGCCCTGCTCGTCCGCCGCTATCAGGGACAGGGCCGCAATTTTCACGTCTCGTTCGTCTGGTACGCGCCGGACGGGTCCCGCAAGGACATCACCGCCTACGGCGACACCGCCATCGCGCACCTCAACCGCGCCGGCCGGGAGGGGTGGGAGCTGGTCTCCGCCGCCGAGGACGTGAACAACGTCCAGGGCAGCACCGAGGTCCACCGCTACCACCTGAAGCGCCCCATGGCCTGAGCCCGCCGCCCTGGGCCGGCCCCTGCCGCCCGGCCCTCACCCCGCCTGGTCGATCATGGAGTTGTGGTGGTGGACGAAAGTCGTGCACCAGCCCTTATCGGGCACCACAACTCCATGATCGACGAGGGCGGTCTGGCGGGGCGGGTGGGGCGGGTGGGGCGTTCAGCTCAGGTCGATGCCGGGGTAGAGGGGGTGGGCGGCCAACAGGTCGGTGGCCTGGCGGGCGACCTTGTCGGCCAGGTCGGGGTCGAGGGTGTACTTCGCCTTCGACGGGGTGCCGTCGGCATTGGCGCCGGCGGTGGTCTGGGCCAGCACGGTGTGGATGAGCTCCGCGGTCTGGTCCATCTCGGCGGTGCCCAGGCCCCGGGTGGTCAGCGCCGGGGTGCCGATCCGGATGCCGGACGTGTACCAGGCGCCGTTCGGGTCCTGCGGGACCGAGTTGCGGTTGGTGACGATGCCCGAGTCCAGGAGAGCCTGCTCGGCCTGCCGGCCGGTGAGCCCGTAGCCGGACACGTCGATCAGCACCAGGTGGTTGTCGGTGCCGCCGGTGACCAGCTTCGCGCCCCGGCGCAGCAGCCCCTCGGCGAGCGCCTGCGCGTTGTCCACGATCCGCTGCGCGTAGTCGGCGAAGTCGGGGCGGCGGGCCTCCGCGAGCGCGACCGCCTTGGCGGCCATCACGTGCGGCAGCGGACCGCCAAGCACCATCGGGCAGCCCCGGTCCACCTGGTCGGCCAGCTCCGGCTGGCAGAGCACCATGCCGCCACGCGGGCCGCGCAACGACTTGTGCGTGGTGGTCGTGACGATGTGCGCGTGCGGCACCGGGTCGAAGTCGCCGGTGAACACCTTGCCGGCCACCAGGCCCGCGAAGTGCGCCATGTCGACCATGAAGGTGGCGCCGACCGAGTCGGCGATCTCGCGCAGGATCCGGAAGTTCACCTTCCGGGGGTACGCCGAGTAGCCGCCCACCAGGATCAACGGCTTGAACTCGCGGGCCGCCTCGGCCACCCGGTCGTAGTCGATCAGGCCGGTCGCCGGGTCGGTGCCGTAGCTGCGCTGGTCGAACATCTTGCCGGAGATGTTCGGCCGGAAGCCGTGGGTGAGGTGGCCACCGGCGTCCAGCGACATGCCGAGCATCCGCTGGTTGCCCAGCTCACGCCGCAGCGCGAACCAGTCGGCCTCGGTGAGGTCGTTGACCTGACGGACCTGGGCCTTCTTCAGGGCGGGGGACTCCACCCGGTCGGCCAGCACCGCCCAGAACGCCACCAGGTTGGCGTCGATGCCCGAGTGCGGCTGCACGTACGCGTGCGCGGCGCCGAACAGCTCCCGGGCGTGCTCGGCGGCGAGCGCCTCGACGGTGTCGACGTTCTGGCAGCCGGCGTAGAAGCGACGGCCGACGGTGCCCTCGGCGTACTTGTCACTGAACCAGTTGCCCATCGCCAGCAGGGTCGCCGGGGAGGCGTAGTTCTCACTGGCGATCAGCTTGAGCGACTCCCGTTGGTCGGTCAGCTCGGCGCCGATGGCGTCGGCGACCCGCGGCTCGACAGCCCGGATCACCTCGAGGGCACTCCGGAATGCGGTGGACTCGGCGTTGCGGGACATGCGACCTCCAACAGACAAGCGGGAAGGCCCAGGCGCTCGGCAAACGTCCACGTGACGAGGCCGCTCCCCGATGGTTCTCCATCCCCACGCGCCAGTAACGGCCCGGGCCGATCCTACCGGGCCGGAACCGGCCGTTCGGGCCGCCCTCCGGGAGGCGACCCCGCCGACGTGATTGGGCGGTGCGTCGCGGGGCACACGGTAGGTGACCACCGCTCCGTCGAGGGTGCGGCCAGGGTTCGCACAGAAGGAGTCGAGAACATGACCATACCCACCTCCGACCGCCCGCTCGCCCTGGTGACCGGGGCCTCCAGCGGGATCGGGTACGAGCTGGCGGCGCAGTTCCTCGAGCACGGCTTCGACCTGGTCATCGCCGCCGAGGACGACGGCATCGAGCTGGCGGCACAGAAGCTGCGCCGCGACGGCGGCCCGCAGATCTGGTCGGTCCGCGTCGACCTGGCCCGCGAGCAGGGCGTGACTTCGACCGCGCCGACATGGAGGGCACCCGGGTGGGTTGCGGCAAGAAGGACGACCCGGCGCAGGTCGCCGCCCAGGGCTTCGCCGCGATGATGAAGGGTGATCAGACGGTCACCGCCGGTTCGCTGCTGAACAAGGTGCAGACCGCCGCCGGCAAGATCATCCCGGACCAGCTCAAGTCCGAGCAGCACCGCCGGATGGCCGAGCCCGGATCAGGAAACTGACCCCTCGCCCTCGCCCCACCCCCTCGCGATCTTGCACTTTCTGTCGGGACAGAACGTCACGCAATATCGCTAACCAACAACAGAAAGTGCAAGATCGCGGGGGAGGGCGGGGCGGGGGTTAGGCCGTTACTGCGTCGAGCGCCTTCTTAATCGCCTTCGGCGCGGTGGGGGTACGCGGCGCGTCCGCGCGCAGTGCGATCATCTTCTCGCCGATCTCCTGGAGCTGCTTGCGGCCCAGCGCGTCGCGGACCTTGGGGAACCACTCCTGCTCCTCCTCCTCGACGTGGTGCGTGACGTTCTCGATCAGCACGGTCGTCTTGGCGTTGAAGCGCTCGTCCTCGGCGTCCATGCTGGCCAGTTCGGCGCAGAGCACGTCGGCGACGTGGTGTTCCTCGTACGACTCGAGGATGTCGTCCTCCAGGTCGGGCAACAGCCGGCGGACCTCCGGGTACATCACCTCGTTCTCCAGATAGGTGTGCACCGTCAGCGCCTCCAGGATCTGGTCCACCAGCTTCTGCCGCTGGCTCGCCGGCCCCTCCTCGGCGTCCTGGAAGGCCTTGAACAGGCGGCGCATTTCTTTGTGGTCCTCTTTGAGCAGGACGATGGCATCGGTCGACACCGGCATGACCTCCCTGAAAAGTCTCGGCTGGTGTGGTTCCGGTACCCCGAGGCCGCATGCGGAAACAGGTGAAACCGGCTCAGACCATGGCCAGGGTGCGGGGGATCTCGTCGAGCAACTCCCGAGCCAGAAAACCGATCCGGCCGTAGCGGGGGACCAGCCGTTGGCCGCTCACCGAATGCGCGAACGAACCCCAACAGGCGGCCTGCGCCGGGTCGGCGCCCCGGGACAGCAACCCGGCCAGCAATCCGGCGAGCACGTCTCCGCTGCCGGAGGTGCCCAGCCCGGCGTCGCCGCTCTCCTCCCGCCAACCCCGCCCGTCCGGGGCGGCCACGTGCCCGTACAGCGAGACCACCGCCTCGTACCTGGTGGCCAACTCGGCGGCCTCGGCGTCCAGGTCGTCGCCCGGGTCCCGGCCGAGCAGGTGACCGGCCTCGGTGACGTTGGGGGTGAGCACGACGGGCCGGCCCGAGCCGACCAGCAGGTCCGGCGCGTGGCTGAGCGCACCGAGGGCGTACGCGTCGAGCACCAGCGAGGTGTCCGGCCGGGCCGCCTCCAGGACCAGGCCCAGCAGACGGTTGGTCTCGTCGATCGCCTTCAGGCCCGGCCCGATCGCCACCACGTCGGCCTGCCCGACCAGGTCGCCGAGTTGGCCGTCCCGGTCGGCGGCCACCGCGCCGTCGGCGGTCTCCGGCAGACCGACCACCAGCGCCTCGGGCACCTGGATGCTCAGCGCGGCGGCGGTGGACTCGGCGGCGGCGAGCTGGAGCACCCCGGCGCCGGCGCGCAACGCGGCCACCCCGGCGAGCAGCACCGCGCCCGGCGTGAAGCGGGAGCCGCCGACCACCAACACGGTGCCCCGGCTCTCCTTTCCGCCGACCGGCACCGGCAGCGCCCAGTCCCGCAGCAGCCCCGGCGTGATCACCTTCACCTCAGACCGGCTCGGCATGGATCTCGTCCTCCCTGGTCGGCTTGGCGCCCTCCTGGCGCAGGTGGCCGACCTCGTTGAACCCGCCCAGCGTGAGCCGGCCCTGCGCATCGGCGGACCAGTGGGTGATCGAGCAGTTGGCGATGACGTGGTGGCGGGTCAGCGCCATCAGGTCCGGCTCGGTCAGCCCCTCCACCAGGTAGCGCAGCAGAAGGACCAGCGCGTCGTGGCCGAACAGCAGCACCCGCTGGCCCTGGTGGTCCCGGCGGAGGTCGCCGAGGAGCGTGCGCAGCCGCAGCGCCACGTCGGTCCAGGACTCGCCGCCCGGCGGCCGGTAGTAGAACTTGCCCAGCCGGGTACGGCGCTCCGCCTCCTCCGGGAAGCGCCGCTGCACGCCGTGCCCGGTGAGGCCGTCGAGGATGCCCAGCTCCCGGTCGCGCAGCCGCTCGTCCCGGCTCACCGGCACCCCGGTGCCGTGCAGGGCCAGCTCGGCGGTGGAGACCGCCCGCAGGTACGGCGAGACCACCGCCACGTCGGGACGTCGGTCCGCGGGAAGCCCGGCCAGCCAGCGGCCGGTGGCGCGGGCCTGCTCTTCGCCGGTGGGGGAGAGGGGCACGTCGGCGTCACGGTGGTTGAGCCCGATCAGGTCGGCGCCGGACGCCTCCGCCTCGGTCGCCGCGACGTTCGCCGTGCTCTCCCCATGCCGGATGATCCACAAGGTTGCCAGTTCGGCCATGCGCCACCCCCTACCCGGCCCGGCCGGCCGGTAACCGCGGCACCGGCGCGCGCGGGCGCGGGCGTGAACACCGGCCAGCCGGGTAAGCGCGGGCTTCGTCGAGAGCCGACAGGGGAGGTGCGCCATGGCGACCATGGCCAAGGAGCAGATCAGCCCGGTGAAGGACAAGAACTACGACCTGATCCGCGCGCTGCAGATGTCGCTGGAGAACGTGTACCGCATGGACACGTACATCGCCGACGCCGAGCAGCGTGGCGACAGTGAGCTGGCCAACTGGTTCCGCATGATCCAGGACGGCAGCCGGAAGGCGGGTGATCAGGGCAAGCAAATGTTGATGTCACGGATGCAGCAGGAGAAGCGCTGACTGCGGAGGACCCCGCCCGGGCGGAGGCGGATGCCGGTCGGTGACCGGCATCCGCCGGCGCGTACCGCAACCCGCACGGCCGGTCCGGTTCGGGACAGCGCCGCGACAGGTCGATGGTGAACAACGTCCGTCCGGGGCGGCCGGCCGCCCCGAGACGGAGGGGTGGGTCGACGATGACGGTCGTCCGGGGTCTGCGGGAAGCGCTGCTGCTGTTCCTGATCGCCGCCGTCCTGGTCGCGGTCGCCACGGCGGTGTGGGTGGCGGTCGACGGCGGCGACTACACGGACCGCCTGGGCATCTCGCTGATCCTGGCCGGCGTCCTGCTGATCACCTGACCCGGCGACGGCGTCGACCGCCGGCCAGCCCGCTCCGCGCGCCGCGCCCCGCTGGTCTGCGGCCGGTGGCCGCCAGACGCCCGCCGGCGTCGTACCCTCGGGGGCGTGGCCACCGCGGCGGAGGAGATCCAGGTGGGGAAGCGGCTGGTCCGCGTCTCCAGCCCCGACAAGCCGTACTTCCCGGAACGCGGGCTGACCAAGCTGGACGTGGTCCGCTACTTCCTCGCGGTGGGCGACGGCATCCTGCGCGCGCTGCGGGACCGGCCGACGATGCTGGAGCGCTGGCCGCGCGGCGTCTTCGAGGGCGCCACGATCGCGACCCGGCAGACCAACCGGGGTGATGCGTTCTACCAGAAGCGGCTGCCGGCCGGCGCGCCCGAGTGGGTACGGACCGCGCACATCACCTTCCCGAGTGGCCGTACCGCCGACGAGGTCGCGCCGAGCGAGCTGGCCGTCGTCATCTGGGCGGCCAACCTGGGCACCCTGCGTTTCCACCCGTGGCCGGTCACCGCCGCCGACGTGGAGCGCCCCGATCAGTTGCGTATCGACCTGGACCCGATGCCCGGCGTTGGTTTCGAGCAGGTGGTGCCGGTGGCGCACGAGGTGCGGGCGTTCCTCGCCGAGCTGGGCATGACCGGTTACCCGAAGACCACCGGCGGTCGGGGCCTGCACGTCTACCTGTCGATCGAGCCGCGGTGGAGCTTCGGTGAGTGCCGTCGGGCGGTGCTCGCGCTGGGCCGGGAGATGCAGCGCCGGCTGCCGGACCTGGTCACCACGACCTGGTGGCGCGAGCAGCGGGACCGGCCGGTCTTCGTCGACTACAACCAGATGGCCCGGGACCACACGGTGACCTCGGCGTACTCGATCCGGCCGACGCCGGCCGCGCTGGTCTCCGCGCCGCTGGACTGGTCGGAGCTGGACCAGGTCCGCCCGGAGGACTTCGACGTGCTCAGCATGCCGGCCCGCTTCGCCGAGCGCGGCGACCCGCACGCCGGCCTGGACGGCGACCGGCACTCGCTGGAACCGCTACTGGAGCTGGCCGATCGCGACGGGCTGGAGGCCCCGCCGGAGCGCTGAGCCGCTGCGGTCACGCCCAGGGGCTGCCGGCCCCGTCGAACTCCTCGAAGACCAGCCAGGTGCGGGTGGACAGCACCCCGGGAATGCTCTGCACCCGGCCCAGCACCACGTCGCGCAGCGCGGCGTTGTCCGGCGCGCGCACCAGCGCGAGGACGTCGTGGTCGCCACCGAGCAGCGCGGCGTGTTCGATGTAGCGCACCTGGGCCAGCTCGGCCGACACCTCCCGCCAGGTGTTCTGCTCGATGGTCAGCGCGATGTACGCCGAGGTGCCCAGCCCGGCAGCCTCGGGCGCCACCTGGGCGTGGAACCCGGTGATCACCCCGTCGCGGATCAGTCGCTCCACCCGCGCGTACGCGTTGGTGCGGGAGATGTGGATGCGTTCGGCGAGGGTGCGCACCGACGTCCGACCGTCGCGGACCAGCTCGTCGAGGATCCGCCGGTCCACCTCGTCCAGGCCTCGGGCCGATCGTCCCGATCCCGCGCCCCGGTGCGCTTCGTCGGCGGTCTCCTGGCTCACCGATGTGCCCTCCGCATGCCAACCGTCCCGCCTTCCGTGTCGATCTTGAGTCAATCATCCACAAGCGGAAGCATAGGCTCACCACACGTCCCAGGAGGTTCCGCCGTGACGACCACTCCCCAGGCGGTCCGCAGGGCATCCCCGCGCACCCGTCGAGCGGTCACCCCGCCCGACCCGGCGCGCTCGTTGCTACCGGACGCCGAGCCGGTCCGCCTGCTCGCCGAGAACGGCACGCCGCTGCCCGCCCGCACCGACTATCCCGAGCCCCCCGTCGAGGTGCTGCGCGAGCTGTACCGCCGGATGGTGCTCGGCCGCCGCTTCGACACCCAGGCGACCGCCCTGACCAAGCAGGGCCGGCTCGCCGTCTACCCATCCTCGCGGGGCCAGGAGGCGTGCCAGGTCGGCGCGGTGCTCGCGGTCCGCGACACCGACTGGGTCTTCCCCACCTACCGTGAGTCGACGGCGCTGGTTGCCCGGGGCATCGATCCGGTCGAGGTGCTCACCCTGCTGCGCGGAGACTGGCACTGCGGCTACGACCCGAACCAGGTACGCACCGCGCCGCAGTGCACCCCGCTCGCCACCCAGTGCGTGCACGCCGCCGGGCTGGCGCACGGCGAGGCGTACCAGGGCCGAGACACCGTGGCGCTGGCCTTCATCGGCGACGGCGCCACCAGCGAGGGCGACTTCCACGAGGGGATCAACTTCGCCGCCGTGTTCAAGGCGCCGGTGGTCTACTTCGTGCAGAACAACCGGTACGCGATCAGCGTCCCGCTCTCGCGGCAGACCGCCGCGCCGTCGCTGGCCTACAAGGGCGTCGGCTACGGCGTACCCAGCGAGCAGGTCGACGGCAACGACCCGGTCGCGGTGCTCGCCGTGCTCACCCGCGCGGTCGCGCACGCCCGTGCGGGCAAGGGGCCGTTCCTGGTGGAGGCGCACACCTACCGGATGGAGCCGCACACCAACGCCGACGACGCCAGTCGCTACCGCGACGGCGCCGAGGTCGACGCCTGGCGGGACCGGGACCCGGTCGCCCGGCTGGAGACCTACCTGCGGGCCCGTGGAGTGCTCGACGACGCGGCGGTCGCCGAGATCGCCGAGCAGGCCGAGGCGTACGCGGCGGACCTGCGGACCCGGATGAACGAGCAGCCGACGGTCGACCCGCTGAGCCTCTTCGACCACGTCTACGCCGAGCCCACCCCGCAGCTGATCGAACAGCGCGAGCAGGTCCGCGCCGAGCTGGCCGCTGCCCGCGACGAGGAGGGTGACGCCTGATGGCCACCACCATGGCGAAGGCGCTCAACACCGCGCTGGCCGACGCGCTCGCCGCCGACGACCGCGTCGTCGTCTTCGGTGAGGACGTCGGCGCGCTCGGCGGCGTCTTCCGGATCACCGACGGCCTGCAGGCCCGCTTCGGCGAGACCCGCTGCTTCGACACCCCCCTCGCCGAGGCCGGCATCGTCGGCTTCGCCGTCGGCCTGGCCATGTCCGGTCTGCGGCCGGTGGTCGAGATGCAGTTCGACGCGTTCGCCTACCCGGCGTTCGAGCAGATCGCCTCGCACGTGGCGAAGCTGCGCAACCGCACCCGGGGCGCGCTGAGCGTGCCGATCGTCATCCGCGTGCCCTACGCCGGCGGGATCGGCGGGGTCGAGCACCACTGCGACTCGTCCGAGGCGTACTACGCGCACACCCCGGGTCTGAAGGTGGTCACGCCGGCGACCGTCGACGACGCGTACTCGCTGCTGCGGGAGGCGATTGACGACCCCGACCCGGTGGTCTTCATGGAGCCCAAGAAGCTCTACTTCGCCAGCGCCGACGCGTCGCTGCCCACCCGCACCGCGCCGTTCGGCCGGGCCGTCGTGCGCCGGCCGGGACGCGACGCCACCCTGGTGGCGTACGGGCCGGCGGTGCCGGTCGCGCTGGAGGCCGCCGAGGCCGCCCGCGAGGAGGGGTGGGACCTGGAGGTCGTCGACGTGCGCACCATCGTGCCGTTCGACGACGCCACCATCACCGCCTCGGTCCGGCGTACCGGCCGGTGCGTGGTGATCCAGGAGGCCCCCGGCTTCGCCGGGGTCGGCGCGGAGATCGCCGCCCGGGTGCAGGAGCGCTGCTTCCACGCGCTGCACGCTCCGGTGCTGCGGGTCGCCGGGCTGGACATCCCGTACCCGGCGCCGATGCTGGAGCACACCCACCTGCCCGGCGTGGACCGGGTGCTCGACGCGGTGGCCCGCCTGCAGTGGGATGACCAGCCGGACGCGCGTTGGGCGGCGGCATGACCACCGTCGAACGGACGCAGGTCTTCCTCCTGCCCGACCTGGGCGAGGGGCTGAGCGAGGCCGAGATCGTCGAGTGGCGGGTCGCCGTGGGCGACATCGTCACGGTCGACCAGAGCGTGGTGGAGGTGGAGACCGCCAAGGCCGTCGTCGACGTGCCCTGCCCGTACGCCGGCCGGGTGGTCACCCTGCACGGCGCGGCCGGTGAGGTACGTCCGGTCGGCCAGCCATTGATCACCATCGCGCCGCTGGACGGCGGCGACGAGCCCGCCGGGCACGCCACCTACCGCGAGGAGGAGCGGGCCGGCTCCGGCAACGTGTTGATCGGCTACGGCACCGGGCACGGCGGCGGCACCCGCCGTCGACGCCGAACGCGCCTGGCCCTGGCCCCCGAGCCGGCCGATGCTCCGCGCGCCGGCGCGGGCCCGACTCGCGTGGCCGCCGGCGCCGCCGCGACCGCAGGCGGTGGCCCGGCTGGCGGCGCGGCCACCCCGACCGCCCTGGTCATCTCGCCGATCGTGCGGCGACTGGCCCGCGAGCGCGGCGTCGACCTCGGCACGGTGCAGGGCACCGGGCCCGGCGGCGTGATCCGCCGCGCCGACGTGGAGGGCGCGCCGACCGTGCCCGCCGCCCGGCTCGCGGCCGTGCCGGACCCGCAGGTCACGCCGAGCCCGGTCGGGGACGGCGACGTGATCGTCCCGCTCACCGGTGTGCGCAAGGTGATCGCTGACAAGCTCTCCCGCAGCCGGCGGGAGATCCCGGAGGTGACCATCTGGGTCGACGTGGACGCCACCGGGCTGCTGGAGACCCGGGCCGCGATCAACGCGGCGACGCCCGACGCGCCGGTGAGCATCCTGGCCCTGTTGGCCCGGATCTGCCTCAGCGGACTGCGCCGGTTCCCGCAGCTCAACGCCCGGGTCGACACCGAGGCGCAGCGGATCGTCCAGTCCGCCGGTGTGCACCTGGGCATCGCCGCGCAGACCGACCGGGGTCTGCTGGTCCCGGTGCTGCGCGACGCCCAGCGGCTCACCACCGCGGAGCTGGCCGCCGAGCTGGCGGCGACCACCGCCGCCGCGCGGGCCGGCAGCCTGCCGCCGGCCCGGCTGACCGGCGGCACCTTCACGCTGAACAACTACGGGGTGTTCGGCGTCGACGGCTCCACCCCGATCATCAACCACCCCGAGGCGGCCCTGCTCGGGGTCGGCCGGATCGTGGACAAGCCGTGGGTGGTCGACGGGCAGCTCGCCGTCCGCAAGGTGACCCAGCTCAGCCTCACCTTCGACCACCGGGTCTGCGACGGCGGGGTGGCCGGCGGCTTCCTGCGGCACGTCGCCGACTGCGTGGAGCGCCCGGCGCTGCTGATCGCCGCCGTCTGACGCGTACCCCCCGGCCCCGGCGCTGCCCCCGCGGCGCCGGGGCCGACGCACGCCCGGGGTTTCCCGGCGGTGTGATCGGGAAGTCGGCCCCGCCGGAGCGCACCGGCCGCGTCGAAGGGAGCCGGCCCGTGGCGAGCGAGCTGCTGTTGAATTCCGTCCGGGTACGACGGCCCGCCTCGGCCGGCGCGCCGCTCTACTGCGACGCGCTGGAGTACGGGCTGACCGGTGACGGCTCGACCAACGACCAGCCGGCGCTGGCCGCCCTCGTGGACCGCCTCGGCGCCGGGTACGCCTCGGACGGGCGGGCCCGGGTCATCTACTGCCCGCCCGGGATCTACTCGATCCGGGACGCGGGCACGGTGTGGCGCAGCGGCGTGTCGTTGATCGGGGCCGGCCCGGCGGCGACCCGGTTCATGCTCAGCAACGAGGGCAACCGGGCCGACCCGACCCCGCTGGCCTTCTGGACCACCGTGCAGCACGGCGCCGACCGGGACCGGCACATCGCCGACTGCACCTTCGCCGACTTCCAGATCGACGGCTCCGGCGTCGCGATGGCCGAGTACAACTACCTGGCCAAGGGCCTCGGCCTCCAGTACGTGGTGCGGGGCGTCTTCCGCAACCTCTACATCCACCACACCGCCGCCACCGGGCTGGGCTGCGACTTCCTGCAGGACTCGCTGATCGACGGCGTGGTGGTGGTCGGCTGTGGCCGACTGGACAACGGCGAGCAGATGGGCGGCGCCGGCATCGGGATCGGCATCGGCGGCTGGGGAGCGATGGAGCGGCTGACCATCGCCAACTGCACCGCCCTGGCCAACGGCACCAACGGGATCTTCCTGGAGTTGCAGAAGGACTACTGGCCGCCACCGCGCGGCTACCGCATCGTCGGCTGCCACAGTCAGGGCAACCGGTTCGGTATTTCCGACTGGGGCGCCGACGGCCTGATCGTCTCCGCCTGCACGATCACCGGCAACCTGGAGACCGGGTTCGACGTGTCGGCGCAGGGCACCTCGTCGGTGGCCGGTCGGGGTGGGCTGCTCACCGACTGCGTCATCGACGGCAACATGTGCGACGGGGTCAGCATCGGCAACAGCCCCGGCCCGTACACCGTGCGGGGCAACCGGATCAGCGACAACGGTCGGCACGGCTACCACGCGCACGACCTCGGGCGCGGGTACCGGGGCGCGATCCGGGACGTGGTGATCGAGAGCAACGAGCTCTGGGGCAACGGGCTGGACGCGATCCGCATCGACCACCAGATGACCGACGCGGTGCTGCTCAACAACCGGATCCGCAACAACGGACGGCAGTACGGCGAGGCCGCCGGCGGCGCGGGCGACGCCGTCCGCTACAGCGAGCGGTGCCTGGTGGACCGGTCGGCCAACTGGCCGCACGACGGGCACCGGGGCAAGGTCCTGCGGGTCGGCCGAACCGTTGCCATGGTGGCCTCCAACACCGGCGACGAACTCACCCTCGCCCCGGTCCGCCCGGACGCGTTCAGCGCCTGGAGCGGGGACGTGCCGTCGCCGGGACGCGCCTACGAGCTGGCCGCCGCACCCCAACGGCGGGCCGGCATCACCATCGACGCGCCGTTCGACTCGGCCACCATCCGCGGTAACCGGATCTGGGACAACCACGACGACCAGACCCAGACGCACGGACTGTGGATCACCGGACGGGGCAGTTGCGTGGACTGCCGGGTCGAGGACAACGACCTGGCCGGCAACGCCGTCGAGGGGATGCGACTGGACACCCCGCCGGTCGGTGGCCGCTGGCGGGACAACCACGTGGACAGCGACTGGAGCTGACCGCCCCCCGGGGTAGCGCAACGACGAGCGGCGGCGGCCGGAGTGCTCCGGCCGCCGCCACTGTCTGGGGTTGAGCTGGTCAGCCGGCCAGACCGGCCACCGGGGTCGGGTCCAGCACGACCGTCGCCGAGCCGGACTGCGGGGGTACGCCCGGGTCGGTCGGCGCGTCGGTGTACTCCGCCACGAACACCGCGGTCAGGTTGTCCGCGCCGCTGTGCCCACCGTCCACGAAGGTGGGAATGGTGCCGGAGCAACCCGTCGCCGTGGAGAGCGGGTGCCCGTGCTCATCGTGCCCGAGCACGTAGGTGACCTTCACCCGGGAGCAGTCCACCGGCAGATCGTCGGTGACCTTCACCTCGTACGCGACCGTCTGCCCGAACTGGAACGGCTGCCCGGCCACCGGAGCGACGAACTCGACGAGCGGTGCGGTCGGCCCGACCACCAGCGGCAGCGAGGCCGCGGCGGACCGTCCGGTGCGGTCGGTCACCTTCAGCGTCGGCGTGTACGAGCCGTTCTCCGGGAACGTCCAACTCGCGTTCGCGGCGGTGCTGTCCACCGAGCCGTCCGCGTTGAAGTCCCACGCGTAGCTCAGCTTGTCACCGTCCGGGTCGGTCGTGCCGGCGCTGGAGAACGCGACGGTCAGCGGGGCCTGCCCGACGGTCGGGGTGCCGCTGATCTTCGGGATCGGCGTCCGGTTGCCCCGGACGAAGTCGATCCGGGACAGCTGCGCGTCCGGGTTCTCGGCGAAGTAACCGTCGCCGTACTCCAGCACGTAGAGCGCGCCGTCCGGGCCGAACTCCATGTCCATCGGGTTGTCCACCACCAGGGACGGCACCACCGACCGGATGTCCTGCACGTCCCCGTCCTCGTCGAGGCGGAACTCCTTGATGTAGTCCCGGGTCCACTCGTAGAACAGCGGCACCCCGTCGTAGTACGCCGGCCACCGGGTCCGCGACGTGCTGGTTCCGTCGTACTGGTACGCCGGGCCACCCATCGGGCCG
The DNA here is from genome assembly GCF_044459545.1 of Micromonospora sp. NPDC050276. Classification (NCBI taxonomy): domain Bacteria; kingdom Bacillati; phylum Actinomycetota; class Actinomycetes; order Micromonosporales; family Micromonosporaceae; genus Micromonospora; species Micromonospora sp. NPDC050276. The sequence goes on along the minus strand of NZ_JBITJA010000004.1, from coordinate 55,713 downwards.
ATACCGCCGGTGCCCAGCTGCGGGAACTCACCCGAGGCGGCGGACGGGTACCAGACCTCCGGCTGCTCGACCGGCGGCAGCTGCCGCTTGCCGGTGTTGTGCGGCGACTCGTTGACCGGGCGCTTGCAGTTGAACTTGGCTCCGGACTCGCCGGTGGCGAAGTCGTAGTCGCGGTAGGCGATCGTCGGCGTCACGCAGTACGGCCAGCCGTAGTTCGCCGGCTTGTCGATGCGCATCCACCGACCGTGCCCGGCCGGACCGCGCTCCGGGTTCGGGTTGGCGGCGTCCGGGGAGTAGTCGCCCAGGTACACGTCGTCGGTACGCCGGTCGACGGCGAACCGGAACGCGTTGCGCAGCCCCATCGCGTAGATCTCCGGACGGGTTTGGGCGGTGCCCGGCTTGAACAGGTTGCCGGCCGGCACCGTGTAGCCGCCACCGGCCTTCACCTTGATCCGCAGCAGCTTGCCGCGCAGGTCGTTGGTGTTGGCCGAGGTGCGCTGGGCGTCGTACGCCGGGTTGCGGTTCGCCCGCTCGTCGATCGGGATGTAGCCGTCGGAGGCGAACGGGTTGGTGTCGTCACCGGTCGACAGGTACAGGTTGCCCTTGCTGTCGAAGTCGATCTGCCCGCCGACGTGGCAGCAGATGCCCCGATCGGTGGGTACGTCGATGATCTGCTGCTCGCTGGCGAGGTTCAGTTTCATCCCGTCCAGCTTGAACCGGGACAGCCGCAGCGCGCCCTTGAACCGCTGCCAGTCCGCCTCGGTGCCGGTCTCCGGCGCGTCCCCCTCGTTGACGTCGGGGGTGGCGGGGTCGTCCACCGGCGTGTTCATCGGCGGCGAGTAGTAGAGGTAGACCCACTTGTTCTGGGCGAAATTCGGGTCGATGGCGACGCCCTGCAACCCCTCCTCGTCGTGCTCGTACACCGGGATGTCGGCGGCGAGGGTGTTCAGCCCGGTGCGGGGGTCGTGGATGCGGACCTCACCGGTGCGGGAGGTGTGCAGCACCCGCAGGTCGGGCAGGACGGCGAGGCTCATCGGCTCGCCCGGGAAGTCGTTCAGTGTCACTTTCTGGAAGCTGCTGTCCGGCGGCGCGGCCGGCGCTGCGGCCGCTGCCGACGGTGGTACGACCAGGCTGGCCGTCACCAGCAGCAGGGCGGACGCGAATGCGGTCCTGTTCATCAGGTGTGTCCCCCGAGGTGGTTTCAGTACCGAAGTGAAGCGAGATAGTCGAAGCCGACGCGAGCGGTGTCCAGGGCGTCGGCGGGGGAGCGTGGCGGGGTGCCCGCGTCGTCACGCTCCACGATGTACTCCTCGATGCCGGCCTCCCGCTCGTGGGCGAAGATCCGGCCGAAGTCGATGACGCCGTCGCCGAGGTCGGCGAAACCGCCCTCGACGTCGAGGTCCTTGACGTGCACCTGGCGGATCCGGCCGCGGTTGGCCCGGATAACGTCAACCGGGTCGTGGGCGCCCCGCCAGGTCCAGTAGAGGTCGAGTTCGAAGTGGACCAGCCGGGGATCGGTCTGGGCGCTGAGGATGTCGAACCCGGTCGAGCCGCCGGTCAGCGGCACGAACTCGAGCTGGTGGTTGTGGTAGCCGAACTCCAGCCCCGCGCGTTCGGCGAGCCGACCGGCGCGATTCAGGTCCCGAGCGAGGGCCCGGTAGACGGCAGGGTCCCGGATCGGCTGACCGCTCGCGTCCCGACCGAAGTACGGGTGGACGATCTTCTTGCAGCCCACCACGTGGGCGTCGGCGAGGGCCTGCTCCCAGGTGGCGGCGTCGAACGGCTGCGGGATCCCGACGTGCCCGGAGGTGGAACGCAGCCCGGCCTCGTCCAGCGCGGCCCGGAACTGCGCGGCGGTGCGGCCGACGAAACCGGCGTGCTCCACCCGCCGATAGCCGATCCGGCGCAGCGCGTCCAGGGTGCCGGGCAGGTCGGCGGCGAGTTGGTCGCGCAGCGTGTAGAGCTGGATGCTGATCCGATCCACCGGCACCCGCCGGCGGCGCTGGGACTGCGCCGAGGGTGCGGCGGTGGCCGGGCCGGCGAGCAGACCGGCGGCACCGACGGCGGCGGCGGAGACGGTCGCGGCGCGCAGCACGCCACGCCGGCTGACCGGCTCGGACGCCGGTGTCCGCCCCGGTCGGTTGAGTTGTTGATCCATGGTGGTGGTCCCTTCCTGACGGCTGGTACGCCGTCGGCGGCGGTCGACCTGACTGCCGTCTGCCGGGCGCGCCGAACCGGCCGGAGGCGGGCTCCGGCTGGACGGTGAGGGACGGCGCTCGGGTGCGGCCCGGACCCATCGGGAGCGGAATGCGGCGACCCGGCAGAGGTGGCGGCAAGTTGATCGACGAATGGGCAACCCTCTATCTAGATCGTGACCCTACCCTTGCCCCCTGGCGAAGGCAAAGCTTCGTCGCGTTCGCCAGAAGTTTCGCTTCACCTGACAAAAGTTCGCCCACGACGTGCGTCACCCGCCGAGACCTCCTACTTCTGCCCCGCGCCCGCGTGTCGGCTGATCCACTCGGCTTCCTGGAAACCGGGGTATCCGGCGCCTCTCGATACCCCGGTTTCAGTGACACCGAGTCGATCACGAACGGTCCTGCCGGTCCGCTTCGCCTCAGGCCGTGCCGTGCCAGAGCTCACCATTCGGACAGACGATGTCGCGTCCGCTGAAGCGGGGCAAAGCGCAGACAGTGGCCCGTCGGGCTCCTGTTCCGGCCAAGAAGAACATTGTCGGAAAACGCGTCGATAAATGCGCCGCCGATTATTTCTAAAAGGCGCGAATGGCTCTCGGGGGCAGGCAAGAATGTGAGCGGAGGGAAGCCGAAAACGGGGGGACTGAACATGACGTCTAGGCGGCGACTGACGCTGTTGGCGGTAACCATCGCAGCCGCACCACTCGTCCTGGGTGGGTGCACCGCCGACCGGGAGTCGGCGACCGGCTCGGCCAAGAAGCATGCCGCCGCGCCGGAACTCGCCGTGACGCCGGGGGACAAGGCCCGCGACGTCCCGGTCAGCGCCGAGGTGGGCACCGTGGTCAAGGGTGGACGGGTCACTGACGTACGCCTCACCGACGACAAGGGCAAGCAGGTCAAGGCCGAGCCGCGCGAGGATGGCTCCGGGTGGGTGCCGAGCGCGCCGCTGCAACCACGGCGGACCTACACCGCCGAGGTGACCGCGACCGGTGACTCCGGTGCCACCACCACCCGCACCACCACGTTCACCACCATGGCCAAATCGACCAAGCCGCAGATCACCAGCACCTTGTATTTCAACGGTAATCGGACGTACGGCACGGCAATGCCGGTAACGGTGGCGTTCGACCCGGGAATTCCGAAAGAGGCCAGAGCGGATGTGCAACGGCGGTTGTTCGTAAAGACGAATCCACCGCAGCCGGGCACCTGGTCGTGGCTTGAGGATGGCAGCCAGGTCTATTACCGGGCGCCCGATTTTTGGAAGCCGGGGACCACCATCAGCGTTCGGGCCGGCCTGGAGGGTCTGCCGATCGGAAAGGACAAGGTCGGCGATGCCGAGCGGAGCGCGACCTCCACGATCGGGCGGCAGGTCTCGCTGGAGATCGACAACGCCACCAAGCAGATGACGGTGCTGCGCGACGGCAAGCAGATCCGCCGGATCCCGGTCAGCCTCGGCAAGCCGAGCACGCCCAGCTCCAGCGGCAAGATGGTGATCATGGAGAAGCACGAGCGGACCACCTTCGACACCCGGGGTGAGCCGAACGGCGGCTATGTGGTCGACGTCGACGACGCCCAGCGATACACCTGGGGTGGGGAGTTCATCCACTCCGCCCCCTGGTCGGAGGGGGACCAGGGCAACACCAACGTCTCGCACGGCTGCGCGAACGTCTCCGCCACCGCGGCCGACTGGCTGATGGGGGTGACGCAGGTCGGTGACCTGGTGACCGTCAAGGGCACCGAGGTGGAGCTGCAACCGGGCAACGGGTGGACCGCCTGGAACGTGAGCTGGGACGAGTTCGTTAGGGGCAGCGCCCTGCCGGTGCCGCCCGGGCTCAAGCCGGCACCGGTCGCCCCGGCGCATCCGGGAGCGGTGGCCGGCGGGTCGCCCGCCCCGGCTCCCTCGGTCAGCGGCCGCTGAGAGACCGCCTGCGGCACGACCGGGCCGGCCCGCCACGACGGCGGACCGGCCCGGTCGTCGCCCGGTCAGTGACCGGCGCGACACCCCATCCCGGCCATCACGCCAGGGGTACGCGGGCCACCCCGGGCCCGGTCAGACTGCCCAGCCAGAGCTGGTCGTCGTGCTGGCGTGCCCCGGTGATCATCGAGTAGTGCCCGTTCGGGCCGTGCAGCGTCCGGCGGACCCCGCCCGTGCCGTCGACCAGCGCGACCAGCCCGTAGCGGCGTGGTTGCGGCTGCATCGCGTCGGGCAGCAGGGCCGCGATCTGGCGCAGCCGTGGATGGGGCAGCAGCCGCTCGGCGATCGGCACCCGCGGGCTGGGCAACGCGATCCAGTACGTCCCGTCACCCACCGAGGCGAGATTGTCCGGGTACGCCGGCAGGTCGGCGAGAACCCGCACTCCGCCGGCCAGTTCGACGCGTAGCAGGCGGTGGGTGCTGGTCTCCACGAGCAGCAGCGCCGACTCGTCCGGGGTCAGCGCGATCCCGTTGGGGAAGTACAGCCCGTCGGCCACGATCTCGGTCCGGCCGCTGCCCGGATGGTGGGCCAGCACCCGCCCGTTCGGGCGGTGCTCCAGCAGGTCCCGCTTCCAGTGCGAGACCGGGAAACGGTCGGAGCTGTCGGTGAAGTAGATGGTGCCGTCGCGCCCCACCGTCGCGTTGTTGGCCAGGTGCACCGGCGGTGCCGTCCCGGTCAGTTCGCGTACCGCGCCGTCGGGTGTGACCCGCAGCAACCCGCGGTACGCGTCGCAGACCACCAGGGCCTCGCCGGACGGGTCCAGTTCGATGCCGAGCGGACGGCCACCGGTCTCGGCCAGCAGTTGCGGTCTGGTGCCGGCCGGCGCGTCGACCGGCCACCACCAGAGCCGACCGTCCTCGTCGCCGCTGATCACCCGCCCGGTGCCGTCGACCAGCACGTCCTCCGGGCCGACGGCGCCCTGGGGGAGGGGCAGCAAATCGGCCTCGTCGAGCCGTCGGTCGGTGGGGGCCCACGGCCCGGCCAGCGCCGGCGGGCTGGTCGCCGGCTCGCGGACGGGACGGATCAGCCGGGGCGGCCGGGGCCGGGGGATCAGCATCGGCCTATTCTCCACCGGCGGTGTCGGCCGACTCCGAATCCTCGCCCGCGCGGCGTGCCGGCGTCCGTGCGCGGCACCGGATCGGCGGCGTCCGCCCACCCGCCGACCCGCGGGAGGAACGCCGGACGGGCTCGCTGGCCGCCCGGGACCCCGACTCCACCCCGAGAGGGAGGCGGGACACCTCGGGGTATGCCCCTGGACGTACCCGGAATCACTCCCGGGAGCGGCGAAAGTGTCGGTGGTGGCGGCTAGATTTTGGGGCATGGAAGAGCGCAGCGACCGGCTCGACGTGCAGGTCAGCGTGGGTGACCGGATGGTCCTCATGCGGGTGGCCGGCGAGGTCGACATCGCCACGGTGGCCGAGTTCCGGTCCGCGCTGTGGTCCGCGCCGGCTCGCCCGCTGCTCCACCTGGAGCTGTCCGAGTTGCGGCTGCTCTCCGCCGCCGGCGTCCGGGCGCTGCTCGCCGCGCACCTGCGGGTGCGGGCCTGCGGTGGCGAGCTGGTCCTGGTCGACCCGAGCCCGGTGGTGGCGCGGGTGCTGCGGGTCAGCGGGCTGCATCGCGTGATGACGATCCTGGAGCCGACCGCGGCGATCGAGGCCGCACGTCGCCCGGTGGCCGCGACCGCGCATCTGCAACTGGCCGCCTGACCTCGTCGCGGGGTGCGGGCCGACCGCGCCAGTCGGGCGCGGGGCGGGGCCGCCGGCGTGGACCGGCGACCCCCCGACGATCGGTCAGCGCACGCCGAGCAGGTCGACGACGAAGACCAGCGTCTCGCCCGGCTTGATGACGCCGCCGGCGCCGCGGTCGCCGTACCCCAGGTGCGGCGGGATGGTCAGACGGCGACGGCCGCCGACCCGCATGCCGGCGACGCCCTGGTCCCAGCCGGCGATGACCTGACCGCCGCCGAGCGGGAAGTCGAACGCCTGGCCCCGGTTCCAGGACGAGTCGAATTCGGCGCCGGTCGAGTGCGACACGCCGACGTAGTGCACGCTGACCAGCTGGCCCGGCTCGGCCTGCGGGCCGTCGCCCACGGTGATGTCCTCGATCACGAGGTCGGCCGGCGGTGCACCCTCGATCGGACCAACCTCGGGCTTACCCGATTGGGCGCCTGCTGCCTGGTTCATGCGGGGATCTCCTGCCGTGTTGGGTGATGTGTCCGGTCACCCTCGATCCTGCCGGATCACCCCTCGCCGATGTCCGGCGGACCCGCCACCTGCGCGGTTGCCCCCCACGTTGCGCCTGAACCCGCCGGGCCTGGCGCTCCGGGCCCCAGCCGTGGGACGACGCCGGGGCGGGCGTCACCGGTTGCCGGTGACGCCCGCCCAGGGGGTGCGCTGTGGCTCAACGGAGCCAGGGCAGCCGCCGGACGATCGGCAGCGTCGCCCATGCCCGACCGAGGCCCCAGGTGTCGCCGGCGTTGACCAGCGCCAGGACCGCCAGCACCGCGGCGTAGATGAGGTGGTCGTCCATGAAGGGGTTGTTCTCCGGAGGCAGGACGGCGGTCCACATCAGGACCAGCAGCAGCCCACCGGCCACGACGGCGACCCGCATGCCGATGCCGAGCAGCAGGGCGACACCGATCCCGGCCAGGCCCGCCATGAAGAGCCAGTCCGCCCAGGCGGCGCCGGCGATCCCGGTGTAGAGGTCCTTGAACGGGCCGGTCACGCCGAAGGTCAGGAATCCCTTGGTGGGGCTGCCCCCGTTGATCCAGGCGTTCTTCGACTCGGTGGCCATTCCGAGGCCGAACATCTTGTCGACGAAGGCCCAGAGGAAGATCCAGCCGAGCGCCAGCCGGGTGCCGGCCAGGATGTACCGGACGGCCCGCTGGTGAGCGGTCCCGGTCGTCGCAGCGGTGGTGTCGGCGGTGACCCGCTCGATCGTCGCGGTCATGGTCTCCACGTCCCTTCTCAGCTTCGCACCGCGCTTCCCGGTGGCAACTCCAGTGGACGCCCACGGCCTTCTCGCCGGCAGGGCCGACAGACCGCAACGTCCCGGGACGTTGGACCCCCTCGGGTCCGGTCCGGCGGCCCTGACGACGGTCGACGCCCGCTCGGAGCGTCCGAGATGGACCGCGAGAGGGAGGTCGTGATGAGGACCTGGCAGGTGGGTGACGTGATGACCCGGGAGGTCGAGACCGTGGTGGCCGAGACCCCGTACCGGGACGTGGTCGACGTGCTGTTGCGCCGCGGAGCCTGCGGCCGCCGACGCCCGCTACCACGGCGACCGGTCACCGCCCGGGTGGTCGACCGGCGGGTGGCCACGCTGCCGCTGGTGGCGCTCAGGGGTGGCCGGGCTCGATGCGGGCGGTCACGTCGAGGTGGGCGGGCTGGCAGTCGGTTGTCGCCGCGAACCGGCGGACCGCGCCGCGCACGTGCTCGCGTACGCCGGCGGTTGGCGCGTCGGCGGTGAGGTCCACCCGGATCCACAGGTCGGGGTGGGGTGGCGCGCCGGTGAGCACCACGCGGGCTCGGCGGACGCCAGGGTTGCCGGTCAGGTCGCGCACCAGCGCGTCGGCGAGCACGTCAGCGGCCAGCCGGGTCCGGCCTGGCCGGTGGCCGGGGTGGCTCAGGGTGCCGCGCAGCATGCCGCCGGGCCCCCGCAGCTCCCGGGCCAGCAGGCGCTGCCCGGCCAGGGCGACCAGCGCCCCGGCGACCGCTGTGGCCAGGGTGCTCCACGGCGCGGCCAGCCGCCACCGGTCCACGAGGTCGGCGCTGAGCAGCACCGCCGCCGGGTCGACGCCGGGCAGCCTGCCGAGGCCGGCCGCCAGCGTCGCCGCGCTGCCGGCCACCAGCAGCAGCGCGATGATGGTCCACAGCAGGCGGTGCCCGGCGTTGCTCACGCCGGTCTCCGCCGGGGCAGCAGCCGGACGTCGATCCGGCCGGGGCGGGGCGCGGTGAGGCGGTGCAGCTCCTGGTGCACCGCGAACTCGATCTCCGCTCGCGTCGCCGGGTCGCCGGTCGCGCGAACCCGGGGCCGCCACTGGCCGCCGCGCCGTCGGACCCGGACCCGCGCGTGGCGCACGCCCGGAACCGCGCTGGCGGCGTCCGCGAGCCGCCGCTCCACGCAGCGCCGGTGCAGGTACCAGCCGTCGTGCTCGTCGGTGCGCAGCCGGACCGGTGCCCAGCGGCGCAGTTGGGCGACGAGGATGGCCAGGCCCAGCAGCAGCGCCCCGCCGGCCACCGCCCGGACCGTCGGGTCGCGCCACCGGGTGCCGCCCAGCGCGTCGAACCAGCCGGCGGTGTCGAGCGGCGTCCGGCGGTGCAGGGTGAGCAGCAGTGCCTGGACGGCCGCCACCGCGCCGCCGATGAGCAGGGCGGTGGCCAGCAGCAACGAGGCGACGCGGTTGGCGCTGCGCATGTCAGCCGTCCTCGGGTGCGACGGTGAGGACTCCGGACACGTCCACGCCGGGGACGAGCAGGTCGTCCACGGTGACGGTCACCACCGCCACCTTGAGCCCGGTCTGAGCGGCCACCCGCTCGGCGACCACGGCCCGGACCGTCTCGGCGATCGTCGGCACGCTGTGCCCGTACCAGGTGATCAGGTGCAGGTCGAGTCCGACGGACCGGTCGTCCAGGCGGACCGCCGCCGGGCGGACGACGGACACGCCCGGCACGAGGCTGGCCGCCTGGACCGCGACCCGTGCGACGTCCGCCGCTTCGGCCGGGTGGGGCTGCGCACCGGCCGCCCCGGCGGCCAGGCCGGCGTCGGAGTTCGTCCCCGTGGACGGGCGGGTGGTCATCGGCGTCGCCGAGCGTCGGCACGGCGGTCGCCGAGGCCGGTCACCGCGAGGTCACCGTCGAGCACCCGAACGACCAGCCAGCCGAGCAGGCCGGCGAGCACGGCGAGGGCGGCCACGCCGACGCCGGCGAGTGCCCAGACCGCCACGGCGAGGAACCCGGCGAGGAAGCCGAACTGCTGTCGCGACATGGTCACCTCCGGGCCGGTTCGGTACCAGCGGTCGCTGGATACACCCGGCGGCCAACCCTGGAACGTCGGCGCTGCTGTGATCTGGATCACATCAGAAGTCGGTCGGCCATGATCGACCACCTAGACTCGGCCCGGCTCGACCAACCGGCGGATGGATCAGGCAGATGACGAGCATCGGGAGCGACGACCGCGGCTGGCTGCGGACGGTGCCCGCCGAGGCGGGGCGGGACGCGCTGCTCAGTCGCGCCGGCCACCGGGTCTTTCCGGCCCGCCGGCTCAGTGACCTGGTCCAAGGTCGCCCGCCCGGTGTCACCGGCAGCCAGTGGACCTCGGCGAGCCGCGCCAGCTTCGACTTCGTGGTCTGTGCCGCCGACACCGGCCGGCCGGTCGTCGCCGTGGAGATCGGCCCGGTGCCGGCCGCCGGCTCGGCCGAGCAGCGCGTGGAGCGCCTCAAGGACGCGGTGAGTGCGGCCGTCGGCCTGCCCGTGCTGCGCATCGGTTCGCCGACGCTGCGGGCCGCCGAGCACGGTCGCCGTCTCGTGGAGTACGTGATCGACGCGCGCGCCTACGCCGCCGGCGGCACCGGGGTGAGCGCCGCCGCCGACGAGCCGATGCCGGTGGGCTTCCGGGACATCCTGGGTCGGCTGCCGGACGGCCGTACCGGGCCGGTCAACGACCTCGGCGCGCTGACCCGTACGGCGGCCGTCGAGGCGTACGTGGCCGGGCAGGTGGCCGACCCGATCGTGCGAGGGCTGCACGTCCGCTGGGCGGACGGGCCGGCACAGGGGTGGAGCTGGGTGCAGGTACGCCCCGACGCGTGCCTCATCGAGCGGGTCTCGGTGACCGAACACCGCTTCTCGTGCGGCATCGACGCGGCTCGGCTGGCCGAGGATCTGGCCACCGTCGCGGTGGGCGAGCGGCTGCGGGAGAAGGCGCCGGCGGATCTGCTGCCGCGCACCGAGTTGACCGCCCAGATCGTCGCGCTGAGTCAGCGCCGCAACGAACTTGTCGGCGGGTTCGCCTTCGACCACCTCTGCGCCGACTGATCGGCGCCCGTTTCTCCTGCTGATCCCTGCCGCGCACCGGCCCGGTGTCGGGTCGCGGCAATTTCCTGTGCGCCGGTTGAACCTTCCCGGGCACCGGCCCGTACTCCTGCGCGAATGAACAGGATCTCCCCATCCGCGTCCACCGGGCGCGGGAGACGGTGCGGAAAGGGCATCGTCGGCCATCGACGCATTACCGGGTCGGTCACGGTGCGTTGCCGCCGTGGCACGCCAACTCACATCCGTCGGTCCGCCGAGGGCAGAAATCCACTACCGGATCGAGAAGGAGAGCAATTCGATGCGCAGGTCCACTCGGGCGCGCCGGCCTTCCGGCAACGCGCGGAGCAAGCGTCTGCTGGCGGTTGTCGGCACGCTCGCGGTCTTCGGCGGAGTTGTCGCCGTGACTCAGATTTCGTCGGCCCAGGACCGGCGGACAAATAAGCCACGTCCGGCTGCGGGGCAGTGCGTGGAGCCGAGCCCTGGCGCGACCGCGCCGACCGGTGGCGGCTCGACCACTCGGACCTGGCAGGACGGTCGGTGGGTGCGTAATCACTGGGGTGACGGACAGCAGTCGGTCCCCGAGTGCGAGGACGGCAAGGACGGCACGGTGGGCACCGGCACGGCCGTTGCCTGTCCGGATGTGGCGAGCAAACTGCCCCAGGTGCCGGACCGGGCGCGGGCCGAGGTGGACCGCAACCTCGCCCAGTTGCAGACCCAGATCGCCGAGGCCGACCGCCGGCTGGCCGCCGAGGGCAACAAGGGTGAGGCGTTCATCCGCAGCGCGATCCTTCAGCCGCTGGCCGCCAAGAGGCGCGCCGTGCTGGATCGGATCACCACCGCCATTGACCGGGCCGGACCCCGGCCGCAGGGTCTCGCGCAGCTCGCCGAGTGCCAGGTGCAGCCGACTGGTAACACGGGCGGCAACAACGGTGGCGGCAGCACTCCCACCAGCACTCCCACCAGCAACCCCGGCGGGAACAACGGTGGCGGCACTGGGCCCGGCGCCGGCCTCGGCGTGCTCGCCAACGACTGCGAGGAGAGCCGGCTCCAGCCGCACGACGGTTTCCAGAACGGCAACCGCTGCGTGAGCACCGAGTTCGGCGAGGTCGGCGCGGCGGCCAACAACCCGTCGCTGCTGATCACCCAGTTCCCCGAGCAGGTCGGCCAGAACCAGCCCTTCACCCTGCGGGTCAGCACCCGCAACCTGGTGCGGGACCGCTTCCTGGCCGCCGGCCAGGGTGGCTACTACGTGGAGAGTTCCCTGCTCAACGACCAGGGCCTGGTCCGCGGTCACTTCCACACCGCCTGCCGGATGCTGGACAGTCTGACTGCTCCGCCGGAGCCGCAGGAGGTGCCCGCGTTCTTCGTGGCGACCGAGGACGGCCGCGGTGGCGCCCAGCCCGACGAGGTGACCATCCAGATTCCGGGCCTGCCGGAGTCGGGTACCGCGCAGTGCTCCGTCTGGGCCGGTGACGGCTCACATCGCCTGCCGATGATGGAACGGGCCAACCAGACCCCCGCCTTCGACTCGGTGCGCATCGACGTCAACTGACCGACGGAGCAACGGCGGCCGGGCACCCTGGGGCGACAACCCGGGATGCCCGGCCGCCGCGCTGTCCGGGTGCCCGGACACACGACGGGGCCCCGCCGGGAACGGCGGGGCCCCGTCGTCGAGTCGTGGTTCAGCGGTTCTTGTACGCCTCGACGACCTCAACCGGGATCCGGCCCCGCTCGGAAATCTTGTAGCCGTTCTTGACGGCCCATTCCCGGATGGCTCGGTTCTGCTCCCGATCCATTCCCGCGCCGGTGGGTCGCCCCGGACGCCGGACTGCGCGGGAACTCTCCACCGGACCGCGCCCGATCCGCCGGCCCGCATTGATGTACGGATCGAGTGCCTTGCGCAGGACGCCCGCATTCTCGTCGGAGACATCGATCGTGTAGGCCACGCCGTCGAGACTGAACTCGACCGTCCGGTCGGCCTTCCCACCGTCGAGGTCGTCGGTCAGGACCGTGATTACTTTTCTCGCCATTGCCGATTACTCCCTGTGTGCGGCGGGATGTGTCCAAAGTCTGACCTATCACCCCGGTAATCCGCAACAATATGCCTTCCATTCATTCGGCGCGTCGCGATTCCGTTACCGAGCAAAACCGGGGAATCGGCACGATGTCGGGGCCTCATTGCCCGAGGATGCCGCTGTGGCCGGCGATGGCGGCCGCCTCGGCTCTGCTGGAGACTCGCAACTTGCGCAGCAACGCGGCGGTCATCCGTTTCACCGTTCGCTCGGAGACGTGCAGTTCTTCGGCGATGTCGATGGTGTTGCGGCCGGCGGCGATCGCCCGCAGCAGCCGCCGTTCCTCGGCGTCCAGGTCGACGGGCGTGGCGCGTGCGGGCCGCAGCATGACGCGCAGCAGTTCGGCTGGCAGCACCGCCCAGCCGTCGAGGATGGCCAGCAGCGGGGGCAGCAGCTCCTCCGGTTCGCTGGTCTTGGGCAGGAACCCCTCGGCGCCGGCGCGCAGCGCCTCCACCGCCGGCGCGGGGTCGGCGGAACCGGACATCGCGACCACCCGTACCCGAGGGGTGGTCCGCCGGATCGCGGCCACGGCCCGGATGCCGCCGGGCGGCGGCATGTGCAGGTCGACCAGTGCCAGGTCGGGGCAGCAGTTGCTGACCAGCGCCGCCGCGGCGGCGGCGTCACCGGTCGAGGCGACCACCTCGGCGCGGCCGTTGGTGGTGATCGGGAGCAGCAACTCCAGGCCGCGGACGAAGAGGGGGTGATCGTCCACGACGACAAGTCGCAAGGTGGCGGCTCCCGGCATGTCTGGGCCGTTCCCCAGCGGGTACCGATCATGCGGGTTCGCACCGAACGAGAGGAGTCGGGTGGATGCGCGTACGGCACGGTCTGCGGGACCTGCTGCGAGGGTTGCGCCCCATCGAGCCGATATCCGGCGACCGGCGACCGGTGGCTGATTCGGAGTTGCTGCTGCGGGTGTTGTGCCACGAGTTCCGGACGCCGATCAGCACGCTGACCTCGCTGACCCGGGCGCTGGCCGACGAGCGTCGTGAGTTGACCAGCGAGGACCGGCGGGCAATCACTGAGCTGGCCCGTGACCAGGCCGCCCACCTGCAGAGCCTGCTGCGCGACGCGACAGCCGGCACCGGCGTGCTGACGCCGGCTCCGCAGCCGGAGCCGGCGGTCGCGCTGGCGGGCATCCTGCGGGAGGCCGCCGCGCTGGTGCCGGTCGGCCGTCGGCGGGCGCGGGCCACCCGGCGGGCGGCCTCCTGCCCGGTGCCGGCCGGACGAACTCGACAGGTGCTGGTCAACCTGGTGGAGAACGCGTTGCGGCACGGGCCACCGGACGGGCAGGTCGGGCTCTACGCCACAGTGCGCGGCCCCGGCCTGAGCATCCTGGTCACGGACGAGGGCCGGGTCGACGACGCGTTGCTGGTCGCGCTGCGGCGTCCGGTGCCGGCCGTCGGGATGTCCGGCCTGGGCCTGTGGATCGCGCGGCAGCTCGTCGCGACGGACGGGGGAGCGTTGCGGGCGCACCGGCTGCGCCCGCGCGGAGTGGCGCTGGAGGTGCTGCTGCCGATGGCTCGCCCGGTGCGTTGACCCGGGCGGGACACCGGTTGGCCCGCTCGGGTCACCGGCGCGGGAACGGCCTCGCTACCTGTTTCTGGTACCGAGGAGGTTAGATGTTCAGCCACGTCAAGGATCTGCAGTTCGAGGCCAAGCCGGACGGCCCGGACGCGGCGTTCGCCCGCCGGTTGCAGGAGGTGCTGGGCGGCAAGTGGGGCGAGATGACCGTCGCCAACCAGTATCTCTTCCAGGGTTGGAACTGCCGGCTGCCCGGCAAGTACAAGGATCTGTTGCTCGACGTCGGCACCGAGGAGATGGGCCACGTCGAGATGATCGTCACGATGATCACCCGGCTGTTGGACAATGCGCCGCTGTCGCTGACCGAGGGGATCGCGGAGGACCCCGGAGGCGCCGCGACCTACGCCGGCGAGAACCCGGCGCACTTCATCCACGGCGGTGGAGGTGCCCTGCCCGCCGACTCCAACGGTGTCCCGTGGAACGGCGCGTTCATCACCGCCAGCGGCAACCTGCTGGCCGATTTCCAGCTCAACGTCACCGCCGAGGCGCAGGGTCGGCTCCAGGTCGCCCGGTTGTTCCACATGACCGACGACCCGGGCGTCAAGCAGATGCTGCGCTTCCTGCTGGCCCGCGACACCATGCACCAGAACATGTGGCTGGCGGCGATCGAGCAGCTCAAAGAGGACGGGCTGGAGGACATGCCGGTGCCCGAGGCGTTCCCGGACTCGGGCGAGTTCACCGAGGAGTACGGCTACACCTACCTGGGCTTCTCCTCGGGCACCGACGCCGCCCAGGGGCGCTGGGCGTCCGGGCCCTCGCCGGACGGCAAGGGCGAGTTCCGGTACGACGACAACCCGCGGGCGAACGCGCCGGAGCCGGTGCTGCCCCCGGGTGATCCCCGCCTGTACGGCACCAACCCGGGGGTGGCCGGCTCGGTGGTGAACACGGTGAAGAGCAAGCTCACCTGAGGTGCCCGTCGGGTCGCCCGCGGGTCGGGCGACCCGACGGAACGGCCGGATGAGTGGCCTGGGTCACAGATCGGAACAAGGGGAACGCTTTGTTACTTGAGTGAGACACGCTCAACTCAACGCGAGGTGTTCGATGGCAACTCTTCCGGTACTTCCCCTGACCGACACCGTGCTGCTGCCCGGCATGGTCATCCCGGTGACCCTCGACCCCACCACCCAGGCCGCGATCGACGCGGCGCGCGCGACCGGCGACCGCAAACTGCTGGCCGTGCCGCGCATCGACGGCGAGTACGGCCCGGTGGGCGTGGTCGCCACCATCGAGAAGGTCGGCCGGCTGCCCGAGGGCGAGCCCGCCGCCGTCATCCGTGGCCTGTCCCGGGCCCGGATCGGCTCCGGCGTGCCCGGCCCCGGTGCCGCGCTCTGGGTCGAGGCGACCGAACTCGACGAACCCGCCTACGCCGGGCGGGCCCGGGAACTCGCCCGCGAGTACCGCGCCCTGGTGACCTCCGTGCTCCAGCAACGGGGCGCGTGGCAGGTCATCGACGCGGTGGAGCGGATGACCGACCTCTCCGAGTTGGCCGACTCGGCGGGTTACGCGCCCTGGCTGACCCTGGAGCAGAAGAACGAGCTGCTCGCCGCGCCGGACGTCACCGCCCGGCTGGAGCTGCTGGTCGGCTGGGTGAAGGACTACCTGGCCGAGCAGGAGGTCACCGAGCAGATCAACAGTGACGTCCGCGAGGGGCTGGAGAAGTCCCAGCGCGAGTTCCTGCTGCGTCAGCAGCTCGCCGCGATCCGCAAGGAGCTGGGCGAGGACGAGCCGGACGGCTCCGCCGACTACCGGTCCCGGGTCGAGTCCGCCGAGCTGCCGGAGAAGGTCCGCGAGGCGGCCATGCGCGAGGTCGGCAAGCTGGAGCGGGCCAGTGACGCCTCCCCGGAGGCGGGCTGGATCCGTACCTGGCTGGACACCGTGCTCGAAATGCCGTGGGGCACGCGTACCGAGGACAACACCGACCTGGCCGCGGCCCGGGCGGTGCTCGACGCCGACCACGCCGGCCTGGCCGACGTGAAGGACCGCATCCTGGAGTACCTGGCCGTGCGCAACCGGCGCGCCGAGCGCAACCTCGGTGTGGTCGGCGGTCGTGGCTCCGGCGCCGTGCTCGCCCTCGCCGGTCCTCCCGGAGTGGGCAAGACCAGCCTCGGCGAGTCCGTGGCGCGGGCGCTCGGGCGCAACTTCGTCCGGGTCTCGCTCGGTGGCGTCCGCGACGAGGCGGAGATCCGCGGGCACCGGCGCACCTACGTCGGTGCGCTGCCCGGTCGGATCGTCCGCGCGCTGCGCGAGGCCGGCTCGATGAACCCGGTCGTGCTCCTCGACGAGGTGGACAAGCTGGCCGCCGGCTACGCCGGTGACCCGGCCGCCGCCCTGTTGGAGGTGCTCGACCCGGCGCAGAACCACACTTTCCGGGATCACTACCTGGAGGTCGACCTCGACCTGTCCGACGTGCTCTTCCTGGCCACCGCCAACGTGGTGGAGTCCATCCCCGGCCCGCTGCTGGACCGGATGGAGCTGGTCACCCTGGACGGGTACACCGAGGACGAGAAGGTCGCCATCGCCCGCGACCACCTGCTGCCCCGGCAGCGGGAGCGGGCCGGGCTGACCGCCGACGAGGTCAGCGTCGCCGACGAGGCACTCGCGCTGATCGCGGGGGAGTACACCCGGGAGGCCGGAGTCCGGCAGCTCGAGCGGGCCCTGGCCAAGATCCTGCGCAAGGTGGCGGTGACGCTGGCGACCGACCCGACGCCGGTACGCGTCGGCACCGACAACCTCACCGGCTACCTGGGTCGACCGAAGTTCACTCCGGAATCGGCCGAGCGCACCGCCGTGCCCGGCGTGGCCACCGGCCTGGCCGTCACGGGTGCCGGAGGCGACGTGCTCTTCATCGAGGCGACCAGCATGGAGGGCGAGCCGGGGCTGACCCTGACCGGCCAGCTCGGCGACGTGATGAAGGAGTCGGCGCACATCGCCCTCTCCTACCTGCGCTCCAACGGGCGGCGGTTCGGCATCGACCCGAACGCCCTGGCGGGTCGCCGGATCCACGTCCACTTCCCGGCGGGGGCGGTGCCCAAGGACGGCCCGAGCGCCGGCATCACCATGGTCACGGCCCTGGCGTCGCTGGTCACTGGTCGCCCGGTCCGCCCGGAGTTCGGGATGACCGGTGAGGTGACGCTCTCCGGTCGGGTGCTGCCGATCGGCGGGGTGAAGCAGAAGCTGCTCGCCGCGCACCGGGCCGGCCTCACCGAGGTGATCATCCCGGCCCGCAACGAGCCCGACCTGGACGACCTACCGACCGAGGTGCGCGAGGCGCTGACCGTGCACACCCTGGCCGACGTGGCCGACGTGCTCGCCCTGGCGCTGCGCCCGGCCGACGTGAAGACGCTGGACGGTCCGGCGCTCTTCACAGTCTGACGCTCCGCCCATCCGGGCCCCCGCCGTCTTTCCGACGGCGGGGGCCTTTCGGTACGCGGGCAAGGGTCTACTGTCTCGCTTGCACCGTCAACCACCCTCTCCGCCGACAGACGGCTCCCTGGAGGAACCCCCGTGAACGTGGTGCTCTGGATCATCCAGATCCTGCTCGCCGCCGTCTTCGCCGGCGTTGGCCTGGCCAAGCTGACCCAGCCCAAGGAAAAATTGCGCGATGTGATGCGGTGGGTGGACCCGGTCCCGCCGTCGCAGGTCAAGGCGCTCGGCACGGTCGAAGCGCTGGCCGCCGCCGGGCTCGTGCTGCCCGGCCTCACCGGCATCGCCACCGTCCTCACCCCGCTCGCCGCCGTCGGCGTGGTCATCGTCATGGTCGGCGGCATCCTGGTGCACCTGCGCGACCGGAAGCAGCAGGCCAGCCCGGACGGGCGTCGCACCGAGCTTCAGGGCGCGATCCTCTGCGCGGTGCTGCTCGTCCTCGCCGCCGTGGTGGCGTGGGGCCGCTTCGGCCCGTACGCGCTCTGACCGGCGTCGACCGGCGGTCCTCGGCGGGTGCTTCCACCTGCCACGGCGCCTGGATCGGGCCGGCCCACGCGCGTCGTCAGCGGACAACGATGCACTGTAGAGTCTGGCCGCTGCTCGACCTGGCACCAACGGGGGAGAGGTATGGAACCGATCGTGAGCTCGCCGGGCGCGGTACCGCCGGCAGTGCCACAACGGTCAGATCCAGCAGGGCGTCGGTTGGGCCGGCGAGTCCTCTTCGCTGGGGGCGCGGGCGCCGCGGTGGCGACGACCGTGGCCACCCTGGCCGGTGCGGAAAAGGCGGGGGCGCCGCCCGTCGCGACCGTGCGAGAGGCTCCGCTCAACCTGCGGGACCCCCGGGTCGGCTGCCTGCTCGACGGCGGGGACGAGTCGGCCAAGGTCACCACCGCGTTGAGCATGCTGCCGGCGGGCGGCGGCGAGATCTTCCAACCGGTGGGCACCCTCGGTCTCGGCTCGGAGGTTCGGTTTCCGACGAGTGTGACCTGGACCGGTGAGAACATCGGCGGGGCGATCATCCAGCCGGCCCCGGGCTACACCGGCCGTCTGGTCTCCAGCGGTAAGTACAACCAGATCTCCAACGTGCACTTCTACGGCATGCGGACCTCCAACGTGCTGTTGACCGTCCGGGGCCCCCGGTCGACCTTCCACCACCTGCACTTCGGCAACTCGGGGACCCACGCCATCGAGTTCCTCGGCACCGACGCGGACACCAGCGCCCACGCCAACAAGATCACTGACATCAACGTCGAGGACTGCCTCGGCGTCGGCATCTTCGTGAACAAGGTGGCGTACGACAACGAGTTCCTCAACGTCTGGGTCGGTGAGTGCCAGACCGGGATTCGACTGCTGGACAGCGCCTGCTTCTTCGACAACCTGCACGTCTGGGGGTGTCGTGGCAACGGTGTCGAGCTGCGCGAAGTCGCCCACCGCACCATCTTCCAGAACGTCTACCTGGAGTCGAACGGCACGAGTGGCATCGGCAGCGGAGCGGACCTGCGGCAGGTCTGGGGGACGCAGTTCATCGGCGGCCGGCTGTGGCGTAACGCCTCCAACGGCATCGAGGTCTCGTCGTCCGGACGGACCAGGATCATGGGGCTCGACATTCACGACAACGGCGGAAACGGGATCGTCGGCCGGGACTCCGCCATGTGCCAGGTGATCGGCAACCAGTTCTACGACGATCAGACGCCCCGCCGCCAGGATCGACCGATCGTGACGGTCGGTAGCAGCGACAACTGGATCGTCAGCAACAACGTGATGCGCGCGTTCGACCACCGCTCCGGCGGCACGTCGCTGGTCGGCGCCCACAACGTGGTCAGCGGAAACATCGGCTAGCACCGGCGGGGCAACGCGACGTCACGGCTCCGTCGCCGCCTGGCGGGGCAGGGGCGCCGGCGACCGTCGTACCCCGGCGGTCGCCGGCGTCGTGCTCAGCGCTCGTCGCCCCCGCGGTCGCGGCGCACGGTGGCCTTGCGGCCCTTGATCGTGCTGGAGCGCAACCCGGAGATGACCTGGTCGGCCACCCCCTGCGGCACCTCCACCAGCGAGAACCGGTCGGCGATCTCGATCGAGCCGATGTCCCGGCCGCGGATGCCGGTCTCCCCGGTGATCGCGCCGACCAGATCCTGCGGGCGTACCCCGGCGCGCCGGCCCAGGCCGACGAAGACCTGCACGGTGTTGCCACCGCCGGAGCGGGGTCGGCCTCCGCCGCGCCGGTCGCCGCCCCGCCCGCCGCCCTCCGGCCGCCCCTCGCGCGGCCCGCGGACCGGGACCTGCGGGATCTCCTCCTCGTCGTCGGAGCCCGGCGACGTCACCTCGTGGGCCAGTTTGACGGCGGCCAGAGCGACCTCCATCAGGTCGAACTCGTCGGTCAGCGTCTCCACGATCACCCGGTACGGGTCGAGGTCGTCCTCCAGCAGGCTCTCGCGCAGGGCCGCCTGGGTCATCTCCAGCCGTCGGGTCCGCATGTCGGCCACGGTGGGGATCTTGTCGATGGTGATCCGCTGGCCGGTCACCCGCTCGATGGTCTTGAGCATCCGGTGCTCACGCGGCTCGGCGAGGGTGATCGCCACACCCTCGCGACCGGCCCGACCCACCCGACCGATCCGGTGCACGTACGACTCCGGTGCGGACGGCACGTCGTAGTTGACCACGTGGGTCAGCTGCTCGACGTCCAGCCCGCGGGCCGCCACGTCGGTGGCCACCAGCAGGTCGGCGGTGCCGGCCCGCAGCCGGCCCATGACCCGGTCGCGCTGCTCCTGGCTCATGCCACCGTGCAGCGCCTCGGAGCGGTAGCCCCGACCGTTCATCGTCTCGGTCAGCCGGTCGACCTCTTCCCGGCTGCGGCAGAACACGATCGCCGCGGTCGGGGACTCCACGTCGAGCACCCGGCCCAGCGCGGCAGGCTTGTGTGCCCGGGTCACGATGTACGCGCTCTGCCGCACCCGGGGGGCCTCACCGGCGACCGTCTGCTCCCGGCCGATCTCGATGCGAACCGGTTCCCGCAGGTGCTGGCGGGCCATCCCGTCGATGCGCGACGGCATGGTGGCCGAGAAGAGCACCGTCTGACGCTGCGCCGGAGCGTGCTCCAGGATCGCCTCGATGTCCTCGGCGAAGCCCATGTCGAGCATCTCGTCGGCCTCGTCGAGCACCACCGTGGCCAGCCCACCGAGTCGCAGGGTGCCCCGAGCGATGTGATCGAGGGCCCGTCCCGGCGTGGCCACCACCACGTCGACGCCGCTGTCCAGTGCCCGCAGCTGCCGCCCGATCGGCTGCCCGCCGTAGATCGGCAGCACCCGGGCGCCCAGGTCCTTGCCATAGCGGTGGAACGCCTCGGAGACCTGCACCGCCAGTTCCCGGGTCGGCACCAGCACCAGCGCCACCGGGTCGCCGCCCTGCCGGTGTGCCGCCATCAGGTTCAGCAGGGGGAGCGCGAACGCCGCCGTCTTGCCGGTGCCGGTGGCCGCCTGACCCAGCAGGTCCCGCCCCTCCAGCAGCGGTGGGATCGCCTCCCGCTGGATGGGGGTCGGCTCCTCGTACCCCAGGGCGGCGAGCGCGCCCAGCAGCTCGGCGCGCAGCCCGAGCTCGGTGAAGGCGCTCACCTCGTCGGGGCCGGTGGGGATGGCGTCAATCGGTGCGTCGTGCTGTGCAGGTGCGGAACTCATGTGCCAAGCCTTTCATCACGCCGTCCGGGCCGTTGCGCCGACCGCCACAAGAGCCGTCCCCGAGCCCGTGCCGTGTCCGTTCCTGATCTCCGTGGCGGCCTTGATCAGGCGTCGGTGGTCAGGATGGCCAGCACCATCACCGCGGCGAGGGCCGCGTCGAGCAGGCGTGGTCGCCGCCCGGCTCGGCCTGGAGCCGGATATCGACGTGGTGGCCCAGGCCGCCGCCGGCCTCGGCGGTCACCGCGACGCTCGCGTACCGTCCGGACGTGGTGGTGGTGGACCTGGAGATGCCCGGCCTGGACGGCATCGCGGTGGCCGCCGAGCTGACCGCGTCCGTCCCGAGTGCGCGGTGATCGTGTTGACCGGATACGCCCGCCCCGGGCACCCGCGCCAGGCGTTGACCCGTGCAGAAGCTCGGCGCGGCCGACCGGGCCGAGGCGGTGCGTACCGCCCGGGACAACGACTGGCTCTGACCGCGGTGGGGAGAGTCGAGTCGCTCCTGCCGGTCAGCGGCCCTCGCCACCGCCACCCGGCCTGACGTCGCGGCTCGGTCCCGACCTGTTCGGGTGGCGCGGAGCGTCCGGCTAGCGTGGACGCGTGCGTACGGTGGAACTGGTCTGCTCGCCCGGCGTGGAGGTCGCGGTCCGGGCGGTCTGAGGGACACCGCCCGTGGCACGCACCCGACGCGTGGGTGCCGCACCTGAGCCTGGCACTGCGGTTCCGCAACGCGGACCTGCGGCTGGCCCGCGCCGTCGCCGGCGGGCAGCGCCCAACGGGCACGTTCGTGGAAGCTCGAAGCTACGACGGCGGGGATCGATCGGTGACCCGGCTCGGCTGACGCCAACCCCCGGCGGTTCACGTCGAGGCGTGCACGGCGGCCAGCTGGGCGAGGGCCTCGGCGCTGCGACTGCCCGGCGCCGGCGTACCGACCAGCAGTTGCTGGCCTGATGCGTCCCGGACGTCGAAGGCCTGGTAGGTCAGCTCGATCCGTCCGGCGTCCGGGTGGTGCACGACCTTGAACATGCGGGTCAGGCCGCCTACCGTCTGGTCCTCCCAGAGTGAGCGGAACTCCGGCGAGTCCTGCCGCAGGTCGGTCACCAGCGACTGAATCTCCGGGTCATCGGGATAGAGGCCGGCATTGAGCCGCAGGGCGTGCACGACGTTCTCGGTCAGAGTGGGCCAGTCCGGAAAGACGCTGCGTGCCTGCGGGTGCCGGAACAGCACCCGGACCATGTTCACGGTTCCCACGAACGGCGACAGTAGCGCGGCCGCGACGCCGTTGGTGGCCAGTACGTCGAACGCGGGATTGAGCACGTAGGCCGCGGAGTGCGGGAACGCGTCCAGCAGCCGCAGCAACTCGGGATGGACCGAGTCCCGGAAGCTCGTCGGACCCGGGCTGGGGTTGAGCCCGGCAAGCCGGAAAAGGTGGCCACGGGCGTCCAGATCGAGGCGCAGCGCCCGTCCGATCGCGTCCAGCACCTGCAACCGAGACCAGGAGCAGCAGTGACCGGCCCACACTCAAAGATCATTCTCATCACTGGCGCGAGCAGTGGCATCGGTGCGGCGACCGCCCGCCGGTTGGTCGCCGACGGCCACCACGTCGTACTCGGCGCCCGACGGGTCGACCGGCTCGCCGCGCTCGTCGACGAACTGCGCCGGGACGGCGGCACCGCCGACTACCAGGAACTCGACGTCACCAGCCGGAGCAGCGTGCTCGCGTTCGTCGAAGGCGCACACGACCGGTACGGGCGCGTCGACGTTCTGATCAACAACGCCGGGGTGATGGCCCTGTCCGCGCTCGACTCCCTGCGGACCGACGAGTGGGACCAGATGATCGACGTGAACCTGCGCGGCACTCTGCACGGCGTCGCCGCTGCCCTGCCGTTGATGCGGGCTCGCGGCAAGGGCCACATCATCAACATCGGATCCTCCGCCGCCTATCGGGTCGACCCGACCGCGGCCGTGTACTGCGCCACCAAGTATGCCGTCCGAGCACTCACCGAAGGCCTGCGTCAGGAGAGCCGGGAGGTCCGGGTGACCCTGGTCAGCCCGGGCTACACCCACTCCGAACTCACCCGGCACGGCGGTGACCCGCAGATCCAGGCCGCCGCTCAGGCGGCGGTCGACGAACTCGGCATGCCGGCCTCCGCGGTGGCCGCTGCCATCGCCGCCGCGATCGCGCAGCCCGACACCGTCGACGTCAACGAGATCATCATGAGGTCCACCGCGCAGGGCTGAACACGCAGGAGGAGAACAACCATGAGCGAAGCACTTGAGATGACGACGTTTCGGCTCGTCCCCGGCCTCAGCGGCGCCGACTTCGTGAGGTCCAACAGGGACATCGACGATTACCTACGACGCCAGCCCGGCTTCCGCTGGCGCCGCATCACCGAGGCAGAGGATGGCACGATCACCGACATCGTCGCCTGGGATTCGGCCGGGGACGGCCGGCGCAGCGCCTCCGGGATCATGACGGAGATGGTCGACTCCCCGGTGCACGCGACCATCGACCACGCCACCGTCGACTTCCGGATCGTCCCGGTGCTGCACCGGGTCAGCTGACCCCGGCACCCGCTGCGCAGCCGCGCCGCCATCGCGGGGGATGATGGGGCGATGAGCGTTGGCACCGACGGTCGGGGGATGGCCGAGCTGGCGGCCCTGCTGGCCGACGGCACCCGCGCCGGGATGTGCCTGGCGCTGCTCGACGGGCGGGCGTGGACCGCCGGTGAGCTGGCCCGGCGCGCCGGGGTCGCCCCGTCGACGGCCAGCGACCACCTCACCCGACTCGTCCGCGGTGGGCTGCTCGTCGAGGAACGGCAGGGCCGGCACCGCTACCTGCGGCTGGCCGGGCCGTCGGTGGCCCAGCTGATCGAGGGCCTGGCCGGGCACGCCCCGGCCACGCCCACACCGACCGGGTCGCTGCGCGCGGTGACCGCCAGCGCCGCCCTGGCGTACGCCCGGACCTGCTACGACCACCTGGCCGGACGGCTGGGCGTGCTGATGTACGACGCGCTGCTGGCCGAGCGTCGACTCGACCGGTCCAGCGGGTTGGCGTTGACGCCCGACGGCTGGGCCTGGGCGGCCGGGCTGGGCGTACCGGTGGACGTGCTGCGCGCTGCCCGCCGCCCGGTGGTCCGCGACTGCCTGGACTGGACCGAACGCCGTCCGCACCTGGCCGGGGCGCTCGGCGCGGCGCTTCGCCAGCGTTTCACCGACCTGGGCTGGATCAGCCAGGGCAGCGGACGCGCCGTCCGTCTCACGCCCACCGGTCGCCCTGGGCTGGCCGTGGCCCTGTCCATCCCCGAGCACGCCCTCGCCCCGCCGGGAGCCCCGCCGCACACGAGCGGTCGCGCCTGACGGGCGATCGGCAGGCGACTCCGGCGGGATCGTTCGGTGGGGAGCGAAGGATTCGGGTTCTACGGTCGGGTCGTGACTGACACCTGGCCGCGCATCGCGCCCGCTGCCGGAACGCCACCGTCCGGCCCGCCCTCATTCGATCCGGACCGCGGTTGGTGGCTGACCCGGCACGCCGACGTGCGGGCGGCGCTGACCGACCCGGCGTTTCAGGTGCCGGCCGTCGACACGGGCCCACCCGGCACCCTCGCCTGGCTGCGCGCCACGGTCAGCCGGTTCAGTCCACCGCGACGGCACGCGGACCGTCGGGCGGTCGTGGTGGCCGCGCTGGCCCCGCTGAACCCGGACGACCTGCGACACGACGCCGCACGGCTGACCGTGGCCGGACTCGACCGCGCCGGCGACCGTGTCGACGTGATGCGGGAACTGGCCCGGCCGGTGCCGCTGCGGGCGTTGGCCGAGCGCCTCGGTTTCGCCGATCCGGCAGCCGCCGGGACGGCGGTCGCGGTCGTCGCGGCGGCGTACCACCCGGGGGTGGACCCGGCGTTGACCGCGCGGGCCGACCGGGCGGTGGCGGCGCTGCTGGCGCTCGCGCCGCAGGGACCGCCGATGGTACGGGCGAACCTGATCGGGCTGCTGGTCCAGGCGTGCGACGCGACCGCCGGCCTGATCGGTGCCGCCGCCCACCACCTGCTGTCCCCGGCCGCCCCGCGGGCGCCGGTCGCGGCCGGGACCGCCGACCTGCTGGCCGAGGTGCTGCGCCTCGACCCGCCGGTCCGGGCCACCCGACGGGTCACCGTCGACGGGGTACGGCTGGGCGGGCGGGATCTGCCCGCGGGCAGCCCCGTGCTGCTGCGCTTCGACGCGGCCAACCGTGACCCGCAGGCGTTCACCGAGCCCGCGACGTTCCAGCCCGGTCGGCCCGGCGCCGGACTGTTGACCTTCGGGGCGGGGGAGCGGGGCTGCCCCGGCGACCGGCACGCCCTGGCGCTGGCCACCGGGGTGCTCGACGTGCTGCGGGAACGATGCTGGCGCAGCCCCAACCCGGTGTGCCACGAACCGCACCCGACCCTGCGCGTCCCGGCGAACCTGGAGGTGAACGTCCGATGATCGACCGTCGTGGCGCGTTCCATGCCCTGCACCGCGCCGGCCGCCCGCTGCTGTTGCCCAACGCCTGGGACCACGCCTCGGCGGCGGCGCTCGCCGCGGGTGGGCATCCGGCCATCGGCACCACCAGCCTGGGGGTCGCCGCGGCCGCCGGCCTTACCGACGGCGCGGCGGTCACCGCGGGCGAGACCGTCGCCCTGGCCCGCCGGCTGGCCGGGCTACCGGTGCTGCTCAGCGTGGACGTGGAGGCCGGGTTCAGTGACGACCCGGCGGAGGTCGCCGAGTACGTGACGGAGTTGGCGGGGCTCGGCGTGGTCGGGATCAACCTGGAGGACGGGCGCCCGGACGGCACCCTGGCCGAACCCGAGTGCGTCGCCGACAAGGTCGCGGCGGTGAAGGCGGCGGTGCCGGACCTGTTCGTCAACGCCCGCACCGACACCTGGTGGCTTTCGGTGGTCGACCCGCTGCCGCAGACCCTCGCGCGTGCGCATGCCTACCGGGCGGCCGGCGCCGACGGGATCTTCGTGCCCGGCACCGTCGATCTGGCCATCCTGCGCGTCCTCACCGAGCGGATCGACGCTCCGGTCAACGCGCTGTACCAGACCGGTGGGCCGGGGCTGACCGAGCTGACCGCCGCCGGGGTGGCCCGGGTCAGCACCGGCTCCCTGCTGTTCCGGGCCGCGCTGGGAGCCGCACTCGCCGCCGTCGACGCCATCCGCCTCGGCGGGCCCACCGCACCGGCGGGACTCCCGTCGTACGCCGAGGTGCAGGCCCTGGTGCCGACGGGCGGCGACTGACGGTGGCGGCCGGCGCTCCGGCGGTGGGTGCCGGGCCGGGCGGCTCGTGCCCGGCGGCCTTGATTCGGTGACGACATCAGCTGCACAGGTGTCACGAGTCGAGTGGGTGCGTCGTCGACGCTCCATTCGGGGGTAGATAGGAGGATTGTTCGGTCCACTCCGGTGCCGACGATTACGGTGTGTTACAGGGCGAATCACCCAATGTCGTGACCGGAGAAGGGACCCCGTCATGCGAGTGCCCAGCCGTAGCCCGGGACAGCAGCCCGGTTCGCCTCCGCCGCCCACCGCCCCGGCCCGCCGTCGCCCCTCCGGCGTCACCTCCCGCCGCCCTCCCGCCCCCGCGCCCGACCTGGCCGGCTACCGGGCCGCCGTCGCCGAACTGCTGGTCGAGGTCGGCGCCCTGGCCGACGCGGCGAGCACCCGGGCCCGGCAGGTGCTCATCGACGAGCGGTTGCGGGAGCCGGCGCTCGCCGCGGTCCTCGACGCCACCCCGCAGGGGCTGCTCGGCGCGCGCGAGACGCTGCTGCTGGAGATGGCCCGCTACCAGCCGAACGAGCGCACCTCGGCGCGCGACCTCAGCGCGCTGGTCCGGATCTTCCTGCTCTCCCGCATCGACGTGCTGTGGTGGCAGGACGCCCCGACCTTCGTCACCGACGACCAGGTCAACGGCAGCCCGGAGTTGGTCGACCTGGAATGGCTGCGCCGCCGCGACCTGCTGCGCTTCTGTTATCAGGAGCAGCCCGCCACCGTGCTGGGCCGGGCCGCGCGCGGGCTGCGTCGCCGGCTGCGACCCGACGCCACCCCGCGTACCGCCGGACTGCTCTTTCGCCGCGCCCGGCGCGAGGTGGTGGCGTTGCTCAACGACATCGGGCGGGAGTTCGCCGCCGTCGCGCCGCCGGCCACCCCGCCGCTGTGGGTGACCAGCCTGGTCCGCAGCGCCGAGCACCAGTACCGGCTGCGTCGCCTGGGCTACGCCGCGATGCTGCCCAGCGGGCACTGCCTCGGCTACTCGGTCGACGTCGAGCTGGCCTGGTTCGAGCGTTTCGGCGCGCGCGACGCCCTGGCCGAGCTGCTGCTGAGCCGGCAGGAGGCCGGCGAGCTGAACGTGATCGACGAGGGGCAGGCCTGGCACCTGTGCCTCGCTCCCACCGCCCGGCGCCGCCTGCGCCGGGCGTACGAGGCCGAGATGGGGATCTGAGCGTGTGCGGCATCGCGTTGAGCATCGGCCCCGAGGCCGACCCGGCGACCTTCCGGCGGATGCTCGCCGCCCTGGCCCCCCGTGGCGAGGTCACCGAGACCCGGTCCGAGAGCGGGCTGCTCGCCGGCACCCGTCGACTGCGGGTGGTCGACCGGGACCGGGCGGTGCAGCCGTGGACGTCGACCGACGAGCGGTGGCTGCTCTGCTTCAACGGCGAGATCTTCAACTACCGGGAGCTGCGGGCGCAGTTGACCCGCCTCGGGCAGGCCTTCCGCACCGAGAGCGACACCGAGGTGCTGCTCGCCGCGTTCCAGCAGTGGGGCGAGGCGGCGGTGACCCGGCTGCGCGGTGAGTACGCCTTCGCGGTCGTCGAACGGGCTACCGGCCGGGCGTACCTGGCCCGCGACCCGCTCGGGGTCAAGCCGCTGTACTGGTCCCGCCGGCCCGGCTGCCTGTATCTCGCCTCCGAGGTCAAGGCGCTGGTCGGGCACGGCGCCCCGATCGCCGAGGTGCCGCCCGGGCATCATGGCTGGGCCGAGGCGGACGGGCACGTGCGACTGCGCCCGCACGTCGACCTGTTCACCATCGGCGACGGCCTGCCGGTGATCGACGACCCGGACGAGGCCGCCCTGCTGGTGCGCGCCGCGCTCAGCGACGCGATCCGGATGCGGGTGGAGACCGACCTGACCGTCGGGGTGGTGCTCTCCGGTGGCCTGGACAGCTCGCTGACCCTGCGGCAGGTGCGCGACATCCACCCCGACTGCGTCGCGGTGACGGTCGGCGTGGCGGACAGCCCCGACGTGGCGTACGCCCGGCGGCTCGCCAACGATCTCGACGTGCCGCACGTGGTGGTCGAGCTGCGTCCGCGCGACATCCGGCTCGCCGACGTCCGCGAGGCCATCGGATCTCCGAGCTGACCGAGTACGGCGACATCATCAACGCGGTCGTCTCGGTGCCGACCTTCCGGCGGCTGCGTGACCTGGGCATCAAGGTGGTGTTGACCGGCGACGGCTCCGACGAACTGTTCGGCGGGTACCCGATGTACCACCAGGTCGGCCCGTCGGCGTCCCGTCGACTGTTCCTGCACCGGATCCGCAACCTGTGCCGCACCGAGTTGCAGCGGGTCGACCGGGCCGCCATGGGGCACGGCGTGGAGGCCCGGGTGCCGTTCCTCGACCTCAGCGTGGTGGAGCTGGCGATGCGACTGCCGGTGGATCTGAAGCTGCGCCACGGGCAGGAGAAGTGGATCGTCCGGCGGGCCTTCGCCGATGTGCTGCCCGACTACATCCTGCGCCGGCCGAAGAACCCGATGTCGTACTCGTCCGGGTTGCACGAGCGGGTCCGGCTGTACAAGCCACTCTTCGCCCGGCTGCACCGCTCGTTCGGCTACGACCTGCAGGAGCCGGTCCGCCGGGACTTCGACAGCGTGCTGAGCCGCTGCGGCAACGACCTGGACCGGGCCATCGCCGACGGGCTGACCCGACCCGACTACACGGTCCTGGAGCACGCCCGCGACCTGGTCGGCGCGGCCAAGTGGAACGCGGCTCCGATGGTCCGCCGGTTGGTCGGCCCGCGCCCGGCCCGGCCCTGACCGTCCAGCGTCAGGTCCGATCGCCGCCAGCACCCGCGCCGCCGGCGGGCCAGGCTGGTCCGATGACGAACACCAGGTTCCGTGTGCACGGCGTGCCGACCGCGACGCTCGAGCGAATCCGACGTACCGGCCGCGACGCCGCCGACCAAGCCGTCGAGTCGGTCGTGGCCGGTGGCGGAGAACCCCTGCGCTGCTGCTTGCGCGACGCTGAGCAGGGGGAGGAACTGGTGCTGTTCGGTTACGCGCCGCCGGTCGCCGCCGGCCCGTACCGGGAGATCGGCCCGGTTTTCGCGCATGCGGCCGCCTGCTCCGGGCCGGACGGGACCGGCGGCCACCCCCCGGCGTGGCGGGGGCGGCCCCAGGTGCTGCGGGCGTACGACCGAAAGGGCCGGATCTGCGGGGGGCGCCTGCACGACGGCACCGATCCGGAGACGGTGATCGCCGAGTTGTTCGCCGACGCGTCGGTGTGCCAGCTGCACAGCCGCAACGTGGTGTACGGGTGCTTCATGTTCGCCGTGCAGCGGGTCGCCGAGTAACGCGGGCGCTCAGGTCACCAGCAGCAGCGCGCCGACCGCGGCGAGCGTCGCGGTGACCGCGAGCAGGGTGCAGGTTCGCAACCCCCGCACCGGTGATGGACCCCACGGTTTCAGCCGGCTCGACCCCTGCCGCCGCAGCTGAGCCGGGCCCGGCCCCCGCAGATCGGGGGTCGGGCCCGGCGTCGTGCGTGTTGCCTACCAGCCCAGGTAGCTGGGCTGGGTCTGCACGTTGAGCTCCTGGTAACGGGTCAGCTTGGCCGTCCAGGTACGCCAGTCGTTCAGCTCCAGGACGTCCAGGCCCTTCACCATGTCGTTGGAGTAGATGTGGCCGTTGTAGTAGTACGCGGACCAGGTGCCACCGCCGACGAACGTGTCGGCCGAGAGCGGGCCGCGCTCCCAGAAGGCGATCTCCTTCGGGTTGGCCGAGTCGGTGAAGTCGAACACCGAGATGCCACCCTGGTACCACGCCTGGACCATGATGTCCTTGCCGAGCACCGGGATCAGCGAGCCGTTGTGCGCCACGCAGTTCTCGGTGTCGGCGTTGGCCCGGGGGATCTTGTAGTAGCTGCGGAAGGTCATCGTCCGGGCGTCACCGCGGCCGGTGACGTCGTAGATGGCATCCGCACCCCGGTTCGGGCCGATGGCCTCGTTGCAGGTCGCCGCCCCGCCACCACCCAGCTCGTCGGTGAAGATCACCTTGGTGCCGGAGTTGTTGAAGGTGGCCGAGTGCCAGAACGCGAAGTTGACCTCGTCCCGGACCCGGTTGATGACCCGGGGTGCCTCGCGGTTCTTGATGTCGAGCAGGATGCCGTCACCCATGCAGGCGCCGGCGGCCAGGTCCTTCGACGGGTAGGCGGTGATGTCGTGGCAACCGGTCGTCGCCGAGCCGGTGCCGCTGCCGGGGAAGCCGCCGTCCGGGAAGAGGTTCGGCGTCGCGACCACGGCCGCGTCGGTCGGCTTCTTCACCGGCACCTTGATGATGGAGATGGAGTCGTGCGGCGGCTGGCAGTCCGGGAATTCGGCCCGCGGGCTGTACGACGAGACGTACAGGTAGACGGCCTTGCGGTCCTTGCCCGGCACCAGGGTGTGGGTGTGCGACCCGCAGGCCGTCTCCACGGACTTGATGTAGCGCGGGTTGGCCTTGTCCTTGATGTCGAAGACCTTGATGCCCTCCCACGAGCCCTTCACGTCCGCGCCCTGCGGCGTGCTGCTGCAGGAGTCGTCGCTGCGCGACGAGTCGGTCGAGAGGAAGAGCAGGTCACCATGGACGGAGATGTCGTTCTGCGACCCCGGGCAGAGCACCCGGGCCTTGACCGTCGGCGCGCTGGGCCGCGAGATGTCGTAGATGACGAAGCCGTTGTAGTTGCCGGCGAACGCGTACTTGCCCTGGAAGGCGATGTCGCTGTTGGTCGCGTCCAGTGGAGCGACCTTCGGCACGTTGGCGATCTGACGCAGGTTGGGGCTGCTCACGATCTCGTCGACGCCGGGGATCTCGTTGGTGAGCGCCGGGGCCGGCGCCGCCTGCGGCAGCGCCTGAGCGTTGCTCGCCGGGGCGACGAGGGCGCTGGCGACGAGGAGGCCGGTCGTGGCGAGCGCCACGACACGCAGCTGTCGTAACCGTGGCTTGTGGAGTCTGATCATCGGCGGGGCCCTTCGCAAGGGGGAGACGATGGATGACACGTTACCGTCCGGCGAAGAACGTCGATGTGACCTGGTTCACATCAAAGTGGGTTCTTCAATAGATAACATCGCGATGACCTCGACTCCAGGGAGTGGCCCATGACCGACCGGCGCGCACGAACCCTGGCGATCGTCACAGCGGCCCTCGTGGTGCCGCTGGTGGCGTTCCTCATGATCCGCCTCGGCGACGACGCCGAAACCGGCGCCGCGCAGCCGGTCTCCGCACCCGCCACCTCCGCCGTGTCTCCGACGGCCAGTCCCGTCCCCACCGACCTGACCGTCATCGCGCCCGGCCGACCCGGCGAGACGGCGACCACCCGCGCGGCGCACGAGGTCCGCGACGCTGGGCCCGCCCCACACAACTCGCTGGACGTCTGGTTCGTCCGGATGATGATTCCGCACCACGCGCAGGCCCTGGCGATGGCGGAGCTCGCCCCCGACCGGGCCGCCGACCCCGACGTCCGGGCCATCGCCGAGCGGATCCGGGCCAGCCAGGGGCCGGAGATGGGCATGATGCGCGGCTGGCTGCAGACCCGTGGTCTCCCGGCGGAGGCGCCGGGGCACGACCACGGCACCATGCGCGGCATGCAGTCGCCCGAGGCGATGCGCCAGCTCGCCGCGACCCGTGGCGCGGACTTCGACCGGCTCTTCGTCCGGATGATGACCGAGCACCACCAGGGCGCCATCGAGATGGCGACCAACCTGCTCACGGTCGGCTCCGACCTGACGCTCAACGAGTTCGCCACCTCCGTCGCCACCGAGCAGACCGTCGAGATCGACCGCATGCACGAGGTCCTCGACCGCTGAGCCCGGGCGCGGGGCGCGAGGGCGGAGCGTCCCGGCACGTACGCTGGGTGACCGTGAGACGCACCCTGTTCGGTCGCCCGCTGCGCGGCGTCGCCTTCGACGTGGCCGTCGCCGCCCTCGTGGTGCTCGTCTCGCTGGCCGCGGCGGTGAACCAGCCGGGCGGTTGGGCGGCCACGCTGGTCGGTGTGGGGATGGCGGTGGCGCTGCTGTTCCGCCGGACCCACCCGGGCACGGTGACCGTGGCGGTCGCGGCGCTCGCCCTGATCCAGGTGGTCGCCCGGTGGGGTCCGCTCGTCTACGACGTCGCCGTCCTGATCGCGCTCTACAGCGTGGTGAAGTACGGCCGGCGGCTGCGCGACGGCGTGCTGGCCGGCGCGGTCGCGGCCGTCGGCGTGCTGCTGGCCGCCGCGCAGACCCCCAACGTCATCCAGTGGTGGGCGACCGCGCTGTGGTACGCGCTGGTCACCGGCGCGGTCTGGCTGGTCGCGCTGAACGTGCGGACCCGCCGGCTCTACGTGCTCAGCCTGGAGGAGCGGGCCACCACCCTGGAACGCGAGCGGGAGGCCGAGTCCCGGGCGGCGGTCGCCGAGGAGCGCACCCGGATCGCCCGGGAGTTGCACGACGTGGTCGCCCACAGCATGGCCGTGATGATCGTCCAGGCGGACGGCGCCCGGTTCATGCTCGACCGTGACCCCGCTCAGGCGCGTGCCGCCGTGAAGGTGGTCGCCGACACCGGCCGGCAGGCGCTGGAGGAGATGCGCCGGCTGGTCGGTGTCCTGCGCGACGCCGGCCCGGCCGGCGCGGACGGGGCCGGCGGGCTGACGGTGGCCGCCGACCCGGAGCACCGGCGTCTGGCGCTGGCCGACTTGCCCGAGCTGCTGGCCCGGTTCGACGACGCCGGGCTGCACGTCCGCAGCACCGTCACCGGTGCGCCACCGGCCCTACCGCCGGGCTTGGAGCTGACCGTCTACCGGGTGGTGCAGGAGGCGTTGACCAACGCGCTCAAGCACGCCGGTGTCGGCGCCGGCGTCGAGGTCGTCCTGGCGTACACCGCCGAGGCCGTCGCGGTCCGGGTGGTCGACGACGGTCGGGGCCGCCCGCTGGTCAGCCCGGCGCCGTCCGGAGGCCACGGCCTACTCGGCATGCGGGAGCGGGTGACGGTGTACGACGGCAGCCTCACCGCCGGTCCCCGACCGACCGGGGGCTGGCAGGTCGAGGTCCGGCTGCCGCTACCGTCAGAGCCGGCAACGGAGGTGATCGCGGCATGACGGTCCGGGTGGTGATCGTGGACGACCAGGCGCTGGTCCGCGCCGGGTTCCGGATGGTGCTGGACTCCCAGCCCGACCTGGAGGTCGTCGGGGAGGCGATCGACGGCGCGGACGCCCTGCGGGTGCTCGCCCGCACCGAGGCCGACGTCGTCGTGATGGACATCCGGATGCCCACCATGGACGGGGTGGAGGCGACCCGGCGGCTCTGTGCCGACCGGCCCGCGGGCCGCCCCCGGGTGCTCGTGCTGACCACCTTCGACACCGAGGCGGACGCGTTCGCGGCCCTCCAGGCCGGGGCGAGTGGGTTCCTGCTCAAGAACGTTCCCCCGGAGGAGTTGCTGGCCGCGATCCGGGTGGTGGCCCAGGGCGACTCGGTGGTCGCCCCGTCGATCACCCGGCGCCTGCTGGAGCGGTTCGCCGGGCAGCTCGGCGCGGCCCCGACCGCCGACCCGCGGCTCGCGCAGCTCACCGACCGGGAACGGGAGGTGCTGCTGTTGGTCGCCCAGGGGCTGTCCAACGCGGAGATCGCCGCCCGGGTGCACGTGGCCGAGGCGACGGTGAAGACCCACGTCGGGCGGATCCTGGCGAAGCTCCAGCTGCGCGACCGGGTCCAGGCGGTGGTCCTGGCGTACGAGAGCGGGCTGGTCAAGCCCGGCGGATGACAGCGGGTACGACCTGGGTCGTAGCGGGCGGCGGACGCACCGCGACCCGGGACGCACACAGGTCGAGCGCCCAGGTGGAGATCGACAGGCCGGTGCCGGTCATAGCGTCGGAGGGGTCCGATTCGCCACCAGCACCGGGAGCCCCGCTTGATCCGCCTGACCCTGCGCTCGTTGCGCGCCGAGGCGCTGCGCATGCTGCTCTCCGCGCTCGCCGTCGTGCTCGGCGTCGCGTTCGTCGCCGGCACCATGATCTTCGTCGACGGGATGCGGGCCGGCGCGTACGAGCGGGCCGGCACCTTCGACCGCCACACCGACCTGGGTGTCTACCCGGCCGGCCGCGAGGTGCTGCCCCCGGCCCTGATCGACCGGGTGCGGGCGGTCGACGGGGTGGCCGCCGCAGCGGGTGAGTTGACCAACACCGCCGGGATCGTCGGCGCCGACGGTCGACCGGTGCTCGGCTACACCGTGCTCGTCGCCATCCCCACCGAGGACGCCCTGCGCTCGTACGACGTGGTGGCCGGCCGGTTGCCCGACCGGGCCGGGGAGGTGGTGCTCGACGCGCCGACGGCGGCCGAGGAGGGCTTCGCGCTCGGCGCGGCGGTCCGCATCGGCGCCACCGGCGGGGCGGCCCGCCCGTACACCCTGGTCGGCACCGTCGACGTGGCCGGCACCGCCCGCGACGTCGGTGGTCCGTTCGTCGGCCTGGTCGGGCCGGACGCGTTGGCCCTCACCGGCGAGCGGGGCTACGGCCGGATCATGGTGGCGGCCCGACCGGGCACCGACGTCACGGCGCTGACCGAACAGGTACGTGCCGTGGCCGGCGCCGAAGCCACGGTGAAGAGTCGCCAGCAGATCCTCGACGAGGCCGTCGAGGAGGCGGTCCGCAACGTGGACCAGTTCCGGATGCTCCTGTTGATCTTCGTGGGAGTCGCGATCGTGGTGGCCGGCTTCGTGATCGCCAACACCTTCGCGATCGTGCTGGCACAGCGCACCCGACGGACCGCGCTGCTGCGCCTGATCGGCGCCACCCGGGGGCAGGTCTTCCGGTCCGCCCTGCTGGAGTCGGCGGTGTTGGGGCTGGTCGCCTCCGCATTGGGGGTGCTCCTCGGGGTGGCCCTCGCCGGCGGGTTGCGGCTGCTGATGCCTCGACTGGACGTGCCGGTCACCGGTGCGCTGACCGTGACCGGCTCGACCGTGCTGACCGGCCTGCTGCTGGGCACCGGGCTCACCGTGTGCGCCGCTCTGCTGCCGGCCTGGCGGGGGACGCGGGTCGCCCCGGTGGCTGCGCTGACCGACGCCGCGGTGCAACCCAGCCGGGGTGCCGGTCGGGCGCGGCTGACCGGCGGCGCGGTGGTGCTGGCCGTCGGTGTGGCCGCGCTGGCCGGCGCCGCCAGCGCCGGCCAGTTGCTGCTGGTGGCGATCGGCGGTGTGCTCGCCTTCTTCGGGATCGTGCTGTTCGGGCCGGTGCTCGTCCCGGCGCTGGCCCGGGTGTTCGGCTGGCCGGTGCGTCGGGTGCTCGGCACGATCGGCGACCTGGCGGTCGCCAACACGGTGCGCAACCCGCGCCGGGTCGCCGCGACCGCCACCGCCCTGGTGATCGGGATCGGACTGGTGTCGGCATTCATGGTCGGCGCACGCAGCACCAAGGACGGCATCGAACGCAGCGTGGACGCCCAGATCGGGACCGACTTCGTGGTCAGCGGAATCGGTCAGGACCTGCCGGCCACGCTCGTCGGTGAGCTTGCCGCCCGCCCCGAACTGGGGGTGGTGCACGAGCAGCGCAGCAGGGTCGTCGGCGACGTCGAGTTCCGGGCGGCCCACCCGGCGCTGGTCGGCCGTACCCTGAGCGGGGTGCTGGCCGGCGACGTCGATCGGCTGGGGCCGGGCCAGGTGCTGGTCAACCGCGAGCTGGCGAGCGCACGCGGTTGGCAGGTCGGCTCCCCGGTGACCGTCGAGGGGCGGCCGTTCCGGGTGGCCGCGGTGGTCACCGACGACATCCCCGGCGGTGCGGCGGCGGCGGATCACGTCATCGACCTGTCCGACCAGGACTTCGCCACGCTCTTTCCCGCCCAGCGGGGTTACCTGGCCGAGATCGACCCGGCCGCCGGGGTGAGCCCCGAGCGGGCCCGCGACGCGATCGTGACGGTGCTGGGCCGCTACCCGACGGTGAACCTGATGGACCAGGGCGCCTACAAGAAGATGCTCACCGGCACGGTGGACATGCTCCTCGCCTTCGTCACGGCGCTCCTCGGCCTGGCCGTGGTGATTGCCCTGGTCGGCGTGGCGAACACGTTGAGCCTGTCGGTGGTCGAGCGGACCAGGGAGAACGCCGTGCTGCGGGCGGTCGGGCTCACCCGGGCCCGGATGCGGGCGGTGCTCGGCGTCGAGGCGGTGCTGATGGCGCTGGTCGGCGCGGTTCTCGGGGTCGGGCTGGGCACCGGCGTCAGCGCGTCCGCGATGGCCCTGCTGGACCGCCTCGGCGGCGACTTCCACGTGGTGCTGCCGCTCGGTCAGCTTGGGCTGATCCTCGGCGTCGCGGTGCTGGCCGCCCTGCTCGCCTCGGTGCTGCCGGCCCGCCGGGCGCTGTCCCGCCCGGTCGTCGAGGCGCTCGCCGATCAGTGACCCGGCCGGGTCTCGACCCTGCCTCCGCAGGGACATCCGCTGGCCGGCCCCGCCATCTTCCCCGGCGGCGGGACCGGCCAACGGTGCCGGTCTACAGGCGCTCGACCATCGGGCCGGCGCACCGGTTACGGGTGTCGAAGACGTAGCGGGCGTGCCGGACCACGAGGTCGTAGTCGAAGGTGTCGTGGTCGGTGACCACCACCACCGCGTCGGCCGCGCGCACCTCCCGCTCGGTCAGCCCGACCACGGTGACCCCGGCAGGGATCTGGTGCGCCTCCGCGTACGGCTCGACGGCGTGCACCTCGGCGCCGAGGGCCTGCAGCCGGCGCGCCACGTCCACCGCGGGGGAGTCCCGCATGTCGCCGGTGTTCTTCTTGTACGCCAGACCGAGCAGCAACAGTCGGGCGCCGCTGACGGCCCGACCGTCCCGGTTCAGACCGGCCATGATCCGCTGCGCGACGTGTTCGGGCATCTCGTGGTTGACGTCGTTGGCCAGCTCGATGAACCGGAACTGCCGACCGAGGCGGCGCTTGACCTGCCACGACAGGTAGCACGGGTCGATCGGCAGGCAGTGCCCGCCAACGCCGGGGCCGGGCCGGAACGGCAGGAAGCCGAACGGTTTGGTCGAGGCCGCGTCGATCGCCTGCCAGACGTCGATGTCGAGGTGGTGCGAGAGCATCGTCAGTTCGTTGATCAGCGCGATGTTGACCTGGCGGAAGGTGTTCTCGATCAGCTTGGTCAGCTCGGCGACGCGGGTGGAGTCCACCGGTACGGTGCGCTCCACCAGACGTTGGTAGAACTCGTCCACCCGGGCCAGCGACGCCGGGTCCACACCGGAGACCACCTTCGGGGTGTTCTCCAGTCGCCAGGTCGGGTTGCCCGGGTCGATCCGCTCCGGGCTGTAGCCGAGGTGGAAGTCACCGGGGCTGGTCAGCCCGCTGGCCGACTCCAACAGCGGGCGCAGCAGCTCCTCGGTGGTGCCGGGGTACGTGGTCGACTCCAGGATCACCGTGCAACCCGCGCGGACGTACGGGCCGATACCGATGCCCGCCTGCTCGACGAAGCTCAGGTCCGGCGTGCCGTCGCGCAGCGGGGTCGGCACGGTGATGACGCAGATGTCGAACCCGTCGGCATCGGTGTACTCCGTGCTGGGGTGATAGCGGCCGCTGCCCAGCGCTCGGCCCAGCCGGTCGGCCGGGATGTCCTCGACGAACGACTCGCCGGAGGCGAGACGCTTCACCCGCTCGGCGTCGACGTCGAGACCGACCACGTCGAGCCCCGCCTCGACAGCTCGCATGGCCAGCGGCAGCCCGACGTACCCCTGACCGATGACGACCAGCTTTTCAGCGCTCACCCAGGCTCCCGCAGCAGATGGTGTAAATGGCCTGCTGAGAGCCTAGAGGCGTCTTCGGCGACGTAAGTCCGTTTTGGGGATATCGGTGCTGGTGGGACTGCCGGGGCCCGGCGTGGAGCGGTCGGCTCAGCCGCCCAGCGGCACGTCCGGATTGACCGGAGCGCCCGTGGTGGGGGGCGCAGCGCTCGTCGGCGGAGGCTCACTCGTCGGCGCGCCGGTCGGCGGCGTGCTGGTCGGCGGTGCCGTGGTCACGGCCGTCGTCGGCGTCGGCGAATTGGCTGACTGGCTCGGCTGCATGCTCGGCGTGACGGAGGCGGTGGCCGACGGCGAGTTGCCGGGGGCGTGCGGTCGGTTGGGCCGGCCCGGGTCGACGCTGGTGACCTGCTCGTTCGCCGCCGGCAGCTCCTGCGCGCCGGTCGGCGCCACCGTCGGTGAGTTGGTCGGCAGTTGGACCGCCGGGTCATCGCCGGCATTGCGTGCCGCGCCCAGAGCCGCCCCGAGGCCGACCAGCGCCACCAGTACGGCCGCCGCCGCGCCGACCAGCGGCCCCCGCCGTCGCGAACGCCCGTCCGCCACCGCCGCGCCGGCCGGTACGTCCGTGCGGGTGCCTGGCCCGGCGTCGCGCAGCGCGACCGGCGTCGCCATCGCCGTCGGCGGCTCGCCGCCGGTGACCGCCGTGCGGGCGGCCTCGGCCATCGCCGCGCCCGTGGTGAACCGCTCCAGCGGGTCCTTCGCCAGGGCCCGCGACACCAGGGCGCGGACCGCCTCCGGAATGTCGTGCGGCAGCTCCGGCGGCTCGTCGTCCAGGTGTCGAACGGCGACCTGGAGCGGATTGTCGCCGGTGAACGGCGGACTGCCGGTGAGGCAGCAGTAGGTGACCGCGCCCAGGGCGTAGATGTCGGTGGCGCCGCTGACCGGCCGGCCGGCGGCCTGCTCCGGAGCCATGTAGAGCGCGGTGCCGGGCACCGCGTTGGTGCTCGTGATGCTGGTGATGTCGGTCGAGCGGGCCACGCCGAAGTCCACCAGGACGACCGTGCCGTCCTCCTGCACCAGCAGGTTGCTGGGCTTGACGTCACGGTGCACGATGCCGCCGCGATGCGCCGCGTTGAGCGCCGCGGCCGCCTGGGCCACGATCGACATCGTCTCGGCCACGTCGAGCCGCCCGGCCGCCTCGATCCGCTTGGACAACGGCTCGCCGGCGACGAACTCCATGACGAGGTAATCCGCCCGGCCGTCGGGGAGGTCGTCCGCGCCGCAGTCGAAAACCTGCACGATGCCGGGGTGCCGCAGCGCCGCCATGATCCGGGCCTCGGCGCGGAACCGGGCGATGAAGTCGGGATCGGAGACCAGCGCCGGCAGCAGCACCTTGACCGCGACCTGCCGGCCGAGGATCAGGTCGGAGGCACGCCAAACGTCGCCCATGCCGCCAGTGGCGACACGTTCGTCCAAGCGGTAGCGACCGCTGAGCACGACCTCCGATGACAACACCGCATTACCGTACCTAGAGTGGCGCGGGGCGGCGCGCCGTGGCAGGGCCGCCGGGCGGCTGGTTCGGACTGGCTGATCCGGCCTGACCTGTGTGGACACTTCGACTCCGTGACGCTGCGAAAGCGCGGTGTCACGAAAAGCGACAATTTCCGTCGTACGGATCCTCGTGGCGGCAAGAAACCGCCTTCAGGCACAGTTAGCGTCTCCTGGCCACGGGCCGTTACAGCGACGCGCCGTCGCGTGGGCTTGATAATTGTCACTCATCCGTGACGCGACGCCGACTTGTCGTGTCGTGAGCCCCCTCCTAGCGTTGGCCCGGCTCGGGCCCGCCCGGCCACGTCGGCGCATAGTGCCCGAGCCAACCCTGGCGTTGCCCCCCGGACCCGTCACCCCGACAATCGTTGTCGCGGCAGAATCACGTTGGCGAAGGGCGGTGCGGGTGCTGATCGGGCGGACGGCTCGTCTCGCGTGGCCTGCCTTGGCGCCGCGGATCGGACCGCAACGCCCCGGACGATGCGTGGGCCGCGAATGACCGCCGACCTGTCGGAGTTGGTCAGCGCCGCGCAGGCCGGGGACGAGGACGCGTTCCGCCTTCTCTACCGCGCCCTCCAGCCCGGACTGCTGCGTTATCTGACCGCCCTCGTCGGGGCCGACGCCGAGGACGTCGCCTCGGAGACCTGGCTGCAGATCTCCCGCGACCTGCCCGGCTTCACCGGGGGCGAGTTCCGGGCCTGGACGGTCACCATCGCCCGTAACCGCGCGATGGACCACCTGCGCCGGATGCGCCGCCGACCCTCGCTCCCGGTTCCGGTGCAGGCCCTCGTCGAGTTGGCCAGCGACGCGGACACCGCCGAGCGAGTCGACGAGACGATCGGCACCGAGACCGCCCTCGCGCTGATCGCCACCCTGCCGCCGCGTGAGGCCGAGGCGGTCCTGCTGCGGGCCGTGATCGGGCTGGACGCGCCATCCGCCGGCCGGGTGCTGGGCCGCCGGGCCGGTGCCGTGCGCACCGCCGCTCACCGAGGTCTACGGCGGCTCGCGGTCCTGCTGGAGCGACAGACCCCGGCCGGGTCTCCGGTCGGGGCCGAGGGGGTGCCGCAGCCGCGCACGGAGAGCGGCCCCACCCTGCGGGCGCCGCACGCTGAACCGGCGGATGGCTGACGTGAGGGGACTCCCAATGAACCCGTTCCGGCGGCCCGACCACGCCGACATCGAACGCCTGCTCGACTCGGCCCACGCCGCGGCACACCAGGGTCGCCCCGCCGAAGCGGACGCGACGCCACCTCAGGCGGACGTGCCCGCCTCGAACGTGCCCGCGACCAACCCGGTGGCCGCGGTGCTCGCCGCAGCCGCCGGCCCCGTCCGCCCGGGAGAGTTGGCCGGAGAGGAGGCCGCGCTGGCCGCGTTCCGGGCCGCCCGGGCCAACCCGGCGCCGGCAGTGCCGCACCGGCCACGCCGTCGCCGGGTGACCACCGGCGCGGTGGCCTGGGTTGGTGCGGTGGCGGCCACCGCCACCGCGGGGGCCGCCTTCGCCGCGGTCACCCGGGACCGGGCGCCGGACCCGGTCGCACCGGCGCCGTCGCGCCCGGCACCCTCGCCCCACCAGGGCGTATCTCGGTCGCAGGAACCCGGTCCATCGATGTCCCCTGACACTCTGCCACCTGGCGTGCCGTCGCCCGTCACCGCCATGCCGCCGGCCAGCCCCGCGCCCGCCGACTCGGTGCACGGACTGTGCCGCGCCTGGCGGGCCAAGAAGCCCGATCAGCGGGAGAGGGCGCTGCGCACGCCGGCCTTCCAGGGGTTGGTGACCGCGGCCGGCGGCCCGGCCGAGGTGGAGGCGTACTGCCAGCGGCTGGTGCCCGAGGCGAAGCCGTCCGAGTCGGCGAAGGCGAAGCCCTCCGAGCCGGCGAGGGCCAGGTCGTCCCCATCGGCGAAGACCCCGCCGTCCCCGCCGCCACCGGGCCACCACCCCGGCGCCGACTGAACGGTCGGCTGCTGGAGCGGTCCGTTCCGCCCTGCGTCGGAAATTCGTCTGTTAGACAGAGGTTGGTGACGCCGTGCACGCCCCCTGACGGTGTCGGGGGGTGGGTTTACGGTGGCACGGTGTGCCGGTGCCGGCGCATGGAGAGGGGGCCCGACCCTTGGTGACGTCACCCGACCTGGACCGCAGCGCCATCCTGCGCGAGTCCGCAGCCGCAGTCCGACACCTCGCCCGGATCTGCTTCAAGACCGGCCCACCGACGCACACCGGCGTCGAACTGGAATGGACCGTGCACGACGCCGCCGCTCCCGCCCGTCCGGTCGACGCGACACGGCTGCGGGCGGCGCTGGGGCGGCACAGCCCCGCCACGCTGGATGCCGGCAGCCCGGCCGAGCCGCTGCGACACGGCGGCATGGTCACCCTGGAGCCGGGCGGCCAGTTGGAGATCTCCACCCCACCCCGCCCCTCGGTCGCCGCGTTGATCCGTACCACCGAGGCCGACATCGCCCAGGTCACCGACCTGCTGGCCGCCGCCGGGCTGATCCTGGGCCGCAGCGGCATCGACCCCCACCGGCGGCCCTGCCCGGTGCTGGAGACCCCTCGCTACCGCGCGATGCGCGCAGCCTTCGACCGGCGCGGCACGGCCGGCCGGACCATGATGTACAGCACCGCCGGCCTGCAGGTCTGCCTTGACGCCGGCGAGCCTGATCAGGTCGCCGACCGCTGGGCGACGGCCCACGCGGTCGGG
Source organism: Micromonospora sp. NPDC050276 (assembly GCF_044459545.1). NCBI lineage: Bacteria > Bacillati > Actinomycetota > Actinomycetes > Micromonosporales > Micromonosporaceae > Micromonospora > Micromonospora sp. NPDC050276. The sequence goes on along the minus strand of NZ_JBITJA010000004.1, from coordinate 13,577 downwards.
CCTCCGCTGCTCGCGGCGTTCGCGTCCGCTGCCCGACACGCCGGGCGGCGCACCGGTTGGGCGTCCGCCCGGATGGCCGCCTGGCTGGCCATCGACCCGGCCCGCACCCGCCCGGTCTGGTCGCCCGGCTGCGCCGGGGACAACCCGACCGACACCTGGATCCGCTATGTGCTCGCCGCGCCGCTGCTCTGCGTGCGTCGGGACAACGCCGACTGGGCCGCGCCGCCCGGCGTGACCTTCGCCGACTGGCTGGACGGCGCGCTGCCCCAACCGCCCACCACCGATGACCTCGATTACCACGTCAGCACTCTCTTTCCTCCGGTGCGGCCACGGGGGTACCTGGAGCTGCGCTACCTCGACGCCCAGCCGGATCGGGACTGGCGGCTGCCACTGGCGGTGTTGACCGCCCTGTTCAGCGACCCGGGCACGGTGCGCGAGGCGTACACGGTCGCCGCGCCAGAGGCGGAGCGCTGGTCGGCCGCTGCCCGACACGGCCTGGCTGACCCGGCGCTGGCCGCCGCCGCGGCGGCCCTGTTCGACCTGGCCCTGACCATCCTGCCCCGCCTGGGTCTGCCGGCCGGCACGCACGACGAGATCCAGCGGGGCGTCCGGCGGCGGTTGGCCGCCGCCAAGGAGAGGAGAGACCGGTGAGCGCGAGGAGTGAGCCGGGGTTGCGAGCCCCGCAGTCGGGAACGACAGGTGGTCCGGTGAGCGCGAGGAGTGAGCCGGGGTTGCGAGCCCCGCAGTCGGGCCGGGTCGATGGGGAGCGGTTGCGTGATCGCATCGCGGTGGAGTTGGCGCGGGCCCGCGCGCGCACGACGTTGCTGACCGAGGTGGTCGACGACGCCGACCTGATGCGCCAGCACTCGCCGCTGATGTCGCCGTTGGTCTGGGATCTCGCCCACGTGGGCAACCAGGAGGAGCTCTGGTTGGTCCGTGACGTCGGGGGTCGGGAGCCGGTCCGATGTGACATCGACGAGCTGTACGACGCGTTCAAGCAGCCGCGCCGAGATCGCCCCGCGCTGCCCCTGTTACCTCCCGCGGAGGCGCGCGCCTACCTGGGCACTGTCCGGGACAAGGTGTACGACCTGCTCGACGCGGTGGCCTTCACCGAGCGGCCGCTGGTCGCCGACGGGTTCGCCTTCGGCATGATCGTCCAGCACGAGCAGCAGCACGACGAGACCATGCTCGCCACCCACCAGTTGCGTTCGGGGCCGGTGGTGCTGCGCGCCCCCGCGCCGCCGGAGCCGTCGGTGCGGGTCGGTGCGGAGGTGCTGGTGCCGGCCGGCGAGTTCACCATGGGCACCGACACCGACCCGTGGGCGCTGGACAACGAGCGTCCCGCGCACCGGGTCGACCTTCCGGCGTACTACATCGACGCTGCTCCGGTGACCAACGGCCAGTACGCGGCCTTCATCGCCGACGGCGGCTACACCGAGCAGCGGTGGTGGAGCCCGGCCGGCTGGGCGCACCGTGTCGCGGAGCAGCTCAGCGCGCCGATGCACTGGCGTCGGGACGGCGACGAGTGGTCGTATCGGCGCTTCGGTCAGTGGGATCGGGTCCGCGCCGACGAGCCGGTGGTGCACGTGTGCTGGTACGAGGCGCAGGCGTACGCGGCGTGGGCCGGCAAGCGGTTGCCGACCGAGGCGGAGTGGGAGAAGGCGGCCCGCTGGGATCCGGCGACCGGGCGGTCCCGCCGTTACCCGTGGGGCGACGACGACCCGACCGAGGCGCACGCCAATCTCGACCAGCGCCATCTGCGGCCGGCGCCGGTGGGCGCGTACCCGGCGGGTGCCTCGCCGTTGGGGGTGCACCAGCTCGTCGGTGACGTCTGGGAGTGGACCTCGACGGCGTTCGACGGGCATCCCGGCTTCACCGCGTTCCCCTACCGCGAATACTCCGAGGTCTTCTTCGGCGACGACTACCGGGTGTTGCGCGGTGGCTCGTTCGGCACCGACCGGTCGGCTTGTCGGGGCACCTTCCGCAACTGGGACTATCCGATTCGCCGACAGATCTTCAGCGGTTTCCGCTGCGCCCGGGACGTGCGACCGGACGAGTCGTACCGGTGAATCGCGGCACGACCGGCGGCCCGGCGGCGGGCCGGGGGCGCTGATGTGTCGCCATCTGGCCTACCTGGGGCCGCCGGTCACGCTGGCCGAGTTGTTGTTCGACCCTCCGCATTCGCTGCTGCGGCAGTCCTGGGCGCCCCGCGACATGCGGGGTGGCGGCACGATCAACGCCGACGGCTTCGGTGTCGGCTGGTACCCGGGCGAGGGTGAGCCGGTGCGTTACCGGCGGGCACAGCCGATCTGGAGCGATCCGACCATCGCCCAGCTCGCGGCGGTGACCCGCAGCGCGGCGGTGGTGGCGGCGGTGCGTTCGGCGACGGTCGGGATGGCGGTGCTCGACGGCGCCGCGGCGCCCTTCGCGGAGGGACGGTGGCTGTTCAGCCACAACGGTGTGATCCGCGGCTGGCCGGACGCCGTGGTGCCGCTGGCCGCCGGCCTGCCGGTGCGTGACCTGCTCACCCTGGACGCCGCCACCGACTCGGCGCTGCTCTGGGCGCTGGTGCGGCATCGGTTGCGCGCCGGTGCCGATCCGGCCGATGCGGTCGGGCGGACGGTGACCGACGTCGCCGCCGCCGCGCCCGGGTCGCGGCTCAACCTGCTGCTCACCGACGGGCAGCAGGTGGTGGCCAGCGTGGCGGGGCACGCCCTGTCGGTCCGCGAGGCGCCGGGTTCGGTGTTGCTCGCCTCCGAGCCGCATGACGACGATCCCGGGTGGCGTTCGGTGCCGGAGGGGCACCTCGTCGTCGCCACCGCGGGCGAGGTGCGGGTACGTCCACTGCCGGCCCGGTGCGCCACGCCGGCAGCCAACGTTTGATCGAACAGAGAGGCGAACCGATGACCGCGGAACCCCTGGAGATCTACCTCGAAGAGGGTGACCTGGAGCGCGGCCTGCGCGACGACGTTCGGGTCGGGCTGAGCGCGGGGCAGAAATGGCTGCCGCCGAAGTGGTTCTACGACGCCCGGGGCAGCGAGTTGTTCGAGGAGATCACCCGTCTGCCGGAGTATTACCCGACCCGGGCCGAGCGGGCCGTGTTGGCTGCCCACGCGTCGGACATCGCGGCGCTGACCGGGGCCAAGACGCTCATCGAGTTGGGTTCCGGTTCGTCGGAGAAGACCCGGCTGCTGTTGGACGCCTTCACCCGCCGCGGTGGGCTGGGCTCGTTCGTCCCGCTCGATGTGTCGGTCAGCGCGCTGCGCGGGTCGACCGCCGAGATCGCCGCCGACTATCCGGGTCTGCGGGTCCGGGGGATCGTCGGGGATTTCACCCGGCAACTGGACCGGCTCCCCACTGGCGGCCGGCGGCTGGTGGTGTTTCTCGGTGGCACGATCGGCAACCTGCTGCCCGCCGAGCGGGCCGAGTTCCTGACGGCGATGCGCGCCGCGCTGGAGGTCGGCGACTGGTTGTTGCTCGGCACGGATCTGGTGAAGGACCCGTCGGTGATCGTGCCCGCGTACGACGACGCCGCCGGGGTGACCGCCGAGTTCAACCGCAATGTGCTGCGCGTGATCAATCGGGAGTTGGGCGCCGACTTCGATCCGGCCGCGTTCGAGCACGTCGCCGTCTGGGATCCCGAGCACGAGTGGATCGAGATGCGGTTGCGGGCGACCCGGCCGATGCGGGTTCGGGTGTTGGGCCTGACCGTCGACTTCGCGGCGGGCGAGGAGCTGCGTACCGAGGTTTCGGCGAAGTTCCACCCGGAGGGGATCGCCGCGGAGTTGGCCAGCGCGGGCTTCGGCACCACGGAGTTCTGGACCGACCCGGACGGGCTCTTCGGTGTGACGCTGGCGCGGGCGCGGTGAGCCTGTTCACCCGGTGCGGCCGGGCCGGACGGTGATCCGATAGGCTGATCACGCGAAGGGGAGTAGCCCCCAATGTCGTGGTCGACATACTGGTGCGTTCCGCATCCGGCCACGCGGCCCCGGTTCTCTCGGGGCGGGCGAGACCTTCGACTCAGGCTGTTGCAGCCGGGTCGAGGGCGCCCCTGTACCTCCTCCCGGCGTTGAACGGGAAGGACGTCATGGAGGGATTTTTCGCCGCGCTGGTCGTCAGCTTCGGCGTCATCTTCGTCGCCGAGCTGGGGGACAAGTCCCAGTTGATGGCGTTGACCTTCGCCACACGGTTCAAGCCGATCCCGGTGTTGATCGGCATCACGGTCGCCACGGCGGTGGTGCACCTGGCGTCGGTCGCGATCGGTGTGGGTCTCGGTGCGGTGTTGCCGACCGAATGGATCTCGCTGGTGGCCGGCGTGGCGTTCCTCGGTTTCGCGGCGTGGACGCTGCGCGGCGACAGCCTCACCGAGGAGGAGAAGCGCAAGGCGGAGAAGACCAGCAAGACCGCGATCGTGGCGGTGTCGGTGGCGTTCTTCCTCGCCGAGTTGGGCGACAAGACGATGCTCGCCACGATCACGCTCGCCACCAAGTACGGCTGGTTCGGCACCTGGCTCGGTTCCACGATCGGTATGGTGGCGGCGGACGCGCTGGCCATTCTGGTCGGCCGGACGCTCGGCCGCCGGCTGCCGGAGAAGACCATCAAGTACGGCGCCGCGATCCTGTTCGCCATCTCCGGTCTCTGGCTGATCCTGGAGGCGGTGAACGAGCTGACCTGAGCGCCGACTAGCTGCCCCGAGGGCGGGTAACGGCCCGGGGTGGAGCCGGCCGAGTTGCTGCGACACGGCGACCAGGTGTTGGTTGCCGTGGTGGAAGTGGCCGGCGCGCTGGTGATTTTCGTGGGCGCGGTCTGGGCGGCGGTGCGGTTCGTGGTCGAAGGGCTGCGACACCGCACCGCCGCTCATTTCACCCCGATCCGGCTCTCGCTGGGTCGGTTTCTGACCCTCGGCCTCGAATTCCAGCTGGCGGCCGACGTGCTGCGCACCGCGGTGTCGCCGTCGTTCGAGCAGATCGGCCAGCTGGCCGCGATCGCCACGATCAGGACGGCGTTGAACTACTTCCTGGGCCGCGAGATCCGGCAGGAGCAGCGTCAGGTGGCCGAGGGTGAGCGTCGGACGTGATCGGCAACCTGGTCACGACGGTCACCGCGCTCGCGCTGGTCGCCGGTGTGGTCACGGTGCTCGGCACCGGGGCGCTGCGCCCTGGCGTCCGGGTGCTGCTGGACCTGCTCACCGCGGTCGGCCTGCTCCGGCTCGCCGGCGATCCGGGGTGGAACGGCCTGGCCGGCGCGGTGGCGATCATCGCCCTGCGTCAGTTGCTCGGGGCGGCGTTGAGTCAGCCACCGCCATGGTCCGGGCGACAATCCCCGGCGCCCTGCGCCGAGGACGATCACCACCTACCGTTGGCCTCAACAGGTGAAACGGGAAAAGCGGGAGGATGACCACATGGCCCGGCACGACGAACCGAACGAGTACGGCTTCGCCGGCGATGGCACCGCCCCGGAGCCGCCGCCCGGCGGGAAGATTGACGAGCAGGATCGCGTCGAGGAGGTGGCGGTGCCGGGCGACGACCTCACCGGGCCGGCGGCCGAGGCGCTGGTCGAGGAGACCGAGGACCTGCCGCCGGCCGAGCGTCGCGACTGACGTTCGCAGCGGCCGGGGCGGCGGGGCGGCATCTCGGTGGGTTCGGCGGGCCGTCAGGTGGCGCTGCCGTCGGGGCGCTGGTAGACGTCGGGTACGCCGTCGCCGTCGGCGTCCAACCGCTCCCGCTCGGCCACCCTCCGGTACACCGCGTTGCGGCGGACGAGCACCGTGGCGGCCAGCGCGGCGGAGATCACCGAGCCGAGCAGTACGGCCGCCTTGACCCGGTCGTCGGCCGTGCTGCCGGCCCCGAAGGCCAGGTCGCCGATGAGCAGCGAGACGGTGAACCCGACGCCCGCCAGCAGGGCGATGCCGAGCAGGTCTGCCCAGGTGATGTCCTCGTCGAGTTCGGCGCGGGTGAACCGGGCCAGCAGGTAGGTCGAGCCGAAGATGCCGATGCTCTTGCCGAACACCAGGCTGGCGACGATGGCGATCACTATGGGATCGCTCAGCAGCGCCCCCAGATCGCTGCCGCGCAGGGTGACCCCGGCGGCGAACAGGGCGAAGATCGGCACCGCGAAGCCGGCCGACACCGGGCGCCAGCGGTGCTCCAGGCGCGCCGCCAACCCACCTTCGCCCGCCCTAGCGTCGTTCGCTCCCGTGCTGCCCGGCTCCGGGTCGTCCGTGACCGGTCGGTCGGCACCGGCCGTCCGGCGGGCCAGGACCGGGACGGTGAAGCCGAGGAGGACACCGGCCACCGTGGCGTGCACACCCGAGGCGTGCATCAGTGCCCAGGCCGCGATCGCGAGGGGGATCAGCGCCCACCACCAGGTACGCCCGCGCTGCACCAGCACCGCGAAGAGCCCGATCGGCGCCAACGCGGCGAGCAGTGGAACGGGCTGGAAGTCGGCGGTGTAGAAGATCGCGATGATGGTGATCGCGAATAGGTCGTCGACCACGGCGAGGGTGAGCAGGAATGCGCGCAGGCCCTGGGGTAGATGCGAGCTGACCACCGCGAGCACGGCGAGCGCGAAAGCGATGTCGGTGGCGGTCGGAATGGCCCAACCGCGCAGGCCCTCCCCGCCCGCGCTCAGGACGACCGCCAGGTAGATCAGCGCCGGCAGCAGCATCCCGCCGAGTGCGGCCGCCACGGGCAGCGCGGCCCGGCGCGGGTCGCGGAGATCGCCGGCGACGAACTCCCGCTTGAGTTCCAGCCCCACCACGAAGAAGAAGATCGCCAGCAGGCCGTCCGCCGCCCAGGTGGCCACGTCCAGGTCGAGGTGCCAGCGTGCGCCGCCGGGCCACGGCACGACCTCGCCGAGCCGGGTGTACGAGTCGGACCACGGGGAGTTGGCCCAGAGCAGCGCGATCACGGCACCGGCCAGCAGCAGCGCGCCGCCGACGGTCTCGGTACGCAGCACCTCGGCCAGGTGTCGGGCCTCCGGCCAGGACGACCGGGAGAACAGACGGATCGTCGGACGCGGCCCGGATGGTGGGGTGCGGGAGGTCATCTGCGGGGTTCACCTCGGGAATCGGGACGGCAGGAAACCACTCGCCGACCAGACTTCCCGGCACACCGTTGTCGAACCTATCCGGCGTCGCGGACAGGAAGGATCGCTGGGCCGATCGGTCGCCATCCGATCAGCCTTCGACTTTTCCCCGTCATCGCCGCTGCCGAATGGACGTTTGTCGGGTTGGTCATGCGGGTGCACTTCTCGGCACCGGAAAATGCATAACTCCGGACATAAGCCGTATAAGCCGCTTTAATGGTTTCACGAGTTTAGAGACGACCTTGGGGGTTTTCGTGAAGTTCTTTGCCGCAACCGGACCGGCACGGGGGCGCTCCTGATGGACCTGCTCCGCCAATTGCGCCACGTGCGTCGGCACTGGTGGGTCGCGCTGGTCACGGTCATGGTGGCCCTCGGCGTCTCGGCGTTTCTGACCGTCCGGGCCCAACCTCGGTACGTCGCCTCGGTGACCTTCTTCGTCACCACCCCCAACACCGGCGTCAGCGACGCCTACCAGGGCGGGCTCTTCCTCCAGCAGCGCGTCAAGTCGTACGCGGACCTGCTCAGCAGCGACCGGCTGGCGCAGAGCGTGGTGGCCGAGACCTCGGTCGGCCTCACCGCGGACGAGGTGCAGCGCCGGGTGAGCACCTCCACCGAGACCGGCACCGTTCTGCTGCGAGCCTCGGTCACGGACACCGACCAGGCCCGCGCGATGCGGGTGACGGAGGCCCTCGCCAACAAGTTCGTCGAGCTCGTGCAGAAGGTCGAGACGACGCCGGAGGGCAAGGCGCCCATCAAGATCGAAGTGGTCAGTGGCCCCCGGGTCAGCGCCAACCCCGTCTCGCCGCAGCCGATCCGCAACCTCACCCTCGGCGGCCTGGTGGGCCTGATCCTCGGCATCGGTCTGGCGATCCTGCGGGGCATCGCGGATGTCCGGCTGCGGGACGCCGCCGGCCTGCAACGCGCCACCGGCAGCCCGCTGCTCGGCGAGATCCCGTTCGAGGCCAACGCCCGCAGCGCCCCGCTCATCGTGGGTGACGCCGCGACCTCGGCGCGCGCCGAGGCGGTCCGCAAGCTGCGTACCAACCTGCGCTTCGTGGACGTCCACGAGCCGGCCCGGGTCATCGCGGTGACCAGCGCGCTGCAGGGCGAGGGCAAGACCACGCTCTCCTGCAACCTGGCCATCGCGCTGGCCGAGGCGGGCTGGCGGGTGCTGCTGGTCGACGCCGACCTGCGCCGCCCGAAGGTGGACGACTACCTGGGCCTGGACGCCGGCGTCGGCCTCACCGACGTGTTGGTCGGCGACGTGAAGGTGGGCGACGTCGTGCAGCGCTGGGGAGACAAGTCGCTGCTGGTGCTGCCCAGCGGCTCGGCCCCGCCGAACCCGAGTGAGCTGCTCGGCTCCAAGGCCATGTCGGACCTGCTGCTGGCGCTGCGCGAGTCGGCGGACATCGTGATCATCGACACCGCGCCGCTGCTCGCGGTGACCGACGGTGTGGTCGTGGCCGTGCAGGCCGACGGCGCGTTGCTGGTGACCCAGCAGGGCCGTACCTCGCGCAGCCAGGTTGCTGCGGCCGCCCGGTCACTGCACGCGGTCTCGGTCCGGCTGCTCGGCTGTGTGCTGAACATGGCCAAGGTGGCCAAGGCCGAGGCGTACCAGTACGAGGCCTACCGGGTCGTCGCCTCGACGGCTGCGGCGTCGATGCCGGCCGACCGGGCTGCCTCCGGTCGGCACAGCGCCACCGCGGATGGGGTCAACGGCGTCCCCGACCACACCCAGGAACTCACCCGGCTGCCCCGATGAGCGCGGCGAGGGGTCGCAGCGATCGTTCGATCTCCTCGGCGCAGCGTCGGAAGTCGGCCGCGGTGCCGCCAATCGGGTCCCGAAGGTCGTCCTCGTCCGGGCCGGCGGGTTGCAGCCGTCCCCGGGCCTGGGCGGCGGCGGCGATCGCCGCGCGCAACGGGTCGTCGGCCGATTCGGCGGGCGGCTCGGCCGCCGCGGCCAGCCGGCCGAACTGGCGCAGCGTGAACGTTCGGTGCAGCGCTCCCGGCGCCAACGCGGTGCAGACCGAGCGTTGGCGTCGGGTCGCGGTCAGTACCAGCGTCGCGTCGACCAGGTACTCGGGGCGCAACCCCCGGGTCCGGAACGCCGCCGGGTCCGCGCCGCCCTCGGTCGCGACCTCCATGGCGTACGGGTGCATGGTCAGCCCGTCGATCGCGTCGGTGCCGGCGCTGGCCACCTCGACGGATCGGTCGGCCAGCAGTCGGCGGGCCAGGTACTCGGCCATCGGCGACCGGCACAGGTTGGCGTGGCAGACGAACAACACGCGATCAGCCATCGGTGCCCCTCTCATCGGTGCGGACACGGGCGTGCACACCGCGAGGGCGGTGCGTCGACGCCGGTGGCCGCGCAGGGAGGGGTTGTCGGCATCGTACGCGGGCCGGGCACGCGCCGGTCGTGGTGCCGCGCCGTCCGCCGGCGATCCCTGCCGGACGGGGGAGCACCGGTGAAGATCGGCATCCTGTCGTACCACTTTCCACCGGAGCCGGCGTTCATCCCCGGGAGCCTCGCCGAGGAGTTGGCGGCGCGGGGGCACGAGGTACGGGTGCTGACCGGCTTTCCGGACTATCCCGGCGGGCACGTCTATCCCGGCTGGCGGCAGCGGTGGCACCACGAGACGCACAGCCAACGGCTGAGCGTCCGACGGGTGCCCCGGTACCCGGGGGGCGCCGGGTCCACCGGCGCCCGGATGGCCAGTTACCTCTCCTTCGCCGGCAGCGCGGGACTGGTCGCACGCCGGTTCCTCGGCGACGTGGACGCGCTCTACGTCTTTCAACTGCCGGCCACGACGTTCGCGGCCGCCGGGGTGCTCAAGCTCCTTGGGCGGGTGCCGGCGGTGCTGCACGTGCAGGACGTCTGGGCCCGCGACGGCGCAGACGAGGCGGTCGAGGGGCGTTGGGCGGTGCGGATGCGCGCCACGATGACCCGGATCTACCGGACCGCGGCGCGAATCGCGGTCGCCGCGCCGTCGATGCGGGACCTGGTGGTCGCCGCCGGCGCCGACCCGGCCCGGGTCCGGCTCGTGCTGAACTGGACCGACGAGCGGATCTTCCACCCGGCGACGCCCGGCGCGGCGGCCCGCCGGTTGATCCGTCGAGACGGTCGGTGCGTGGTGATGCATGCCGGGACCATCGGCGCGCGGCAGGGGCTGGAGACCGCGGTCCGGGCGGCTGCGGCGCTGGACCGGACGATGGATCTGGTCCTGGTCGGTTCGGGCGAGGCTGAGCGGCGGGTGCGCGGGCTCGCCGCCGAGCTGGGCGCAAACAATGTCCGCTTCGTGGAGCGACGCTCGCCGGTCGACATGCCCGAGTTGTACGCCGCCGCCGACTACCAACTGGTCATGTTGCGCGACCTTCCGGAGCTGCGCGGCACGGTGCCCGGCAAGCTCCAAGCCGCGCTCTCCTGTGCCGCACCGGTGATCGCGTCGGCCGGCGGGGACACGGCGGAGCTGGTCGAACGGGTCCGCGCCGGGTTGTCCTGCCCACCGGAGGACTGGGCGGCGCTGGCCGACCGGTTCTGGTTGGCCGCCACCATTCCGCCGCCGAGCCGCACGGAGATGGGTCGTCGGGGCCGGACCGCGTACCTGCGGGAGATGTCGTTGCCCGCCGGCGTGGACCAGATCGAGCGGCTGTTGCACGAGGCGGCGGGACGTGTCCCGCAACCCCTCGCGGAACCGCGAAGGAACCTCGCTTAAAGGACGACAAACGCAATAACGGTACGAAATTCCCTACAGCGTGCTAAGAACGTCAGGGAATCGACCTTCTGTCCGGTTCCGCGAACGGGAGTGTGGTGTGACGGAGAGCGAACGACCAATCCGGCGGCGAAGCCGGTCCCGGCGTCGTCGGCGTGCCCGACTGCGACGGGCCCTCCTCGGCGCCCTGGTGGTCAGCTCGCTGCTGCTGGCGACCGGCGGGTGGATCGGCTTCCGCGGCTGGCAGGCGCGCACTCACCTGCTCAACGCCGCTGGCCTGGCCCGGGAGCTGAGCGCCCAGGTGGTCGGTGGCGACACCGACCGGGCGCTGCGGACGCTCGCGGCCCTTCAGGAGCAGGCTGGCGCGGCCCGGGCGGCGACCAGCGACCCGAGTTGGGGGATCGGTCGGCACACACCGATCGCCGGCGACGATCTGGACGCCGTCGCGCAGATCGCCGTCGCCATCGACGAGCTGGCCCGGCAGGCGTTCCCGACCCTGCTCCGGACGGATCTGACCAGCCTGGTGCCGACCGGCGGTCGGGTGGATCTCGCCCGACTCACCGCCGTCTCCACGCAGCTGACCGGGGTGCACGAGTCGGTGCAGCGGACCCGTCAGAACCTGGCGGCGGTGCCGGCCGACCGCCTGGTCAGCCAGATCCGGCAGGCGCTGACCGACCTGCGCGCCGAGATCGATCGGCTGGCCAGCCTCACCACGGCGGCCGACCTGGGCGCCCGCCTGTTGCCGCCGCTGCTCGGCGCGAACGGCCCGCGACGCTACCTGCTCGTCTCGCAGAACCTCGCCGAGCTGCGGGCCACCGGCGGGATGTTCGGCGCGTACGCGGTGATCGAGGCGGAGAACGGCAAGGTGGACATGGGCAAGCAGGGCGCGAGCGCCTCGCTCGGCCGGTTCACCCCGGCGGTGAAGGTGCCCGCCGAGACCCGGGCGCTCTGGACGGACCTGCCCGGCATCTATCCCGCCGACGTCAACCTGTCCCCGCACTTCCCGACCGCCGCCGCGCTGTACCGCGAGATGTTCCGGCGCAAGACCGGCACCACGGTCGACGGCGTGCTGGCCGTCGACCCGGTGGTGCTGTCGTACCTGCTCAAGGCGACCGGCCCGGTGCTGGTCCCCGGCGGTGTCCCGCTGGCCAGCGAGAAGGTTGTGCAGACCCTGCTCAACGACAGCTACCAGCGGCTCGACCTCAAGCAGCAGGACGACTTCTTCGCGGCGTCGGCCGCCTCGGTGTTCGACACCCTTTTCAAGAAGAATGTCAACCCACGGGTGTTGTTGTCCGCATTTGACCGTGCTATCACCGAACGCCGGATATTGTTCTGGAGTGCCCGACCTGAGGAACAGCGGACATTCGGCGGAAGTCGGATGGCCGGGACGCTTCCGGAACAGGACACCGTGCCAACTGTCGGCGTGTTCCTCAACGACGGCAGCGGCGCGAAGCTCGGCTACTACCTGCGGCCGACGGCGAACCTGACGGTCGGCGAATGCCGGCCGGACGGCCGCCGTGAGCTTCGGCTGCGGGTGACCCTGCGCTCAACGGCACCGAAGTCCGGACTTAGCGAATCCGTGCTCGGTCTCGGTCTGGCTGGCGACCCGTACACCGCCCGGACGTTGGTGTCGATCTTCAGCCCGGCCGGTGGAGCGGTGCTTGAGGCTCGACTGGACGGGGCCGAGACGGCGCTCGGCAGCGGCACCGAACGCCGCCGCCAAGTGGCGACGGCAAGTGTCGACGTCAGCCCCGGCGCCGAGAAGGCACTGGACGTCACCGTGCTGACGGCCAAGACCGGCGTCGGGCAGGCCGAGTTGTGGCTGACCCCCACCGCCAGCCCATGGACCACCCAAGTTCATTCCGCACCAAGCTGTGATCAGTAGGAGGGAACCAATCATGCGGCTATCCCGCATCATCATGGCGCTCACGGTCGGCCTGGCCGTGGTGGCCGTGCCGACGGCAGCGGGGGCGGCACAGCCGCAGCCGACGCCCAGCGCAACCACCGACCCGCCGCAACCGCCGCCGTACCCGCCGACCGTCGCGTCGCTGACCGTCAACCGGCCGACGATCTTCCTCGGCGAGACGGTTGTGCTGACCGGCACCAACTTCGGACCGAACGAGACCGTCGACATCACGGTGACGGTCACCCCGCTGGCCGCTCCGGCCGGCGGTCAGGCTCCGGCTCGCCGCAGCGACGGCAGCACGGTGGCCATGGTCCCGGTGGCGCACCAGGCGAGTGCGCCCCTGAGCTTCACGGCGTTCACCGACGGTCAGGGCCGCTTCACCCGGCAGTACAAGCCGTCGGTGACGGGTCTGCTGACCTTCACCGCCACGGGCCGGGAGTCTGGCCGTACCGCCAGCACCGAACTGCGGGTGCTGCACAAGAAGCAGCCGCTGCCCGTCACGGGTGACAGCCTCGGCACACCCATGAAGCTCGGCGGCGGCCTGGTCGGCGCCGGAGCGGTCATGCTGCTGCTGACCCTGGCCTGGCGTCGCCGCCAGCGCCTCGGCGGTGCGGCGCACTGACCGGATAGCCGGGCCGCGCCCGGATCGCACTGAAGCTGGCGCCCGTCGGAACGTTCCGACGGGCGCCAGCCGCGTCGAAAGACCGTTTTGTGCCGGCCAACGCGGGCGGGCCCGTTCGTGATCGACTCGGGTTCGGTGATGTCGGGGTATCCCAAGGTCCTTGGGCTCAAGTGGTTGTTGCAACGGGGTGGATTCTCGTCAGGATGAGGGGTCATGCCGGGGCAGAGGTTGTCGTCCGCGGAGCGGGCGCAGA